>NZ_JBWBZC010000020.1:0-131306 GCF_056174845.1 Pseudomonas sp. CC11G
CACTTCTTCACGAATCAGCTTGTTTTCGAAGGCGTAGTGGGAAAGAGCCTGGTAGTGGGCTTTGAGCTGCGCATCGCTTTTTGGCGCCCAGCGATCTTCCAGGCCACGGGGTCGCCTTGGTCGTCTCGGCGCAATACGCTTTCAGCGGTGCCAGCTTTGGACGACAGCGTGTAGTACGCGTCGCGATTCTGCTCCTGGGAAATCCACCAGGCCGCTTTTACCCACGCGGTGGCCAGCAACTGGGTCACGTCCGGGTAGCGCTGCACGAAGTCATCGGTGCCCCACAGATCCGAGACCAGACGCCAGGAGTTGTCGCCCTGTTTGGTCGACCAGATGATCTTGCCCACGCCTTTGTCTTCCAGGGCATAGGCGTCGTTGAGCAAGACGGCGGCATCCACTTTGCCAGCCGACACCGCAGCCGCGCCCACTTGCGGGTTGAGGTTGGCGATTTTGAAGTCAGCGAGGCTCAGGTTCTTGCTGGCCAGAAAGTTGGTGAATGCAAACTCCCACGGCCGGCCGCGGTGCAGGGCCACGCGTTTGCCTTTGAGGTTCGATGCTGGTGGCCGTGGAGCCGGCCGGTACCACCAGGTACACGTTGTTGCCGCTGCCGCCGGGCACGATCAGTTTGCCTGGCACGCCACCGGCGCCGCCGATGACGGAGGGCAGGTCGCCGCGTACGGCGAAGTCGATGCTGTTGTTGGTAAAACCTTCGTTGATCTGCGGACCGGCGCCGGCGTGGGGCAGGGCGATCCAGTCGATCTTGATGCCTTGTTTGGCCAGCTCCTGTTCCAGCCAGCCTTCTTCAATCACACGGCCGGGAATGCCGCCGAAGGTCGGTTTACCGCCCTGGGTAAACGCCACGATGGCAATTTTTACCGAGGTGGGTTTTTCCGCAGCCACCACGCCCAGGCTGAAGGCCAGGGTCGCCAGCGCTGCAAGGCCGTTACGCCAAAGTCTGTTCATGTTGCTCTCCTTGCGGCGGAACATCCGCGCTTTAAGGGCCCAGAGCAGAATGCATGCCAGGCGCCGCAAGGCCCGTAAACAGGAGGTTGTAGCGATGCAGTGGGGGGCAGTCAGGCTTTTTATGCTGGTGGTCGCGCAACGATTGCTGACCGGTTGCTGCTCCAGCAGCAGTGTTTCTTCATAGATACAAATCGAATATATAAAGATTAATTAATAATTTTTTTATCTATGCCTCCTTCGTGCATGATTGCCGCAGCGCCCTTTGCCTGCCAGGTATGCACTATGTCGTTGCTCACCCATCCCAATGCCCGCGAACTGACTAAATCGGTGCGTGCCACCGTGCTGGTTTTCAAAGATCCGCGCTCACAGGAATTGCTCAGCCGTATCGAGCGCTTGGCCCCCAGTGAGGCCAATGCGCTGATCATTGGCGAGACCGGCACCGGTAAGGAATTGGTCGCCCGGCATATCCACAACCTCAGCAACCGCAGCAAAGAACCCTTTGTGGCGGTGAACTGCGGCGCCTTCGCCGAAACCCTGGTGGAAAGCGAACTGTTCGGCCACGAGAAAGGCGCCTTTACCGGCGCCACCACAAGCAAGGCTGGCTGGTTTGAAGCGGCCAAAGGCGGCACGCTGTTTCTCGATGAAATCGGCGACCTGCCGCTGAACATGCAGGTGAAATTGCTGCGGGTGCTGCAGGAGCGCGAAGTGGTGCGCCTGGGCTCGCGTACACCCATTCCCATCAACGTGCGTTTGGTGGCTGCCACCAACGTCAACCTGGCGGACGCGGTGGTCGCCGGGCATTTTCGCGAAGACCTGTTTTACCGCCTGCACGTCGCCACCATCCGCCTGCCGCCACTGCGCGAACGGCCGGGCGACATCATGCCGCTGGCCGAATTCTTCATGGAAGAACACTGCCAGCGCCTGGGCTACAAACGCGCCAGCCTTAGCGAGGAGGCCGAGCGCAAACTGCTGAGCCACAGCTGGCCGGGCAATATTCGTGAACTGGAAAACGCCATTCACCACGCGTTGCTGGTATGCCGCAATGAACGGGTGCAGCCCAACGACTTGCACCTGGTGGACATGCGCTCCGCCGGCATTCGTCACGAGGCAGCAGTGCCTGCTGCGCTCAGCCAAGCCCCGGCGCCGGTTGCGGCGGGCCCGGCGGATCTGGAAGCGGCGTTGATCGAGTTGTTCGAACGCAACCATCCCGACCTGTACGAGCACATCGAGGAAACCATCTTTCGCACCGCCTACCGCTTCTGCCATGGCAACCAATTGCAGACCGGGCGACTGCTGAATATCAGCCGCAATATCGTGCGGGCGCGGCTGGAAAAAATCGGCGAAATCGCACCGTCCTCGCCGCGGCTGGGAAGCTTGGGGTAAGGGGAAACGGCGGATATTCGCATTGCGAATATTCGCCCTACGGTTATTCTGCGGCCCTCGTTTTTTTCTACCCGAGGTTTTTCCATGCCGCTGCATATCCAAACGCCCCTGCTGCAATCACGCCCGCTCAGCCTGCAAACCGGTAAAACCGTGTGGCTCAAAATGGAAGCGTTGCAGCCTGTGGGGTCGTTCAAGATTCGCGGTATTGGCGCAGTCTGCGAAACCTACGCAGCTCAGGGTAAAACCCGCTTTGTGTCTTCCTCCGGCGGCAATGCCGGTATCGCCGCGGCCTATGCCGGCCGCCAGCTGAATATTCCAGTCACCGTGGTCGTACCTGAAACCACCACCGCACGCGCCAAAGCGCTGATCGAACAGCAGAACGCCGACGTGATTGTGCACGGCGCCTCGTGGATGGAAGCCAATGCGCTGGCTCAATCGCTGCTCGATGACAACACCGCGTTTATCCACCCCTTTGACAACGCCGAGATGTGGGCCGGCCACGGCAGCCTCATCGACGAAGTGGTGAGCGCCGGTATCGACTTTGATTCGGTGATTGTGGCGGTGGGCGGCGGCGGTTTGTTGTCCGGCGTAATCGCCGGCCTTGACCGCAATGGCCTGGGCCAACTGCCGGTACTGGCCGTGGAAACCCACGGCGCCGATTCGCTGGCGCAATCGGTGGCCGCCGGCAAACGCATCGAGCTGCCGGCCATCACCAGCATCGCCACGTCGTTGGGCGCCAAGGCCGTTTGCGAAAACGCCTTTGCCGTTACGCAGACTCATAACATCCGCTGCGCCACCGTGACGGACCTGCAAGCCGTGCAAGCCTGCGAACAATTCCTCCACGACCACCGCGTAGTGGTCGAGCCTGCGTGCGGCGCCGCATTGGCTGCGTTGTATAGCGCCGATGCCGAGCTGACCGGCGACTTCCAGCGCCCGTTGGTGATCGTGTGTGGCGGCGCGACGGCGACCCTGGAGCAGATTCAGCAGTGGCGTAAACAGCTGAGCTGAGTGCGGACACACAAACACCTCGAACCAATGCCGCTTCGCTTGAGTCCACCACTCATTGGCAAACGCGGAGTGGGGCATGAAGCTGACCGAAGACGAGGCGCGTAGCCGCAGTGAACCGGTGCAGGAAAATATGCCGGTGCAACAGCGCTTGTGGCGCTCGGAGAGTCAGGGCCTTTGGTGGATGCTGGCGGTGGTGCTGCTCACGCTGCTGGGGCTGTTTTCCCATGGCCTGTTGAGCACCACCCACCAGGCCAGCGCGCAGGGCCAGTTGCGCGTGGACTACGAACGCTTTCTGCGCAATGGCGCAAGTTCCAGCATGACGATTGAGCTGCACGGCCAACCGGGCAGCGAACTGACGCTGACTATCGAAGGCGAACTGCTCGATGGCCTGTCGGTAGAAGGCATCACGCCGCCCGCAGAACACGCCGCCACCTACGCCCAGTCGGGCATGCAGCTACAGCTGAAGGCCGATGCACAGGGCACCGCGCGGGTGCATCTGGAAGTACGCGCCGATGGCCTGGGCCGCTACCACTCGGTACTCGCCGCCAGCGGCCAGCGCCTGGCACTCAACCAATTTATCTATCCCTGACGCCGAGGCTTTAATGGACGCAGTGTTGCGCGCGGTTGGTATTTATCTGGTGCTGCTGGTGATCTTCAAATTCGCCGGGCGGCGGTCGTTGTCCGAGCTGACCATCTTCGATTTCATTCTCTTGCTGATCATCAGCGAGGCCACGCAGCAAGCGCTGCTGGGCGATGACTTTTCCTTTACCAATGCGGCGCTGGTGATCGTCACGTTGGTCGCCATCGACGTGGTGCTGTCGCGGCTGCAATGGCGTTGGCCGCAGTTCGACACCTGGATGGAAGGCTCACCGACCATTGTGGTGGAGAACGGCGTGGCCCTGGACGGGCGCCTGAAGGCCATGCATATGCGCGTGGAAGACATCATGGAAGCTGCGCGGGAAAAGCAGGGGCTGGAGCGGCTGGACCAGATCAAGTTCGCCATTGTGGAGAAGAACGGCAAGATTTCGATTATTCCAACAGAGAGCAATTAGCCTGCGCGGGCACCAAAAGCATCGAGGCTGAAGCCTCTCCCACAAGGTGTGGCGATTTCCTGCAAAAGAGGGTTACGGCTTGAGCTCGATCCACGTCGGCGCATGGTCACTCGCGTGCTCCTGATCCCGCACCCAACGGTCTACCCCGGCATTCACCAGCTTCTTCTTCAACCCTTTGCTCAACAGCAGATGGTCAATCCGCAGCCCCGAGTTGCGCTGCCAGTGCTGGCGAAAATAGTCCCAGAACGTAAACACCTGCTCATCCGGAAACTGCGCGCGCAACGCATCGGTCCAGCCCTGTTTTAACAACCGCTGATAACACTCACGGCTTTCCGGTTGCAGCAACGCATCCTTGAGCCAGGACTTGGGGCTGTAGATATCGAAGTCGGTGGGCACCACGTTGTAATCGCCGGCCAGCACCACCGGATGGCCGCTGGCGAACAGGCCTTCGGCGTGAGCCAACAGGCGCTCGAACCACGCCAGCTTGTACTCGAATTTGGGCCCCGGTTGCGGGTTGCCGTTGGGCAAGTACAAACACCCCACCAGCACGCCATGGGCGGCGGCTTCGATATAGCGGCTCTGGTTGTCCTGCGCATCACCCGGCAACTCATCGCGCACCTGCAACGGCTCCATGCCCTTGGCCAGAATGGCCACGCCGTTCCAAGCCGATTGGCCTTTCCACACCACGCCATACCCGGCATCGCGAATCGCGCTGGCGGGGAATTTGTTATGGGCGGTTTTCAGCTCTTGCAGGCAGACGATGTCCGGCGCCTCCCGCTCCAGCCAGGCGAGCAGGGCGGGCAAGCGGGTTTGAATGCCGTTGAGGTTGTAGGTGGCAATACGCAGGTTGGCCACGTCGGTGCTCCTTACGGCCGCAGAATGACCTTGCGGCACTCGTCGTCTGCCTTGTCGAAGATCTTGTAGCCCTCGGCGGCGTCAGACAGGCGCATGCGGTGGCTGATGATGATCTCCGGACGCAGTTCGCCCGCCTGAATATGCTCCAGCAAGGTCGGCAGCAAGCCATGCACATGGGTCTGGCCCATCTTGAAGGTAATGCCTTTGTCGAACGCATCGCCGAACAGAAACCCGTGAATAAAGCCGGCATACACACCCGGCACACTCACCGTGCCGCCACGCCGTACTGCCGCGATGCATTGGCGCAAAGCGGCGCCGCTGCTGGCTTCCAGCTTCAGCGCGGTGAGCACGGTTTCGGTGGTGCTGCCTTTGGCTTCAAAGCCGACAGCGTCGATGACTGCGTCCACACCGCGCGAGCCCATGGTCTGCTCGATGATGGCGGCAGCCGGGTCGTCTACTTCGCTGAAATTGATGGGAATGACCCCATAGGTGCGCGCCGCATACTCAAGGCGATAGGCGTGCTGGTCCACCATAAAAATCTGGTCGGCGCCGAGCATATGCGCGCACGCGGCTGCCATAAGCCCCACCGGCCCGGCGCCGAAAATCGCCACGCTGCTGCCGGCTTTTACGCCCGCATTGATCACCGCCTGGTAACCGGTGGGCAGAATGTCGGAGAGAAACAGCACGCGCTCGTCGTCCAGTTCATCCGGAATTTTAAAGGGCCCGACATTCGCCTTGGGCACCCGCACAAACTCCGCCTGGCCGCCCGGTAAACCGCCGTACAAATGGCTATAGCCGAACAGCGCCGCGCCGGAGGGAATCTGTTTTTTATTCAGAATGGCGCCGCGCCCGGGGTTGGTGGTTTCGCAGGCGGCCTGCAGGTTCATCTCGCAGAAAAAGCAGCTGCCGCAGGCGATCACGAACGGCACCACCACACGGTCGCCCTTGGCCACCGCCGTTACCGCACTGCCGGCTTCTTCGACGATGCCCATAAATTCGTGGCCAAACACATCGCCGTGTTTTACCTGGGGAATCTTGCCGCGATACAGGTGCAGGTCGGAACCGCAGATGGCGGTGGCGGTGACCCGCAAAATAATATCGTCCGGCTCCTGGATGACCGGGTCGTCAACGGTATCGACCTGAACGTTATGGCTGCCGTGGTAAGTGAGTGCGCGCATCGGGAGTGCTCCATCGAGAGGAACGACCAGCAAAAAAATCCCGGCGCCTTACGGAGCCGGGCAAGTCTGTCGCTGGGAGGGTAAATCGGGGGTCATGCCGACATGGCGGCATTTAGATGCGGACGCACATGGGCCAGGGGACGCTGGGAAAGGCGTTTGGCTTTGGTGACGTGAATCGGGCCTTCATAGGTGGGCAGGCGTTGCCATACCCACTGGGCGCCGGCGCCTTTCCAGGAGAGCTCGCCGGAGGCCAGCTTCATATCGCGCTGGATATCGCGCACCACGTCCTTGATTTTCGCTTCGTTGAATACCGCTTCGCTGGCGATCACCTTGGTGATCTGGTGTTCGCCGCATTTCAGGGCCAGCACCAAGGTGCCGTCCGGACGAGGAGTTACGGCTACTTCCTGGCCAGGGAAGGATTGAAACAGGTAGTTGATCGCCAGTTGCATGGTTGTTCGCTCCGTTTTGTTTTTTGAGATGCAAACAGAGAGCAGCTGGCGTGCCAGGTTTTTAAATTCGTTTAAGTCTAATAAAATCAATTAGATAGGTTTCGCTGATATCACCATGCTATTTGCAGACTGCATGGTGGCCGGGGTGGCTGCATGCAATCTGCAAGTTTCGCAGGGGCGTTATTGCAACGCGGGGGCGGGGCAGGTGGCGGGGATGGGGAGGTTTAGCGGGGTTTTGATGGGGTATTCGGGTTGGCCGTAGGCGTAACAGGAGGTGGTGACCTGGATTTCGTCGCAGGGCAGGAATGGACGGTTAGGCCGCAGGTTTTTTGGCCGGTGTAGTCGGGGATGGGGACTTGTTTGGAGTGTTGGCGTTTCAATGCGTCATTCTTTTCCACCCACGTTAAATATTTCGGGCGGTCAGCATATCCAGGAAACCCATCTGGATATGCTACCCCCGTTTCCCAATCCACTTTCACCGTCATCCCCGGCATCCAACGCGCCGGTGCGGCGTAGCCCCATCCACCGCCGCCACGTTGATAGGGGCCGATACTGTCATAGGCTGGCTGCCCATCCACGCTAAACCGGTTAATTGCCCAATGCGTATGGTTGATGCCGTAGAGGGCGCCCGCTGTCGCCGCTTCTGATGACAGCAGTAGCGCCGTCATGCAGAGGGCCCTTACCGATGCAACGCCGCTAGGCGTCGGACTTATGTGATTGCGACGACACTTAAACGGACTCATCGGCACCCTCCACAAGCGATGCCAGATAGAGGCGATAACGCTCTGCTGACTCTTCCTGTATCTGGGCCAGACGCTCAGGGGTCAGTTCCGGTAATGGATTGGGCATCAGGTGGTCGGCGAGCAGTGCGCGGTCTTGCTGAGCGTTTATCGCCAGCTCACGCCGGTTCGGTTCGCCAAAAAACACCATTCGCTCACGGAAATAACTGCCCATAGGCTCGCGCCCCCACGAGTAGAAAAACCAGGCTCTGGAGTCGTGCACCTGATCGTCAAACAAGGCTCGAAGCAGGCCTGTGGGTTGGTTGGCGTTGAGGGCTTCGTCCACCCGTCCGCGGTGGTCGTCGTCCATATGGTTGTAAAAGCCGTCCGGTGGTGGAAAGAGCTGGCCGACGCGCGCTCGACCTGCCGCCTTCATATGCAGGCATTCGACGCCGGCATCGACGTGGATAACGTCGTACACGTTAACGGGCGGCATATAGGCGGGTATCAGGCGGTCGATCACAAAGCGCAGGTGCTCAGGGTTACGAAAGTCTTGGCCAAACTCTCGCGCCGCTTCACGCAGTTGAGTTTTGCCCAGGTCCGGATCGAAGTCTTTGACGCCCGGCTCAGGAAGCTTGGGCTCCGTGCGGAGGAATACCGCAATCTCGGCAGCACCTTTACGAGTTTCCTCGACCTCTTTCTGCGCCCTTTTACGCGCTTCCCGGGCTTGAGCCAGTGCCACGGGGTCGCTATGGGTATCGGATGCCAGACGATAGAACGGCGTTTGTTCTAGGCTGGCGAAGGCGTAGCGATCGATGCGCCAGGCGGTTAACCAGCCGAGTTGGTGTTTGTGTGCTTGTTCGAGGGTGTCGGTGGCGAGGATGGGGTGGTAGTGCTCGGTTTCGTTTTGGGGGAGGGGTTCGGCTGCTGTGGGAAGACCGAGGGTTACGTGGCGCCAGGCGTTGAAGCGATCCGTGAGCACTGGGGAAGCACCGAAAGCTTTTTCAACATCAGCTTCCATGGAACGCCACCTTTGGTGTTGTAGATTTTCTGGCACGGCGTCACTTGGAACCTTCAGTGGCGCACCATTAGAAAAAGCATCAGCGTAGAGATCATGCAGGGCAATTTGCGAAAGCAAGAGGGCGTCTCCCTCAAAATTACCCCCACTAAAAGCCTTGCCTTGATCCCCAGGCGGATACCCACCGCCAATATCCGAGTGCACACCCGGATAAATCACTTCCTGACTGTTAACCGGATACCCCCCGTTTCACGGCGAATGGAGTCCAACGGAAAACACAACCGCTGCTCATGGCCAGAGACCAGGTGCAAACAACGCTTAACCAGATAGTTACCGCCGGGCAATTGCTGCGTGTTGTCCGCCCAGCTCATCTGGCCATTAGCACCGGGTATCGGGTCGGCCATTCCCACAGAGGCCACGGTATCCAGCAGCCCCAGGTACTGCACCTGAACTGGCAGGCGATGCCGTCCAGCACTATCGCCGGCTGGGTTGGGTCTTCATGGTCAAGCAGCTCATGAAGCCATTTAACGAACGCGCGGGCGCCAGCGGCCCCGCGTGAAAACCCGTACACATACAGACGAAGCCCCACCAATTTGGGCCTGCCCAGGCTGGGTTGTTGGATGGCGATTCGCAAGGGCGTTGCCATTGCCTGCAATTGACGCTTGAACTCATTTCGGCGACGAGTAAGGCCCTGCATACCTGCTATGTCGCCCATGGCCTGGACCGATTTCAAGAGCGCGGCATCGTCCAGCCTTGGTAGCTCCACTAGCTGGCGCAGCGCGTCCAGCACCATCAGCAAACCCCAATTGATCCGCTCTTCGCCGTACCGGGCAAACGCCAAGCCCGTGGCCGTATAGTCAAAGTCACCAACTTCCGGAAAGGGCGTACCCACGCCTGGCATGTAGTACTTGAAGTAGTTGTTAAGCCCGGTGCCAGGTGGGTCAACCAGCCTTCGACGCCTGCTGCACCACCGGCATACCCATTGCCGATAGTGGCGCGAAATAGCCGAGCAATATTGGTGGGATTCGGGACGGTGGAGCGATAGAGGTCGTTGAACAGGTTGTTGCCCGTGCCGTCGAAAAACAGGCTGACATGCAAGGTTTCGCTGCAGGGTCGCAACACGCGACGGCCCGCGGCGATGCACAGGGAATCGTGGTAGTCGACGCACATCTGTTCCTGCATTCGAATATTTTCGAAACCTGTTGCGGACGTCTGGGCAAGCGACCCAACAAAGGGAATTGTGGCGGATAGCAAACCGGCGAATGAGTCACTGTGGGCATGACGTAGGCTCCGGCAGTTGCAGCGCGGTTTTTATCGGGTATTCGGGGCTGCCATAGGCGAAGCAGGAAGTGGTGACGCGCAGTTCATCGCAAGGCAAAAAGTGGACAGTCATGCCGCATACTTTCTGGTCGGTGTAATTCGGGACTGGAACCAGCTTTGAATGTTTGCGCGTTTGCGCGTCTATTTTTTCAACCCATTTAAGGTATTTGGGCCAGTCGGCATAACAGGAGACGCCTCGGCATATGCCACCCCCGTCTCCCAATCCACCCGCACCGTCATCCCCGGCACCCACCGCGCCGGCGCGAATACCCCCATCCGCCGCCGCCCCGTTGATACGGCCCGACCACGTCATAAGCCGGATTCCCATCCACGCTAAACCGGTTAATTGCCCAATGCGTATGGTTGATCCCATACAGCGCGCCAGCCTGGACCACCCCAACGAACAGCCCCGTGCCCAGCACACAGCCAACTGCCGCACCAACAACACCGGCAAAACCCCTAGTTTCAGATTTCATACCGGGTCCCCCTTGCGCAGTTGCTCCAGCGCGAAGGCTTGCCGCTGGCTGTCGACAATCAACCCGACTCGCGTGGCCTCCCGCATCGCGGCGTAGCACCGCTGGAAGTTCTGCTCGGACTTGCAGTCAGCTAACACATCGTCGAACGTCCTTAACGCCACGGTGGCATCAGATGCGCAGCCCAGGATTTCCAACTGCGCGTCAGTTAGCTCGAACGGGTTCTGCTTGTCGGCGAACTCCGGCGGCCCCGCCACCCCTGCCAGGCGTTGCGGTATTCCATCGCGGTCAAGCCAGCTCCAGCTGACAACGGGCCGCAGTAGCCGCTGCTGTTGCCGAGGTTCAAGTACATCGCGCATCAGTAGGGGAAAAGTTCGCGGGTCGTAGTAGCGGAAAAGGCCGATAGCGCCGCCGAAGCGAGCCTCCATGCAGTGCCCGAAAAATACGCACAGGTCGCTGAATGGCCAGGGTGAATGCAGGGCGAGCACGCCTGAGCAGGGTTCCAAGGTGGTAAGCAGGTTTTCGAGCCAAAACTGCTGCATGGGGTCGCACAGGTCGACTTGAATCAACAAGGGCGCCAGGTCGATTAGGTGGGCTTCAGGCAAGCCGGTAAACAGTGAATGAACGGCCTGCGGGGAAATCACGCTGGTGATGGTGGTCCAGATCGGAGTGGGGCTGCAGGCCTGGTCAAATATAAAAACAGGTTTGTGTCTGGCGTGTGGGTGCGGTCTTGCTGCATCAGGTCGAACCAGGCGGTGATTAGCGCGGGATTCATGCATGTTCCTCCCTGGCAGCACAGCGTTGCTGTGGGAATGTCACACGCAATGAAGGAGATAAAAGGGGGTGTTTTTTTCGGCATGTAAACCTCGGCACAGGGCGGAAATAACCGCCACCACGTTGGCGGCGTCGAGCCAAGGGGAGGGGAGGAATACGTCCTTGATTCGTGCTGCCGAGTAGAGCCTGCAATAGCTGCGCGCCGCAGCCAGACGGTTCGAAAGGAAGGTGGGGAGCGGTCCGACAATCCGCTGCGATCTCACCGAGCGACAGCGAAGCCCGGGCGGGCTGCGAGCATTGACGGACAAAGACGGTTTTGCCATCAAATTGCTATAAGAAATATCGACCTTTTCAAAACCTTGCAGTCGGAGTGCATAGGAAGCTGTATGCCGTTGCGTATGCAGCCATCACTCACGATTACAAAGGTGATCTGAATTGGCCGAGACGCCATCTGCCACTGCGCAACCCGCCACACTGAAGAAAGTGGCCACCGGTATTACCGGTTTCGACGAAATTACCCTGGGCGGCCTGCCAAAAGGGCGGCCCACGCTGATCTGCGGCTTTGCCGGCTGCGGCAAAACCCTGTTTGGCATGAGCTTCCTGGTTAACGGCGCCACCCAATACGGTGAGCCCGGCGTATTTATGAGCTTCGAGGAGCGCACCCAGGACCTGATCGAAAACGTCGGCTCCCTGGATTACAACCTGCAAGCCCTGGTAGACCAGAACCTGCTGGCCATCGACCACGTGTACGTCGACAGCAGCGAAATCGAGGAAACCGGCGAGTACGACCTCGAAGGGCTGTTTGTCCGTCTGGGTTACGCCATCGACAGCATCGGCGCCAAGCGCGTGGTGCTCGACACCATCGAAGCACTGTTCTCCAGCTTCAAAGACGCCGCCGTGCTGCGCGCCGAACTGCGTCGACTGTTCTACTGGCTGAAAGAACGCGGCGTAACGGCCGTTGTCACCGGCGAGCGCGGTGAAGGCTGCTCACCCGTTACGGCATTGAAGAGTACGTGTCGGACTGCGTGATTCTGCTGGATAACCGCGTAGTCGATCAGATCACCACGCGCCGCCTGCGGGTGATCAAGTACCGCGGCTCGTCCCATGGCACCAACGAATATCCGTTCTTTATCGACGAGCAAGGCCTGACGGTGATGCCTATCACCGCCGCTGGCCTGGATCACCTGGCCCTGGAAGAAATCGTACCTACGGGTATTGAGGGGCTGGACCGTATGCTGGATCGCGGCGGTTTATTTCCGTGGCTCCAGCGTGCTGGTCTCGGGCCTGGCCGGTACGGGTAAAACCACCTTCGCCGCCAGCTTCGTAAATGCCACCTGCCGACGTGGCGAGCGCTGCCTAATGTTTTCCTTCGAGGAAGCTGAGAGCCAATTGCTGCGCAATCTCGGCTCGGTGGGCCTGAAGCTCAAGGGCTATATCGACCAGGATCTGCTGCGGGTGGAGTCGGCACGGCCGAGCCTTTATGGCCTCGAAGTGCACCTGGCGCGCAATTTACGGGAAATCAGCGAGTTCAAACCGCACACCGTGATCATCGACCCGATCTCGGCGTTCCACGGTCCGCAGTCGGAAGTGCACGCCACCTTGCTGCGCCTGGTCGACCTGCTGAAGCAGCGCAATATCACCGCCATCTTCACCAGCCTGAGCGATGCGAAAACCATCCGTGGCGAGCTGGATCGGGCGATTTCCTCGCTGATGGACACCTGGGTGTCGCTGTCCAGCGTCGAGGCCGATGGCGAATACAACAGCCTGCTGTATGTGCTCAAGGCCCGTGGCATGGGGCACTCCAACCAGGTGCGCGAATACCACATCGATCAACGCGGCATTACGTTGGTCTCACCCTAATCGGCCCCCATGGCGTACTCACCGGTTCTGCCCGGTTGAACCAGGAAGCCCGTGAACGCCGCGAAGCCGAACTGCGTAAACAACTGATCGAGCAGCGCAAGCGCGAGAAACAGAAAAACCGCAACGAGCTGGAACGCAAGATCGCCGAAATGCGCGCTGCATTGGACGCCCAGGAGCAGGAAGAATCGCTGCTGGACGGTGATGAAAGCCGCCAATTGCAAAGTGACGATGACATGCGTCAGCAACTGGCACACGCACGAGGAGTCGTCGAATGACTACGACCGAGGCGCAACAAGCCCAACCCATCGACCGTCACGCCTTGGCCAGCCAGGGCATTACGCCCTGCGCCTGTACATCGCCGGGCAGACGCCGAAATCCGTCACGGCGCTGCGCAACCTGCAGCGCATCTGCGAGGAATACCTGGCAGGGGTGTACAGCATTGAAGTGATCGACTTGCGCGTAACCCCCCAACTGGCGGCAGGCGATCAGATACTCGCCTTACCGACCTTAGTGCGGCACTTGCTACGCCGCTGGTCAAAATCATTGGCGACTTGTCCAACACCGACAAAGTATTGGTCGGCTTGGACATTCGCCCAGAGCCGAACAATTGAGCCAACTGCCGCACGAACCGCAACAGTCATCCACACCGCAAACCGACGGTGGAAACACCCAAACGGAATTTTGTGAGCTGCGTTTGTATGTATCCGGCAACACCACCCGTTCTACGCGGGCCATACAGAACCTGCGCAACGTCTGCGACAGCGAACTGGCCGGCGCCTATTCGCTGGAAGTGATCGACATCTACCAAAACCCCAGCGCCGCGCGTGACGCGCAGATCATTGCGGTGCCTACGTTGATGAAGCTCAAGCCCATGCCCGTACGTTTACTGATTGGTGATTTGTCCGATACCGCTACCCTGCGTAGCGCCCTGGGTATCGAGTGAGGTCCTGCCTATGATCGAACGCGAAGAAGGGTTGACCGACGAGCAATATATTCAGGCCCTGACGGGCAAACTGCGCGAGGCCGAAGAGACGCTGGAAGCCATTCGCACCGGCGCCGTGGACGCGCTGTTTATCGACACCGGGGAGGGCGTTAGCGTCTACACCCTGGAAAGCGCCGACCGCCCATACCGCACGCTGATCGAGCAGATGCAGGAAGGCGCCGTCACCTTGTCGCTCGACGGCTTTGTGCTGTACGGCAACGAGCGGCTCGGCGAGATCGTGCACCGGCCGCTGGAAAAAGTGGTCGCGCGCGACTTCAGCGAATTTATTGCCAGCGCCGAGCGCGAACGCTTCCGCCAATTCCTCGCCGACAGCGCCGAAGAAGCGGTACGCGCGGAGTTCAATTTGCGCTCCGAAGATGACCACCTGTTTCCCGCCTATTTGTCCTTCCGCGCCTTGGCCCTGGACAGCAGCGAAGAGCCGATTATCTGCGGTGTGGTCACCGACCTTACCGAGCAACGGCTGCTTGAAGCGCGGCTGAGCCAGGCGCAGAAAATGGAGGCGGTGGGGCAACTCACCGGCGGCCTGGCCCACGACTTCAACAACCTGCTGCAAGGCATCAAAGGCAGCCTCGATCTGATTGCCCGGCGTCCCGATTCTGAAAAAGTGGTGAAGTGGACCGAGGCCGGCCTGAAAGCCGCCGACCGTGGCGCCAAGCTGACCGCGCAACTGCTGGCGTTTTCCCGTTCGCAGAAGCTCGAGCTGCAACCGCTGCGCATCAACTCCGTGATCCGCGATATGACCGATCTGCTGGTGCGCACCATCGGCACCTCGGTGCGCATCAAGCTCAACCTGGAAACCTCCGATCAACTGGTGCTCAGCGATCCCACGCAGCTTGAGCTGGCCATTCTCAACCTGGCCCTCAACGCCCGCGACGCCATGCCCACCGGCGGCACCCTGAATATCACCACCCAACACCACCCGCAGCCCGCCGAGGGCGCGCCCCATGGCCTGATGCAGATCTGCATCGCCGATACCGGCGTGGGCATGAGCGAAGAGGTGCGGCTAAAAGCGTTCAACGCTTTCTTCTCCACCAAAGGCATTGGTGCCGGCACGGGGTTGGGTTTGGCCCAGGTGCAAAGCATCGTCGAGCAATCCAACGGCTGGGTGCAGTTGATGTCGTCCCCTGGAGCGGGCACCCAGGTGTTCCTCACCATGCCCTATACCCAGGAAGGCGAGCACGTAGAGAAATCCGTCCATGCGGTTGCCAGCGCGCCGCAACTACACGGCAAACGGGTGATGCTGATCGACGACGACCACGACGTGCGCCGCGTGGTGATCGATATGCTGGAAGTGCTCGGCCATCAGGTACGCGAGGCAGACAGCGGCCTGGCAGGACTAAAGCTGATCGACGTGCAGGTGCCGGATATCGTGCTGCTGGACTTTGCGATGCCGCATTTGAACGGCGCCGAAGTGGCGAAGTTGCTCCGCGAGAAACACCCGGATTTGCCGCTGATCTTTATCAGCGGTTCTCCGACACTGCGCAGTTGCAAGCCGCCGTTGGCAGTGGCGCTACGGTGCTGCGCAAGCCGTTCACCATTGACCGGTTGGGGGAGATGCTGGAGCAGTTCGGATAGAGCCAAAATCAAACGCCTGAAGAGCGGGTTTGCTCACCTACCTCCTGCACGTTGTCACACAGCTGCTGCAAGCCCTCGGCGCCGCCCGGCATATCCCCCAGTTCGGCATACCGCTTGCGCAAGGTTTTGAGGTCGTCGGCTGTCAGCTTGTCCAGATCCAGCAGCGCGTCATTGGCGTTTTTCGTCACGCGCAGCAACTCATCGATCTTGATATGCAGCAGATCGTTGTCGCGGTTCTGGGTGTTTTGAATCAGGAACACCATCAAGAACGTGATGATCGTGGTCGAGGTATTGATGATCAGCTGCCAGGTATCGTTGAAGTGAAAGTAGGGGCCGCTGCAAGCCCAGATAAACAACAACAGCAACGCCGCCTGAAAGGTTCGCGCTTCACCCGCCCAGCGCGACAGGGCTTGAGAAAACCGACTGAATCGCATGATTGGCCTCACCAGATATAACGACGGAGTGGGCGCGGCCCTGTGCCCTCAACACACCCAAAAAACCGGGGTGTCACATCCTGTTACTGGTAGAGCTAGGCGCCGCTGGCGTGTTCAATCTTTCGTTGAGGGCCGGCGCAAGGCGTTGCCGAGCATCTGTGCGACCTGCTCGGCGGAGTAGGGTTTGTGCAGGAATTCAAACCCCTGAAAACCGTCATCCGACAGCGTCTGGCTGTAGCCGGAAGTGAGGATGATCGGCAGCGCGGCGCGGCGTCGGCGCAGTTCCTTGGCCAGCTGTACGCCGCCGATGCCCGGCATCACCACATCGGAAAACACCGCGTCGAACTCCAGCGCATCGGGGCCCATGCGTTGCAGAGCTTCTTCGGCGGTGCTGGCCCAGGTCACGTCGTAACCCAGGTCTTGCAGCATGTCGGCGGCAAAGCTACCGATTTCGCGGTTGTCTTCCACCACCAGCACCCGTTGCCGCTCGCCGGCAGGCACCTGTGGAGCGGCGCTGACAGCCAGGTGTGGCGTTTGCACCTCGGCGTCCACCTGGGGCAGAAACAAGGTGAAGGTGGTGCCTTGGCCGGGCACGGAATACACATCCACATCGCCGCCCGACTGCTTGGCAAAGCCGAACACCTGCGACAACCCCAGCCCCGTGCCCTGGCCCACTTCCTTGGTGGTGAAGAAGGGTTCAAAGATGCGCCCCAACACCTGCGGGCTAATGCCGGCGCCGGTATCGGTGACGGCAATGGCCGCCAGCAATCCGGCCTGTGCAGCGGGCTCGCTGGCGGCCGGCATGCGCTGGTTGCAGGTCAGGCGCACGGTGAGTTGGCCTTCGCCGCCCATGGCGTCGCGGGCGTTGATGGCCATATTAATCAGCGCGGTTTCCAGCTGGCTCAGGTCGGCGCGAATAAAACAGGCTTGCCCCGGCAGCTCCAGCACCACGTTGATCCGTGAGCCGGCGGCCGAGTCGAGCATGTCCAGCAACGCTTCCAGCCGCTGGCCCACCTCAAACACTTCCGGGTTCAGCGGCTGACGGCGGGCGAAAGCGAGCAGTTGGCCAGTGAGCTTGGCGCCACGTTCGATGGTGTTGGAGATGGTGTCGATATAGCGGTTACGGCGCTCAGCGGCGAGATCACCACGGCGCAGAAAATGGATGGACGAGCGGATGATGGTCAGCAGGTTGTTGAAGTCATGGGCCACGCCGCCGGTGAGCTGACCGATGGCTTCGAGTTTTTGCGCCTGACGCAACTCGGCTTCGGTTTCCACCAGCCGCGCGCTGCGTTCCTGCACCCGCTGCTCCAGGTTGCCGTTGAGGGCGGCGAGAGCGTTGATGGCTTCGCGCAGTTCGGCATCGGCGCGCACCCGCTCGATATGCGCCCAGGAGCGCTCGGTGACTTCGCGCAGCAGGCCCAGGTCCGCTTCGGTCCAGCGCCGCGGCACCTTGTCGTGAATGGCCATCAGCGCGGTGAGGCGGCCGTCCTTGATCAGCGGCATGCAAATAGTGGCGGTGATGCCCAGGGCTTGATAGGCCGCCGCCTCGTGGGCCGGCAGCTCGCTGAGGTTATCGTTGATGATCAACGGTGACCCGGCGCCAAGGTTGCGCACCGCCAGCTCGCCAAAGTCGGCCAACTGGTAGATGCCGAGAATATGTGGCGAGCCAGGCGCGGCCCAGTCGCCGCGAATGGTGAAGCCGTCCTGGTCGGCATGCATATCGGCGTAGGCGCAGTTCGACAGGCCGAGCTGTTGCGCCAGCATGCGGGTGGTGGCGGCCAGAATCACATCCGCGCTGGTGGCCGTGGCCACCGCGCGGCCCAGGCCGTCGAGAAAGGCCAGGCGCTGGTTAGCCACCACGGTGGCGGTGGTTTCGGTCACGGTGTCGAGAATGCCCACCACCTGGCCGGTGTGGTCACGAATCGGGCTGTAGCAGAACGTGAAATACGCCTGTTCCGGCACACCACTGCGCTCGATAACCAACGGGAAGTCTTGCAGGTAGGTAGGCTGGCCAGCGAATGCGGCGGCGGCGATTGGCGCGATATCGCTCCAGGCCTCACTCCACACGTCGCTGAAGGGCCGGCCGATGGCCGACGGTTTATCGCCCAGCAACTCGTTAAAGGCCTGGTTGTGCAGGGTGGTCAGGCTGTCGCCCCAGACAATCGCCTGCGGGAAGCTCGACCCCAGGCTCAGGGCCACAGTGGTTTTCAATACATCAGGCCAGCTGTCGATCGGGCCCAACGGGGACGCGGCCCAGTCGTAGGCCCGAATCCGCTCCACCATCTGCTCGTCACCTTTGAGCCACTGCGCCATCTGTTTTATCCACGCTAAACGTTCTGGCGTTCGTTATACCGTCTGCATTGTTGCGCTCCAACCTTCACGGCAAAAAAGCCGCTGGCGCATGCTCTATAGTTTGCCGTGGGGATTCCAAAAGGGAGTGCGCGGGTGCGAGCGTTCTGGTGTGGCGTTATCTGGCTGTGTCACGTGGCTGCCGCGCAGGCGGTCGAGCAAATAACGCTGTTCTGTTATCAGCAGCAGTCGCCCTATGTGGTCGATTTCGACGACGAGAAAGGGCTGTATTTCGACCTGACCCAGCGGCTGAATGATCTGCTGCCGGCCTACCATTTTTCCATTCGCGACATTCCCCGGCGCCGCCTGGATCGCCAGCTGGCCGCCGGTGAGCTGCACGGTCTGGTGTTAGGCGTAAATCCCGGCTGGTTCGGCGATTCGCCGACGTACACCTACAGCCAGCCGTTTATTGAAGACGCCAACGTGCTGGTGTCGCGCAATAGCGGCGAGGTCAGCCGCGTAACCCTGGACACCCTGGCCGGCCATCGCCTGGGCCTGGTTGCAGGGCATCAGTTCCCCGAGTTGGACGCCTGGCTGCTGACCGGCAAAGTCAGCCGCGAAGACAGCGTGAGCGAAACTGTGAACCTGCAACGCCTGCAGCGCGGCTGGATAGATGCCACCGTGGTCGGCACACGCACCTTGGCGTTTTACCTGCACACCGAGCCGTCGATGCGCGATCACGTATTTGCCGCCGAGCCTGCGCTGTACACCTACCGCCGCCATTTCCTGGTGCCCACCGCGTATACGCGCGTGCTGGCGGAGTTGAACCGCGCTATTGACTCGCTGAGCGCCGACCCCGTTTGGCAGGCGAAGCTGGCGGCGTATCAGTGAGCTGCTGCAGGTAGCTGCAAAACATCTGCGCCATGGCCTCGCTATAGGTGTTCACCTCGGCTGGCGTGCGTGGGGTTTCAGAAAACTGTTTGCCGACGGCGCTCATGGTGTCGGTGATCAACTGCCCGGCCAGGTCGCGCGCGGCGTCGCTGGCCGCCGGCAATGCCTCCTGCATAAACGTGCGCATGGTCTGCTCGGCGTTGGCCTTGATGGCCTGCGCTTCCGGCGCATCGCGGTAGAGCGGGGCGGCGTCATTCAGGGCTACGCGCATTTGCGCTTCATCGCATTCGGACTGAATAAACGCATGCACCAGCGTGTGAATACGCTGCAGCGGCGGCTGCGTGGTGTTGGTGAGAATGGCGCCGAGCAGGTCGGTGGTTTGCGTCCATTCATCCCGTTGCAGACGAAACAGAATGGCCGCCTTGTTGGGAAAATACTGATACAGCGAGCCAATGCTCACGCCGGCGCGCTCGGCCACCCGCGCAGTGGTAAAACGCGCCGCACCTTCTTTGGCCAAAACCTGAGTAGCGGCCTGCAAAATGGTCGCTACCAGCTCCGCAGAACGGGCCTGTTTAGGCTGTTTACGCGAGGAAATACGCGGGCTTTGGCGTTCGGTCATGGCGGCCTCGGGCAATGCGAATAGTAAAACGCGAGTGATTGCTCGCATTCTAGCGAGGCGCAATCAAGCGTTCAAACGAGCTTCTGGAGCCCCCATGACCACCCTTACCAGCCAACCTGTCGCCAGCCTGTTGCAGCGCCTATTTAGCGAAGCCGATGCCACCAGCAGCAGCCCAGTTTTCGACAGTTTTTCCCGTACTGAACTTACCCGCCTGATGCACAGCAAAACCGAGTACCAGGATTTTTACGCACGGCTTAAAGACCTGCCGCTGGCCGTGTCGCCAGCCACCGGCACCTTGCTCTATATGTTGGCGCGCAGTTGCAAGGCGCAGAGCATCGTCGAGTTTGGTACCTCGTTCGGTATCTCCACGTTGCACTTGGCGGCAGCGCTGCGTGATAACGGCGGCGGCCGGTTGATCACCAGCGAATTCGAAGCCTCGAAAGTGACCAAGGCCCGTGGCCATCTGCAAGAGGGCGGGTTGCTGGATCTGGTGGAGATCCGCGAGGGCGATGCGCTGCAAACGTTGGCGGTGGATTTGCCGGAGAGCATCGACCTGGTGCTACTTGACGGCGCCAAAGCGCTGTACCCGCAAGTGCTGGCGCTGCTCGAAAGCCGCTTGCGGCCGGGGGCGTTGATCGTTGCCGATAACGCCGATTACAGCCCCGAGTATTTGCAGCGCGTGCGGTCGGTGGAGAGCGGTTATTTGTCCATTCCGTTTGCTGAGGATGTGGAGCTGTCGATGCGTGTGGTGTGAGGTCCAATCGAGGCTAACCGGAGCGCCGGACCGGCCTCTCCCACAGGAGATCACCGTACCCAGTGGGAGAGGCTTCAGCCTCGATGCTTTCGCTAGTGACATTCCCCAACCGCCTGGGTAATGTGCCTGCAGTTAGCCATTACTCATTTTCTAGCAAGGGATGCCACGATGAGAGATAGGGATATTGAAATTGGCGATATGAACGCTGTCGACCTGACCGACGTTTATGCACCGCCTTCTGCAAGCCTGAATACCCAGCCAAGCAACGAATCCATTGCCCGAATTACCCGGTTAAAGAAGGGAATGCTGTATTCCTTCTTCTCGATTTTCATCGTCGCCTTCGTCGTGACGGGGCTGGTTCCAGACATCGACAAACACGAGTGGATCCAAGGGCTACTCGGAATTGTCGTCGTGACCTTATGGATTTCGAAGCTGACCTTTATTTTCCTGCTGAATAAACGCATCAACTCGCTCTTCGATGCCTGCTTTCGGGTGTTTATTTCCCTGGTGCCTATCTTGGCGTTGTACGTACTGTATCGCTCCACTTACGACGCAAACAAAGCCATTAAGTTGGCTCGCCAGGCACAGGCTTAAGCGATTACGGCCGTCTGCCCACGCGGCACGGCGGCCATCTGGCCCAACCCCGCCACCTCACCAATCACCAACACCGCTGGCGCTTTGAGTGCAAACGCCAGCGCGTCTTCGCGCAAGGTCGCCATGCTGCTGCGGCATTCGCGTTGCTGGGGCAGCGAGGCGTTTTCGATCATCGCCACTGGCGTGTTGGCTGGAAGGCCGCCGGCCAGCAATTCGCGTTGCACTTCCTCCAATTTCGCCACGCCCATATAGATCACCAGCGTGGTGCCGCTTTGCGCCAGCGCCTGCCAGTTGAGGCTGCTGTCGTCCTGGGTGTGGGCGGTTACCAACGTAACGCCACGGGCGACGCCGCGCAGGGTGAGCGGAATGCCACATTGGGTGGCGCCGGCCAGGCCTGCGGTAATGCCGTTGACCAACTCCACCTCGATGCCGTGGGCGTGCAGCCAGTCTGCTTCTTCGCTGCCGCGGCCGAAGATGCACGGGTCGCCGCCTTTCAAGCGCACCACGCAATAGCCTTGGCGGGCGTAGCGCAGCATCAGGCGGTGGATAAATTCCTGGGGCGTGGAACGGCAGCCGCCGCGTTTGCCGACGGGGATGATTTTGGCGCCGGGGCAGTGTTCGAGAACGGCCGGGTTCACCAGGTCGTCGATCATCACCACCTGCGCCGCATTAAGCGCGCGCACGGCTTTGAGGGTGAGTAGTTCCGGGTCGCCGGGGCCTGCGCCAACCAGCCAGACTTTTGCGCTCATGGTGTCTCCTTGGTCGGTGTCATGCGTGCAACAGCCACGCGAGCACAATCACATTTATCAGCAGCGAAGCGAGGGCCAGCCCGCGCCACACTTTCAACGGTTCGCGCTCCAGTAACGGCCGAGGCCTTGCCACCGGTTGGTGCTCACCTTGCTGCAACGCCAACAGCCATTCTTCGGCCGTCTCGTAGCGCTGCGCAGGGTCAGTGGCCAGGGCTTTTTCCAGATTGTGCACCAGCCATTCCGGCACATCGGGCCGGTAGCGGCTGGCGGCAATCGGGGTGGCGAAGCGCGGGCGCTGGAAGGCTTCGATTTCGCCGTGGGGGTAGTGGCCGGTGAGCAGAAAGTAGAGCGTCACACCGGCGCTAAAAAGGTCCTGCGCCACACTCGGTGCGGCGCCGGCATAGGCCTCCGGGGCGATAAAACTTGGGGTGCCGGGCAGCTCGCCGTCGTCCTGGCGCGACAGGCCAGGGCAATAGGCAAGGCCGAAATCCAGCACCCGCAGTTCACCGTCGCTGCCCAGCAGCAGGTTTTCCGGTTTGATGTCCCGGTGCAGGATATTGCGCCGGTGCAACATGCCCAGCGCCCGAAGCAGGCGCGAGGCAATGTCCAGCCATTGGTTAAGGCCGAGGTTGCCGTGCATGTGGTGGTGCGCGGCCAAGGTGATGCCGTCGTGTTCGCGCATCAGGTAATACAGGTGCTGACGCTGGTTGGCGTGGTGCACCTCGGGAAAGTAACGGCCGGCCACCCGGCGCAAAAACCATTCTTCCTGCAGCAGGGCTTGCCCGGCGTTGCTGTCACTTTCCCGACTGGCTGGCAGGGTTTTCAGCAGCCAGGGTTGTTGCTGGGTGTCGGTAACACGGTAAAGCAGCGACTGACGGCTTTGACCAAGCACGGCCTCCACCTGCCAGCCTTCAAACTGTTGCCCCGGCTTGAGCGCCGGTGGCAGGGGCCATTGTTCGATTTGCCCGAGCACATCGCCGAGGCCGGTTTCACCCAGCTCATCGACGCGCACCAGTACGGCGCTGGCATTGTCCTGGCTGCCAGCCTGGTGGGCGGCGCTGACCAACGCCTGGCTGGCCGCTTGCAGCTGGGTTTCGTCACGCAGAATGCCGGCGATGGACGCCTCGCTGAGGGTCGCCCAAATGCCATCGCTCACCAGCAAAAAACTCTCGCCCTGGCGCAACTCGCCATCCAGGTAATCGACCACCAGATGCTGTTCCAGCCCCATGGCGCGCTTGAGCACATGCTGCATGCCTGGCTGGCCCCACACGTGGTCTTCGCTGATGCGCTGCAACTGGCCGGCGAACCAGCGGTACACCCGGCAATCGCCGATATGGGCGAGGGTAAATTGCTTGCCGCGCACCACCAGCGCACTGAGCGTGGTGAGCAACGGTTGCCCGCCACCGTTGGCATGCAGCCAACGGTTTTGCGCCAACAGCAAACGATCCAGCGCCTGCGCCACGCCCCAGGTTTCCGGGGTGGCGTAGTAATCCAATGCCAGGGCCTGCAAGGTTGAACGCGCCGCCAGGCCGCCGTCGGCGCATTGGCTTACGCCGTCGGCCAGGGCAAACAGATAGCCCTTGCTGGCGGCCAGGGCCGGGGCCGGAGTGACCAGGCGCACAGCGTCTTGATTCTCCGCCCGTGGCCCGCTGGCGCTGGCTTCGGCGTAGCTCAATTGCAGGCTCATGGTTGGCCCTTACACGCGAGCAGCGGTGAAGGCAGCCGAACCCCAGGTGGTTCTCCAGCGGCGTTTAACGCCATGCAGACCGAACCAGGCGATGACGCCCAGGCTGGCGAACAGCCACAGGCCGAGCTGGTAGTCGCCAGTGTTTTGCTTGATCGCGCCCAGACCGGCCACCAGCAGGAAACCGCCGATGCCGCCGGCCATGCCGATCAAACCGGTCATTACGCCGATCTCCTTACGGAAGCGCTGTGGTACCAGTTGGAAGACCGCGCCATTGCCAGCACCCAGACCGAGCATCGCGACGACAAACAGCGCCAACGCAGCAAACGAACTCGGCAGGTGGAAACCGACGATGGCAATGCACACGGCCGCCGTGGCGTACATGCCCAGCAAGGTGCGAATGCCGCCAAACCGATCGGCCAGCGCGCCGCCCAACGGGCGCATCAGGCTGCCACCGAACACACAGGCGGCGGTGTAGTAACCGGCAGTCACGGGGTTGAGGTCGTACTGGTCATGGAAGTAGCCGGGCAGGGCGCTGGCCAGGCCCATAAAGCCGCCGAAGGTGACGCTGTAGAAAAACATAAACCACCAGCTGTCCCGGTCGCCCAGAGCCTTGAAGTAGTCGGCCATGGATTTGGGTTTGCTGCGGTTTGGCGCGTTTTTCGCCATCAGACTGAAGGCCAGCAAGGTTAGAAACAGCGGAATCAGCGCCAGGCCGAACACGTTGGTCCAACCGAAGGCGGCAGCGAGCACCGGCGCAGCCAAGGCAGCGATCACCGTGCCCGAGTTGCCCGCACCGGCAATGCCCATTGCTTTGCCCTGGTGCTCGGCCGGGTACCACTGCGAAGCGAGCGGCAGGGCCACGGCGAACGAGGCGCCGGCCATGCCGAGGAACACGCCCAACAGCAGGGCTTGTTCATAGCTGTGAATGCCCAGCTTCCAGGCGACCGCCAAGGCGCTGATGACCACGATCTGGCCGAAGATGCCGGCGGTTTTCGGCGACAGCTGATCCGCCAGCATGCCCATCAGAAAGCGCAGAAAGGCGCCGGCCAGAATCGGTGTGGCCACCATAAAGCCGCGTTGCTGGGTGGTCAGTTGCAGGTCGGTGGCGATTTGCACGGCCATGGGGCCGAGCAGGTACCAGACCATAAAGCTCAAGTCGAAATACAGGAACGCGGCAAACAGCGTGGGGGTGTGCCCGGCTTTCCAGAAACTGTTGTTGTTCATTCAACACCTCATCTGCAAAAAAGTTTGTTTGCAGGCGGAGTAGCCAGACCGGCTAACCCACCCCCTCGTTTCCGAGGCCGAAAACGCAAAAAACGCCGCCTTCCTCCGGGCACTTGGCCTAGGGAATAGCGACGTCTTTGTCGTGGTGGGGCAACCGCCGTTGGCTACCTGTAGGAATGTATGAGCAGGTTGTGTGCCAGGTTGGGTGGGAGGCTCTAGATCAAGGGGTTTGGCGTTTATGAGGTGGTTGGGGAGGGGGGTTGTGCTGCGTTATGGCGCGTGGAGGGTGTTGTGCGCACCATCGCGTACGCCTGGGGATTCTGGATCCCAGCCTACGCTGGGATGACGGTGTCCTCCCAAACACCTCCGTCATCCCAGCGCAGGCTGGGATCCAGAATTTCGAAGTAGTCGAATAACAGTGACGCGCTAATTCAACATCTCACTCATCGCAATAATCTGCTCCGCCACCTGAATCAACTTCTGCTGCCGGCTCATCGCCTGGCGGCGCATCAGGGTATAGGCCTCTTCTTCATTGCAGTCTTTCATCTTCATCAGCAGCCCTTTGGCCAATTCCACACGCTTGCGCTCGGCCAACTGCTGGTCGCGGGCGTGCAGTTGGGCGCGTAGCACCTGGTCGCTTTCGAAGCGGGCCATGGCCACGTCCATGATCGGCTGCAAGCGCTGCGCATGAATGCCTTCAACGATATAAGCGCTCACCCCAGATTTGATGGCCTGGCGCATCACGCCGGGTCGTGCTCGTCGGTAAACATCACGATGGGCCGTGGCTGGTCGCGGCTCAGCAGCACCACTTGCTCCATCACGTCACGGCTGGGGGATTCGGTGTCGATCAGCACCACGTCCGGGCGCACGGCTTCCACGCGGGCGGGCAGGTCGATGGTCAGGCCGGACTCGTCAATCACTTCAAAACCGGCCTCGCTCAAGGCGGCGCGTAGGCGCCCGACCTTCTTGGAGGTGTCGTTGATCAGCAGGATGCGCAACATGGTCAGCGACTCCTTACTGCAACGCATGCAGGGCAAAACTGCGGGCGTAGGCGGCGGGATTGCTGCCGTCCCACACGCTGCCGTCGAGCAAGGTGCTGCTGCGCAGCGGCGAGGCGGGCAGGGCGATTTCCAGGCTGCCGGCAGCGCGGGCGTACAGCTCAAATTGTTGCACTTGCTGCGCCACGGCCAGGTAATCGGGCTCTTCACGCAGCAAGCCCCAGCGGCGGAACTGGGTCATAAACCACATGCCGTCGGACAGGTACGGGTAGTTCGCCGCGCCTTTGGCGTGAAAGCGCAGGGCGTGTTGGTCTTGCCAGCTATTACCGAGCCCGTCGCTGTAGCGGCCGAGCAGGCGCGGCTCGATGCTCGCCACCGGCGCATCCAGAAACTCGCTGGCACTGAGCAGCTGCGCGGTACTGCGGCGGTTCTCCGGGCTTTCTTCAATAAACCGGCTGGCTTCCAGCACGGCCATCACCAAGGCACGCGCGGTGTTGGGGTTTTGCTCAACGAATTCGCGGGTGCAGGCCAGCACTTTTTCCGGGTGGTCTGGCCACAGCGCCTGGCTGGTGCTTACGGTAAAGCCTTGCCCCTCGGCAATGGCATGGGCGCCCCAGGGTTCGCCCACGCAAAAGCCATCGATACGCCCGGCTTGCAGATGCGCGAGCATTTGCGGCGGCGGCACCACCACGCTGTTTACATCGGCCAGCGGGTGAATGCCCTGGCTGGCTAGCCAGTAATACAGCCACATGGCGTGGGTGCCGGTGGGGAAGGTTTGGGCGAAGGTCAGTTTCGAATCGCTTTGGTGCGCGCGCTGTTGCAGTGCACTGCCAGTGGTCACGCCCGCGTCTTTCAGCGGCTGTGAGAGGTTGATGCTCTGGCCGTTCTGGTTCAGGCCCATCAGCACGGCCATGTCGCTAGCTGGCGCGCCGCTGATGCCCAGTTGAATGGCGTACACCATGCCGTATAGCGCATGGGCGGCATCCAGTTCGCCGCTCAGCAATTTGTCGCTAAGGCCGGCCCAGGAGCTCTGGCGTTTAAGGTTCAGGGTCAGGCCATACGGCTGGGCAAAGCCTTGTGTGGCGGCGACTACGACGGAAGCGCAGTCGCTGAGCGGCATAAAACCCAGGTTCAGCACGTTCTTTTCCGGCGCGTCGCTGCCGGCCACCCAGGCCAGGGCGTGGAGTGCATCCAGGGAGTTGCTGTGGTCGCTCATGCCGCGTATTCCCAAACCGTTTTGCAAAAAAAACGCCGTGTCTCCCGGCCTATTGCCAGTCGAGCACGACGCCATTGTCATGTCAGTTGCGGCCGTGTTCCAGCGTTGGAAGGGGGCCTTTGGGGTTTGATGAGCAAATGGTGTGCCGTTGATTGGCGGAGTCCTGACAAATTCTGGGCCCCAGCCTGCGCTGGGGCGACGGTAGACGAATTACAAACCCCCGTCATCCCGAATCGTCGGACCGCAGCGCAGGCTGGGATCCAGAATCGTGACTTCAATACACATCCCGCAGATAGCGCCGGTCTTTGCTCATCCCACTCACATACAACGTCGCCGCCCCCGCACTCATCTTGCCGTGCACCTGCACAATCTTCTTCAGCGCCGCATCCACGTCCTTGGCCATGCGACTGGCATCGCCACACACGCACACATAGGCACCTTGCTCCAGCCACTGCCAGAGCGCCGCGCCTTCTTCGAGCATGCGTTGCTGTACGTAGATTTTCTCCTGCTGGTCGCGGGAAAACGCGGTGTCCAGCCGGGTGAGCAAGCCGCTGCGTTGCCAGGCGCGCAGTTCGTCGTGGTAGTAGAAGTCACTCGCGGCGCGTTGTTCGCCGAAAAACAGCCAGTTCTTGCCGCCGCCACCTTGCGCCTGACGCTCCTGCAAAAACGCCCGAAACGGCGCGATGCCGGTGCCGGGGCCAATCATGATCAGCGGCGTGGTCGGATCCTGCGGCGGGCGGAAGTGGGTGGAGCGTTGCAGAAAAATCCGTACGCCGCTGTTGGCTGCGCGGTCGGCCAGGAAGGTAGAGCACACGCCGCCACGCGCCTGGCCTTGGTGCTGGTAGCGAACGATGGCGACGGTCAGGTGCACTTCGTTGGCCGTTACCTTCGGGCTGGAGCTGATCGAATACAGGCGCGGTTGCAGCGGTTTAAGCAGGCTGGCCAGTTGCTGGGCATCCAGGGCGATGGGGAATTCGCGCAGCAGGGTTGGCACTTGCCGGCCCCAGAGCCAGTCCTGCAACGCCGCTTGATTGCCTTCGTGCAGCAACTCGTCGAGGAATGGGCTGCCGTTGTGGCCGGCTACACGGCGCAGCAGGTCTGGGCTGATGCGGGCGATTTCCAGGTGTTCAGTCAGGGCTTCGCGCAGCGGCAGGGTGGGCTGATTGTCCAGTTCGACAGGGCTGTCGCCCTCCAGGCGCAACGTGGCGAGCAGTTCGTCCACCAGCGCGGCATCGTTGCTCGGCCATACGCCCAGGGCATCGCCGGCCTGGTACGGGAAGTCATGGCCATTGAGGTCAAACGCCAGGTGGCGAGTTTCCTTTGCCGCGCCGGGACTGTTGAGCACATGGTTATGCACCAAGCGAGTACGCAACGGATTGGCGCGGTTATAGGTGCTGCTTTCCACCGGTGCCGGGCGCAACAGCGCCGCCGGTTCAAGTTCGCCGCCAAACCGGCTGCACAACTCGTTGAGCCATTTTTCGGCCGGCCCTTGGTAATCCGGCTCGCAGTCCAGCCGCGGCTGTAAACGCTCGGCGCCCAGGGCGGCCAGGCGTTCATCGAGCTTGCGGCCAAAGCCACAGAACTGCTGATAACTCGAATCGCCCAACGCCAGCACGCTAAAGCGACTGGTGGCCAAGGCCTGGGAATCGGCGCTTTGCAGGCTGTGCCAGAAATCGCTGGCGTTATCGGGCGGGTCGCCGTCGCCAAAGGTGCTGGTCACCAGCAGTACGCCGGCGGCATTGCGCAGGTCATCCAGCTTGGCCTCGTCCATCGCCTGCAAGCGCGCGCGTTGGCCGGCGCTGCCCAGGCGCGCGGCGCAGGTGGCGGCCAGGGTTTCGCTGTTGCCGGTTTGCGAGGCCCAGAGCACCAGCCATTCGGGTTGATGGTTTTCTACCAACGCCAGCGGCGCGGACGCGTTGCCCGCGCGGGAAAACATGCCCGCCAGCAGGCCATCCACCAGCAGCCGTTTACCGGGAGCAATTGGCGCGCTGGCCGGCAGCGTAGGCACGCCACCCTCGCGCGCATCCACGCTACGCAGGCCCAGCAGAAACCCCTGCATATACAGCTGCTCATCAGCATTCAGGGCGAGCGGTGCCGGGGTGTCGAGGTTGAGCTGGCGGGCGAGCGCATCGAGGGTCATCGGAGCAGATTCCTTGGCGGATGGCGGTGCGATGGGCAGCAGGGCAACCGCGCAAAACTTGAACGCAGGCTGCAGCGAAATCGGGTCGATGGCATCGCTGGTGACGGCATTGATCGCCAGGTTTTCACCAAACACATCGTTCCAATGAAACGGCGCAAAACAATTGCCCGGTTGCACCCGGTCACTAATCACCGCCGGCAATACGGCACGGCCACGGCGCGAGCGGATTTCCACCTGGCTACGCTCAGCAACGCCCAGGCGCGTGGCGTCGCTGGGGTGAATTTCCACAAACGGGCCGGGGTTGAGTTTGTTCAGGGTCGGCACCTTGCCGGTCTTGGTCAGCGTGTGCCATTGGTGCTGCAGGCGGCCGGTGTTGAGCACCAGCGGAAAGTCGTCATCCGGCAACTCGGCGGGCGGCAAATAGGGGCGGGCGAAAAACTGTGCCTTGCCGCTGTCGGTGGCAAAGCGGGTGGTGTGTTCGTCGCGGTAGCGGATGGGGTTGCGCGCGCTGCCGGCGACGCTTGGGCAGGGCCATTGCAGCGGCGCCTGTTGCAGGCGGGCGTAGCTGGCGCCGCGAATGTCGTAGCCGGTTTTCGGGTTGGCGGCGTGTTTGATTTCCTCGAACACCTGCTCGGCATTTGCATAGGTGAACGCCTCGCTGTAGCCCATGGAGCACGCCACGCGGGCGATTAATTGCCAGTCGGGCAGGGTGTCGCCAGGCGCCTGCACGGCGGGTTGCATCAGGGTGAGGTTGCGCTCGGAGTTGATCATCACCCCTTCGGCCTCGGCCCACAGCGCGCCGGGCAGCAGGATGTCGGCGTAGCGGTTGGTTTCGGTGTCCAGGTAGGCGTCCTGGGTGATCAACAGTTCGGCGGCTTGCAGCGCCTCGATTACGGTTTGCCGGTTGGGCGCGCTGGCCACCGGATTGGTGCAGATAATCCAGCACGCCTTGATGTGGCCAGCGCGCATCTGTTCGAACATGGCCACGGTGCCATCGCCGGCTTCGGCACGAATGCTGCCGCTCTCAAGGTTCCAAAGTTGTTCGATAAAGGCGCGGTCTTCGGCAACCAATGCCGAACGTTGGCCGGGCAAACCGGGCCCCATATAGCCCATCTCGCGGCCGCCCATGGCGTTCGGTTGGCCGGTAAGGGAAAACGGCCCACTGCCAGGACGGCAGATGGCGCCGGTGGCCAAGTGCAGGTTGCACAGCGCGTTGGTGTGCCAGGTGCCGTGCACGCTTTGGTTGAGGCCCATGGTCCAGCAGCTCATCCAGTTTTGCGCGGCGCCGATCCACTCCGCAGTCTGGCGAATATCGGCCTCGCTCAAGCCGGTAATCTCGGCGACATGCTCTGGCGTATAGACGGCCAGAAAATCCTCCATCACCTCCCAGCCTTCGGTAAACGACTGGATGAACGCAGCATCCGTATGGCCGTTTTTCACCAGCAGGTGCAGCAAACCGTTGAGCAAGGCGAGGTCGGTGCCGGGGCGGATTTGCAGAAACAGATCCGCCTTGTCGGCCGTGGCGCTGCGCCGTGGGTCGATGACCACCAGCTTGGCGCCAGCCTTCACCCGGTCCAGCAAGCGCAAAAACAGAATCGGGTGACAGTCGGCCATATTCGCGCCGATCACCAAAAACAGGTCGCTGTGGTCGAAGTCATCGTAAGAACCGGGCGGGCCATCGGCGCCGAGCGACAGCTTGTAACCGCTGCCAGCGCTGGCCATGCACAGCCGCGAGTTGGATTCGATATGCCGGCTGCGGATAAACCCCTTGGTCAACTTGTTGGCCAGGTACTGCGCCTCCAGCGACATTTGCCCGGACACATACAGCGCCACGGCGTCCGGCCCATGCTCATCGATGATCGCGCGCAGACGGCTGGCGGTAGCTTCGATAGCCTGTTCGATGCCGACACGCACCGGGTCGCGATTGCGCTCCTGACGCATAAAGGCATGTTCCATCCGGCCGCTGTTAGCCACCGCCTGGCCGCAGGTGCTGCCCTTGGTGCACAGGCGACCGGCGTTGCTCGGGTGCTGTTTATCGCCCGAGACTTTGACGATCAGGTTGTTTTCCACCTGCATGACAATGCCGCAGCCCACCCGCAATAAGGGCACACGCTGCGGACTGTTTTGCTCGTCGCTAACTCGACCATGCTTTTCCCGCCGAAACGAAAAAGGCGCCATGCAACTGCACCGTTTTTCAACGGAAGCTGCATGGCGCCTTTGCCTGTAAAGGTGGCCATCGTCGTTGATGGCCTTTGCGTGTGTGTAGCAATGGCTGGGCCAACGCGTTGCTCGCGTGAGGACGACGCAGGTTTTCCGGGCCTTCACCGTCATTCCCGCGAAGGCGGGAATCCAGGTGCGCAGATGTTATTGCCCGCAAAATTCGCGTCACGTTGGGGCGCCGTGCACTGTGCTCGCACTGTTTTGGTCCTGATTCATTTGGCTCCCAGCGACCGCCGCCGACACCACAAACCCGCCAACCCCGGCCTCTACACCCCCCTTTAAATCCTTCTGGCACAACCACTGCATACGCCCAACCAACCCGCCGCGTTGCAGCGTGTGGGATGCCCTGTTGATCAATGGCGATCATCTGGCCGCAAACGGCCCGGGTACACATGACTGCGTCAGGCCTATGGGCCGGCAGCACGAACAGGCAAAGGCGCCTGGAACCTTTTTGGTTCCGGGCGCTTTTTTTTTGCTTCGACAAAACCGGATTGACCTTGGCGGGTGCACACATGAACAGCACAAATGATCTGCAAACCCTGGTGGTAATCGGCAACGGCATGGTGGGGCATCACTGCGTGGAGCAGTTGGTGGAGCGGGGCGCACTGGCGCATTACCGCATTCACGTATTCAGCGAAGAACCACTGCGCGCCTATGACCGCGTGCACCTCTCCGAGTACTTCGGCGGCCGCGATGCCGAGTCGCTGGCCCTTGGCGAAGCGGCGCTGTATCAGACGCCGGGCGTCACCTTGCACCTGGGCGTACCGGTGCTGGAAATCGACCGCGCCCGGCACGAGGTGATCACCGCCAATGGTTGCGTGCCGTATGACCAATTGGTGCTCGCCACCGGCTCTTATCCATTCGTGCCGCCGATTGAAGGCGCGGCCGGTGATTCGCGGTTGGTGTACCGCACCCTGGCCGATCTCGACACCATTCAGGCCGCCGCGAAAAACGCCCGCCGCGGTGTAGTAGTCGGCGGTGGCTTGCTCGGTCTGGAAGCGGCCAATGCGCTCAAGTCCCTTGGCCTCGAAGCCCACGTGGTCGAGTTCGCCCCGCGATTGATGCCCGTGCAGTTGGACGACAACGGCGGCCAGGCCCTGAAAGCGCGGATTGAAGAACTGGGAGTGAGCGTGCACCTGTCGCGCGGCACTCAGTCGATCACCAAGGGCAGCGACTACCGCTACCGCATGAACTTCGCCGGCGACGAGTTTCTGGAAACCGACCTGATCGTTTTCTCCGCCGGTATCCGCCCGCAAGACGCGCTGGCCAAAGCCTGCGAACTGGACCTCGGTGCCCGCGGCGGCATCGCCATCGACAGCCAATGCCGCACCAGCGACGCACGCATTTTCGCCATCGGCGAATGCGCGGCCTGGAACGGCAGCATCTTCGGCCTGGTTGCGCCGGGCTACCAAATGGCCCGCAGCGTGGCCGCGCAGTTATGCGATCTGGCCGGCTTGAGTGAAGACAGCGCCGCGCCGTTTCTCGGTGCCGATATGTCCACCAAGCTCAAGCTGCTCGGCGTGGACGTCGGCTCCATCGGCGATGCCCACGGCGCCACGGCTGGTGCACGCAGCTATCGGTTTATCGACGAAGCCACGTCCACCTACCGCCGCCTGATCGTCTCCGCCGACGGCAAACAAGCCCTCGGCGCGGTGCTGGTTGGCGACAACAGCTACTACGACACGCTGCTGCAATACGTGCAGAACGGCATCGCGCTGCCCGCCGACCCCGCCGCACTGATTTTGCCGCAAGGCAGCGCCGCGCCGGCTTTGGGCGTGGACGCATTGCCTGCCACCGCCACCGTGTGCTCGTGCCATAACGTCAGCAAAGGCGCGATCTGCTGCGCCATCGACAACGGCTGCAGCGACCTCGCTGGCCTCAAAGCCAGCACCAAAGCCGCCACCGGCTGCGGCGGTTGCGCGGGCTTGCTCAAGCAGGTGTTCGAGCACGAACTCACGGCGCGCGGCGTGGTGGTCGACAAGAGCCTGTGCGAACACTTCGCCTATACCCGCCAAGAGCTGTATTCGCTGGTGCGCGTCGGCGGCATCGAAACCTTCGAAGACATGCTCGCCCGCCACGGCAAAGGCCATGTCGGCTGCGATATCTGCAAGCCGGCGATCGGCTCCATTCTCGCCTCGTGCTGGAACCGGCCGATTCAGGAACCGTGGTTGGTGCCGTTGCAAGACACCAACGACACCTTTATGGCCAACATGCAGAAGAACGGCACCTACTCGGTGGTGCCGCGAATTCCCGGCGGCGAAATCACCCCGGATGGGCTGATCGCCATCGGCGCCGTGGCGAAAAAATACGACCTCTACACCAAAATCACCGGCGGCCAGCGCATCGACCTGTTCGGCGCGCAACTCCACGAGCTGCCGGATATCTGGGGCGAGCTCATCGCCGCCGGCTTTGAAACCGGCCACGCCTACGGCAAATCAACCCGCACGGTAAAAAGCTGCGTCGGCAGCACTTGGTGCCGCTACGGCGTGCAAGACAGCGTGAAAATGGCGCTGTTTATCGAAGACCGCTACAAGGGCCTGCGCTCGCCACACAAGCTCAAGTTCGCCGTCTCCGGCTGCACCCGCGAATGCGCCGAAGCGCAAAGCAAAGACGTCGGCGTTATCGCCACCGAGAAGGGCTGGAACCTGTACGTAAGCGGCAACGGCGGCATGCGCCCACGCCACGCCGAACTGTTCGCCACCGATCTGGATGACGAAACCCTGATCCGCTACATCGACCGCTTCCTGATGCTGTACATCCGCACCGCCGACAAACTGCAACGCACCTCGGTATGGCGCGAAACCCTGGAAGGCGGCCTGGACTACCTCAAGGCCGTGATCATCGACGACAGCCTGGGCCTGGGTGCCGAGCTGGAGGCGCAGATGCAATTGGTGGTCGACCGCTACGAATGCGAATGGGCCAACGCGCTTAAAGACCCGGAAAAACTCAAACGCTTCCGCACCTTCGTCAACGCCAAGGGCGGCGACCCGGATATTCACTTCGTCAAAGAACGCGGGCAGATCCGCCCAATTCAGTTGGACGAACTCAAGCTGATCAACGCAGTGGAGGTGGTGTGATGCAGGCCATGGCAATCGAGCAACAGGGCTGGACCGCCGTGTGCGCGCGCGGCGATCTGGTGGCTAATTCTGGCGTGGTTTCGCTGGTGGACGGCGTGCAGGTGGCGCTGTTTTATCTGCCGGAAGGGGAGCAGGTGTTTGCCGTGGAGAACCGTGACCCGATGTCGGGCGCCAATGTGATTGGGCGCGGCATCGTTGGGAATCTGGCCGGTGATCTGGTGATTGCTGCGCCGTTGTATAAGCAGCATTTCCGGCTGCAGGACGGTACGTGCCTGGAGTATCCGGAGCAGTCACTCAAGGTGTGGCCGGTGAGGGTGAGTGGGGGCGTGGTGGAAGTGTATTTAGGCGGGTGGGGCGCCTGACTTGAGATTCTGGATTCCGGCCTGCGCCGGAATGACGGAGGATTGTGCTGGCACCCCCCGTCGTCCCAGCGAAAGCTGGGACCCAGACTCGTGCAGGAAAATGCAGAACGTCTGGCGAGCAAGGATTGTCTAGAGTCCTATAACCCCCTCATCACCCACGCCCGGCGGACGATACGACCAGACACCTCCTTTGCGCCGTACTTTGCCTGGCCGCCCTCAGCAGCCAGGCCAACGCCGCGACCCCGGTACTCACCATCGCCACCAGCGAGCTGCCGCCCTACGTCAGCGCCAACCCCGCGCGCAGTTTTCTCACCGAGCTCTTGCCCGAGGTGGGCAAGGAAATGGGCGTGACCTTCAAGTTCCGCTTTCTGCCCTGGCCGCGCTGCGAACTGGCCGTGGAAGCCTTGCAGGTCTGGGCCACCATGCCCTATGTGCCCACCCCCGAGCGCGACGCAAAATTCCTGTTCTCGCAGCCCCTGTATGCCAAGAAAACACTGCTGTTTTACTACCAGCAGGACGAGCGCCAGTACCCGCAAACCTTTACCGAGCTGAGCGAACTGCAGCCCTACAAAATGGGCGGCGTGCGCGGTTATTACTATGAGGCGCTATTCGCCGAAGCCGGGCTGACCCTGGACCTGGCCACCAGTGAAGAGTCGAGCTTTAAAAAACTGCGCGCCGGTCGGGTAGATATGGTGCCGTCGGTGGAGGGGGTGGGCTGGGATGTGATCCGCAAGAACTTCTCCGCCGATGAGCAGCGCGGGTTCCATACCCTGGAAACGCCGTTGGCGGTGGGGCATAACTTTCTGATGACCTCGCGCAATTACCCGCACACCGAGCAATTGCTGGAACGCTTTAACGTGGCGTTGGCTAAGTTGCGCCGTAATGGCGTGTACAAGGCGATTGCCGAGCGCCACGGACTGACGGTTGATAACTGAGCTATGTCCCTTTGGGGACATACCGAATTTTTTCCGCTGCCGCGACTATCCACCCTTAGGTAAAACCATGAGCGAGGGGAGGGGCAGATGGAAAAGATCGCAACAATAAGCGCACCGTCAGGTGCCACGGGCGGTGTCAGCTACCAACAGGTGGATGCCGGTTACTTCGAACAGCGCACGCTGCAGCGTCATGCCGGATTTTTCACCCTGCTGGTGTTGGGCGTGGGCGCGGTGATTGCCGGCCAGTATTCGGGCTGGAACCTGGGTCTGGCTCAGGGCTTTGGCAGCATGCTGCTGGCTACGGTGATCATCGCGGTGATGTACCTGTTTCTGTGTTCATCGATAGGTGAAATGTCGGCCGCCTTGCCGCACACCGGCGGCGCCTATTCGTTCTCGCGTACCACCCTCGGGCCGTGGGCGGCTTTAGCACGGGGTTGGCGGAGAACATTGAATTTATCCTGGCGCCGGCCGGCAACATGTTCTTTATGGGCACCTACCTATCGGCCATTTTCGGCACGTCGCCGGACTGGCAACCGCTGTGGTGGATCGTCGGCTACGCCTGCATGCTTCTGTTGTCGGTGCGTGGTCTGGGCATGTCGATGCGCATTGTGGTCGGTATTACCCTGGCGGCCATCGCCGTGCTGCTGGTGTTTTTTCGTCACCGCCATTCCCCATGTGGATTTCGCCGCCAACGCCCTGAACCTGGCCGCCGATGCCGACGGCAAAGCAGTGGAAGTGGCCGGCGGGCATGGCCCGTGGCTGCCCTTCGGTTTAACCGGGGTGATGCTGGCGCTGCCGTTTGGTGTGTATATGTTTCTGGCCATCGAACAGCTGCCGCTGACCGCTGAAGAAGCCCACGACCCAATCAAACATATGCCGCGTGCTCTGGTGTTTGGCATTCTGATTCTCGCGGCGCTGGCTCTCGGCGTGTTGTATTTCAGTGCCTCGATTGGTGGCGGTGCGTTTGCCATGAGTGCGTCGGCGGAGCCGCTGCTCGATGGCTTCCGGGTGATCTTCGGCCATACCGCCAGCAAGGTGTTGGCTGCCGTTGCCGTACTTGGCCTGGCGGCATCGTTCCTGGCCGGCAGCTTTGCCGCCGGGCGCAATATCTACTCGCTGTCGCGCGCCGGCTATTTGCCGACGGCGCTGTCGGTCACTCACTCGAAACATAAAACGCCCAACCGCGCGCTGGTGACCGGCTCGGCATTGGCACTCTCCGTTCTGCTGGTGTTCTGGTTCACCTTCGGCCGGGAAAACAACGCGCTGATGGGCGGGATCATGGTCAGCATGATCGTGTTCGCCGGGATGATTTCGTACATCCTGCAGAGCGTGGCTTATATCCGCCTGAAGCGCTTGCACGCCAACCTGCCGCGCCCGTATCGCAGCCCGTACGGGGTGTTCGGCGCCGTGGTGGTGATTGCCATCGCCGCCTTGACCCTGGTGTACCAATTCCTCGACCCGCTTTACCGCTGGGCGGCACTGGGTGCAGCGGCCTGGTACTTGCTGGGCATCGCTTACTTCGCTTTCTATCGCCGCCACCGCCTGGTGCTGTCGCCAGAAGAAGCGTTTGCCGTCAACGGCGGCCGTGACGCGCACCCGCATTGATCCCTACCCATAACGAGGAGTTACGCATGTCTGCACAGCAAGGGCGCCTGCACGGCAAGGTCGCCATTATCAGCGGCGGCGCCGGCGGTTGCGGTGAGGCCGCCAGCCGCCTGTTCGCCGCCGAAGGGGCTCAGGTGGCCATTATCGATCGCGACGGCCCGGCCGCCGAGGCGCTGGCCCGGCAGATCGAGGCCGACGGGGGCAGGGCGATTGGCATTGGCGCCGATGTGTCGCAGGCCGCCGAAGTGAAGGCAGCCGTGGCCACTGCGCTGGAAGTGCTCGGCCCGGCCGATGTGCTGTTCAACCACGCCGGCACGTTGATCGTGAAACCGTTTCTGGAGGTGCAGGAGCACGAGTGGGATTGGCTGATGGCGGTAAACGTCAAGAGCATGTACCTGATGACCCAGGCGGTGTTGCCGCAAATGCTGGCCAAGGGCAAGGGCAGCATCGTGTGCACCTCGTCCATTTCGGCGCAATACGCCACGCCAGGTGAGGTGGTGTACAACGCCAGCAAGGGCGCCTGTCAGATGTTCGCGCGGGCCATTGCCGTGGAATTTCGTGACCGTGGCATTCGCTGCAATGCGGTGGCGCCAGGCTTTATTCGCACGGCTCACGGCGTACGTGAGCTGCACGACTTGCAGGCCATGGCGTGGATGCCAGCGAAGCCGCGATTGCCATACAGCAAGGGCGGTTGTGCGAGCCGGAGGAGGTGGCGCGTGCCGCGTTGTTCCTGGCCTCGGACGATGCGTCGTTTGTCAGCGGTGCCCAGTTGTTCGTGGACAATTGTTTTTCAGCAGTTTGAGGGGCGTTTTCGCCAATCTGGCAAGCGTTGTGCTTTGATTTCCCACTGAATGAGGTGACGTAGCGCTCGGCGGTTTTACCCGTCGGGCGCCTTACAAAAAAGAAGGTGCAACATGGCACACGGTGCGCAATTTCCCCATGGGCAAAACTGGTTGGCGCTGGAAACCTGGCACGCCAGAACGCCGCAGCTGATCGCCACGGTCGACACCCCGGCATTCCTCGAATGCATGGACCAAGTGCTGCACAGCATCGTGGCCTACGACCAGAGTTGCGTGCTGATTTACCCCGCCAACGCCTTGCCGCAGTTTTTGCACAACAACCTGCAGGGCATCTCAGAACCTGGCGCGTTGCAGCGCTACCTCAGCGGTACGTATTTACTCGACCCGGTGTACACCGCCTGCGCCCACGGCCAGCCGGCGGGGCTCTATCGCATGGTTGATCTGGCGCCGGATGCCTTCTTTGAAGGCGAGTACTTCAACTCCCCGGATGTGCACCCGTGTATCTCGCTGGAGTCCGGTTCATTGGCTGAAGAAGTCGTGTTTATTTCGCCGTTGGCCGGCGGTGCCTATGCCGCGTATTCGCTGATGCGCTGCAACGGTTCAGAGGCTTTTAGCGAAGAGGAATTTGCCGCGTTGCAGCTGTGTCAGCCGGCGTTGGAGGCTTATCTGCAGCGACACTACGGCGGGGCGGTGCGGCCGCTATTGGAAGGCGCTGGTGTACGGACGATTGCCGAGCATTTACAGGCGGCGTTTGCTGGGTTTGCTACGGATCGGCTAACGCCGCGTGAGCAGTCGATTGTGAGCTTGATATTGCGCGGGCACTCGAGTGTGTCGATCGCGCTGCACCTGGAAATTGCTGAGGGCACGGTGAAAAACCATCGCAAGCATCTGTACAGCAAGCTGCGCATTTCTAGCCAGTCGGAGCTGTTTCATCTGTTTGTAAATCACTTGTTGGTGGGGGCGCAGCCGCCGTTGCCGGATTTGTCGTTGGTGGGGGAGTTTCGCGGGGTTGTTACGGCTGGGTTACCAATGGAAACAGCGTAGGGGTTGGTATTTGGAAAAGGAGGCTTGCGCCTCCTTTTTTGCACGCGCGGCGATTACCTGTCAGGCAGCGGCGCTTTGGCACGCTTTGGTGAGCGCTTTGGCCATTTCACTGAGGGTTTGCAGGATGGCGCGCTCGTGGTCTTTGTTCATGAGCGAGTCGGCTGCGGACAGTGTTTCGACGTACATCATCAGGTCGGCGGCTCGGGAGAGCGCTTCTTCGATGGGGGCGCCGGCGTTGACCAGGAACAGCGGTTCGCTGCCTGCTAGGTCGAAGGGTTGGGACGTTGTTACGTTGGATTTTGCTTTCATAGTTAGCGCCTTTCAGTAGTTGAGAAGGCTGCCATAACTCGTCGCCAAACGAAGGGTGGCAGCTGTACGTGGGTTGGCGAACCGGCGAAATACGGCGCAAAAACCGGCATACCCGAAGGTATCCCACGCACAGCCGCCATTGCTGAATCTAGGGCATAAAAAAGCGCCTGCAATTCAGATGGTGGCGCGTGATCGCGCTATTTCTTTTCGGGTCGCCAAACCCTGTCGCTGAGTTGGCAGCGACGGCGGGACTATAGGGCGGGCTTGGATGGCTGGCAACGGCTTTTTCGGGGTGAAAGGCACTGCGGGAAATTTCGCTGCGGGGCTTAACCGGGCGCGGTAGACGGGGCTCACGGGATAGGTGGATCGACATCAACGGCCCTGCGATTTTCTGGCGAGCGTTGGGTTTGTTCATTACCGCGTGGGCTGAACGTTTTGTTTCGCGCCTTACGCGCGAGTTTCTTTTTCCAGTCGATGAAAAAGAAACCAAAAAATCTCGCCCCCACCTGGGCCCTACGCTGCGCTTCGGGTCCCCTCGCTACGTCGTCACTCCAGGGGCCGGGCTGAGGGCCATCCATGGCCCCATCCCTCTTCGCGGCTCCCGGCCGCTCCGACCCCTTACGCAACGACTACGCTCGGCCTGGCGCTAAAGGGGCGGGTAGATCACAAGCCAGATCAAGATCAAAAGCCGATCAAAAGCCGATCAAAAGCAGATCAAAAGCAGATCAAAAGATCGAGTGAGGTTTGGGTTTTCGGCCCTACGTCACCCCTCGCCCGCTTGCGGGAGAGGGGCCGGGGGTGAGGGGCTTTTGATCTCAGGCCAAAGCATCCAGCTCAGCCAACAACGCCGGCGGAATCACTAGCTCGCTGGCGCTCAGGTTTTCGTGCAAATGCGCGACCTTCGACGTACCCGAAATCAGCAAAATATTCGGCGACCGTTGCAGCAGCCAAGCCAACGCTACCCGCAGCGGCGAAGCGTCCAATTGCGTGGCCACCTTGCTCAGCGTTTCCGATTGCAGCGGGCTAAACCCACCCAGCGGAAAAAACGGCACATAGGCGATGCCTTGCTGGTTCAGTTCGGCGATAAACGCTTCGTCGGCGCGGTGGGTGAGGTTGTAGTGGTTTTGCACGCATACGACCTTGGCAATGCCTTGCGCTTCTTTCACCTGCGGCGCGCTTACGTTGCTCAAACCAAGATGCTGAATCAGCCCCTGACGTTGCAGTTCGGCCAGCGCGGCAAACCCTTCGGCAATCGATTCGGTGCCCGGCGCGTGCACGGTGCCCCAGGCGCGGTAGTTCACCACGTGCAGGGTTTCCAGGCCCAGGTTGCGCAGGTTTTCGTGCACGGCCTGGGTCAGTTCGGCGGGGCTGTGGGCGGGGTTCCAGGAGGCATCGCTACCGCGCACGGCGCCGACTTTGGTGGTGAGGGTCAGGTTGTCGGCGTAGGGGTGCAGGGCTTCGCGGATCAGTTGATTCACCACGTGCGGGCCGTAGTAGTCGGAGGTGTCGATATGGTTCACCCCGGCTTCCACCGCCGCACGCAACACGGCAACGGCCTGCTTGGGGTCGTTGGGCGGGCCGAATACTTTCGGGCCGGCCAGTTGCATGGCGCCATAGCCCATGCGGTTTACGGTGCGCTCGCCAAGTTGGAAGGTGCCGGCTTTGTTCGCGTTGCTCATGTGATGGTCCTCGCGGGGTGGGGGTGCCAGCACTATAGACATTGACCACTGTGCTGATAATGAGCTGCAATCGGCACGGGTTGTACGGGAGTGCGAACAGTGGCGGCAGATATTCAGGACTTGATGGCGTTTGTCGCGGTGGTAAATGCCGGCGGCTTTCGCGAGGGCGCGCGCGGCAGTGGCAAGTCGGCCTCCAGCTTGAGCGATGCGGTGCGGCGCCTGGAAACCAGCCTAGGCGTGCGTCTGTTGAATCGCACCACGCGCAGTGTGGCGCCGACCGAAGCGGGTGCGCGGTTGATGGAGCGCATTGTGCCGGCGCTGGGCGAAGTGGAGTCGGCGCTCGATGTGGTCAACGAGTTTCGTGATCGGCCGTCCGGCACCTTGCGCCTTAATGTGCCGCTGAGTGCGGCGCGGTTGGTGTTGCCGGCGATCATCACGCCGTTCTTGAAAACCTACCCGGACATCCGCCTGGAAGTGATGGTGGAGGAAAGCTTCGTCGACGTGCTCGCGGCCGGCTGCGACGCCGGCATTCGTTACGACGAGCGCCTGGAGCAAGACATGATCGCCGTGCCCATCGGCCCGCGCTGGCAGCGCTGCGCCACGGCGGCCTCGCCGGCGTATCTGGCGGCCCATGGCACACCGGAACACCCGCGCGATTTGCTCAATCACGCCTGTTTGCGCGGCAGGTTTCCCAGCGGCGCCATGCCGTTATGGGACTTCGAAAAAAACGGCGAAGTGCTCAGCCTGGATCCTGGCGGGCCATTGATTGTGCAAATTGGCGGCGCCGTGGATCTGGCGGTGCAGGCGGGGTTGGATGGCCTGGGCATCGTCTACCTGTTTGAAGACTGGCTGCGCCCGTACCTCGACAGCGGGCAATTGGTGCCGGTGCTTGAACCCTGGTGGCAGTCGTTCACCGGGCCGTTTCTTTACTACCCCGGGCGGCGCTATGTGCCGTCGCCGTTGCGGGCGTTTGTGGAGTTCATCAAGGCCAACGCTCCGTAGGGTGTGCTTCGCGCACCAAGCCGTCTGCCAGGCGATTGCTGAACGCCGCGTTCTTCAATAACACTCCGTCATCCCCGCGCAGGCGGGGATCCAGAGTGTTGTGACGAGCGCCGTTACCTGGAAAAAGCCTGGGCCCCCGCCTTCGCGAGGGCGACGGTGTAAAACCAATCTCCGTCTTCCCGCCAAATCCAAGCGTTCATCTGAAAAACTGACTCGGCGTCACCCCGAACTGCTTTTTAAACATCGTGGCAAACGCACTCGGGCTCTCGTACCCCAGCGCGCCGGCCACGTCGATAATCCGTTCGCCCACGGCAATCCGCTCCAGGGCCTGCAACAAGCGCGCTTGCTGACGCCATTGGCCGAACGTCATGCCGGTGCTTTTCTGGAACAGGCGCTGGATGGTTTTTTCGTCCAGGTGCAAGCGCCCGCTCCAGTCGGCCAGGGTGGCGTTGTCGCCGGGGTTGTCTTGCAGGCTGGTGCAGATCACTGCTACGCGTGGGTCCGCCGGTTGCGGTAAGTGCAGGGGCAGGGTGGGGAGGATTTTCAGCTCGTCGAGTATCAGGTTCATCACCCGCGCTTCCCGCGAGTTGCTGGGGTAGGGCTCGGCGATGCCGATGGAGGTTTGAATCAATTCGCTGAGCAGCGGCGAAATGCTCACGGCCTTGGTTTCGTTGGGTAGGTCGAAGCTGTCGTCGGGCTGCACGAACACGCTGCGCATCTTCACCTGGCCGATGCAGCGAATCGCATGTTCCTGGCCACTGGGCATCCAGATGCCGCGACTGGGCGGCACCGTCCATTGGTGCAACGCCGCATGCACGACCATCACGCCGGCAATGGCGTAGATCAGTTGGTGTTTGTTGTGGCTGTGCGGCGGGATATGCCAGTCGGCCGGGTAGTCGTTGGCGCTGCTGCTGACGCGCCAGGCCGCGGCGTCGATTTCGCGCACGTGTTCATCGATTGGTCTGAACATTGTCTGTTTTGCGATAGTTGTTGTCTGCATTTCGCGAGACAGGCGCTTTTGTGGCCCCGTAGGATAGCGCCGACCCACGAAATTGCCAGCGCATGTTTCTGCGCCTGGCCTTCGTGGCTTGTCTTGAATGTCAGGAAGCTGCCCTATGTCTATCAGTGCCACTGCTTCACCCTCGGCTGCCGCCCCGTCGGTTGCCCAACAAGCCAGCCCCTTGGTTATGCGCGTGATCGGCGCCTGCGCCCTGGCGCACCTGATCAACGACCTGATTCAGGCCGTGCTGCCATCGATCTACCCGATGCTAAAGGCCAACTACGGCCTGACCTTCGCCCAGGTGGGCCTGATTACCCTGACGTTCCAACTGACCGCTTCGCTGCTACAACCCTGGGTCGGTTACCACACCGACCGCCACCCGAAACCCTGGCTGCTGCCGGTGGGCTCGCTGTGCACGCTGGTGGGCATTTTGCTGCTGGCCTTTGTCGGTAGCTTTCCGGCCATTCTGCTGGCCTCAGGCTTGGTGGGCGTGGGCTCCTCAACCTTCCACCCGGAAGCCTCGCGCATTGCTCGCTTGGCGTCGGGCGGTCGGTATGGCCTGGCGCAGTCGACCTTTCAGGTAGGCGGCAACGCTGGCACCGCGTTTGGTCCGTTGCTTGCGGCGGCCATCGTGATTCCCTACGGCCAGGGGCATGTCGCCTGGTTCGGGGTGTTCGCCGTGTTTGCGATTGGCGTGCTGTACGGCCTGAGCCGCTGGTACCGCAACCACCTCACTCTGTTCAAGCTCAAGAGCGGCGGCGTGGCCACCCATGGCCTGTCGAAGCAGCGGGTGATTGGCGCGTTGGTGGTGCTGGCGATGCTGGTGTTCTCCAAGTACTTCTACATGTCGAGCCTGACCAGCTACTACACGTTCTTCCTGATCGAGAAGTTCGACCTGTCGGTGACCAGCTCGCAGTTGTACCTGTTCCTGTTCCTGGGTTCGGTAGCGGCCGGCACCTTTTTCGGCGGGCCGATTGGTGACCGGATCGGGCGCAAGAAAGTGATCTGGTTTTCCATCCTCGGCGCGGCCCCGTTCACTTTGGCGCTGCCTTACGTGGACCTGTTCTGGACCGCCGTACTGGCGATGATCATCGGCTTTATTCTGTCGTCCGCGTTCTCGGCGATTGTGGTGTTCGCCCAGGAACTGGTGCCAGGTAACGTCGGCATGATCGCCGGGATTTTCTTTGGTTTGATGTTCGGCTTTGGCGGTATCGGCGGCGCGCTGCTGGGCTACCTGGCGGATATTCACGGCATTGAATACGTGTTCCGTATTTGCGCGTTCCTGCCGCTGCTGGGGATTTTGACGGTGCTGTTGCCGTCGACCAAGGGCGTTTGATTTGCGCCGCTGGGTGCCGCTCAACTGAGCGGCACCCAGCACCTCGTGACTTTTTGAAGGTGAAGCGGCCTATGGCCGTTACCGATACCTGCCAACGCCAATCACGATTGGTCTATTCACCTCTTGCGCTCTAGGGTCAGCTACCGCCGCTGTGTGTGAGCTGAACCCATGCGTTATCGCCGCCTCGACCTCAATCTGCTGATTGCCCTGGATGCCTTGCTGACCGAGTGCAGCGTCACCCGTGCGGCCGAGCGTTTATGCCTGGGCCAGTCGGCCACCAGTTCGGCGCTGGGTCGCCTGCGTGAGCATTTCAATGATCCGTTGTTGGTGCAGGTCGGGCGCAGCTTGCAGCCCACCACGCTGGGGCTTTCGTTATTGCCGAAAGTGCGCGAAGCCCTGGCCCTGACGCGGGAGATCACCGATGCCCCGGTGCTGTTCGACCCGGCCACCTGTGACCGGCGTTTTACCCTGGTGGCGTCGGATTACGTGGCCGCCGTTTTGTTGCCCGCGGTGAGCCGTGAGTTGGCGCGGGTGGCGCCGCAGGTGCGGTTGACCCTGCGCGATTTGCCATTGCCACGTGACGGCGACGTGGTGAGCGAGGCGCTGGACTATCGGCGCAGTGATTGCGTGATCGTGCCGCAGCGCCGGCTGAACACGGCCTATCCCCATCAGCCGCTGTTGACGGATGAACTCTGCTGCCTGGTGAGCGCCGATCAGCCGGATTATGCCAACGGCCTGAGCCTGGCCGCTTATTGCGATGCCGAGCATGTGGTGCGCGAGTTTGCCGATGGCCGTCATCTGGCCCTGGATGCGGCGCACCTGGAAGAGCTGGGCATTCCCCGGCGGGTGGCGGTGGCGCTGGAGAGTTTTGCGTTGATGCCGGATTTTATTGTGGGCACCCAACGGGTGGCGACGTTGTTTCGCCGGCAGGCGCAGCTGTTTACACAGCGGTATCCGCTGCGGGTGGTGGCGGCGCCGTTGGCGTTTCCAGCGGCGACGCAGGTGGTGCAGTGGCATCCGTATCAGGATAGGGATCCGGCGTTGAGTTGGTTTCGCGGGGTGTTGCAGGAGCAGGCGGCAAAATTGAATCTGTAGGAGCGAGCTTGCTCGCGAACCCTGCAAACGATGTCCGTTGCGGGTTTCGCACAACGGGCTTCGCGACCAATCGGATGGCCGGCCATTTGCTCCTACACTGGGTCCCCGCAGTCAGCCTGCAACCCCACAGAAGCTATCCCCGCCAACGCACAGCGCTCATCGTTATCCGACGTATCCCCACTCACCCCAATCGCCCCCAACAGCTGGCCACTGCCTGAGCGAATCAACACGCCGCCAGCCACTGGAATTACCTCACCCCCAGTCAGGCTATTAATCGCATCAAAGAACGCCGGCATCGCCTGCGCGCGGCGGGCCAGTTCGCGCCCCCCAAACCCCATACCCAAACACCCGCGCGCCTTGCCGGTGGCGATCTGCGGGCGCAGAAAGCTCGCCTGCTCATCGCGCAGCACCGCCAGCGGGTGCCCTGCGCTGTCGAGTACGGCGGCGGCCATCGGTTTAAGGCCCAGCTCGCGGGCCGTTTGCAGGGCGACGCTGGCGATTTGTGCGGCGCTGGTAACGGTCAGTGTGTCCATGCTCATACGCTCCATTTGCCCAGTTGCGCGACACGGTCGCGGGTGTAGAGGTCGGTCCATTTCAGGGAGTTGAAGTCCGACACCTGCTTGGGGTTGTAGGGGCTTCTGTCCATGCGCACCGGCAGGCCGGCCTTGTACACCGCCTTGAGTTTGCTGCGGTCTTGCAGCACGCGAATGTCGTCCAGCGGCGAGCCGTCGAGCAGCAGGAAATCTGCCTGCTTGCCCACTTCCAACGTGCCCAGGGTTTCGCCTCGGGGCATGCAGCGCGCGCCGACGTTGGTGGCGGCATACAGGGCTTCGGCCGGGGTGAAGCCGAGGCGAGTCACCAACAGTTCCAGCTCGCGCGCATGCCATTCGCCGTAGGGGGTGACGGCAAAGCCACTGTCGCTGCCGCACGCAAATGGAATGCCGGCGGCCTTGGCGCGTTTCAGCACCTGGCTGCCGACCTCCAGCGTGCGCGCGCAGTAGCCGGCGTAACCGGTGGTAATGGCCGGGTCGTGGGGTTGGCAGAAGTCCACGGTGTTCTGTGGAAACGTCATGGTCGGGGCGAGAATGCTGCCGGCTTCCAGCAGCGCTTCGATGCAGGCGTCGTCCATATAGAAGGCGTGGAATACCAGGTCGACGCCTGCTTTGGCGGCGTACATCACCGCCTCGCGGCCGTAGGCGTGGGTGGCGACTTTGCAGCCCAGGCGGTGGGCTTCTTCGACCATCTCCTTGGTTTCATCGGCGGTGAAGGCTGCGATGATTTCGCCATTGGGGCGGCGGTGCGTGCCGTCCATGGCGATCTTGATCAGGTCCACGCCGTCTTTGGCCTGCTTGCGTACTTCTGCGATGGCTTCGCTGCGGCTGGTGACCAATCGCGCGGTGAAAAATTCGGGGGCGCCGACCCTGCTGGGAAACCAGTCGTTCAAGCTTTGCCGGTTGGTGATCACCCGGCTGCTGGCGGCGATACGCGGGCCGTCAAACATGCCGGCGGCAATCGAGTTGCGCACGGCAATGCTCAGTTGGCCGCTGTCGCCGGGGCACACCATGCTGGTGACGCCGGCGGCCAACACATGCTGGGCGAAGAACAGACCACGCAGGGCGCGAAATTCATCGGTGGTCCAGATATCAATGTCTTCTTCGCTCTGCGCGTTGCCGAACGCCAAGTGCGTGTGCACGTCCACCAAACCTGGCATGACGAAGTTGTCGCCGGCATCCACCACCTGCGCGCCGGGCGACGGCAACGGAGCGGTGCTGCGCGGGCCAACATAGGTGAGCAGGCCGTTTTCCACCACGAGAGTTTGCTGCTGGCGGGTGTTCAGGCTGGCGCCGTCGAATAGGGTTTGGCAGTGCAGGTGCAAGGTGCTCATAACGGTTGGGTCACTGTGCTTATGGTTGTGCTGGCAGGCTGCCGAGTGCCGGGTTTGGACACCAACAGATTGCATCGATGGCCAGGTATCGATGGCTTCAATACCGAGTGGAACGCAACGGCGGCGGGCGCCGCGTCGGTAAGAAAGAAAGTGGCGGGAGGTATCGCAAGTGACGATGCGAGGCATCGTGATCCACGATTTTTTCCACGCGCCTGGCCGCGCCTAAGGTGCGCGCTCTTAACCAAGGAGCTGTACCCATGAGCACCACACAACACCTGCTGGACCTGGAACAAGACCGTCGTCGCGCGCTGGTGGAAGAAGACCACGCCAGCGTGGCCCAGCTGTTTGCCGACGACCTGGTGTACGTGCACACCACGGGCCTGGTGCAAGGCAAGACCGACTACCTCGACTACGCGCGCACGGCGGTGCAATACCTGGCGATTGAGCGCGGCGAGTTGCAGGTGCGGTTTTATGGCGACGGGTTGGCGGTGATGACCGGGCCGCAATGCAACACGCTGCAGAAGCGCGGCGGTGATCAGCCGATCAGAGGGGAGGGGTTTGCGACGCAGGTGTGGGCATTAGGGGAGAGCGGCTGGCAGATCGCGTCGTTTCACGCGACGCGATCTCCCGCCTAAAACATCGAGGTGTAGGTTGGGTTGAGCCGCAGGTGAAGCCCAACATTGCGATCGATAGATAAACCGCGTTGGGCTTCGCTTTACTCAACCCAACCTACGCCGTTTTTCCACCGAGGTTTTCCGCCACCCAATCAGCAATGTACTGCCCGGCATTGATGCTGTTATCAAAGCTCGAATGCTGCACACCGCCTTCACGTTCGGTGAAGATTTTCAGCTCGCGTTTCGGGCTGTTCACCAGCTGCTCATAGGTGCGGTGTGCCCACTTGAGGGGGATTTGTGAATCCTTCTCGCCGTGGGTAACCAGGAACGGCACGGTGATGCGGTCGAGCACGCCATCCAGGTGTACGTTTTCGGCGATGGCCATAAAGTCGTCCTGATCCTTCGCGCCCCATACCCAGCGCACATGCGCCCAGTAGTGCGGCACCGGGAAGCTGCCTTCTTTTTCCAACCGACGTTTTTGCACGTCGCGCCAATCGTGGTTGGCGCCCCATACCACGCCGCAGGCAAACCGCGGTTCGAAGGCCACGGCGCGCGGGCAGTAGTAACCGCCCAGCGACACACCTTCCAGACCAATCCGCTTGGCATCGAATTCACTGCGGGTTTCCAGCCAGTCCACCACACGGCTGGCCCAGTGTTCGCTGTCGTAGCGGGCGGTGAGGTTGTGCAGGCGCAGCGCTTCACCGGTGCCGGGCTGGTCGATGATCAACGACGCCACGCCGCGCTTGGCCAACCAGGCTGGCAGGCCGACGCGGTATTTCATTTCCTTGGTCGAATCCAGGCCGTTTACCTGCACTAGAATCGGCTGCGGGCCGGTTACGCCTTCGGCGCGTACCAGCAGGCCGGAGATCACGCTGCCTTCATACGGAATTTCCACTCGCTCGCAGTTCTCTTTGGACAGCTCGATGCCACGCGCGAAGGTGTGCAGAAAAGTTTGGTACAGCGCGGTACGCCCTTCGGCGCCGTGGGCTTGCAGGCGTTCGCAGGTGAGGTAGTACGTGGCGGCGCGGTTGTATTTTTCCCCGGCCGAAAGCAGGCGGCCGGCCGCTTCATCTTCTTCGGCCAGGCCACAGAGTTTGTAGGCCATCTTCTGCCAGGTTTCGCGAAAGGCTTTAGTGCCGGCGGCGTCGGGCTGCTTGGCGGCCTCTTGCAGCGGCGCGCACATCTCCTCGATCTCGCCCATGCGGGCGCCCATTTCAATGGCCAGGTCGACCGAGAGGTTCCAGACGTAGTTAGTGGGGAAGTAGCGGAACATGATTGTTGTTGTCCTTATGCGGGCCTAGGAAAGCGGGCCAGGCAGGCCCGAGCTTTGGGCACGGTAAGGAAGGGCGATGTAGTTGGCCAATCGTGAGTGGGGATGCGAGGTATCGGGGGCGAAGATACCTCGCGTGTGCCGTGCGGTTGCGCGGCTATTCGTCCTGCGACGTCCGAATATGCTTGGCACGCTTTTCCAGCACCGCATACACAATCACCGCCACGCCCAGCGGAATCAGAAAGTAAATCACCCGGTAGCCAATCAACGCGGCCACGATGCTGCCCTTGTCTACTTGGTGTTGCAGCAGCGCCAGAAACACTGCTTCCAGCACGCCCAGCCCGGCCGGGATATGGGTGATGACGCCGGCAATACTGCTGATCAGCAGAATGCCGAGAATGTCCCAGTACGACACTTTGTCCGGCAGCAAAATAAAGATCATCGCTGCCATCAGGCCCCAGTTCAGTGTGCCCAGTACGATCTGCGCCGACGCCATGCGCAGGCTTGGCAGGGTGATTTCCTGTTTGCCGAAGTGCCAGTTGCGGCGTTTGCTGAATTTGCAGGCGAACAGGTAGATAAAGGCGGCGGCGAGCAAACCAAAACCGATGTATTGCAGGGTGGTTTCGCCGATTTTCCAGTGTTCGGGAAGGTCGACCAGACGCAGGGAAAACACGCCGCCGGCCAACAGGATATAGCCCAGCCAGTTGGTGAGCAGGCTGATGCTGATGACTTTAGTGATGGTCGGCACATCCAGCCCCAGCCGCGAATACAGGCGATAGCGCATGGCGATGCCGCCTACCCATGAACTCAGGTTGAGGTTGAAGGCGTAGCACACGAAGGTGACGGGAATGGTTTGCCGTGGCGGCAGTTTGTGTTCGGTGTAGTGGCTGCCGATCAGGTCGAAGCAGCTGTATACGGCGTAGCTCGCGGCGCTGGCGGCCAGGGCCAGCAGCAGCGTTTGCGCGCTGTAGGCGTGCAGGGCGGTTTTCACTTCTTGCCAGTTGAGGTTGCGCACCATCAGATACAACAGCACCGGCACCAGACAGAAGAAGAAAATGTTCAGCAGCCGTTTTCCCCAGATTTTCCAGGCGGGTTGCGGTTTGTCCTGCTCTGCGGCGGCGCTTTGCGCGGTCATCGGCTTTCCTCGGCGTTGCAGACGGGGGCGGTGGGTTCTTCGACAACACCAACTGCGTCGGCCGGGGTCAGTGGTTTAAGCCGTGGCGAATGCGCGGGAAACCAACCGGCGATGGCGGGGAAGTGGCGCAGAAAGTGGAACGTTAAAAAGATGATCGGTGCGCGCCACCAGTAGCCGCGCATTACCCGCTCCAGAGTCACCTTCTTGCACTTGTTGGCGCCGAGGTCGGTGAGGTGGTTGTAAAGCTGCTGGTTGAAGGTGTGGTCGCGGATGATCAGATTGGCTTCCAGGTTTAGCGACAGGCTGAGCGGGTCGAGGTTGCTGGAGCCGACGGTGGCCCATTCGTGGTCCACCAGCGCCACTTTGCCGTGCAGCGGGCGTTGGCAATATTCGTGAATAACCACGCCGTCACGCAGCAGGTAGTTGTAGAGCAAGCGAGTGCAGAGGCGCACTAGCGGCATATCGGGCATGCCTTGCATTACCAGCGTCACCTTCACCCCGCGGCGTGCGGCGTTGCGCAGTTCACGCAGCAGGCGGTAGCCGGGAAAGAAATAGGCGTTGGCCACCACCAGCCGGTAATTGGCCGAACGGATAGCCTGCATATATTCGGCTTCGATGCAGTCCTGGTATTGATCGTTGTCGCGCAGTGCCATCAGCATGCGCACATTGCCGCGAAAGTGGTTGGCCGGGGAGAGCGGTTGTTTGCCGGGCCGCTCGCCACGGCGCACGGCAAGCAAATCGAGCGCTGCGCGGTGCACGTCGGTGACGATGGGGCCACGCACTTGCACGGCGTAATCCTGCTTGGCCATGGGGCCGAAATCGGCCAGGTGATCGGCGCAGAAGTTGATGCCGCCCACAAAGGCAGTTTCCGCATCGACCACCACAATCTTGCGGTGCAAACGACGAAACAGATTGGTGCGCAGGCCCATGACGCGGGGGCGCGGGTCGAACGTGTTGAGCTTGACCCCAGCTTCAACGAGCGCCGCCACATACGGCGCGCCAAGGTCGGCGGTGCCGTAGCCGTCCACCGTCACTTCCACGTGCACGCCGCGCTTGGCTGCCGCGATCAGCACCTGTTGCAGCTCTTTGCCGACCTTGTCTTCATAGATGATGAAGGTTTCCAGCAAGACCTCTTTACGGGCCGCCTGAATGCAGGCGAACACCCGCGGGAAAAACTCTTCGCCGTTGATCAGCAGCTGTACTTCATTGCCTTCGCGCCACTCGTATTTCATAGGCGGATCTCCACAGCCAGTGGCGCATGGTCGGACAAGTGCGACCACGGCCGTGTCGACAACACCTGCGGCTCATGGCCTTGCGCGTTGCGGATATAAATGCGGTCCAGGCACAGCAGCGGCCACCGCGCCGGAAAGCTGCGCGCCGGCATGCCGTAGTGCTGCATAAACACTTCTTCCATACCGGCCTTGGCCAACACGGCGTCGGCGCGCAGGCGCCAGTCGTTAAAGTCGCCGGCGACGATTACCGGAGCGTCTTGCGGCAAGGCGTCGAGCAGGGTGCAGAGCAGTTCCAGCTGCTTTTGCCGGTGCGCTTCACGCAGGCCCAGGTGCACGCAAATGGCATGCACCTCGCGGTGACCGGGCACGTCCAGCACGCTGTGCAACAGGCCGCGTTGCTCGTGCACGCCGACGGATACGTCGAGGTTGTCGTGGCGCAGGATGGGGAATTTGGAGAGCAGGGCATTGCCGTGGTCGCCGTCCGGGTACACCGCGTTGCGGCCGTAGGCGAACTGCGGCCACATGCTGTCGGCGAGGAATTCGTACTGCGGCGTCGGCGGCCAGTTGCTGTAGCGCTTGGCGTGGGTTTGGTGGGTGCCGTGCACTTCCTGCAAAAAGACCAGATCGGCCTCCATGGTGCGCACCGCGTCGCGCAGCTCCGGCAGAATGAAACGCCGGTTGAACACGGTAAAACCCTTGTGCATGTTCACCGTGAGAATGCGCAGGCTGTGCACCGCAGGCCGCAGCTGATTCACGGGTAGGGGCACGGAGGTGACGGTACTCATAACTCGATTCCTTGCGGTAATTCACCGGGGCGGGTGGCCAGCGCGGCGGTGAGGTCGAACGACTGCAACAACGCTCGCGCGTCGAAAGGCGCGCGGGTTTTGATGTCGTTGTCGAAATAGCAGTACACATCGCGCGCACCGCGGGCGGGCTTACTGTCGGGGCTGATGAGGTGGGCGTCGGCCGGTTGTTTGCCGTGGCTCCAGGCGTCGATGCGCTCGTGCCAGCGCTTGAGCGCCGGTGCGGAATAGCCGCTGCTGTAGAGCTTTTTGTCGCCGTGCAGGCGCATGTAAACGAAGTCGCTGGTGAGGTCTTCGGCGTAGGGCCATTTTTTCGCGGCGTCGGCCACCACCAGGGCCACCTTGTATTGGCGTAACAGGTCGACGAAGGCGTCGTTCACAAAACTTTCGTGGCGAATTTCCATGGCGTGGCGCAGCGGTTCTTTGCCGGGCCAATCCTGAAAACCTTCAACCTGACGGCGTTCGTCGCTGTGGCTGGCCAGGCGTTTGGCGGCGCGGCGGCTGGCGGGCAATTGCTGGAAAAATTCCTCGATCAGCGCGGCGTCGAATTTAAAGCTTGGCGGGAATTGCCACAGGATGGGGCCAAGGCGGCCATTGAGTTGGCCCAGGCCCGAGGCAAAGAAATTGGCCAGGGGTTTTTCGATATCGCGCAGGCGTTTGATATGGGTGATCAGGCGCGGCGCCTTGATGCTGAACACGAAGTCGTCTGGCGTATCGGCGGCCCAGTTGCGGTAGCGTTCGGGAGTTTGCAGGGCGTAGAACGAGCCGTTTATCTCGATGCTGTTGACGGCACGCGAGGCGAATTTGAGCTCGTTCTTCTGCACGAGACCCTTGGGGTAGAACTCGCCACGCCAGGGGCCGTAACGCCAGCCGGATATCCCGATTCGAATGGCGGCCATGGGTTAGCTCGGCTTTGTTGGGTAGGTGAGCATGGGCGGGCCTCCCGGCAAAAAAAATGGCGGGCGGGTAGAGCGCCCAGTACTAGTTCCGACTGGGGGTGGTGGGAGGGGGTTCAGGTTTTTTGGTGGGGTGGCGGGGGGCTGTGCGGTGATTTCTGAGGAGTGGTCGGATCAACGTCAACGGCCCCTCACCCCCAGCCCCTCTCCCGCAGGCGGGTGAGGGGGGACGTATGGCGCATGGTGGGCATCGCGGCCAAGGTCGCTTCTACGCTGGCTTTAGACCACCTCGAACCCTAAGCCTGCATGCCGTGTCAGGCGCTCGATATAGCGCTGATCGAACAACGTTGCCGGCGTCCAGAAGCCGCCGCCTTTGCCCGCTGCTTGCGGATGGTCGAGTGCGAGGCTGATGGCTGCCTGCCCAAGCATTTTGCTGGTTGAGCCATAACCCGGATCGCGGTCACCGGTGACTTTCACATTCAGCACCTGCCCGGTTGCCGAACGGCCCAGAAACCGCAGGTCATAACGCCCGGCCCGCTGCGCTTCGGGGCTTGGCCCTTCGCCTGGTTTAGGTAGCACAAAGCGTTCGAGCAGCTTGCGAATCGGCGCAATCATCACCCCGAGCATAAAAAAGCCCAGGCCGAAGACAAACGCAAAAGCCGTCAGCCGCCCCTTGAGGCCGGGGCCGGTCAGGGTGGCTTCGTTGTAGGTGAAGGTGTTGCCGTAGGCATTGCCGGATAGCGCATTGGAGCGGTGCACCACGCGCTCGTTGATGGCGGCCATCAGAAAAGGGCCGGTCCACACGCCAAAGTCGCTGTCGTACTCGACGCCCCGCACGGCGTGTTGGCGCGCGGTAAAGCCATGGCCGGGCGGGCAGATGGAGTAGGGGTTCATTAACTCCTTACGCAGTGCGGCGTCGGCGGCGGCTTCTTGCGCCACGTTGATAATGCTGGCGATGGTGCCGCCCGAGGCGCCACCTTTCAGGGTTCTAACCCGCATCTTCACCTGGGTGGCCGGCGCCCCCCATTGTTGTTGCGCCTGCTGCTGGAGAAAGTAGACGCCCATATCGGACGGCACCGAGTCGAACCCGCAGCAATGGACGATACGTGCGCCGGACTGCTTGGCAGCGGCTTCGTATTTGTCTTGCATGCGTTTGATCCATTGCACCTCGCCGGTGAGGTCGCAGTAGTCGGTGCCAGTAGTCGCGCAGACTTTTACCAGTGGCTCGCCGTACAGGGCGTAAGGGCCAACGGTGGAAACAATCACCCGGGTTTGCGCGCACAGCGCTTGAAGCTGAGCTTCGTTGGCGGCGTCGGCGATGATCGTAGGCAGGTTTTGGCCGGCAGCACCGAGGCTGCGCTTGAGTTCGTCGAGCTTGGCCGCTGAACGCCCGGCAATGGCCCAGCGCAAATTTGGCGCTTCGCCAGGCAGGTACTCGGCCAGGTAACGGGTGAGGAGTTGGCCAACAAAGCTGCTGGCGCCGAATACGACGAGGTCGTAGGCGGGAGCGGTCATAAGAGTGCATCCGAGCAAGTGGTTGGATGGCTGCCGATTGTGTGGCAACCGCCGTTGGGCCGCGTGGTGCGAATTACCTTAGCTGAGTGATTTGCCGCGCGCTGTCAGGGGAAAACCGGAATCGGCTGATTGGCTTATGCGGGCGGTCCTCTAATGCGGCGCTATTTTTCAGGCCAGCTACGTCATTCATTCAACGTGCGAGGTGATTATGATGACGTCGAAAAGAGTGGTGGCGGCGCTGTTGGTAGGCGCTTGGGTGTGTGGCTCTTCAGCGGCTGCGCAAGAGACTAGCGGGTTTTTAACCCCGCAGAGCTCTCCCGATAGTTTGGCCGTACTGCCGCCGCCCCCGGCAGAAAACTCGGTGGCTTTCCAGACCGATAAAGCCCAGTACGAGACCGGCCGCGTGTTGCGCGACCCAGCGCGCGTCGCCCTGGCCCGGCGTGATGCCGATTACGAGAGTGTCGGCCAAGCCTTCGCCGAGGCGTTCGGAATGAACATCTCCGCTACCCACACGCCGGCGCTGTATCGGTTGCTGATGGCGGTGCTGCAAGACAGCCATGACTACGCCATGCGCACGGCCAAAGACCACTACCACCGCGTACGTCCGTTTGTGTTTTACAAGGACGCGACCTGCACGCCTGAGCAAGACCAAAAACTGGCGACTACCGGCTCCTATCCCTCGGGGCACGCCTCGTTCGGTTTGGCCGCCGCGCTCGTATTAACCGAAATAAACCCCGCACGAAAAAACGACCTACTGCGCCGTGGGTATGACTTTGGCATTAGCCGCGTGGTGTGCGGGGCGCATTGGCAGAGCGATGTGGACAAAGGCCAGGTGATGGGCGCGGCCGTAGTGGCGGCATTGCAGGCCGAGCCTGCGTTTCGCGCCGCGCTGGACATGGCGAAGGGGGAGTTTGCGGTGCTGAGCGGTCACCAAGAAGGCAACATCGCGACTAAAAGAACACCTCTACCGGCACATTGAAGCGTTCGGCCAGCGCGCGAATATGGCGAACATTCAATTGCCGCTTGCCCGCCAGAATTTCTGACACCACCGATTGCGCACCAATTTCCGGCAGCTCGCTTTGCGACAGTTGGTGTTCTTGCATCAGGTACTGCAGCACGTCGGCTCCAGATACCGGCGGCATCGGGAGATGGGCCTCGTCGTACGCTTCAAGCAGATTGCCGATGTTGGAGGCGAGGCTGGCGAGGGGATGGTCTTCGTCGTCGCCGACCAGTTTTAACAGCTCGTCAACACCAGTCGTAAAGTCGTCGTACCTTTGTTCGACACTCGGGATACGTTGCGTAGGCATGATGGTTCGCTCCAGGGTTTATTCGCGTGGAAGAAACTAGCGCAGCAAATGGCTAAGGTCGTCAGTGCCGGGAACGATCGGTCGTACCCGAATACCGACCGGCCTCTCTACAATGTCGCCCAACACTCCCCACCGAGCCTGCCCATGGACATCGAACTCGCCCGCACCTTCTTGCAGATCGTTCGCAGCGGCAGCCTGGTGGCCGCTGCCGAGCAGTTGCATGTGACGCAAACGGCCATTACCGCGCGGGTGCAGAACCTGGAGAGTCAGCTGGGCTGCAAGCTGTTTGTGCGCAACCGAGCCGGTGCCAAGTTGACGGCCGACGGTGAGGCGTTTGTGGTGTTTGCCAACCAGTTGGTGCAGACGTGGGAAGCAGCGCAGCGTGATTTGCCGTTGATGCCGGGTTTTCGCACGGTGTTGCGCGTCGGCGGCGAGGTGAGTTTGTGCAATCCGCTGATGCTCAGCTGGGTGCAGCAACTGCGCGCGCAGATGCCGGGGTTTGCCGTGCGGGCCGAGATTGGTGATGGGCAGGCGTTGCTTAAACAGTTGGAGCTTGGCGTGCTGGATGCGGCGTTGGTGTATCAGCCGTCGTATTGGCCGGGTTTGCAGGTGGAGCAGGTGCTGGAGGAAAAGCTGATTCTGGTGCGCAAGCCCGAGCAGCCGGAACCTTACGTGTATATCGATTGGGGCGAGGGCTTTCGGCGTCAGCATGATGCAGCGTTGCCGGACAAAGCCAAAGCGGCACTGGGTTTCAATCATGGGCCGCTGGCGCTGCAGTACATTCTGGCGTCCGGCGGCAGTGGTTATTTCCGTACGCGGGTGGTGCAGAGTTATCTGGATAGCGGCGCGCTGGAACGGGTGGAAAAGGCGCCGGAGTTCAATTATCCAACTTACCTGGTGTACGCCCGCGAGCGCGACAGCGAGGCGTTGCAGCAGGCTTTTATACTTCTGCGTGAGGTAGTGCGCAGCGGCGTCGACTGGTCGCAGCGCTGGGACCCGGCCTAGCCCGAACCCTTAACCCAGGTGGGTTAACAGATCGCGGTGCAAGGCCGCGATAAGGTCAGTCTGGGTAACGATGCCCAGCAGCTCGCCTTTATCCAGCACGGGCAGACAATGCAGGCCGTGTTCCGATAGCAGCGGAATCATCTCCACCACATGGGTGCTGCGTTGCACGGCGGTTACCGGGTGGCTCATCACGTCTTCCAGGGGCACATCGCGACGGCGGCCGAGCAGGGTGCGCGGGCGTTTATGGCGGCGATGGCCGAGCAGGTCGATAAGGCTGACGATGCCGACCAGCTGACGCTGCTCGTCGAGCACTGGCAGGGTTTTCAGGTGGTGGTGTTTGAGCAAATCCAGCGCTTGTTTGACGGTGGTTTGCGGGGTGGCGGTCTGCACGTCGCGGGACATGATCTGCTCGGCGCAGATATCGCCCATGCTGCGGCGCAGAGCGTTTTTTTCTGTGGCGCGAATGATCTGCTTGAGGTCTTCGCGCTGGATATCGACGAAGCCGCCCAGTTCGTTAAGGGCTTCATCGAGGTCGGCGCTGGTGATGCCCACCCGCTGCTCCGGCGAACGATCCTGGGTGGCGTGCAGGCTGGCGGCCGGCGCTGGCATTTTTGGATACCGCACGCCGGTCAGGTTGTTGTAGAGCAGGGCGCAGGTGAGTAGGGCCAAGGCGTTGAAGAGGGTAGGCAGTAATAGATGCCAGCCGAGGTTGGTAAGGCTGGGGCCGCCGAGTACCAGGCAGATGGTCAGCGCCGCGCCGGGCGGGTGCAGGCAGCGCAGCAAGCACATCAGCACGAGGGTGCCGGCCACCGCGATGGCTGCGGCGGCGATACCGGGCGGGCAGAAATACAGGGTGGTAACCGCTACCACGGTGGCGACGGCGTAGCTGCCGACGATCGACCAGGGTTGCGCCAGCGCCCCGGACGATACGGCAAATAACAACACCGCCGAGGCGCCCAACGGGCCGAGCAAATGTGCGGCAAGGTCTAGGCTGAATAGCTGTCCGCACGCCCAAGTGCAGGCAAATACCGCCAGCGCGGCGCCGTATGCGGCACGCAGCCATTCGGTGGGACGGGTATTGGTGGCGGCAGGGCGAAAGGCGGATAACCAGGTGAGAAACATCAGGCGGCACAAGCTCGGCAGTTTTGACGGCGGCAGTGTGGCGAGGGCATCTGCTTATAACAAACGAATAATAATGCTGGTTAAGTGCATGGTTTATGCAGTTAAAGCCCTTTTTTCGCCTCGATAGTTAAATGTTGTCTGTCATATAGACTTTTAAAATTATGCCCGTAATCTAACTCCGTCTAGCTTTGGCTGCACGTAACGCCAACCGGCAGAAAAGCTGCCATCTGATCTGCACACGCTATGGAGAAACTGCGATGACTCAACACAACGAAAAGGGCACCGCGCTGGTAACTGGCGCATCGTCGGGGATTGGTTCGGTGTATGCCGAGCGTCTGGCCCGCCGTGGGTATGACCTGCTACTGGTGGCACGCGATCTAGCGCGTCTGGAGAAACTGGCCGCCAGCCTCAGCGCCGATTACGGGGTGCAGGTGGAAGTGGTGAAGGCTGATCTGACTCAGAAAGCCGATATCAAGGCGGTGGCTCAGCGTCTGCGCGGTGACAGCAAAATCAGTGTGTTGGTGAACAACGCCGGTGTAGCCCTGGACGGGCCGCTGATCGAAGCCGATGGCGATGCGGTGGATCGCATGATCGAACTGAACATTACGGCCGTAACGCACCTGGCCGCCGCAGCCGGCGCCAATTTTGCCGCTGCCGGTGGTGGCGCCATCATCAACCTGGCCTCAGTCGTTGCGCTGGCACCGGAAATGTTCAACGCCACCTACAGTGCCACCAAGGCGTATGTGTTGAGCTTGAGCCAATCGCTGAACAGTGAGCTGGGCAAGCTGGGCGTGCAGGTGCAAGCCGTGTTGCCGGGCGTGACCCGCACCGAAATCTGGGAGCGCTCTGGTATCGATGCCAACCGCATTCCCGCCGCGATGGTGATGGACGCGGGAGAAATGGTGGACGCGGCGCTGGCCGGGTTTGATCAGGGCGAGTTGGTGACCATTCCTTCGTTGCCCGATGCAGCCGATTGGGATGGTTTTGTCGCTGCGCGGCAAAAACTGGGGCCGAACCTGTCGCACAGTTCCGCGGCAGCCCGTTACAAGGCCTGATTCTCAGGCAATAAAAGCCCGCCAATTGGCGGGCTTTTTCATGGGGCGGACTAGTCGCTTTCGAGCTGCTGGAGCAGTTGCCGCCGCGCACCTTTCAATATGCGGTCGGACAGTTCCGGGTCGCTGACGCTGCGCGACAGCATCAGCGCGCCAACCATGGTCGAGAGCATCGCAATGCTTTGCTCATCCACGTTAGCCCCTTCCAGATTCTCGGCTATTTTGTTCACCCGATTTTCTACCATGCGGTCGGTGGTGGCGCTGGGTTGGCCGCGCTGGCCGAGTTCCGAACACAGGGTGGGCATCGGGCAGCCTTTGCCCGGATTGTCGCGGTGACTAGCGCTGAGGTAGTAGCGGATAAAGGTTTGCAGCGGATTATCGCCAGCAAAGGTCTCGTCGACCGACACCGCGAGTTTTTCCACGGCAGCGCTCAGGGCTTGCTCGACCAGGTCATCCTTGGATTTGAAATGGGCATAGAAGCCGCCATGGGTAAGCCCCAGGGCCTTCATCAGCGGCTGCAGGCCGGTGACGCCGACGCCGTCGCGGCGAAACCGCTCGGATGCTTCGTCGATGATGCGTTGATGGGTTTGCGCCTTGTGATCTTCTGAATAACGCACGGCAACAACCTCCGATGACGTGAAATGCTGGCCGTCATTCTAAACCCGTAAGGCTCAGGATGCAGCCAGCAAAACCGGGCCGTGGGTCAGCCCGGTTGCAGATGGATCAAACCGCTTCGAGCAACGTCGCCACGCCCTGACCACCCGCGATGCATTGGGTAGCAATGGCAAAGCGGCCGCCGGTGCGTTTGAGCAAGGACGCTGCCTTGCCGGTAATGCGCGCGCCGGTCGCGCCCAGTGGGTGCCCCATGGCCAGTGCGCCGCCGTCGATATTCACCTTGGCCATGTCCAGGCCCAGCTCACGCACGCAGGCGATGGACTGGCTGGAGAAGGCTTCGTTGATTTCCACCAGGTCGATGTCGTTGATGCTCAGGCCTTCGCGCTTAAGGAGTTTGTTGGTGGCGTGCAGCGGGCCCATGCCCATGATTTCGGCGGGGCAACCGGCTACCGAGACGGCGCGCACGCGGGCCAGCACGTCCAGGTTCCAGCGCTTGGCAAAGGCTTCGGTGCACACGAATACGGCAGCGGCACCATCTGTGAGCGGTGAGGCGGTGCCGGCCGTCACGCTGCCGCCAAACGCTGGTTTCAGCGTCGACAGCGCTTCGGCGTTGGTGCCGGGGCGAATGCAGCCGTCTTCGCTGATCAAGCCCTCTGGCGTGACGATGGAGACGATTTCATCTTTGAAGTAACCAAGTTCGCGCGCCTTGGCGGCTTTGGCGTGGGAGTCCACGGCCATCAGTTCCTGTTCTTCTCGGCTGATGCCGTACAGGTTGGCGACGTTTTCGGCGGTTTGCCCCATCGACATATACGCCTGCGGGTAGGTTTCCAGCAGCTTCGGGTTGGGCGAAATATTGAAGCCGCCCATGGGTACGCGGGTCATGGACTCGACGCCGGCACAGATAAACGCCTCGCCGGCGCCGAGCAGAATCTGCCCGGCGGCAAAGTGCACGCCGGTCATGGAAGAGCCGCAAAAGCGATTGACCGTGGCGCCGCCCAACGTATCGGGCAGGCCGGCGAGGAAACTGGTGATGCGCGCGATATTCATGCCTTGCTCGGCTTCGGGGTAGGCGCAGCCCATGATCAGGTCTTCGATTTCCCGTGGGTCGATGTCCAGGCGGCCGACCAATTCTTTCACCACCTGGGCGGCGAGGTCGTCGGGGCGCACGTTGATCAGGCCGCCTTTGCGGGCGAAGTGGAACGGCGAGCGGGCGTAGCCTGCGATAACGATGTTTTGCATGGTGGGTCTCCTGGCGCGGGCTTAGCCGTGCATGTTCATGATCAAACACGTGGTGGAACCGGTGGCGTAGAGCTTGTCGTCCACGTCGTACAGGCGGCCTTCAGCCAGCGCCGTGGAGCGGCCGACGTGGATGATCCGGCCTTCAGCGCGCAACGGGCCGACGGCGGTGGTGACGGCACGCACGTAGCTGATGCGCAGGTCGGTGGTGGTGTAGCCCTGGCCTTTGCTGAGCATGGTGTGAATGGCGCAGCCCATTGCCGAGTCGAGCATGGTGGCGATATAGCCGCCGTGCACGCTGCCCAGCGGGTTGTAGTGCATGGCCGATGGAGAGCCCTGAAAGATGAAATGGCCGCTCGACCATTCCACCGGCACCATTGCCATCGGCCCGTTGATGGGCGGCGAGGGCAACTGGCCGCTGCCAATGCCATCGAAGAATTCCTGCGGGCTCATGCCGGCCACTTCCTTCAATGTCAGGGTGCCGGGCTCGGCCAGGTGCGTCTGCATATCCTGGGCAACGGCCAGCCAGGCCTGGATTTTGTCTTCGCGGGACATGCTCATAAGGACCTCTCAACCGGTATTCAACGAAATGAATTAAGCCGCACTGGCATCACGCTTACAGCCTAAATTACACTCGACATACAAACAATATGAAGGGTGTAATATAAGCGCCAAGCTTAGGGGTATAAACGCCAAATCGCTGGCTGGATTGCTGCCAGTGGGCACCCAGAGAATTTCCGTCTTTACTGCTAAGACTTTTCGCGTCCGGCTTTGAACGCGCCTTTGAGACCAAGGAGTGAACCCCATGAGCAATTACGACGTAGTGGTGATCGGCGGCGGCCCTGGCGGCTATAACGCTGCCATCCGGGCCGGCCAGCTGGGCCTGAAAGTGGCCTGTGTGGAGGGCCGCGAGACACTGGGCGGCACCTGCCTGAATGTCGGCTGCATGCCGTCCAAAGCGCTGCTACATGCATCTGAGCTCTACGATGCGGCGGTAGGCCCGGAGTTCGCCAAGCTGGGCATCGAGGTCAAGCCGACCCTCAACCTCGCGCAAATGATGAAACAGAAAGACGAAAGCGTGACCACCCTGACCAAGGGCATCGAGTTTCTCTTTCGCAAAAACAAGGCCGAATGGATCAAGGGCTGGGGCCGGATCGACGGGCCGGGCAGGGTGGTGGTGAAAGCCGCCGATGGCAGCGAGCAGGTGCTAACCGCCAAGGACATCGTGATTGCCACCGGCTCCGAGCCGACGCCGTTACCGGGCGTGACCATCGATAACAAACGCATCCTCGACTCCACCGGCGCGCTGGCGTTGCCCGAAGTGCCCAAGCATCTGGTTGTGGTGGGTGCCGGCGTTATCGGCTTGGAGCTGGGCTCGGTCTGGCGCCGGCTGGGCAGCGAAGTGACGGTGGTTGAATACCTCGACCGCATCTGCCCGGGACTGGACCTGGAAACCGGTAAAACCTTCCAGCGTTCGCTGGCCAAACAAGGCTTCAATTTCAAACTCGGCAGCAAAGTCAGCAGCGCCAAAGCCACGGCCAAAGGCGTAACGCTGGAGATCGAGCCGGCGGCCGGCGGCGAGAAAGAAACCCTCAAGGCGGATTACGTGCTGGTCGCCATCGGCCGCCGTCCGTTCACCCAGGGGTTGGGCCTGGAAACCGTAGGCATCACGCCGGATAAACGCGGCATGCTGGAAAACCAGAAACACCGCTCGGGCGTGCCGGGCATCTGGATTATCGGCGACGTCACTTCCGGGCCGATGCTCGCGCACAAGGCCGAAGACGAGGCCATTGCCTGTATCGAGCAGATTGTCGGCAAGGCCGGCGAGGTGAATTACGCCCTGATTCCCAGCGTGATCTACACCAAACCGGAAGTGGCCACGGTGGGCAAAACCGAGGAGCAATTGAAGGCTGAGGGGCGCGCGTACAAAGTCGGCAAGTTTCCGTTTGCCGGCAACAGCCGGGCGAAGATCAACCACGAGAGCGAAGGCTTTGTGAAAGTGCTGGCCGATGAGCGCACCGACGAAATTTTGGGCGTGCACCTGATCGGGCCCAGCGTCAGTGAGTTGATCGGTGAGTACTGCGTGGCGATGGAGTTTGCCGCGTCGGCCGAAGACATCGCGCTCACCTGTCATCCGCATCCGACTCGCTCGGAAGCGTTGCGCCAGGCGGCGATGAATGTGGATGGGTGGGCGATGCAGGCCTAGCGTCGGTGCCTGCCATCACACCGTCGTCCTCGCGCAGGCGGGGACCCAGAATTCCGGATGGGTCGCACTACTCGGCACGGCTGCAGAATCTGGGTTCCCGCCTGCGCGGGAACGACGGTTTTTTTCTGCTCCCGTTGTTACACCGCTTACCGCACCGATAAACCTGCACTTGCCGTTGCGCTCGCGGACTAAACGCTCATCAGCCTTTGTTTACCGCGAGCGTCCATGGTCAACCCCGATTTCGAAAACAAACTCTTCCTGGCCCTTCTGGTGCTGGTCACCCTGGCATTCGGCTGGATTCTGCTGCCGTATTACGGCGCGGTGTTCTGGGCGATCGTGCTCGCGGTGCTGTTCAGCCCATTACAGCGCTGGTTGGCACAGCGGCACAAAAGCTCACGCAACCTGACCGCCCTGACCACGCTGCTGATCTGCCTGTGCATCGCCATCTTGCCGGTGGTATTCACCACGGCGCTGCTGATTCAGGAGGCTGGCGAACTGTATAAACGCATCGAAAGCGGCGAAGTGGATATCGGCGCCTATATGTTCGAAATGAAACGCCACCTGCCGACGTTTGTGCAGACGCAAATGGACCGTTTCGGCCTGGGCAGTTTCACCGGCATCAAAGACAAAGCCATCACCGGCGCCATGCAGGGTAGTCAGGCCGTGGCCAGCCAGGCCTTTACGCTCGGGCAGAACACGTTCGAGTTTCTGATCAGCTTCGGCATCATGCTGTATCTGCTGTTCTTCTTTCTGCGCGACGGCCAGGAACTGGTGCGGCGCATTCGTACGGCTATTCCGTTAAACGAGGGCCAGAAGCGCCGTCTGCAATTGCGCTTTACCCGCGTGGTGCGTGCCACCGTAAAAGGCAACGTATTGGTCGCGGTAACCCAGGGCGCGTTGGGCGGCTTGGCATTCTGGTTTCTCGGCATTACCAGCCCGCTGCTGTGGGCGGTGTTGATGGCGTTTCTGTCGCTGTTGCCGGCTGTGGGCGGCGGTATTGTATGGGTGCGGTGGCGGTGTACTTCCTCGCCACTGGCGCTATTTGGCAAGGCGTGGCGTTGAGCGTGTTTGGCGTGCTGGTGATCGGCATGGTCGACAACGTGCTACGCCCAATTCTCGTGGGGCGCGATACGCAGATGCCGGACTATATGATTTTGCTGTCCACCCTCGGCGGTCTGACGATTTTCGGTTTGAACGGCTTTGTGATCGGGCCGTTGATTGCCGCGTTGTTTCTGTCTTGCTGGGGCATTTTTACCAGCAGCCGGCAGAGGGTGCGGCTGCCTTCGTAGATTCATCGGGGTTATAGGGTTTCTCCTATGTAGATGGGGGCAGGAACTGGCAGAGGCTGACTACTCAGCCTCGGAAAATCTGGAGCTTTCTTTCCAGGCTCCAGTCCCATGTCCCTCACACCGCTTGCCCCGTCATCGTCCCCGCTTATTAGCGTCGTCATTCCTACCCACAACTACGGTCACTTCCTACTCAGGGCGCTACGTTCGGTGCAGCGGCAACTGGACGACGACGTGGAGTTACTGGTGATTGACGACGGCTCTACCGATAACACGTCGGCCGTCGTGTCAGCCTTCCAGCACGATTGCGGAGTTGTCGCGCAGTTGATCACCCAACCGAATCGCGGCGCAGCCGCTGCCCGCAATCACGGGATTCGCGCGGCGTGTGGCCGCTACGTGCTGTTGCTGGATGCCGATGACGAGTTGATGCCCAACGCCTTGCAGACCTTCCGTGATGCGCTGTTGGCCGCTCCTGAAGCCGGCATGGTTTTAGGGGCGTATTGGTCGGTAAGCACCGACGGTATACGGCGCTTTCGACCTGCCACAGGGGTGCTGGGCAACCCGGCCAAGCGCATTCGCCGCTATCTGCTGGAAAAGAAGATCGCCGTGTCCTGCAGCCGTACGTTGCTGCGCCGTGATTTGTTGCTGGAGCGGCCGTTTCCCGAGCAGCTGCGCAGTGGTGAAGATGTGGCAGTGTTTGCGTATGTGATGGCGACTTCGCAGGTGGTAACGACCACCACCGCCGTCACGCAGATCTACAAGCACGCCGACAGCCTACGTCATCGGCCGTTCGACGAAGCCTGCGCCCAACAGATGGTGGCCCATGTGTTCGCCGCCTTGCCGAGTGAGTGCCAGCGGTATCGCTCACGGTATGAGGCGCAGCGTTATCTATCGCTGTACCGCGATGCCTGGCAACAAGGCGACTTCTCGGGTGCTGCCAACTTTTACCGGCAGGCGCTGTACCTGCGTCCACTCCACACGCTTTGCCAGTACCTCTTGAGTAAGCTCGTGCGGCCCAGCGTCGAGCCACGCTGAACTTTCATCGCGCACAAAAAAGCCCGGCAATTAGCCGGGCTTTTTTGTGCGACGGACCTTAGTGCAGCAAGGCCATCGTCGAGTGTTGCACCAGTTCCAGCAGCGGCTGCGGGTACACACCGAGGAAGAACGCCAGCAGCGCCACCGCCACCAACATCAGGCCGCCGGTGCGTTGGCCCCAGTTGAACGGTGCATCGTGGCGATGCAGGTTCGGCTCCACCAGGAACAGGGTGACCATCACGCGCAGGTAGTAGAACACGCCAATCGCGCTGCCCAGCACCATCGCGCCCAGCAGCCACCATTGTTGCGACTGCACGCCGACCATGATCACGTAGAACTTGCCGATAAAGCCGGAGGTCAGCGGAATACCGGCCAACGACAGCATCATCACGGTGAGCACGGCAGTCAGGTATGGACGGCGCCAGAACAGGCCGCGGTATTCGTACAGCGCGTCAGCATCGCGACCGCTATATGGCGTCGACATCAGGGTGATCACACCGAAGGCGCCCAGGCTGGTCAGCACGTAGGTGGCGAGATACACGCCGACCGCTTCCACGGCCAGGCCATGGCCGGCGATGACGGCGATCAGCAGGTAACCGAAGTGGGCTATGGAGGAGTAACCGAGCAGACGCTTGAGGTTGTTCTGCAGCAGGGCCAGCAGGTTACCCACCAGAATCGAGGCAACGGCGATCACCGACAGCACGGTGGTCAGCAGCCCTTCGTTGGCGGCCGGGGAGAGCAGGAACAGGCGCACCATCACCACGAACACGGCCACTTTACTGGCGGTGGCCAGGAAGGCGGCCACCGGTGCCGGAGCACCTTCGTACACGTCCGGCGTCCACAGGTGGAACGGCACCAGCGACAGTTTGAACGCCAGGCCCACCAGCATCATGCCCAGGCCCAGTTGCGCCATGGCGCTCTGCACGCCAGTGGCCGCCAGCTTGGCGCCGATACCGGCAAAGCTCAGGGTGCCGGCGTCGGCGTAGAGCAGGGCCATACCGAACAGCAGGAAGGCAGAACCGGCAGCCGACAGCACCATGTATTTGATGCCGGCTTCCAGCGAGCGCTTGTTGAAGAAGGCGTACGCCACCATGCCGTATACCGGCACCGACAGCAGCTCCAGACCGATGAACAAACCGGCCAGGTGCTGCGCGCAGACCAGCACGATGCCACCGGCCGCAGCCAGCAGAATCAGCAGGTATAGCTCGTCGCGGTTGCCCGGGAAGCCGACCTTGTCGTCACCCATATAGGCATGCACGAGAGTTACGCAGGCCAGGGTCGCGACCAGAATCAGGCCGATATAGAAGTTGGCGAAGTTGTCCACCAGCAGCAGGCTGGTAACGGCCAGCGGCGTGGCTTTGACGGCCGGGATGATCGCCAGCAGGGCCAGGTTCAGACCAAGGCCCGAGAGCACGAAGGTCTGGCTGTGGTTGCGGCGCCAGGCGATTGCCAGCATCACCACCACGATGGTGGCGCACACCACCAGCAGTGGCAGCAGGGCGAGCAGGTGTTGGGTCGTGAATTCCATATTACAGACTGCCCGATGCGAGTTGAGGGAGAGCGGCACCGAGCCACTGTTGAACGCCATGCATGGTGGCGTAGGAGGTGTCGAGGATCGGCTGCGGGTACACCCCGAGCAAAATCAGCAACACCGCCAGGCCCAGCACCATGAACATCTCACGGGCATTCATGCCTCGCAGCGCATCGTCGGATTTAGTCGGGCCGAAGTAGGCACGGTGAATCATGATCAGCGAGTACACCGAACCAAACACCAGGCCGGTTGCCGCGACAATCGTGAACCACGGGAAGGTTTTGAAGGCGCCGATCAGAATCAGGAACTCGCCGACAAAGTTACCGGTACCCGGCAAGCCCAGCGCCGCAGCGGCGAAGAACAGGCTGATGGCCGGCAGGTACGGCAAGCGACCCCAGATACCGCCCATCTCGCGCATGTCACGGGTGTGCAGGCGCTCGTAGAGCTGGCCGCTGAGGATAAACAGCGCCGAGGCCGACAGACCGTGGGCAACCATCTGCACCACTGCGCCTTGCAGGGCGATCTGGCTGCCGGAGTAAATCGCGATGAGTACGAAGCCCATGTGCGAGACGCTGGAGTAAGCGATCAGGCGCTTGATGTCGGTCTGCGCGAACGACAGCAGGGCACCGTAGATGATCGCGAACACGCCCAGGTACATGGCGAAATGCGCGAACTCAGCCGAAGCATGCGGGAACAGCGGCAACGCGAAACGCAGCAAGCCGTAAGCGGCGGTTTTCAGCAGGATACCGGCCAGGTCGACGGAACCAGCGGTTGGCGCCTGAGCGTGAGCGTCCGGCAACCAGGAGTGGAACGGCACGACCGGAAACTTCACCGCGAAGGCGATAAAGAAGCCCAGCATCAGGATGTACTCGGTGCCTTCCGACATCTTGGTTTTCAGCAGGTCGGCGTAGTTGAAGGTGATCACGCCGGTGCTGCTGTAGTTGACGAACACCAGGCCCAGAATGGCGATCAACATGATCAGGCCGCTGGCTTGGGTGTAGATGAAGAACTTGGTTGCCGCGTTGATGCGGGTGTTGCCCTTGCTGCCGCTGTGACCCCAGAGCGCGATGAGGAAGTACATCGGCACCAGCATCATTTCCCAGAAGAAGAAGAACAGGAACAGGTCGATGGCCAGGAACACGCCCACCACGCCGCCGAGAATCCACAGCAGGTTGAGGTGGAAGAAGCCGACGCGGTTCTGGATTTCATTCCAGGAGCAGAGCACGGACAGCACACCGAGCAAGCCGGTGAGCACGATCATCAAGACCGACAAACCATCCATGGCCAAGTGAATGGTGATGCCGAAGCGCGCGATCCACAGCACTTTAAACTCATGGGCCCAGATCGGGTCCGCGCCTGGCGCGGGGCCCGGCTGAAGTCACCGGTGGTCCACAGCCAGAGGCTCAGGCCGAACAGCAGCACCATGCTGAGCAGGGCGATCCAGCGCGGCAGAGTATTGCCGAACCGTTCGGCCTGCCAGCACAGCAGGCCGCCGATAAAGGGAATCAGGATTAGCCAAGGCAGAATCATGACGGGCTGTTTTCCTTAATTCAAATCAGAAGAAGGGCGAGCAGCAGCACGGCACCGCCGGCCACCGAGACCGAGTACCAGCGCAGGTTGCCGGTTTCGGTGCGGCTCATCAGGCTGTTGCCGACGCGCACCAGACGCGGGATCACGCCGATGGTGCTGTTGATGGGTCGTTGCCCAGCAGTCGGGTAATCAGCAGGTATGGCTGCACAAAAATCTTGTCGTAGAGCCAGTCGAAACCCCACGCGGCGAACCACCAGGCCGACAGCAGCTTGCCCGGGCCGCTGTTGGCGACGGCGGTAGCAAAGCGCCGTTTGCCGAGGAACAGCACGGCAGCCAGGGCGATACCGGCGATGGCGATCAGGCCGGACGACAGCTCGAGGTGGTGCTTGGCTTCGCCACCGGCGTGGCCGAAGCTTTCCGGCAGTACGCCAGCCAGCGGCGGGCTGATGAGGGCGCCGATAAAGGTCGACAGCACGATCAGCACACCGAGCGGCAGCCAGTGGCTGATGCCGTGGCCGGCGTGAGCCTCGGTTTTTGCCTCGCCGTGGAAGGCGATAAAGATCAGGCGGAAGGTGTACAGCGAGGTCATGAACGCACCGACCAGGCCGGCATACAGCAAACCGGTGTGGCCGCTGGCGAAGGCTTCCCAGAGGATTTCATCCTTGGAATAGAAGCCGGCGGTCACGAAGGGCAGGGCAGACAGCGCGGCGCCACCGACGATAAAGCTGGCGTAGGCCAACGGCAGTTTCTTCCACAGGCCGCCCATCTTGAAGATGTTCTGCTCGTGGTGGCAGGCCACGATCACCGCCCCGGAAGCAAGGAACAGCAGCGCCTTGAAGAAGGCGTGGGGTCATCAGGTGGAAATCGCCGCGTCCCAGGCGCCAACGCCCAGGGCCAGGAACATGTAGCCGATCTGGCTCATGGTCGAGTAGGCGAGGATGCGCTTGATGTCGGTCTGTACCAGGGCGGCGAAACCGGCGAGTACCAATGTTACGGCGCCGACGATACCGACCAGCTCGAGAATTTCCGGGGTCAGCAGGAACGGCCGTGGGTCCGGGCAATCAGGTACACACCGGCGGTCACCATGGTGGCCGCGTGAATCAGCGCGGAAACCGGGGTAGGGCCGGCCATTGCATCGGCGAGCCAGGTTTGCAGCGGCAGCTGGCCGATTTACCGACAGCGCCACCCAGCAGCATCAGAGTCGCCCACCACAGCCAGGTATCACCGGCCACGAGTTTCTGCGGGGCCAGCACCATCAGCTCCTGAATATTCAGGGTGCCCAGGTGTTGGAACAGAATGAACAGCCGATGGCCATGAATACGTCGCGATACGGGGGACGATAAAGGCCTTCAGTGCGGCGTTACCGTTGTTGCGGTTGCTGTAGTAGAAGCCGATCAGCAGGTAGCTGCACAGGCCCACACCTTCCAACCGAAGTACAGGAACAGCAGGTTATCGCCGAGCACCAGGAACAGCATGCTGGTGATAAACAGGTTGGTGTACGAGAAGAAGCGCGAGTAACCGTCTTCACCACGCATGTACCAGGAGGCGAACAGGTGAATCAGGAAGCCCACGCCAGTCACCACGCCGAGCATGGTCAGCGACAGGCCGTCCAGGTACAGGGTGAAGCTTGGGGCGAAGCCGTCTACCGACATCCATTGCCACAGCACCTGGCTGTAAACGCCGCCTTCTGGCGGGTTGACGTTGAATTGGTAGATGAGAAACGCGGTGGTCAGGGCGGACAGGCCAACCGAGCCCACGCCGATCAGCGCCGAGAGGTTTTCCGACCATTTGCCGCGGGAAAAGACAGCAGCAACCAGCCGATCAGGGGGAACGTAAACGTCAGAAATAGAAGGTTCATCGCGCATCTCGCTGGCAGCGTCGATATCGAGGGTGTGGAAGCGGCGATACAGCTGCAGCAACACGGCCAGGCCGATACTGGCTTCGGCGGCAGCCAAGCTCAGTACCAGAATGAACATGACTTGCCCGTCAGGCTGAGCCCAACGACTTCCGGCGACGATGAAGGCCAGACCGGCAGCGTTCATCATGATTTCCAGGCTCATCAGCACGAAGAGGATGTGCGGCGCACCATCAGGCCAACGAGGCCGAGGCAGAACAGCACACCCGCAACGGCCAGGCCGTGTTCCAGGGGGATCGAATTCATCATTGGACTTCCTTCGCCTCTTGACGGCCGAGGTGGAACGCGGCGACCACCGCTGCCAACAGCAGCATGGAGGCCAGCTCAACAACCAGCAGGTACGGGCCAAACAGGCTGATGCCGACGGCTTTGGCGTCGACCGTAGTCAGGCCGATGGCGCCCACGCTGGCGGTGCCAAACAGCACGTAGAGCAGTTCACCCAGCAGCAATAGCGAGAGCAGTGCCGGACCAAACCAGATGCCGGGCTTGAGCCAGGCGCGTTCCTGGTCGGCAGCGATGGGTCCGAGGTTGAGCATCATCACCACGAAGACGAACAGCACCATGATGGCGCCGGCGTAGACGATGATTTCCAGGGCACCGGCAAAAGGAGCGCCAAGGCTGAAGAAGGTCATCGACACGGCCAACAACGAAATGATCAGGTAGAGCAGGGCGTGCACGGGGTTGGTGTTGGTGACCACTCGTAAAGTGGACACCACCGCCACGCCGGACGCGAAGTAGAAAGCGAATTCCATAGTCAGTTTCCCACGACGGATACAGGCAGCCAGCGGCCGGTCAGGATCAATTGAATGCGCATTACGGCAGCAGCCCCTTGACGTTGATCGGCTCGGCTTCGTTCTGTGCCGCGCCCTTTGGTTTGCCTGCGATCGCCATACCGGCGACGCGGTAGAAGTTGTAATCCGGGTTTTTGCCGGGGCCGGAAATCAGCAGGTCTTCTTTCTCGTACACCAGGTCCTGACGCTTGAGCTCGGCCATTTCGAAATCCGGTGTGAGCTGGATAGCGGTGGTCGGGCAGGCTTCTTCGCACAGGCCACAGAAAATGCAGCGCGAGAAGTTGATGCGGAAGAACTCCGGGTACCAACGACCGTCGTCGGTTTCGGCTTTCTGCAGAGCGATGCAACCGACCGGGCAGGCCACGGCGCACAGGTTGCATGCTACGCAGCGCTCTTCACCATCAGGGTCGCGGGTGAGCACGATGCGGCCACGGTAGCGCGGCGGCAGGTACACCGGCTCTTCTGGGTATTGCAGGGTGTCGCGAGGGCGGAAGGCATGGGAGAACACCATCACCAGGCTGCGAAGCTGGGTGTAGGTGCCATGCACGATGTCGAACAGATACTTGAGCACGGTCATTCTCCTTTACTGCGCCACGCCGGCCGGGGTGTTGAGCAACACCACGGCAGCGGTCACCAGCAAATTGATCAGGGTCAGCGGCAGGCAGAACTTCCAGCTGAAATCCATCACCTGGTCATAGCGCGGGCGCGGGATAGAGGCGCGCAGCAGAATGAACAACATGATGAAGAAGCCGGTCTTGAGCGCGAACCAGACGAATGACAACGACGGCAGGATGTTGAACGGACCATGCCAGCCGCCGAAGAAAAGGGTAACCAGCAGCGCCGAGATCAGCACGATGCCGATGTATTCACCTACGAAGAACATGCCCCACTTCATGCCGGCATATTCGATGTGGTAACCGTCGGCCAGCTCTTGCTCGGCTTCCGGTTGGTCGAATGGGTGACGGTGCGTCACGGCCACGCCAGCGATAAAGAAAGTACAGAAGCCGAAGAACTGCGGAATGATGAACCACAGGTTTTGCGCCTGGTATTCAACGATGTCGCGCATGTTGAACGAGCCCACCTGAATCACGATACCCATCAGCGACAGGCCCATGAACACTTCGTACGACACGGTTTGCGCCGAAGCCCTCAAGCTGCCGAGCAGGGCGAACTTGTTGTTGCTCGACCAACCGGCGAACAACACCGCGTACACCGACAGACCGGCCATGGCGAAGAAGAACAGCAGGCCGATGTTCAGGTCTGCCACGCCCCAGGTCGGGGTGATCGGGATGATGGCGAAGGCGATCAGCAAGGCACTCATGGCCACGACCGGCGCCAGGGTGAAAATCACCTTGTCGGCGAACGGCGGCGTCCAGTCTTCCTTGAAGAACATCTTGATCATGTCGGCGGCGATCTGAAACGCACCGAACGGGCCGACGCGGTTTGGACCATAACGGTCTTGCCAGAGGGCCAGCAGTCGACGCTCTACCCAGCTCAGCAGCGCGCCGCACACCACAACGGCGAGCAGAATCACGATGGCTTTGAGCACGGCGATGATCACGTCGATCACCTCAGGAGTGAACCAACTCATTGCGCGGCCTCCTGCAGCGAATCAGCGGTTTTGCCAGCAATCGCAGCGGGGATGCCTGCCAGACCAACCGGCAGTGCAACAAGACCGGCGCTCAGCTCTTCGCTGACACGCAGCGGCAGGCGCAGGGTATGCCCAGCCACGTTCAGGCTGACCAGTGCACCCTCGTTGACGCCCAGGCGGGCGGCTTCAGAGGCGGCCACGGCCACGTAGGCTTCAGGAATGCGTTGCTGTACCGGAGCGGCGCGCGAGGAGTTTTCTTCGCTGCCGAACAGGTGGTGCACCGGCACAACCTGCCAGGTGCCTTGCGCCGGATTGAACGCGCCCGGTGCAGTGGCGAACCAGCTCAGGCCATCGCCTTTGCTTTCGATCAAACGCGTACCCGGGTCACCGGCACGCAGGTGGCCGCCGACTTCGTCCTGGAACTTGTTCCAGGCTTGCGGCGAGTTCCAGCCCGGCGACCAGGCGAATGGCACTTGCTGACGCGGTTCGGCGGAGCCCGAGTAACCTTCCATGGAGAAGGCGAACGCGGTGTCTTGGTCTTGCGGGGTACGCGGTTCGTGCACGCTGATATTGGCGCGCATCGACGTGCGACCGCTGTAACGCAGCGGCTCGCGAGCCATTTTCAGGCCCTTGATGCGGAACGCGGCGCTCGGTGCGGCTTCAACGATACCGGCCAGCAGCGGGTTGCTGGCTGCGGTGGCGGCGGTGACGTGGTCGAGCTGGGTCCAATCCACGTCTTGGCCGAGCAAGGTGCTGCGCAGGGCGTGCAACCAGCGCCAGCCTTCGTGAACGAGGATATTGGCGTCGTAGTAGGTCGGATCGAACACCTGGAAGAAGCGCTGCGCGCGGCCTTCCTGGCTGACCAGGGTGCCGTCGCCTTCCGCGAAGCTGGCCGCCGGCAGCACCAGGTGGGCGCGGGCGGTGGTGTCGGTTTGCTGATGGTCAGCCACGATCACAACTTTGGCGGCGCTCAGGGCGGCGTCAACCAGGGCCTTGTCGGCGCGGGTGTACAGATCGTTTTCCAGCACCACGATGGCGTCGGCTTTGCCGTCGACCACGGCTTGCAGCGCGGCATCAGCAGAGTCGCCACCGAGCATGGCCAGGCCAAGGCTGTTGGCTTCGCCGACGACCAGGCTGAGGGAGCCATTCTTCTCGCGCAGCTTGAGGGCCTTGGCAATGTTGGCGGCGGCTTCGATCAGGGCTTTGTTGCCCAGCGAGGTGCCGGCAATGATCAGCGGACGCTTGGCAGCCAGCAGGCTGTTGGCGATGCGCTGGGCCAGTTCGAGGGCGTCGCTATCCAGGCCGGCAACGGCCGGGGCGCTGGCGTCGATGGCGTGGGCCACGGCGAAACCGATACGCGCCAGGTCATCCGGGGCGGCGTGTACGCATTCTTCGGCGACGTCGTCGAGCTTGGTGGCGTCGAGGCTGGCGATGTACAGCGGGTTCAGCGCGTGCTGGCCGATGTTCTGCACGGCGGCGTTGAGCCACGGCTGGATCTTCATGGCTTCAGCCATGTCTTCAGCCTTGCCTTTGACGGTCTGGCGCAGGGCCAGAGCGATGCGGGCAGCTGTCTGAGTCAGGTCTTCACCGAGGACGAACACGGCATCGTGTTCTTCGATTTCGCGCATGTTGGGGATTGGCAGCGGGCTGTTTTGCAGCACGTCCAATACCAGGCGCAGATTTTCCAGCTCGCTAGCAGCGATGCCCGAGTAGAAGTGCTCGGCACCCACCAGCTCGCGCAGGGCGTAGTTGCTTTCGAGGCTGGCACGCGGCGAGCCGATGCCAACAATGGTGCGGCCGCGCAGCAGATCAGCAGCAGTATCCAGGGCGCCGTCGACGCTCAGTTTCTGGCTGCCAGTGGTCAGCAGCGGCTGACGTGGACGATCTGTACGGTTGACGTAGCCATAGCCAAAACGGCCGCGGTCGCACAGGAAGTACTGGTTGACCGAACCGTTGTAGCGGTTTTCGATGCGGCGGATTTCGCCGTAGCGCTCGCCGGGGCTGATGTTGCAGCCGCTCGAGCAGCCGTGGCAGATGCTCGGCGAAAACTGCATGTCCCACTTGCGGTTGTAGCGCTCGGAGTGGGTTTTGTCGGTGAACACACCGGTCGGGCAGACTTCGGTGAGGTTGCCGGAGAATTCGCTTTCAAGCACGCCGTCTTCAACGCGACCGAAGTACACGTTGTCGTGGGCGCCGAATACGCCCAGGTCGGTGCCGCCGGCGTAGTCTTTATAGAAGCGCACGCAGCGGTAACAGGCGATGCAGCGGTTCATTTCGTGGGCAACGAAAGGGCCGAGATCCTGGTTCTGGTGGGTGCGTTTGGTGAAGCGATAACGGCGCTCGTTGTGGCCGGTCATCACCGTCATGTCTTGCAGGTGGCAGTGGCCGCCTTCCTCGCACACCGGGCAGTCGTGCGGGTGGTTGGTCATCAGCCATTCAACGACGCTGGCGCGAAACGCCTTGGATTCGGCGTCGTCGATGGAGATCCAGGTGTTGTCGGTGGCGGGGGTCATGCAGGACATGACGATACGACCGCGGGTGTCGTTTTCGTCGGTGTACTGCTTCACCGCGCACTGGCGGCAGGCGCCGACGCTACCAAGCGCCGGGTGCCAGCAGAAGTACGGAATGTCGAGGCCCAGAGACAGACAAGCCTGTAACAGGTTGTCAGCTCCATCGACTTCGAGCGCTTTGCCGTCTACGTGGATAGTGGCCATATTCAAGTTTCTTCGTTGGCCCGTTTTGTTCAGGTTGGGAAAGCCGCTTTTTTGCGGTTTTCGCCACGCTCAACTGGCGGGCTTGGCTAATAGAATCACGGTTCGATGGGGCCAGAGCTCATAGCTAAGAGTTCACTGGCCGCCGTCGCTAAAACGTTAGGCGCTAACGAACTGAGTCGGCGCCACCGGTACGCTCGTTCGGGAAATCCCCGCTTCGAACTCCGGTCGGAAATATTTGATCGCGCTGCCCAGTGGCTCCACGGCACCCGGTGCATGCGCACAGAAGGTTTTGCCAGGGCCGAGGAAGTTGACCAAGCCTTCGAGGGTTTCGATATCGCCGGGTTGGCCCTTGCCGGTCTCGATGGCGCGCAGCACTTTCACGCTCCATGGCAGGCCGTCACGGCACGGCGTACAGAAACCGCAGGATTCACGGGAGAAGAACTCTTCCATGTTGCGCAGCAGGCCGACCATGTTGACGGTGTTGTCCACCGCCATGGCCAGGCCGGTTCCCATACGGGTGCCGACCTTGGCGATACCGCCGGCGTACATCTGCGCGTCGAGGTGTTCGGGCAACAGGAAGCCGGTACCGGCACCGCCAGGCTGCCAGGCTTTCAGGGTGAAGCCGTCACGCATGCCGCCGGCGTAGTCTTCGAAAAGCTCGCGGCCGGTGATGCCGAAGGGCAGTTCCCACAGGCCAGGGTTCTTCACCTTGCCGGAGAAGCCCATGAGCTTGGTGCCCATATCTTCGCTGCCCGGACGAGCCAGGCCCTTGTACCACTCGATGCCGTTGCCAACGATGGCCGGCACGTTGCACAGGGTTTCGACGTTGTTGACGCAGGTCGGTTTGCCCCACACGCCGACAGCGGCCGGGAAGGGCGGCTTCGAACGTGGGTTGGCGCGGCGGCCTTCGAGGGAGTTGATCAGTGCGGTTTCTTCACCGCAGATATAACGCCCGGCGCCGGTGTGCACGAACAGCTCGAAGTCAAAGCCGCTGCCGAGGATGTTTTTGCCCAGCAGGCCGGCTGCTTTGGCTTCTTCAACCGCACGGTTGAGGTTGGCGGCGGCATCGACGTATTCGCCACGCAGGAAGATGTAGCCGCGATAAGCCTTGAGCGCCCGCGCACTGATCAGCATGCCTTCGATCAGCAGGTGCGGCAGCTGCTCCATGAGCATGCGGTCTTTCCAGGTGTTGGGCTCCATTTCATCCGCGTTGCACAGCAGGTAGCGGATGTTCATGGATTCGTCTTTGGGCATCAGCCCCCACTTCACGCCAGTGGGGAAGCCGGCACCACCACGGCCCTTGAGGCCGGAGTCTTTGACGGTTTGCACGATCTCGTCTTGCGACAGATCGGCGAAGGCTTTGCGCGCAGCGGCGTAGCCGTCTTTGGCCTGGTATTCCTCGAGCCACACGGGCTGCGCGTCTTCACGCAGGCGCCAGGTGAGCGGGTGGGTTTCCGGGGTGCGGGCAATGCTGTTGGCCGGACCGAACGAAGTCAGGCGGTTGGTCGAAGCGGACGTCATACGTAAGCCTCCAGCAGTTTCGCCACGCCATCGGCTTGTACGTCGCCAAAAGTGTGGTCGTCGATCATCAGCGCTGGGGCCTTGTCGCAGTTACCCAGGCAGCAAACCGGCAGCAGGGTGAAGCGTCCGTCTGCAGTGGTTTGACCAAGGCCGATGCCCAACTGCTGCTGAATGCTGCTGACCACGGACTCATGGCCGCCGATGTAGCAGACCATGCTGTCGCACACGCGAATGATGTGGCGGCCGACTGGCTGACGGAAGATTTGGCTATAGAAAGTCGCCACACCTTCAACGTCGCTGGCAGGGATGCCGATGATGTCGCCGATGGCGGCAATGGCGCCGTCTGGCACCCAGCCACGGGCTTTTTGTACGATCTTCAGCGCTTCGATAGAGGCCGCGCGCGAATCCTCGTAGTGGTGCAACTCATGCTCGATCGCCGAACGCTCGGCATCGGTGAGGGTGAAACGGTCGGTTTGAATCAGCGTGGTAGTCATAATTAGCGGTCCACGTCGGCCATAACGAAGTCGATACTGCCCAGGTACGCGATAAGGTCCGCAACCATGCTGCCGCGGATCACTGAAGGGATCTGCTGCAGGTGCGGGAAGCTCGGCGTACGGATACGGGTGCGGTAGCTCATGGTGCCGCCATCGCTCGTCAGGTAATAACTGTTGATGCCCTTGGTCGCTTCGATCATCTGGAAGCTTTCGTTGGCCGGCATTACCGGGCCCCAGGAAACTTGCAGGAAGTGGGTGATCAAGGTCTCGATGTGCTGCAGGGTGCGTTCTTTCGGCGGCGGCGTGGTGAGCGGGTGGTCCGCCTTGTACGGGCCTTCCGGCATGTTACGCATGCACTGATCGATGATTTTGATGCTCTGGCGCATCTCTTCCACACGCACGATGCAGCGGTCGTAGGCGTCGCCGTTGACGGCCAGCGGCACTTCGAATTCGAAGTTCTCGTAGCCCGAATACGGGCGCGCTTTACGCAGGTCGAAGTCCAGACCCGTGGAGCGCAGGCCAGCACCGGTAACACCCCATTCCAGGGCTTCCTTGGTGTTGTACTGGGCAACGCCGATGGTGCGGCCACGCAGAATGCTGTTTTTTAGGGCGGCTTTTTCGTATTCGTCGAGGCGTTTTGGCAGCCATTCAACGAAGTCTTTCACCAGTTTTTCCCAGCCGCGCGGCAAGTCGTGGGCGACGCCACCGATGCGGTACCAGGCCGGGTGCAGACGGAAACCGGTGATGGCTTCGATCACGGTGTAAGCGCGCTGGCGGTCGGTAAAGGTGAAGAACACCGGCGTCATGGCGCCGACGTCTTGAATGTACGTACCGAGGAACAGCAGGTGGCTAGTGATACGGAAGAACTCGGCCATCATGATGCGGATGACGTCGACCTTTTCCGGCACCTTGATGCCGGCCAGCTTCTCGACCGAGAGCACGTACGGCAGGTTGTTCATCACGCCGCCGAGGTAGTCGATACGGTCGGTGTACGGAATGAAGCTGTGCCAGGACTGACGCTCGGCCATCTTCTCGGCACCACGGTGGTGGTAGCCGACTTCCGGCACGCAATCGACGATCTCTTCACCGTCCAGCTGCAGCACGATACGGAAGGCACCGTGGGCCGAAGGGTGGTTGGGACCGAGGTTGAGGAACATGTAGTCCTCGTTCGCGTTGCCACGTTTCATGCCCCAGTCTTCGGGGTTGAAGCGCGCGGCTTCTTCTTCCAGCGCCTGCTTGGCGACCGACAGGCTGAACGGATCGAACTCGGTGGCGCGCGCCGGGTAGTCCTTGCGCAGCGGGTGACCCTGCCAGGTCGGGGGCATCATGATGCGGGTGAGGTGCGGGTGGCCGGCAAAGGTGATGCCGTACATGTCCCAGACTTCGCGCTCGTACCAGTTGGCGTTCGGCCAGATATTGGTGCAGGTGGGCAGGTTCAGGTCGCGCTCGGACAAGGCGACTTTGATCATCACGTCACTATTTCGCTCGATCGACATCAGGTGGTAGAACACCGTGAAGTCGGCGCCCGGCAGCCCGCGGCGCTGGGTGCGCAGGCGCTCGTCAACGCCGTGCAGGTCGTAGAGCATGACGTAGGGTTTGGGCAGCTGACGCAGGAAGGTCAGTACCTCGATCAGGCGTTCACGGGCCACCCACAGCACGGGCATGCCGGTGCGGGTTTCCTGCGCGGTAAACGCATCTGCGCCAAAGCGCGTGTTCAGTTCGTTGACGACGTCTTGGTCGTCTGCCTTGTAAGGCGGGATGTACAGAGCGGTGTCTGCAGTCATGGTCTCGGTCGCTATCAGTCAACGTAAAGGGTGAATCCGGCGGGCTTTCTGGGTAAGAAAAAGCTAGATCACACTTCGTCGGGGCTGCGCAGGTTGGTTACCTGAATACGCTGTTCACGGCGCTGTTCCTTTTGCGACGGCATATCGGCGCGGTATACGCCTTGATCACCGACGACCCAGGAAAGGGGCGACGCTCCTGGCCAATCGATTCCTGCAACAGCATCAAAGCCTGCAGAAATGCTTCTGGGCGCGGAGGGCAGCCGGGCACGTAAACGTCCACGGGCAGGAACTTGTCCACCCCCTGAACGACAGAGTAAATATCGTACATACCACCGGAATTCGCGCAGGCGCCCATGGAGATAACCCATTTGGGCTCGAGCATTTGCTCGTACAAGCGCTGAATGACCGGAGCCATTTTTACGAAACAGGTACCTGCGACCACCATGAAGTCGGCCTGACGTGGTGACGCACGAATTACTTCGGCACCAAAACGGGCGATGTCATGGGGAGCGGTGAAGGCAGTCGTCATCTCCACGTAGCAGCAGGACAGACCGAAGTTGTACGGCCACAAGGAGTTCTTACGCCCCCAGTTGACTGCACCGGTCAGTACGTCCTGCAATTTGCCCATGTAGATGTTTTTGTGGACTTGATCCTCTAGAGGATCGGAAACGGTCTCCCGTTCGCCGATCGGATACTGCTCATTAGGCGCATCCGGGTCGATCCTTGTGAGTTTGTATTGCATCGCCAAAGCCTCATTGTTTTAGCTTCGCCTGCCGCTTGCGACGACCTTCGGGAGCCCAATCAAGAGCACCGACGCGCCATAGGTAGACAAGACCTGCCAACAGAATTGCTATAAAAACTGTAGCTTCAATAAAGCCGGCCCATCCGCTTTCGCGAACAGACACCGACCAGGCGAAGAGAAAGAGGGCTTCAACGTCGAAGATCACGAAGAGCATCGCGACCAGATAGAATTTTGCGGACAAGCGCAGACGCGCGTTGCCGGTGGGCAGCATGCCGGATTCGAAAGGTTCGTTTTTACTGCGACCCCAAGCCTTGCTGCCGAGCAGGCTGGATACACCGAGCATGAAGGCACACAGGCCAACGACACCCAGCAGGAAAATGGCAAAACCCCAGTTGTGGGACATGGTCGCGACGGCTTCAACAGGCATGCCGGTACTCCTTAGACAAGCATCGGCGAAATCATGGAAAGTGGAAGTTGCTGGTTCTCAATGCTTAGCCAGCAATCTAATTTTCGTAATTTTATGCGTGTCTGGCTTCGTAAGTAAATTTTTCCTTATAAAAAATTAACTTACGGGCCAACATGTTAGCGACGCAAATCGCGCAAAGCCCCGTGCGGCGGGGATATGACGCTTTCTAAGTCCTTGGTCGTATATCCGTGATTTTGTTGTTTATGACTGCAAAGTTTGCTCTAGATGATATTCATTGTTATTTAGAGGCTTTGCACTCGCGCTCAACTGCTCAAACAGGATAGTTGCTGTTTGCATAGATGCGAGCGCAACGCGTGGGGAAGTAAGCGTGGTTGTTACGGTTACACTTCGAAGCGCGCTATTCAGCGCTTCTTGCTGACCCAGGCCCAGATCATTTCGCAACGAATGGGCTCCATTCCCGCTTCGTCAGTCACCGTTACAGTCACGGCTACCTCGCCTTTGTCCTGGCTGCGTATGGCTTCGATCTGTTCCGGTGTGAGCACCGCAGTCGCTTGCAAGGCGCCGGTGGCACGCTTCAAGTAATCCACTTTCAGGGTTTTGATCAGCGGCAGTTTGTCGTCCGGAACATTCATGCCCACCAGAAAGCCTGTTGCCGACTCTGCCAGCAAGGCCATGGCGGCGGCGTGTACGCCGTGGATGTGGTTTTGCACCTTGCGGTGGTTGGCGAGGCTTAGCACGGCACGTTGGGCAGTCAGGTGGTGTACGCGAACCTTGGCGGTGCCGGCGAATTTCACTTGAGAGCCGAATAGCAGGGAGAGGGCGGTTGTGCGCAGTGCGGGAGGTAGCTTGTTGATCAGGGTGACAGCGCGGCTGAGGCGGTTGGTGGGCATGTTGGGCTCCTGATGATGGTGGAGCCTATGTTGGGCTTCGCCTGTGGCTCAACCCAACCTACGAAGGGAGGCGTTTCTGCAGGCATAAAAAAAGGCGAACCGAAGTTCGCCTTTTTCTTCACACCTTGAGCCGAGGCTCAGGAGTCAATTCCGTGAATCAATGGAATTGGTTCATGGTGTTGTCTTTACCGCTTGCCTTCAGAGCTGCTTCGCCAGCGAAGTACTCTTTATGGTTGTCGCCCAGGTCGGAACCGGCCATGTTCTGGTGCTTAACGCAAGCGATGCCTTGACGCAGCTCTTCGCGTTGAACGCCTTTCACGTAAGCCAGCATGCCTTGGTCGGCGAAGTAGCCTTTAGCCAGGTTGTCGGTGGACAGCGCAGCGGTGTGGTAGGTCGGCAGGGTGATCAGGTGGTGGAAGATACCAGCCTGTTGCGAACCATCACGTTGGAAGGTGCGGATTTTCTCGTCTGCGATCTGAGCCAGTTCGGTGGCGTCGTAATCAACGCTCATCAGCTTGGCGCGGTCATAAGCGGAAACGTCTTTGCCTTCTGCTACGAATGCATCGAACACTTGCTGACGGAAGTTCAGGGTCCAGTTGAAGGACGGGCTGTTGTTGTAAACCAGCTTGGCGTTCGGGATTACCTTGCGGATCTCGTTAACCATGGCAGCGATCTGCCCAACGTGTGGCTTCTCGGTTTCGATCCACAGCAGGTCAGCGCCGTTCTGCAGCGAGGTGATGCAGTCCAGGATGCAGCGAGCTTCGCCGGTGCCAGCGCGGAACTGGAACAGGTTGGAAGGCAGACGCTTAGGACGCAGCAGTTTGCCGCCACGGTTCAGAACCACGTCGCCGTTGTTCAGTTCGCTTGGGGAAACTTCTTCGCAGTCCAGGAAGGAGTTGTACTGGTCGCCCAGGTCGCCCGCAGCCTTGGTTACAGCGATTTGCTTGGTCAGGCCGGCACCCAGGGAGTCGGTACGGGCAACGATCACGCCGTCGTCCACGCCCAGTTCCAGGAATGCGTAGCGAACTGCGTTGATCTTGGCCAGGAAGTCTTCGTGCGGAACGGTCACTTTACCGTCTTGGTGGCCGCACTGCTTCTCGTCGGAAACCTGGTTTTCGATCTGGATGCAGCAAGCACCCGCTTCGATCATTTTCTTGGCCAGCAGGTAGGTGGCTTCCGGGTTACCGAAACCAGCGTCGATGTCGGCAATGATCGGTACTACGTGAGTTTCGTAGTTGTCGACCTGAGCCTGGATCTCGGCAGCCTTGGCGGTATCACCAGCGGCGCGGGCAGCGTCCAGAGCGGTGAACAGCAGGTCCAGCTCACGGGCGTCAGCCTGGCGCAGGAAGGTGTACAGCTCTTCGATCAGACCGGAAACGGCGGTCTTCTCGTGCATGGATTGGTCTGGCAGCGGGCCGAAGTCCGAACGCAGAGCAGCAACCATCCAGCCGGACAGGTAGAGGTAGCGCTTGTCGGTAGTCTTCAGGTGCTTTTTGATCGAAATCAGCTTCTGCTGACCGATGAAGCCGTGCCAGCAGCCCAGGGACTGGGTGTAGACGGACGAGTTAGCGTCGTAGTCAGCCATGTCTTTGCGCATGATAGCGGCGGTGTATTTGGCGATTTCCAGACCGGTTTTGAAGCGGTTCTGAGCGCGCATACGAGCGACGGACTCAGGGTTGATCGCACTCCAGCTGTTGCCGGCGGTTTCTTTCAAAGCGGCTACGGCTTTGATGTCATTTTGATAAGCAGACATGGTCAATCCTTCAAAGTTGATGATTGGTTGAGCACGACACTTCCCTTTTCAAAACCGGACAAGCAAAGCGGTCTTGCAGCGGAGGTGTACTGCAGAGCAACGAGATATCGACTGAGACGGGGTTGAAGCTGAGGAGGGGGCAGAGGGGGCGTACAGGTCGATGGCGTCAGCTGCGTTGGCACTTGCTGGTTCGTGGAAACCGATGGGTGTCGCCGTGTGCTGTGGCTGCCAATCTTGCTGTTACGTTAAACGCTTCCCCGTCCCTCAGGACAACTTCGTTCCAGTCGCAATCTCGTCGAACTGCCTTTTGAGCGGTAAAACACGAATGCAATCCACGGTAAGCGGGTTGCGATCCGGAGACCTCTGTTCGGGGCCTCTGATTAGCGGGAGCGGGGCCATCATGCCTCTGAGAAGGCACTTCGTCAAACGTTTTGTAGTGCTTTTTTCTTACTACTACATATTGTTCGACGTGCGACCGGGGAGTCATTAATTTGCTGCTGGGTCAGTACAGAGCGTCGACCTTCAGGCGCAGCGTCATGTCGTCACGACCCTGGGTGGAGCGGCGCTGCACGAAGCCGCTTTGGTCGGACTGAGAGTTCTCATTCACGCCACCGATGGTGATCCATTCGCCGAGGCGGCCGGTCACTTTGGTATCCGTGTTTTGAATGTCGATGGCGCCTTGCTGAGTCTGGCTCAGGCGATCGTTGTTATTGCTGATGCTGACGTGCACCAGGTCGCCCGTGAGGCTGGCGGTGACGTAAAAACCGCGGGTGACGTTGCGGTATTCGGTGTTGTTATACGGCCGCCCGTAACTGTCGACGCTGGTGTTGGTCAGCGGCACGCTTTGACCGACCTGAATCAGCGCCGGATAGCCCTCGGTGGTTTGCACCTGCTGGGTACCGCCGCTGCGGCTTTGGGTGCTGCGGTTGATGATGCGCACCTGGTCGCGCCCGTTGACCTCGCCGCGCCCGGCTTGCACCTCGGCATTGCCGGCGCTGATCGTGCCATTTACCGAGTAACCCTGGTCGTTCATATGGTTGCTGTCGGTGGTGTCGACGCTGATCAGCAGGCGCTTGGGCTGCTTGTCGATCTGCTTGAGCAGGTCTCGAACTTCCTGCAGCTTGGCCGGCGGCGCGTTGACGATAAGCTGGTTGCCATAGTTGCTGGCCCGGCCTTCGTTTCCGAGTACCGATTGCACGACGGGCAATACGTCGTCGGCGGTGCGGTAGTTCAAGGGCATCACTTCGGTCGCTGCCAGCGACGGCAAGCTGATGCTTAAGCAGAGGGCGACAAGCAGGGCGCGCAAGGTCATACCAGAAGGCTCCGTAAATCCAGGTCGGTGACGCTGATGTCCCACGCCTGATCGAATTTGGTTTGCAGAACCCGTACTTGGCCCGGGTCGTTATACAGCGCGTAGCCGACGATCTGTTCCAGCTTGGGCCGCAGCAGCAAGCCGTTGGTGTCGGCTAGCAGGTAGGCGGTTTCATCAAAGGAATAGCTGGGGTTGAGCTTGCGGATCTGGATGCCGCTCGACAGTCGTCGCGACAATTGCAGCAAGCGATGACCATCTTTTACCGCGCTGGTGGAGTCGTTAAGCAGAATGCGCAGGCGGTTCTTTGGGTTGGCCAGTAGAAATTGTGTGCAGGCTTCTTGCACGCTGCTGTGGTTGTACAGCCAGCGTTCGAGGTCGGGGGTATAGATGCACAGGCTACGTTGCGCCTGTTGCAGCAATGCCAGGGCGTGGGCCTGGGCTTGTTCGGGCTGGGTGAAGTGTTGCAGTTCGCGCGCACCGCCGAGGCTGAAGGGGGCGGGTTCGCGGCGCTCTGGCTGCGCCTGTAACGGCGGCGGATTGTGCACGGTAAAACTGCCCGGTGAGACGAACTCGATAGCGGGCAGTTCTATTGATGAAGTGTCCGCGGCACCGTCCGTGGTGGCTGATTGCGGTTCGTCGTTGTCGATCATCCTGACCTCACTTACTGGTGCGTTTCATCTCTACGTGGGGGATTCCGGCGTCGAGAAACTCGCCACTTACAACGGTAAAGCCTAGACGCTCATAGAAGGCCGTGGCGTGAACCTGGGCGCTGAGCATCTGCTCTTTCAAACCGCGACGCTCGGCTTCATTGATAACGGCGGTCATCAATGCTTCGCCTACTTTCAGCCCGCGCCAATCCTTGAGAACCGACACCCGACCAATATGGCCGTCGGGCAGCAGGCGGGCAGTGCCGATAGCGTAATCGCCATCGACGGCCAGAAAGTGCACCGCTTCCACATCTTCGGCATCCCATTCCAACTCGGCCGGTACCGCCTGCTCGGCAATAAATACGGTCTCGCGGATACGGCGCAGGTCGGCGTTGTCTTTCTGCCAGCTGGCGACCCGCACTTGCACGTTGCTACTCATCTGCAAACTCCAGACTTCCCTGTTTAACCAGCTCGAGGACGAGGTTACGCCCTTCGTCATCGGCCAGCCATTGGCCGAGGTTTTCCATATGCAATACGTCGGCGGAGCAGATCAGCTTCAGCAGTTCGCGCAGGCCAGCTGACAGCAAGCGGCTTTGGCCGCTGGCAAACAACACCAGGTCTTCGCCGACTTCGGACCAGGCCAGGCGGGCGCTGGGGTTGCGAACCAGCATGGCGCCGTTTTCGATCTGGTCGAGCAGCTCGTCTTCGGTCAGCTCGGTGCCGGCAACCAGTTCCGGGTACTTCGGCTCGGTCATGAATTGGCCGAACCAGGTCATCAGCAAGCGCTCATCACCCATGTGCTCGTTGAGCAGGGCTTTGAGGCGATCCAACGAGTCGCGCTGGATTTGATGCGGGTCGGTCGCCGGGGCGGCGTCGGCGTCGCTGTAGCGTTCTTCGTCCGGCAGGAATTGGCCCAGGAAGTCGGTGAAATGGGTCAGAACTTCTGCGGCGCTAGGGGCGCGGAAACCCACTGAATAAGTCATGCAATCATCCTCGGCGGTGCCATAGTGAGCCAAACGTGGCGGCAGATAGAGCATGTCGCCGGGCTCCAACACCCATTCGTCGGTCTGTTCAAAGTTGGCCAGAATGCGCAGATCCGCATGCTCAAGCATGGGGCTGTCTGAGTCGCACATCTGGCCGATTTTCCAGCGCCGGCGTCCCTGGCCCTGGAGAAGAAAAACGTCGTAGTTATCGAAGTGCGGGCCAACGCCGCCGCCCGGAGTGGCGAAGCTGATCATCACATCGTCGATGCGCCAGCTTGGTAAAAAGAGGAAGTTCTGCAGCAGCTCGGCCACTTCCGGTACGAATTGGTCGACGGCTTGTACCAGCAGGGTCCAGTCGCGCTCGGGCAGGTCGGCGAAAGCGTCTTCCTCGAACGGACCGCGGCGCAGTTCCCAAGGTCGCTCGCCGTGCTCGAGCACCAGGCGCGATTCAACTTCTTCTTCCAGCGCCAGGCCGGCGAGTTCGTCGGGGGAGATAGGGCTTTCAAAGTCGCTGATGGCTTGGCGCACCAGCAAGGGTTTCTTCTGCCAGTAGTCGCGCAGGAATTCGCGAGCGGTAATACCACCGAGCATCTGAAGCGGAATATCAGGATTCATAGCTAAGCCCTTGAAATTGTTCTAAGCCCATAAATAAAAACGCCCGGCACTGCCGGGCGTGTGCTGGGCGGTAGCGGTCAGATGCGCTTGGCCTGGGCGGCGGCGTTGCCCGCGTAGCCAGCAGGGGTCAGGGCGCGCAGCTGAACCTTGGCGTCGGCCGGGATATCCAGACCCTCGATAAAGGTTTGCAGCGCTTCACTGCTGATGCCTTTGCCGCGAGTTAGCTCCTTGAGCTTCTCGTAGGCATTCTCCACGCCGTAGCGGCGCATCACGGTTTGCACTGGCTCGGCCAGCACTTCCCAGCACGCGTCGAGGTCGGCGGCGATACGCTGTTCGTTGAGTTCCAGCTTGCTGATGCCTTTCAGGGAAGCTTCGTAGGCGATGACGCTATGGGCGAAGCCGACACCGAGGTTGCGCAGCACGGTGGAGTCGGTCAGGTCGCGCTGCCAGCGCGAAATCGGCAACTTGCTGGCCAGGTGTTGCAGCAGCGCGTTGGCGATGCCCAGGTTGCCTTCGGAGTTTTCGAAGTCAATCGGGTTGACCTTGTGCGGCATGGTCGACGAACCGATTTCGCCGGCGATGGTGCGCTGCTTGAAGTAGCCGAGCGAGATATAGCCCCAGATATCGCGATCGAAGTCGATCAGGATGGTGTTGAAGCGCGCCACGGCGTCGAACAGCTCGGCGATGTAGTCGTGCGGCTCGATCTGGGTGGTGTAGGGGTTGAAGCTCAGACCTAATTCGGTCTCGATGAATTCCTTGGCGTTGGCTTCCCAATCAACATCCGGGTAGGCCGACAGGTGGGCGTTGTAGTTGCCCACGGCGCCGTTGATTTTGCCCAGCAGCGGCACTGCGGCTACTTGAGCGATCTGGCGCTCCAGGCGGTACACGACGTTGGCCAGCTCTTTACCCAAGGTGGTCGGCGACGCCGGTTGGCCGTGGGTGCGCGACAGCATGGGTACGTCGGCAAAACGGTGGGCCAGCTCGCGAATGGCGTCGGCCAGTTGCTGCATTAGCGGCAACAGCACGGTGTCGCGGCCTTCGCGCAGCATCAGGGCGTGGGACAGGTTGTTGATGTCCTCACTGGTGCAGGCGAAGTGGATGAACTCGCTGACGGCGGCCAGTTCAGGCAGCTTGGCGGCTTGTTCTTTGAGCAGGTATTCCACGGCTTTTACGTCGTGGTTGGTGGTGCGCTCGATTTCTTTCACGCGTTCGGCGTGTTCAACCTGGAAGTCTTCGGCCAGGGTGTTGAGCAGGGCGTTGGCCTCTGCCGAGAAGGGTGCAACTTCCGGGATGCCGGTGTGGGCGGCCAGGCGCTGCAACCAGCGAACCTCGACCATGACGCGGAAACGGACCAGGCCGTATTCGCTGAAGATTGGGCGCAGAGCGCTGGTTTTGCTGGCGTAACGGCCATCAACGGGGGATACCGCGGTGAGCGAGGAGAGCTGCATGGGGCGTTCTCGGACAGTCGGGCGACGAAAAGGGGCGCGAATTATACATAGAAAAGACTCGCCTGGCCCTCGCTGAGCGATGGCTCTGTCGGGTTTTTCCCATGTCGTAGTGCGTGGTGTCGGAACCGTTGTGGTCACACAGGCGTGTTTGTGTTTCCAAGAATCTAGGCGGAAGCCTCTCCCGCAGTAGTTTGCGGTTCATTGTGGGAGAGGCTTTAGCCTCGATTTTTTGATCTTCGCAAGGAGGTTAGTTGCGAACCAGGGGGTACAGGTCTTTAAGCAACTTGCGACGATTCAGCACCAGTTGCCAGCGATGACCACCCAGCTGACGCCAGAGGCGCGCTGAGCGGATGCCGGCCAGCAACAGCGCACGAATTTTCGCCGCGTTGCTCGGCTGCTGCAGGTTGCGCATATCGCCGTGCACCTGAATGCGTTGGCGGAAGGTGCTGAGGGTGTCTTGGTACAGCCCGCCGCTGGCGGCGATCACGTTCTCGTGCACCAGGCCGAAGTGCTGCACCTGTTGCTGGATCTGGTCGAGACGTTTGCCGATGGTTTCCAGCATGTCGTCGCGCTTGGCCAGTTTGCGCTCCAGACCCAGCAGGGCAAGGGCGTAGCGCAGCGGCTCGCGTTGCAGGGTGGTGGGGTCGCGCTCCAGGGCGCTCAGCAGGGCCCGGTAGCCGTTACGTAGATTGATATCGTCCCCGCCGTACACGTCCAGCGTGGTCTTCGGATCGCGCACCATCAGGCTACCGAGCATGCAGCCCAGGGCGCCTTCGCTGATTTGCCCGGTACGGGCGACCTGGTCCACCAGAAACGCCGCCTCAAACACGCCGCCGAGGGCAATCAGTTGTTCCTGGGTGGGCGTCATGCGCGCTTTTCCTTACTGCTCCAGGGCTCCGCTACTTCTATTACACCGCCGCCCAGGCAGATTTCGCCGTCGTAGAACACGACTGACTGGCCTGGCGTGACTGCGCGCTGCGGCATGGCAAAACTGGCGCGGTAGCCGGTGGCGGTTTTTTCCAGGGTGCAGGCCTGGTCGCCCTGGCGGTAACGCACCTTGGCGGTCAGTTGGCGCGGGGTGCTGAGATCGATCGGGTTGACCCAGTAGATTTCCGAGCAGAGCAGGGCGCTGGAAAACAGCCAGGGGTGTTCGTTGCCCTGGCCGACTACTAGCACATTGCGCTCGAGGTCTTTGATCAGCACGTACCACGGCTCTTCGCCGGCATCTTTCAAGCCGCCGATGCCCAGGCCCTGGCGCTGGCCGATGGTGTGGTACATCAAGCCGTGGTGGCGGCCGATGACTTCGCCTTCGGTAGTTTCGATATTGCCCGGCTGGGCAGGTAGGTACTGCTTGAGGAAATCGCTGAAACGGCGTTCACCAATAAAGCAGATGCCGGTGGAGTCTTTTTTCTTCGCCGTGGCCAATTCGTGCTTTTCGGCAATGGCGCGGACTTCCGGCTTTTCCAGTTCGCCGACCGGGAACAACGTTTTGGCCAGCTGTTCGCCGCCGACGGCGTGCAGGAAATAGCTCTGGTCCTTGTTCGGGTCCAGGCCTTTAAGCAGCTCGGTACGGCCATCGATATCGCGGCGGCGCACATAGTGACCGGTGGCGATAAGGTCGGCGCCGAGCATCAGCGCGTAATCAAGGAAGGCTTTGAACTTGATTTCGCGGTTGCAGAGGATGTCCGGGTTCGGCGTGCGGCCGGCTTTATATTCAGCCAGGAAGTGCTCGAACACGTTGTCCCAGTATTCGGCGGCGAAGTTGGCGGTGTGCAGCTTGATGCCAATCTTGTCGCAAACCGCCTGCGCATCGGCCATGTCGTCCATGGCGGTGCAATATTCGGTGCCGTCGTCTTCCTCCCAGTTCTTCATGAACAAGCCTTCCACCTGGTAACCCTGCTCCAGGAGCAGAACGGCAGAAACGGAGGAGTCGACGCCGCCGGACATGCCGACGATCACGCGGGTAGAGGAGTTGTCACGCATAGGGATTCGGATGCAGGGCTTTTCGGAAAAACGCGATTCTATCAGGCGTACCGGCTAAACGGTGATCGGCACTAGTCACGCCGGTTAGTTTCGCAGCAGGGCCAGGGGGAAGCGTTCGCCGCCGAGGTAGTCGTCGATGCAGCGCAATACCAGCTCGCTGCGCCAGCGATCAGGCTGCGTGGCTAGTTCATCGCGGGTCAGCCATTGTGGGCCGATGATGCCGTCGTCCAATTGATAGTTGTCGCGTTGCTGTAGCGCCTTGGCGGCAAAGCACACGCGCTGGTAAGTAACCCCGTTGCTAGGTGCCGTATAAAGGTAGATGCCGGTGACGGCAGTCAGCTCCACGTCCCAGCCGGTTTCCTCCAGCGTCTCGCGAATGGCGGCCTGCATAAGACTTTCGTCGGCTTCCAAGTGGCCGGCAGGCTGATTAAATACAGCGCGCCCGCCGGCGGTCTCTTCCACGAGCAGGAAGCGGCCCTGGTCTTCGACGATGGTGGCCACGGTCACGTGAGGGGTGAAGCGCATGGGTAACTCCTGTGCGATCAGCGCGCGGTGAGGTATTCAGGCCGGCGCCAAAAAAGGCAATATCGGGTCAAGCTGCTAGGCTGAAAAGCGCCTCTATACGTCGCAAAATGTAGTGCGTGTGTAGTTTGACTACAGAGATAGGCTTGGTGCCGTATTCATGCGGCCTGCAGCGGGTGTTTAGTCCTACAAAATCGAGAAAAGTGCGTGACTTTCTGTAGAAATACTACAAGAATGGCCCGCCTTTCCGAGACCAATTCAAGTTCCATATCGCCGCGCCAACCGCGCGACGGGATGTCAGACCACGAAAGCAACGGAGTCCAGCATGGGATACCAAAAGATCCAGGTGCCAGCAACCGGTGACAAAATCACCGTCAATGCCGATATGTCCCTGAATGTACCGAACAACCCAATCATCCCTTTCATCGAGGGTGATGGTATTGGGGTAGATATCAGCCCAGTGATGATCAAAGTCGTTGATGCTGCCGTAAACAAAGCCTACGGCGGCGAGCGCAAGATCTCCTGGATGGAAGTTTACGCTGGCGAGAAAGCTACTCAGGTTTACGACCAGGACACCTGGCTGCCAAAAGAAACCCTGGAAGCCGTACGTGATTACGTTGTATCGATCAAAGGTCCTCTGACCACTCCAGTAGGCGGCGGCATTCGTTCCCTGAACGTGGCCCTGCGTCAGGAGCTCGATCTGTACGTTTGCCTGCGCCCAGTGCGTTGGTTCACCGGCGTGCCTAGCCCGGTTAAAAAGCCACAAGACGTCGACATGACTATCTTCCGTGAAAACTCGGAAGACATTTATGCCGGTATCGAGTGGAAAGCCGGTTCGCCGGAAGCTGAAAAAGTCATCAAGTTCCTGAAAGAAGAAATGGGTGTTACCAAAATCCGTTTCGACCAGGACTGCGGTATCGGCGTCAAGCCGGTGTCCAAGCAAGGCACTCAGCGTCTGGTGCGTAAAGCACTGCAGTACGTGGTCGACAACAACCGCGACTCGCTGACCATTGTGCACAAAGGCAACATCATGAAGTTCACCGAAGGTGCCTTCAAAGATTGGGGCTACGAAATCGCCAAAAACGAATTCGGTGCCGAGCTGCTGGACGGCGGCCCTTGGATGCAATTCACCAACCCGAACACCGGCAAGAAGGTTGTAGTTAAAGACGCCATCGCCGACGCCATGCTTCAGCAGATTCTGCTGCGCCCGGCCGAGTACGATGTAATCGCTACCCTGAACCTGAACGGTGACTACCTCTCCGACGCCCTGGCGGCCGAAGTAGGCGGTATCGGTATTGCTCCGGGCGCTAACCTGTCCGACAACATTGCCATGTTCGAAGCCACCCACGGCACCGCGCCTAAGTACGCTGGTAAAGATCAGGTGAACCCAGGTTCGCTGATCCTTTCCGCTGAAATGATGCTGCGTCACATGGGCTGGACCGAAGCGGCCGATCTGATCATCGACGGCGTTAACGGTGCCATCTCGGCTAAAACCGTTACCTACGACTTCGAGCGTCTGATGGAAGGTGCAACCCTCCTGTCGTCGTCCGCGTTCGGCGACGCCATGATCAAGCATATGTGATCATCGCGCAGCGATAAAAAAAGGCCGGTCTAATGACCGGCCTTTTTATGCGCATTCAATCTAGCCCAGAGGGCTAAAAATCACGCATCAGAGGTAACTGCCTGCGGCTGCGTGGCGGTCACTGGTGGCGCGTCAGCTGTCTGCGTGACAGAGCTGATGTTTACGGCGTGCAGACCCTTGGGGCCTTGAATAATATCGAAGCTGACCGGCTGGCCTGCTTTGAGGGTTTTGTAACCGTCCATCTGGATAGCCGAGTAGTGGGCGAACAGGTCCTCATCTCGGCCGTCAGCCAGGATAAACCCGTAGCCCTTGGCGTTGTTGAACCACTTGACCTTACCGCTAAGCATGCTGATATCCCTCTGCAAATACACCCACCACTGGGGTATTATCCGTTACGACTCCGCGCTGGAAGCATCCGCTTTGGTAAGCGCGCGGACCCTGATACCCTCGATTGGGTATTCTCTGTTTGTAACACCGATTTACTGATAGTCAAGGCGACGGCACGACCGTCTGCGAAGTCGGTCAAAAACTTGTCTGTCGTCCCACTCCTACAATTACGAACCTTTCATCCCACATGCGTGTAAGTAGCCAGATTCGACTAACATTCAATCAGGACCATCCCGAGCCGCATGAGGATGACGCCTCTGGCTTGGCTGTGCAGGAAGCCAAGCCCGCATTGCAGGCGCCACCGATGTATAAGGTGGTTTTATTCAACGACGATTACACCCCGATGGATTTTGTTGTCGAAATTCTTGAGGTGTTTTTCAGTTTGAATCGCGAAGTTGCAACCAAAATCATGCTGACCGTTCATACAGAGGGACGGGCAGTGTGCGGCGTGTTCACCCGTGATGTTGCGGAGACCAAGGCAATGCAGGTCAACCAATACGCGAGAGAAAGCCAACACCCGCTACTCTGTGAGATAGAGAAAGACGGTTAATTGCGACTGCTTGGTTATGAGGTGAAGCTATGTTGAATCGAGAGCTCGAAGTCACCCTCAATCTGGCCTTCAAGGAGGCCCGCACCAAGCGTCATGAGTTCATGACGGTTGAGCACCTCTTGCTGGCTCTATTGGATAACGAGGCTGCGGCCTCGGTCCTGCGTGCCTGCGGAGCGAATCTGGACAAGCTGCGCAATGATCTGCAGGAGTTTATCGACTCCACCACGCCCCTGATCCCTCAGCACGATGAAGAGCGCGAAACCCAGCCAACCCTGGGCTTCCAGCGAGTGCTGCAGCGCGCGGTATTCCACGTGCAGAGTTCGGGCAAGCGCGAGGTGACCGGTGCGAACGTGCTGGTGGCAATTTTCAGTGAGCAGGAAAGCCAGGCGGTCTTCCTGCTCAAACAACAAAGTGTCGCGCGTATCGATGTAGTCAACTTCATCGCTCACGGCATTTCCAAAGTTCCGGGCCACGCTGATCACACGGATAACGACCAGGAAATGCAGGACGAAGAGGGCGGTGAAGCCTCCTCGTCGAGCAATCCGTTGGACGCCTATGCAAGCAACCTCAACGAGGCTGCGCGCCTGGGTCGTATCGATCCGTTGGTGGGCCGTGAGAGCGAAGTCGAGCGCGTCGCGCAGATTCTCGCCCGTCGCCGCAAAAACAACCCGTTGCTGGTAGGTGAGGCAGGTGTAGGTAAAACCGCCATCGCCGAAGGCTTGGCCAAGCGCATCGTCGACGGCCAGGTGCCGGACTTGCTGGCTGATAGCGTGGTTTATTCCCTGGATCTCGGCGCGTTGTTGGCCGGTACCAAATACCGCGGTGATTTCGAGAAGCGCCTGAAAGCGTTGCTCAACGAACTGCGCAAACGTCCGCACGCCATCCTGTTTATCGACGAAATCCACACCATCATTGGTGCGGGCGCGGCGTCTGGCGGCGTGATGGATGCCTCGAATCTGCTCAAGCCGATGCTGTCGTCGGGTGAGATTCGTTGCATTGGTTCGACCACCTTCCAGGAATTCCGCGGCATCTTCGAGAAAGACCGTGCATTGGCCCGTCGCTTCCAGAAAGTCGACGTAACCGAACCGTCGGTAGAAGACACCATTGGCATTCTGCGTGGCCTTAAAGGGCGTTTCGAGCAGCACCACGGTCTGGAATACAGCGACGAGTCGCTGCGTGCCGCCGCTGAGCTCGCCTCGCGCTATATCAACGACCGCCATATGCCCGACAAGGCTATCGACGTTATCGACGAAGCAGGGGCCTATCAGCGCCTGCAGCCGGTCGAGAAGCGCGTGTTGCGAATCGAAGTGGAGCACGTCGAGGATATCGTCGCGAAAATTGCGCGGATTCCCCCGAAACATGTCTCCAGTTCCGACAAAGAACTGCTGCGTAACCTTGAGCGTGACCTGAAGCTGACCGTGTTTGGTCAAGATGCGGCCATCGACTCGCTGGCTACCGCCATCAAGCTCTCGCGTGCCGGGCTCAAATCGCCGGATAAACCTGTTGGTTCGTTCCTGTTCGCCGGGCCAACCGGTGTGGGTAAAACCGAGGCAGCTCGGCAATTGGCCAAGGCCATGGGTATCGAACTGGTGCGTTTCGACATGTCCGAGTACATGGAGCGCCACACCGTTTCCCGCTTGATAGGGGCGCCTCCGGGCTACGTTGGCTTCGACCAGGGCGGTCTGCTCACCGAAGCGATCACCAAGATGCCGCACTGCGTCTTGCTGCTTGATGAAATCGAGAAGGCGCACCCGGAAGTCTTCAACCTGCTGCTGCAGGTGATGGACCACGGCACCCTGACCGACAACAACGGCCGCAAGGCGGACTTCCGCAACGTGATTCTGATCATGACCACCAACGCCGGTGCCGAAACGGCAGCACGGGCCTCGATCGGGTTTACCCATCAGGACCACTCCACCGACGCGATGGAAGTGATCAAGAAGAGCTTCACGCCGGAGTTCAGAAACCGTCTGGATACCATTATCCAGTTCGGTCGCCTGAGCCACGAAGTGATCAAAAGCGTGGTCGACAAGTTCCTCACCGAGCTACAAGCGCAACTCGAGGACAAGCACGTCACGCTGGAAGTCAGCGACGCGGCGCGCAATTGGCTGGCCACCGGTGGTTACGACACGCAAATGGGCGCACGCCCAATGGCGCGTCTGATCCAGGACAAGATCAAGCGTCCGCTGGCAGAAGAGATTCTGTTTGGCGAGCTGGCCGAGCACGGCGGTGTGGTACACATCGATGTGCAGGATGGCGAAATGACGTTCGACTTCGAAACCACTGCAGAAATGGCGTAAGGCGAAAATGGCCTGGCCATTTCCGCCCTCAGCGGCTTAAAACCGCACCAACAAAAATGCCCAGCAATTGCTGGGCATTTTTATTCGTACTGGCTTAGCGCGCGCGGTAAGTAATGCGGCCTTTGCTCAAATCGTACGGCGTCAACTCAACACGTACTTTGTCGCCGGTAAGAATGCGGATGTAGTTCTTGCGCATCTTTCCGGAGATGTGCGCGGTTACGACGTGCCCATTTTCCAACTCCACGCGAAACATGGTGTTAGGCAGGGTGTCGACGACAGTGCCTTCCATTTCGAAGCTGTCTTCTTTCGACATGCAGTAAAGCCCTCGGTTACCAATGAATGGCCCGGTGCAACTGGCGCCAGGCAAAAGCGGCGTGCATTGTGCCCGAAAACAGGTCGCGCCGCCAAGGTATTCAGGTGAGGGTGATCCAGCGTTGATTCACGAACAGCTCAATGGGCCGGTATTGGGTCTTGTAATTCATCTTCCGGCAGCTCTTGATCCAATACCCCAGGTACACCGCATGCAGCCCTACCCGGCGGGTTTCGGCGATTTGCCAGAGAATGGCATAGCGCCCCAGGCTGCGGCGTTCCTCGTCAGGATCATAGAAGGTGTACACCGCCGAAAGGCCGTTGGGCAGCACGTCAGTGACCGCAATGGCGACCAGGCGACCGTCAAGGCGGAACTCGTAGAAGCGCGAGAAGGGCAGATCGCGCACCAGAAAGGTGGTGAACTGATCGCGGTTGGGCGGGTACATATCGCCATCGGCATGGCGCTGTTCGATATAGCGGGCGTAGAGGGCGTAATACTCTTCGTTGAAGTTCGGCCTTACGGCGCGCACTTGCAGGCTTTCATTGCGTTTGAGGATGCGCCGTTGCTGGCGGTCGGGCTGGAACAGCGCCGCCGGAATCCGTGCCGGCACGCAAGCGGTGCAGCCTTGGCAGTGGGGGCGATACAGGTGGTCGCCGCTGCGGCGAAAACCCATTTCCGAAAGTTCGGCATACACCTCCACATCCATCGGCTGGCTGGGATCGAGGAACAGCGTGGTGGCTTGTTCGTCGGGCAGGTAGCTGCAGGGATGGGGTTGAGTGGCATAGAACTTAAGGCGCGCCAGCTCGGTCATGGTCAACACTCTTGAGAGCCTGGGCTTAAGTGTATGCCAGGGTTCGGAACTCGACTAGGCGACCCAGTCGGCTCTGCTCGGTTCGTCCAGGTGCTGGGCCAGAAAACTTGCGAATTCGGCGCGTGGAATCGGCCGTGCGCCGAAGCTATGCAAGTGCTGGGTTGGCATCTGGCAGTCGATCAAAACGAATCCCCAGGCCCTGAGGTGCTCGACTAGCGTGGCGAAGCCTACTTTGGACGCGTTGTCGGCATGGTTGAACATCGACTCGCCAAAGAACAGCTGGCCCATCGCCAACCCATAAAGCCCGCCGACCAGCTTGCCGTTCTCGCGCACTTCTACCGAATGAGCAAAGCCCTGTTTATGCAGCTTCAGATAAGCGGCCTGCATCGCGTCGGTAATCCAGGTGCCATCGGCATAGCTGCGCGGGCCGGCGCAGGCGGCGATTACAGCAGCGAAGTCCTGATCGAACGTCACTTGGTAACGCCCCTGGCGCATGACTTTGGCCAGGCTGCGGGAAATATGGATCTCTTCCGGGAACAGCACGGTGCGCGGGTCAGGCGACCACCACAGAATCGGCTGCCCTTCGGCAAACCACGGAAAGCAGCCGTGCCGATAAGCCGCTACCAGTCGTTCCGCGCTTAGGTCGCCGCCAGCCGCCAGCAGCCCGTCGGGATCGCGCAAGGCTTTCTCTAGCGGCGGAAATTCGAGGTTGTTACGTTGCAGCCAAGTGAGCATGGTCAGGCCCGGCCGAAGAGAGGAGGGCGGGCCTCAAGGGCCCGCCAAACAAGGTAGCGCGGATTACAGGTCGAGATACTTCTCGGCATCCAGTGCCGCCATGCAGCCGGCGCCGGCTGAGGTGATGGCTTGACGGTAGACGTGGTCAGCAACGTCGCCGGCCGCGAACACGCCTTCGATGTTGGTGGCAGTCACATTGCCTTCGCTGCCCCCTTTGATCAGCAGGTAGCCGTCACGCATTTCCAGCTGGCCGGTGAACAGGTCGGTGTTGGGCTTGTGGCCGATGGCGATAAATACGCCAGCCAATTCCAGCTCCGAGGTCTCGCCGCTATTGCTGTCGCGCAGACGCACGCCAGTTACGCCTTTGTTGTCGCCCAGCACTTCGTCGAGGTTCTGGTTCCAGTGCAGGCGCATATTGCCGTTGGCGGCTTTCTCGAAGAGCTTGTCCTGGAGGATTTTCTCGGCGCGCAGCTTGTCGCGACGGTGCACCAGGTGAACTTCCTTGGCGATGTTGGACAGGTACAGCGCTTCTTCCACAGCGGTGTTGCCGCCGCCGATGACCGCTACAACCTGGTTGCGATAGAAGAAGCCGTCGCACGTAGCGCAAGCCGAAACGCCCTGGCCGGCGAACTTTTCTTCCGAAGGCAGGCCGAGGTACTGCGCGGAGGCGCCGGTGGCAATGATCAGCGCGTCGCAGGTGTAGGTGCCGCTGTCGCCTTTCAGGGTGAACGGCTTGCTCTGCAACTCGGCGGTGTGAATGTGGTCGTAGACAATCTCGGTATCGAAGCGCTCGGCGTGCTTTTGCATGCGTTCCATAAGTGCCGGGCCAGTCAGGCCTTCGACGTCGCCTGGCCAGTTGTCCACTTCTACGGTGGTGGTCAGTTGGCCGCCGGGTTGGATACCAGTAATAACCAAAGGTTTGAGGTTGGCTCGTGCGGCATACACTGCAGCGCTATAGCCGGCAGGGCCAGAGCCCAGGATGATCAGGCGCGAATGCTTGACTTCACTCATAAAAAGACCCATAAGCCTTTGTCACAAAAGAGAATGCGTGCTCAAATTGGGCCGCACGAAAGATGTTGGCGGCTATGCTACACCGAAGCAGCAGAGGCCGGCAAAAACGCACCGCAGGCAAACCTGGGCGCGTGGCAACAAGCGGGTAAATCCGTACAATGGCCGAGTTTTCGCCGCCAATCGCGCGCCACAAGCGCAGGAAAAGACGCGTTTTGAAGAATTCCACCACCACCGCTCAAGCACCAGTCTGGCGTCAGCAATTGCACTACCGACTCAAGGAAGGTGCATTGATCGCCCTCGGTGCGCTTTGCCTCTATCTCTGGATGGCATTGCTGACCTACGACCAGAATGATCCGGGCTGGACCCACACCAGCAACGTGGTGCAAGTGCAGAACGCCGCGGGCCGCGCCGGCGCCTGGTTTGCCGACATCCTGTTATGGCCCTCGGCTATTTCGCTTACCTCTTTCCTGGCCTGCTCGTCATCAAAACCGTGCAGGTATTCCGCAATCGTCACGAGCCGTGGCAGTGGAACGGCTGGCTGTTTTCCTGGCGGCTGATTGGCCTGGTTTTCCTGGTGCTTTCCGGCGCTTCGCTCGCGTATATCCATTTCCACTCGGGCGGCACCATGCCGGCCTCTGCTGGCGGCGCGCTGGGCGAAAGTCTCGGCCAGTTGGCCGTTGCCGCGTTGAACGTGCAGGGCAGCACGCTGCTGTTTATCGCCTTGTTCCTGTTTGGCCTGACCGTGTTCAGCGACTTGTCGTGGTTCAAGGTCATGGACATCACCGGCAAGATCACCCTCGACCTGTTCGAGTTGATCAACAGTTTGATCAACAACTGGTGGAGCTCGCGTGTTGAGCGCAAACAGCTTGTCGCTCAATTGCGTGAAGTCGACGACCGCGTCAGCGAAGTCGCCGCCCCGGTAGTGCACGACCGCCGCGAACAGGCCAAGGTCAAAGAGCGGATCATCGAACGCGATGACGCCCTCAGCAAACACATGACCGAGCGCGAAAGCCGCCCGGCGCCGATCATTACCCCGCCAGCCCCGCCCAAGGCCGCCGAGCCAAGCAAGCGCGTGCAGAAAGAGAAGCAGGTGTCCCTGTTTGTCGACAGCGCGGTGGAAGGCACCTTGCCGCCGATTTCCATCCTCGACCCGGCCGAGAAGAAGCAGAAGAAGTTCTCCCCGGAATCTCTGGAGGCCATGTCGCGCCTGCTGGAAATCAAGCTCAAGGAATTTGGCGTCGAAGTGATCGTCGAGTCCGTACACCCGGGCCCGGTCATTACCCGTTTTGAAATCCAGCCAGCCGCCGGCATCAAGGTCAGCCGTATTTCCGGCCTGGCTCGCGACCTGGCACGTTCGCTGGCGGTCATGAGTGTTCGCGTGGTGGAAGTGATTCCCGGCAAAACCACCGTCGGTATCGAAATTCCCAACGAAGACCGCCAGATCGTGCGCTTCTCCGAAGTGCTGTCCTCGCCGGAGTACGACGACGCCAAGTCGCCGGTTACCCTGGCGTTGGGCCACGACATTGGCGGCCGTCCGGTGATTACCGACCTGGCGCGCATGCCCCACCTGCTGGTGGCCGGTACCACCGGTTCCGGTAAGTCGGTGGGCGTAAACGCCATGATCCTGTCGATCCTGTTCAAGTCCGGTCCGGAAGACGCGCGCTTGATCATGATCGACCCGAAAATGCTCGAGCTGTCGATCTACGAAGGCATTCCGCACCTGTTGTGCCCGGTGGTCACCGACATGAAGGAAGCGGCCAACGCTCTGCGTTGGAGCGTTGCCGAGATGGAGCGCCGCTACAAGCTCATGTCCAAAATGGGTGTGCGTAACCTCGCCGGTTTCAACCGCAAGGTGAAAGACGCCGAAGAGGCGGGCGAGCCGCTTGCCGACCCGCTGTACAAGCGCGAAAGCATTCACGACGAAGCACCGCTGCTGAAAACCCTGCCCACCATCGTGGTCGTCGTCGACGAGTTCGCCGACATGATGATGATCGTCGGCAAGAAGGTTGAAGAGCTGATCGCCCGTATTGCCCAGAAAGCCCGAGCTGCCGGTATCCACCTGATTCTCGCCACCCAGCGCCCATCGGTGGACGTGATCACCGGTCTGATCAAGGCCAACATTCCGACCCGCATGGCGTTCCAGGTGTCGAGCAAGATCGACTCACGGACCATCCTCGACCAGGGTGGCGCCGAACAGCTGCTCGGTCACGGTGACATGCTGTATCTGCCCCCGGGCACTGGTTTACCGATTCGCGTGCATGGCGCCTTCGTGTCTGACGAAGAAGTTCACCGCGTGGTGGAGGCCTGGAAACTGCGCGGCGCCCCAGATTACATCGACGACATCCTCAACGGTGTGGAAGAAGCCGGCAGCGGCTTTGAAGGTGGCGGTGGTGGTGGCGAAGGCAGCGAGGGCAGTGAAGACGACCCGCTGTACGACGAAGCCGTACGCTTTGTCACCGAAAGTCGTCGCGCCTCGATCTCCGCTGTGCAACGCAAGCTGAAAATCGGCTACAACCGCGCCGCCCGTATGGTCGAAGCGATGGAAATGGCCGGTGTGGTCACTGCCATGAACACCAACGGCTCGCGTGATGTTATTGCCCCGGCGCCGATCCGCGACTGACGGCGCCCGTTTCCCCTTTTATGTGTGACCCAATGACGAGGATTTACATGCGCCTGATCCGCTTGCTGTTGCTGGCTGCCATGGCTATTACCGCGATCCCGGCACAGGCCGACGATGACGCCGCTGTGCAAAAGCTGACCCAGTTGCTTAACCAGGCCCAGACCATCACCGCGCGTTTCTCCCAGATTACCGTCGATGGCAGCGGCTCAACGTCCCTGCAGGAAACCGCCGGCGAGCTGGCCTTGAAGCGCCCGGGCTTGTTCCGCTGGCACACCGACGAGCCGCAGGAGCAACTGCTGGTATCCAACGGTCAGCAAATCTGGCTGTATGACCCGGATCTGCAGCAGGTCACTATCCAGAAGCTTGATCAGCGCCTGACCCACACGCCGGCGCTGCTGCTGTCGGGCGATGTGTCGGAGATTCGTCAGAACTTCGATATCAGCTTCAAGGAAGCTGGCGACGTGGTGGATTTCACCTTGAAGCCCAAAGCCAAAGACACCCTGTTCGATAACCTGCGCCTGTCGTTCAAAAAGGGCGTGATCAACGATATGCAGTTGATCGACAGCGTGGGCCAGCGCACCAATATCCTGTTTATGAGCGTGAAGATGAACCCGGCGGTAGACGCCAAGCAGTTCACCTTCGAGGTGCCGGCCGGCGCCGACGTTATCCAGGAATAAACCGCTTTTTAAGAGACGCTTCTGCCAGCCATGGACCTGTTCCGCAATACCCCCGTCGCTCAACCTCTGGCTGCCCGCTTGCGTGCGGCCAGCCTGGACGAGTACGTCGGTCAGGAACATTTGCTGGCCCGTGGCAAGCCGCTGCGTGAAGCGTTGGAGCAGGGCGCGCTGCATTCGATGATCTTCTGGGGCCCGCCGGGCGTGGGTAAAACCACCCTGGCGCGCTTGCTGGCCCAGGTTTCCGACGCCCATTTCGAAACGCTGTCGGCGGTGCTTTCCGGGGTCAAGGAAATTCGCCAGGCGGTGGAAATCGCCCAGCAGCACGCGGCGCAATATGGCCGCCGGACCATTCTGTTTGTCGACGAAGTGCATCGCTTCAACAAGTCGCAGCAGGATGCGTTTTTGCCCTATGTGGAAGACGGCACGCTGATCTTTATCGGCGCCACCACGGAAAACCCCTCGTTCGAACTGAACAATGCGTTGCTGTCGCGCGCCCGTGTGTATGTGCTGAAAAGCCTCGACGAGGAAGCGCTGCGCAAGTTGGTGCACCGCGCACTGACTGATCCGAAAGGCTTGGGTGATCGGCGCCTGACGCTGCCGGATGAAAGCTTCAAAATTCTGATGGCCGCCGCCGACGGCGATGGTCGTCGCCTGCTGAACTTCCTCGAAAACGCCGCCGACCTCGCCGAAGACGATGGCGAGTTGAGTGTCGACCTGCTGCAAAACCTGCTGGGTGATAGCCGCCGGCGGTTCGATAAAGGCGGCGAAGCGTTTTACGACCAGATTTCCGCGCTGCATAAATCCGTACGCGGCTCCAGCCCCGACGGTGCGCTGTACTGGTTTGCGCGAATGCTCGACGGTGGCTGCGACCCTTTGTATATCGCCCGCCGGGTGGTGCGCATGGCCAGCGAAGACATCGGCAACGCCGACCCGCGTGCTCTGACACTGTGCCTGAACGCGTGGGATGTACAGGAGCGGCTTGGTAGCCCAGAAGGCGAGTTGGCCGTGGCCCAGGCCATCGTCTACCTGGCCTGCGCGCCGAAGAGCAACGCGGTGTACAACGCCTTCAAGGCCGCTATGCGCGATGCCGCCGAGCATGGCTCGCAAGAGGTGCCGCTGCACCTGCGCAACGCGCCGACTAAATTGATGAAAGAGCTGGGCTACGGCGACGAATACCGCTATGCCCACGATGAGCCCGATGCCTACGCCGCAGGCGAAGACTACTTCCCCGATGCCCTGGAGCCCCGGCGGTATTACCAGCCGGTGCCACGCGGTCTGGAGTTGAAGATTCGCGACAAGCTCAACCACCTGGCGGCGCAAGACCAGGCCAGCCCTCGGCAGCGGAGAAAACCATGATTCGTCTGATCCTCGCGGTAGCCTTCGGTGGCGCCGTCGGCACCCTGGTGCGCTTTGGCACAGCGAACTGGATTGCCGCCAACTGGCCGCAGCATTTCAGCCTGGGCACCTTTCTGGTCAACATTGTCGGTTGCCTGCTGATTGGCTTGTTGTATGGTTTCTTTTTGATGCGCCCGGAACTGCCGATAGAATTGCGCGCAGGTCTGATCGTGGGCTTCCTTGGCGGCCTCACAACGTTTTCTTCCTTTTCCCTCGACACACTGCGCCTGCTGGAAAGCGGGCAGTTGCCACTGGCCCTTGGCTATGCGGCGCTCAGTGTGTTCGGCGGCCTGCTCGCCACCTGGGCGGGCTTGTCCCTGACCAAACTCTGATGATGAGAGACGAACATGCTTGATCCGAAACTGATCCGTAGCGAACTGCACGCCATCGCCGAGCGCCTGGCCACCCGTGGCTATCAGCTGGATGTCGCGCGCATCGAGTCGCTCGAAGCGCAGCGCAAAACCGTGCAGAGCAACACCGAGCAGTTGCAGGCCGAGCGTAACGCCCGTTCGAAATCCATCGGCCAGGCCAAGGCCCGTGGCGAAGATATCGCGCCGTTGATGGCCGACGTTGATCGTATGGCCACTGAACTGGCCGACGGCAAAGTACAGCTCGAAGGCATTCAGGCCGAGCTGGATAGCATTCTGCTGGGCATCCCCAACCTGCCGCACGAATCCGTACCGGTTGGTAAAGATGAAGACGACAACGTGGAAGTGCGCGCCTGGGGCACGCCGACCACCTTCGACTTCCCGATTCAAGACCACGTCGCCCTTGGCGAGCTGCACGGCTGGCTCGACTTTGAGCGCGCGGCCAAGTTGTCTGGTGCGCGCTTCGCCATTTTGCGCGGCCCGATTGCCCGTCTGCACCGCGCCCTGGCGCAATTCATGATCAACCTGCACACCGGCGAGCACGGCTACGAGGAGGCCTACACCCCTTATCTGGTGCAGGCGCCGGCGCTGCAAGGCACTGGCCAGCTGCCGAAGTTCGAGGAAGACCTGTTCAAGATCAGCCGCGAGGGCGAAGCCGATCTGTACCTGATTCCGACTGCCGAGGTGTCGCTGACCAATATCGTCAACGGCGAGATTCTCGACGCCAAGCAACTGCCGCTCAAATTCGTGGCCCACACCCCGTGCTTCCGCAGTGAAGCCGGTGCGTCCGGTCGCGATACCCGCGGCATGATCCGTCAGCACCAGTTCGACAAGGTCGAGATGGTGCAGATCGTTGAGCCGAGCACCTCCAACGAAGCGTTGGAAGGGCTGACCGCCAACGCCGAGAAGGTTCTGCAGCTGCTCGGCCTGCCATACCGCGTTCTGGCGCTGTGCACCGGCGATATGGGGTTTGGCGCAGTGAAAACCTACGACCTCGAAGTGTGGGTGCCGAGCCAGGATAAATTCCGCGAGATTTCGTCCTGCTCCAACTGCGGCGATTTCCAGGCGCGCCGTATGCAAGCGCGCTGGCGCAATCCGGAAACCGGCAAGCCGGAGTTGGTACACACCCTCAACGGTTCCGGCCTGGCTGTAGGCCGTACGCTGGTTGCCGTGCTGGAAAACTACCAGCAGGCCGACGGCTCCATCCGTGTGCCGGACGTGCTCAAGCCGTATATGGGTGGCATTGAGGTCATCGGTTAAATGGAATTTTTGCCGCTGTTTCATAACCTGCGCGGGCAATGCGTGTTGGTGGTTGGCGGCGGCGAAATCGCCTTGCGCAAATCGCGGCTAGTCGCCGATACCGGCGCTGTGCTGCGGGTTGTCGCGCCGCACATCGATAGCCAGTTGGCTGAGCTGGTGGCCTCGACGGGCGGCGAGCAGTTGCTGCGCGGCTATGGCGAAGCGGATTTGAATGGCTGCGTGCTGGCCATTGCCGCGACCGATGACGAGCCGTTGAATGCCCAGGTGTCGCAAGATGCCCGCGCGCGCGGCGTGCCAGTCAATGTGGTGGATTCGCCGGCGCTGTGCAGCGTGATCTTTCCTGCCATTGTTGACCGTTCGCCGCTGCTGGTCGCTGTTTCCAGTGGCGGCGATGCGCCCGTTTTGGCCCGTCTGATTCGCGCCAAACTCGAGACCTGGATTCCCGCCGCGTACGGTCAGCTTGCCGGCTTGGCCAAGCGCTTTCGTGCGCAGGTGAAAGAGCGTTTTCCCGATTTGCAGCAGCGCCGCGTGTTCTGGGAGGACGTATTCCAAGGGCCGGTAGCCGAGCGCATGTTGGCCGGGCAGGGCAGTGAGGCCGAGCGCCTGCTGCAGGCGCGGCTGGATGGCGAAAGCGGTGCGGTAAAAGGCGAGGTGTATCTGGTGGGTGCAGGTCCGGGCGACCCTGATTTGCTTACCTTCCGTGCTTTGCGCTTGATGCAGCAGGCCGATGTGGTCTTGTACGACCGGCTCGTGGCGCCGGCGATTGTCGAGCTATGCCGTCGCGACGCCGAGCGTATTTATGTCGGTAAACAGCGCGCCGATCACGCCGTGCCGCAAGAGCAGCTTAACCAGCAGTTGGTGACGTTGGCCAAGCAGGGCAAGCGGGTGCTGCGGCTGAAGGGCGGTGATCCGTTTATCTTCGGCCGCGGTGGCGAAGAGATTGAAGAGCTGGCCGCTCACGGCATTCCATTCCAGGTCGTGCCGGGCATCACCGCTGCCAGCGGTTGCGCCGCGTATGCCGGTATTCCGCTGACCCATCGCGACTATGCGCAGTCCGTGCGTTTTGTAACCGGTCACTTGAAAGACGGCAGCACCGATCTGCCGTGGCCCGACTTGGTCGCTCCGGGGCAGACGTTGGTGTTCTACATGGGCTTGGTTGGCTTGCCGTCGATCTGCGAGCAGTTGGTTTTACACGGCCGTAGCAGCGATACGCCGGCTGCATTGATCCAACAAGGCACCACCCACAACCAGCGCGTGTTCACCGGCACACTCGGCAATCTGCCGAAATTGGTGGCGGAGCATGAAGTGCATGCGCCGACGTTGGTGATTGTGGGCGAAGTGGTGACCTTGCGCGAAAAACTGGCGTGGTTTGAAGGCGCTCAGGCAGGTCTCTAACTTCCCAATTCACGGTCATTCCCGCGAAGGCGGCGGTCCGACGATTCGGAATCCAGAATTTCGCGGTTGGCGAAGATTTTCGTTCCATCCAACATTCTGGATCCCCGCCTGCGCGGGGACGACGGGGTGGCTTTAACTAAAGCGTCCCGGCAAACGATCGCGATCGTGCGAGCGGTTGAAGTCTTGCTTCGGCCCTTTCGGCACGACCCCAGTCGGGTTAATGGTCAGATGACTCGCGTAGTAGTGGTGTTTGATGTGCTCGAAATCCACGGTCTCCGCCACGCCCGGCCATTGGTACAGCTCGCGCAGCCAATTCGATAGATTCGGATAATCCTCGATGCGCTTGAGGTTGCACTTGAAGTGGCCGTGGTACACCGCATCAAAGCGAATCAGTGTCGTGAACAGGCGCCAGTCGGCTTCAGTGATTTGTTTGCCGGCCAAGTAGCGATTTTTATCCAGCAGCGTTTCCAGAGATTCGAGGGTGTTGAACAGACCGTCGAATGCTTCTTCGTAGGCTTCCTGAGTGGTAGCAAAGCCGGCACGGTAAACGCCGTTGTTCACGTTCGGATAGATGCGCTCGTTCAGCGCGTCGATTTCGCCTTGCAGGGCTTCGGGGTAGAAGTCCAGATGGTTGCCGGTCAACTCGTTAAAGGCCGAGTTGAACATGCGGATGATCTCTGACGACTCATTGCTGACGATGCGCTTGAGCTTCTTGTCCCACAGCACGGGCACGGTTACGCGGCCGGTGTAATGGGCGTCGTCGGCGGTGTAGCGTTGATACATCAGGTTGAGGTCGTCCAGTTGGTCGCCGGTCGAGCCGTGAGCGGTGTCGAAGGTCCAGCCGTTTTCGCGCATGAGCCAGCTGACGACGGAGACGTCGATCAGGCTTTCCAGGCCTTTGAGTTTGCGGAAAATCAGGGTGCGATGCGCCCATGGACAGGCCAGCGAGACGTACAGGTGATAGCGACCGGCCTCGGCCTTGAAGCCGCCTTCGCCGCTCGGGCCGGCTTCACCGGTGGCGGTCACCCAGTTGCGGCGTTGCGCGTTCTCACGTTTGAACCGACCACCATCGGCGGTGTTGTACCACTGGTCTTGCCACTGGCCGTCGACTAATAAACCCATGACTCAAATCCTCTGCTCTTTAGCGTTGGAGAGGAGTCTATGCCGATCAGTTCGAACGAATGGCGCAAAATCCGCCTGAAAATGATCGGTTAAATCGATTTGTTGCGGTTTTGCCAGTACGTTTCTGCTTGGGCGAAGGCTGTTTCGCGCGGTGTATCCAGACCGCGCAGCGCCAGGGCGATGGTCGCTATAACGGCCAAACGGCCGTAGCTGTCTTCCACTTCGCCGCGCCAGAACGCCGTCAGGTGGCCCGGCTCCAGACGCTCGGGTTTTACATGGCGCTGCGGCGACAAGGACGGCCACTCTTCATCCCAGCTCTGCCCGGCCTCGGTACCGTAAAGGTGCGATGTGGCGTCCGGGTTCATCTCGATTTCGCCGCCGTCGCCCTTGATGACAATCGACTTATCGCCCAACAGTTGGCTGGCCTCGCGGTGTGCAGCCTGGTAGCCCGGGTGGAAAATGCTTTGCAGGCCGCAGCGGGCGTTGAGTGGATTCAGTACGCGGGCCAGCGAGTGAATAGGTGAGCGCAAGCCGAGGGTGTTGCGCAGGTCGATCATGCGTTGCAACTGGGGCATCCAGTCCTGAAGCGGGAAGAACGCCAGGTTGTGTTCCGTCAGCGCGTTCTCGGTGGCTGCCCAGTCACGGCACAGCGGAATGCCCACGAGGTCGAGCAGCTGTTCGCTATACAGGCGGCCGGCGGTGTGGGCGCCACCGCCGTGCATCAGAATGCGCACACCATTGTTGGCCAGGCACTTGGCGGCCAGCAGGTACCAGGGTAGATGGCGCTTCTTGCCGGCGTAGGAAGGCCAGTCGAGGTCGACTTGTACGCTCGGCGCATTCAGACGCGCCCGTACGGCCTGGGTGAAACCGGCGAGCTCCTCCGGGCTTTCTTCCTTATGGCGCATCAGCATCAGGAACGCGCCCAGCTGGGTGTCTTCCACCTTGCCGTCGAGCAGCATTCCCATGGCCGCGCGGGCTTCATCCTGGGTCATATTGCGCGCGCCGCGCTTGCCCTTGCCGAGAATGCGCACGTATTGGGCGAAAGGGTGTTCGGCGGGGGTAGTAAGGGTTAGCGGCAGGGCGGTCATAGGCAATTGGTCGGCTTCGGCAGGCCTGCCAGTTTGGCGGCCAATTTGGCAGGGGTGCCTTTGAACAGGCGATTGAGGTGCAGGCTGTTGCCTTTGTCGGCGCCTAGTTTCAGCGCCGCGTATTTGATCAGTGGGCGTGTCGCAGGGGATAGCTGGAATTCGGCGTAGAAGGCGCGCAGCAGGTGCAGCACTTCCCAATGCTCGGGGCTCAGCAGCAGTTCTTCTTGTGCAGCCAAGGCTTCGGCGGCGGCCGGCGACCAGTCATTGAGGTCGGCGAGGTAGCCGTCTTTATCTAGAGAGATGGTGCGGTCGGCGACGGTCAGATGGGTCATAGCCAGCTATTGACCTTGGCAAAGGCGGTGCAGAGTTCGACGAAGGCGGGGTAGTCCACCACTTGCACGCGCGCCGGCGCGTCGATGGCGCGGGCTTGCAGGTCTTCGCCGAGGGCGTACAACGCGATGGTGTCTGGCATCAGGCCGAGGGCTTGCAGTTGTGCGGTGCCCGGTTGCAGCGCGTAGGTGGCATCGCCGGTTAACAGCAGGCCATCGCCGGGGCCGAGCAGGCGTAAGCAGCTCACCAGGCGGGAGTCGCTAAAGGGCGAGTGGGAAAGCATGTGCAGGGTGGCCATTAGAGCGTGATCACCTGGTCGTATTGGGCTAGCAAAACGGTGAGCGCGGCGTCATCCAATGGTTCGGTGGCGGGGCTCAGTGGCTGGTTGGTGAGGCCGCGTTCCTCGAGGCTGCGGGCGGAGCTGTAGAGTGCGTCCACGCCAAACAGCGGTAATGCCTGCAGGTTGGCGGTGAGATCTTTTTGCTGCACTGGCGCGGCCTGTTGTGCGGGTTGCAGCTGGAACACGCCGTCGTCGAGAAACAGCATGGCTATCGGTAAATCAAAGGCGCCGCCGGCCAGGGCAATATCCAATGCCTCGCGAGCGCCGGGGCCGGACCAGGGCGCTTGGCGGCAAATGATCAGTAGCGACTTGGCCAACTCACGGCCCTCCAAAGCAGACAAGGCGGTCGGCCAGTTGCGTGGCCTCGTGCAATTGACCGAGGCCCGACAGTTCCCATGGCTTGGCCAAACTTGCGGCCGCGCGTTCATAGCGCTGCGCTTCTTCTTCATTAAACACGCCACGGCGCAGGGCGGCGGCAATGCAGACCACGCCGTCAAGCTGTTTGGCGCTGATGAAGGCGCTCCAGGCGGCGGCGGTGTCTAATTCATCCTGCGGTGTAACGGGCGTGTTGGCCGCGCTGTACACGCCATCCTGATAGAAGAACACCCGCACAATCTCATGCCCGCCGGCCAGCACGGCTTCGGCAAAACGCAGTGCGCGGCGTGAGGAGGGCGCGTGGGGCGGTGAGAAGAGAGCGATGGCGAATTTCATGGAACAGACCGATCTGAAAAAACTGGCGGAATAATACGGCGTTTGCGCGTGGCAGGCATAAAAAAGCCCGCCGAAGCGGGCTTTTATACAGCTGGAGATTAGTCGTCGCTGCTCATGATGCCGAAGATTTGCAGCAGGCTGATGAACAGATTGTAGATCGAGATATAGAGGCTGACGGTCGCCATGATGTAGTTGCGTTCGCCGCCATGAATGATCTGGCTGGTCTGGAACAGAATGCACACCGACGAGAACAGCACGAAACCGGCGCTGATCGCCAACTGCAGGCCGCTGATCTGGAAGAAGAAGCTAGCCAACGTGGCGCCGAGCAGAACGAAGAAACCGGCGGTGATGAAGCCGGCCAGGAAGCTCATGTCTTTGCGGGTGGTCAGCACATAGGCAGACAAGCCGCAGAACACCAGCGCGGTCATGGCGAAGGCCGAGGAAATAACCTCACCACCGTTGGGCATGCCCAGGTAGCGGTTAAGGATCGGGCCGAGGGTGTAACCCATGAAGCCGGTCAGGGCGAAGGTGGAAACCAGGCCCCAGGCGGAATCACGCAGTTTTACGGTAAGAAAGAACAGACCGTAAAACCCGATCAGTACGACAAAGATGTTTGGATACGGAACGCGCATCTGCTGGGCAACGTAAGCAACCACGCCGCTGAAGGCGAGGGTGAGGGCCAGCAGCCCGTAGGTGTTGCGCAGTACGCGGCTGACTTCTTGCTGCTCGACCTGCGCATGGCCGAGTGCGTAATCTTGTTCGTGCATGGCGACACTCCTAATAAACGGTTTGTTGGGTTCCGTGACCGTAGTCGCTTGGATCATAACAGAGCACTTGGTACTGCCAACCTACAGAGTTTGACAGTGTGTTTCCTTCCGGTATGATTCGCCCGCACTTCGGAGGTGTGGCCGAGCGGTTTAAGGCAGCAGTCTTGAAAACTGCCGACTGTAACAGGTCCGTGAGTTCGAATCTCACCGCCTCCGCCATTTTCTCTCCCCGCATTTCCTCTACTTTCCTGCCTCTGCTTCCTATCTTTAGTACAGCTCGATATTCAATATCCTGACGTTGGCTATTTGACGGTTATGCGCCAAGCTAGGCCATACCAAGACTTTTTGTTAAGGTGTTGGCCATCCCATAAGACCGCTTTGTTAAGCGGCTTTGACGCACAACGAGGTGTCGCTTGATTAGGGTGCTGGTGGTCGATGACCACGATCTGGTTCGAACCGGTATTACGCGCATGCTCGCCGACATCGATGGCCTTCAGGTCGTCGGTCAGGCCGACTCCGGCGAGGAGTCGTTGAAGAAAGCCCGAGAAGTGAAGCCAGACGTCGTCCTGATGGATATCAAGATGCCCGGCATTGGTGGCCTTGAAGCCACGCGCAAACTTCTTCGCAGTCATCCCGACCTTAAAGTGATTGCCGTCACCGTGTGTGAGGACGATCCGTTTCCGACTCGCCTCCTGCAGGCCGGTGCCGCTGGCTATCTGACCAAGGGCGCGGCGCTGGAAGAAATGGTGCAGGCCATTCGCATGGTGTTTGGCGGGCAGCGTTATATCAGCCCGCAAATCGCCCAGCAGTTGGCGTTGAAGTCGTTCCAGCCGCAAACCAGTGGTTCGCCGTTCGATCTGCTGTCGGAGCGGGAAATCCAGATTGCCTTGATGATTGCTGGTTGCCAGAAAGTGCAGACCATCTCGGACAAGCTGTGCCTGTCGCCCAAGACGGTAAACACCTACCGCTACCGCATTTTTGAAAAGCTGGAAATCACCAGCGACGTGGAGCTGGCCCTGTTGGCTGTGCGCCACGGGATGGTTGATGCCACCAGTTGAAATGAGCGAGCCGTTTGATTCCAGCGCGTTTCTGGCCACCAGCAGTGGTCGCCCCGGCGTCTATCGTATGTTCGATGCCGAGGCCAAGCTGCTGTATGTGGGCAAAGCCAAAAACCTGAAAAAACGCCTGGCCAGTTATTTCCGCAAGACCGGCCTGGCGCCGAAAACCGCCGCCCTCGTGGCCAAGATCGCGCAGATCGAAACCACCATCACCGCCAACGAAACCGAAGCGTTGCTGCTCGAGCAGACGCTCATCAAGCAGTGGCGGCCGCCGTACAACATCCTGTTACGCGACGATAAATCCTATCCCTATGTGTTTCTTTCCGACGGTGACTTTCCCCGTCTGAGTATTCACCGTGGGGCAAAGAAACTTAAAGGTCGGTATTTCGGCCCGTACCCCAGTGCCGGTGCGATTCGAGAAAGCCTGAGTCTGCTGCAGAAGACTTTTCTGGTGCGTCAGTGCGAGGACAGTTATTTCAAGAATCGCACTCGGCCGTGCCTTCAATACCAGATCAAACGCTGCAAAGGTCCCTGCGTTCCCGACCTGGTTACCGCCGAGGAGTACGCCGAAGACGTACGTCACTCGGTGATGTTTCTGGAAGGACGCAGCAATGCGCTCACCGATGAGCTGTCTGCCGGTATGGAACAGGCAGCCATGAATTTGCAGTTTGAGCAGGCGGCAGATTTGCGCGACCAGATTGCGTTGTTGCGGCGCGTCCAGGATCAGCAAAGCATGGAAGGCGGCAACGGCGATGTGGATGTCATTGCTGCCATGGTCAACCCGGGCGGCGCCTGCGTACACCTTATTAGCGTGCGCGCTGGCCGCGTGCTGGGTAGCAAAAACTTCTATCCGCAGGTGGCGATTGAAGAGGGCGTTGGCGATGTGCTGGCGGCGTTTCTGGCTCAGTACTACCTTGGCAGCCATGAGCGGGATCTGCCGAGCGAGTTGATCGTCAATACTGACCACGAAGACTTCCCGGTACTTATCGAGGCAATTCATTCGCTGCGCGGTCGAGAGCTTTCCATCAGCTATAAAGTGCGCGGCACGCGGGCTCGTTGGCAGCAATTGGCGGTAACGAATGCCGAGTTGGCGTTGGCGTCGCGATTGGCTGATCGTCAGCACATTGCCGCGCGGTTCGAAGCGTTGGCGCAAGCGCTAAACATGGATGAAATTCCGCAGCGCATGGAGTGTTTCGATATCAGCCATTCCAGCGGTGAAGCGACCGTGGCGTCGTGCGTAGTGTTCGGCCCGGAAGGGCCACTCAAGTCTGATTACCGGCGCTACAACATTGAAGGCGTTACGGGCGGTGACGACTACGCGGCCATGCACCAGGCGTTGACCCGACGTTTCAGCAAGATCAAGGACGGCGAGGGCAAGCTGCCCGATATCCTGTTAGTGGACGGCGGCAAAGGGCAGTTGGCAATGGCCCGTGATGTGCTGCAGGAACTGGCCGTGCCGGACCTGATTCTTCTGGGCGTTGCGAAGGGCGTTACCCGCAAGCCGGGTCTCGAAACGCTTTATCTGAACGATGCCGCCCACGAATTCACCCTTCCGGGGCATTCGCCAGCGTTGCACCTCATTCAGCAGATTCGCGATGAGTCCCATCGCTTTGCCATTACTGGTCACCGTGCTCGGCGGGGCAAAACGCGCCGCACCTCGAACCTGGAAGAGGTAGCCGGGGTTGGGCCAAAGCGCCGTCGTGAACTGCTCAATCACTTTGGAGGCCTGCAAGAGTTGGCGCGTGCGAGCACGGAAGAAATCGCCAAAGCGCCTGGAATCAGTAAAAAGCTCGCCGAGTCGATTTATGCAGCCCTACACAGCGAGTAGAATGCCCGCTCACCTCGCTGCCTAGTTGTGCTGATGAATATTCCCAACTTGCTCACCGTTTTGCGCGTTCTGCTGATTCCGATCTTCCTGTTGCTGTTCTATTTGCCGTTCTCCTGGAGCTATCTGGCGGCCAGCGCCGTATTTGCAGTGGCGGCTGCCACCGACTGGCTTGACGGTTATCTGGCACGCAAGTGGGAACAGAGCACGCCGTTTGGTGCCTTTCTCGACCCCGTCGCTGACAAGCTGATGGTTGCCGTTGCGTTGGTGGTATTGGTGGAAGAGCACCACACCATTTGGCTGACGGTGCCGGCCGCTATCATTATTGGCCGCGAAATCGTGATTTCGGCGTTGCGTGAGTGGATGGCCGAATTGGGCGCCCGGGCTCATGTGGCGGTGTCCAATCTGGGTAAATGGAAGACTGCTGCGCAAATGCTGGCATTGGTTATTCTGTTGGCCAGTCCGCCGTCCGAAACTTTCCGTGTGTGGGTAGGCTTCGGCCTGTTGATCGTTGCTGCAGCGCTGACGTTGTGGTCGATGGTGCATTACCTGATTGCTGCCTGGCCGCACCTGAACCCCAACAAAGATAAATAAGCTTTTTTGAATCAAGGGGTTGACGGGCTGTTTGGATTCTATAGAATGGCGCCCGTCACCAAGACGCGGGAATAGCTCAGTTGGTAGAGCACGACCTTGCCAAGGTCGGGGTCGCGAGTTCGAGTCTCGTTTCCCGCTCCAATTTGTTGACGTTGACGCCGCAGTTTGCGGCGTCTTCGTTTGAGGCCGAGTAGCAAAATGGTTATGCCGCGGATTGCAAATCCGCTTACGCCGGTTCGATTCCGACCTCGGCCTCCATTATAGAATAGCCCCGTAGATCATTGATCTACGGGGCTTTTTCTTTGTGTTGAGAAGAAAGTCCTGACGTCCGAAAACTTGCTTCGCGGTGGATGGCTGTATATATTCCGCCCTCGTTCTACGCCGCAGCGGTATAGCCGGCCACCATCGCCCGGATGGCGAAATTGGTAGACGCAAGGGACTTAAAATCCCTCGTTCTTTGAACGTGCCGGTTCGACCCCGGCTCCGGGCACCACATATAAAACAAGGGCTTACGACCGGAAACGGCGTAGGCCCTTGTTGCTTCAGACCACCCCCTTCTTGATGCGTCTTCCTGCCGCCCAAACCTGTGACGTCACGTCGCGCCCAAAATCTTCTCCGTTTCCTACAAGAATTGCACTTTGGTACTAGCATCAGATTGCGCTTGGCGCATTGCACAGGCGCTACCTGTCTCATTGCTGATCGAGGTGATTGCTTGGCTAGAGTATTGATTGCTGACGACCATGAGGTAATCCGCATGGCGACTCGTCTCATGCTGGAGAACGCCGGGCATGAGGTGATAGGCGAGGCGAGCAACGGCATTGAAGTGGTGAGTCAGGTGCGCAGCCTTACTCCGGACTTGATCATTCTCGATATGGATATGCCGCACCTCGATGGGTTTGCTGTGCTGCAGCGTCTTCACGCCGAGCCAGATCCAGCGAAAATCATTGTGTTCTCCGGCCTCGATGCCAGCCGTTATGCAGTGCGTTGCGCGCGCGCCGGTGCGTCGGGGTTTGTCTCTAAAGACAGCGATCTGAAGCAGTTGATGAATGCCGTTCAGGTGGTCCTGTCCGGCTATAAGCTGTTTCCGGTTACTGAGTTCTCGTCGGTGGACGGCAGCGCCACACTGACGTCGGAAAAGGAGCAGTTGGAAACCTTGTCTGATCGCGAACTTACCGTCCTACGGGCGTTGGCTCGCGGGCATCGGATCAAGGATATTGCTGATGAGTTGCTGCTCAGTGAAAAGACCGTCAGCACGTATAAAAGCCGGCTGATCGCCAAGCTCCAGGTGGGTAATATTCTCGAACTGGTTGAGCTGGCAAAGCGTAACCACGTGATCTGAACACCGCACTATTAAGAGCGCCCGCTCCAGGGCAGCACCTTTCCGGCGCCGAACGTTGCTTCATGGGTCCGTGCTTTCCATAGGATAAAACTCTTCGGATCAATCGGTTTATTCAGGTAACGGATCTCATAGTGAAGGTGCGGCGCCGTGCTACTACCGGAATTGCCGCTAAGCCCCAGGACGTGATTGGCCACCACCGGAGCGCCCACCTTTACGTTCACCTCTTGCAAATGTGCGTACAGCGTGGAGAAGCCCAGACAGTGGGTTACCACCACGTATTTGCCAAAGCCCGACTCTCCCCGGCGGTCCGCCTCGCTAATCACTCCGCTCGCCGTGCTGAGCACCGGCGTCCCACTGCGTACGCTCAGGTCTATGCCGCGGTGTTGCTGAAATACCTGTTTGATGGGATGAAAGCGCAGGCCAAATGCTGAGCTGACCCGGCCTGTTCGGCGCAGCGGCAGCCCCTTGGGCAGGTTGTGCAGGAGCAGATGGTGTTTGAGCGTGCTGGAGGTTTGCGCCGCGCTAAGTAGCGCGAGGTTCTGCGGGTTAGTTGACGGCGGAATAAGGTCGCCGAATAACGGTGTTTTATTCAGCGCTGAATCGATCAGCTGCGTAACCGCTTCATGGTATTGGGCCTCACCCAACGCATGCAGGGGCGCGCTAGTGGCGGGCAAGGCCGCCAGGGTGAGAATGATCAAGAGGCAGAAAGACAGCAGGGCGTCTGCCGGCGCATTGGGTTTTGCGTTCGACGTGTTCACGGGCACGAACCTGGCGGCAAAAAAGAGGCCTGATTCTGGCGAGACGTTTATGCTGCGGCGCTAGGTGTATTCCATGGAGTGCGTAGGAACTTTTCTACCATTCGACAGCCTTCCGTAAATGACTAGCGAGAAGGGCCCGCCCGCATCTGCGCGTTACAAGCCGGCTTCTCCGAGAGGTGTTCACCATGAAACGCTTCGTAGCAGCACTCATCCTGGTTGCCGGGCTGCCCAGCATCGGCGTCCACGCGGCCGAAATAGTCGGTCAGCAACGCACCATCACCCGTACGTACGTCACTCCTGGCGCCAGCGGCAGCATTGGTGAGTCCAGTCGTCAGCAAGGCTATAGCGGTTATGGCGGTTACCAGGTGCCGGAGAGCGGTTATGACAGCCGCAGCACGTACCAAGGCAGCGGCTCCACCCAAATTCGCGGCAACGTGCAACAAAGCACGGAGTATCCAGGTGTCGGCGAGTTTCAGCGCCAACCCGGCAGTCGCTCCGTGGAGCGCACTCAACCCTGACGGGCGCTGTCACACCGCTGACTCGCCGTCGTCACACGCTTGCCACTGCTTTTCGCTGCAATCACTGCACTTCATTCGGAGATGCGGCGATGCAGCTATGTGTGATTGGTGCGGGGTACGTGGGGTTGGTAACAGCTGCCTGTTTTGCCGAGATGGGCAATCACGTGGTGTGTGTCGAGGCTGATCCGCTGCGCCTAGCCCGATTGCAAGCCGGCGAAGTACCGATTCACGAGCCTGGATTACAAGCCTTGCTCTCCACCCACCACGCCAGCGGCCAGCTGCGCTTTACCGGCGTTCTGGCGCAGGGCGTTGAGCGCGCGGCCGTCGTGTTTATTGCCGTGGGCACTCCCAGCGAAGAAGACGGTTCGGCGGACCTCAGCCATGTGTTGGCGGTGGCAGCTCAGCTCGGCGCCGTACTGCGCCATACCTGCCTGGTGGTCAACAAGTCGACCGTGCCGGTGGGTACCGCTGAACGCGTACAACGCGTCATCAATCAGGGGCTGCATCAGCGCAAGCTCGCCCTGCAGATCGCGGTGGCCAGTAACCCTGAGTTTCTCAAGGAAGGCTCCGCGATTGACGACTTTATGCGCCCCGACCGCGTCCTGCTGGGTTGCAGCGATATCGCCAGTGAGGAGCTGCTCCGCCGCCTATATGCCCCCTTTGTCCGCAACAACGAGCGGGTGCTTAGCATGCCGGTGCGTGCGGCGGAATTTAGCAAATACGCCGCCAACGCATTTCTGGCGACGAAAATCTCGTTTATCAATGAAATGGCCGGCCTGTGCGGTTTGCTCGATGTCGATATCGAACAAGTGCGCCGCGGCATTGGCAGCGACAAGCGCATTGGCACGCACTTTATCTACGCTGGTTGCGGCTATGGCGGCTCGTGCTTTCCCAAAGATGTAAAAGCGCTGATTCACATCGCCGAGCAGCACGGTTTCGAGCCGGCCATTCTGCGCGCCGTGGAAGCGCGCAATGCGCTGCAGAAAACGTTGTTGTTCGAGGCGTTGCACGATCATTTCAACGGCTATCTGCAGGGCAGGGTGGTGGCGCTGTGGGGGCTGGCGTTCAAACCTGGCACCGATGATTTGCGTGAAGCGCCCAGTCTGGTGCTGATCGACGCGTTGCTGAACGCCGGCGCGCGTATTCAGGCCTGCGACCCGGTGGCTTGCAACGCGGTGGCGGCGCGCTACCCCGATGCGTTGGCAAGCGGCCAATTGCAGCTTTCCGATTCTGCCTATACGGCAGTGGAGGGCGCGGATGCGCTGGTGTTGGTGACCGAGTGGAAGCAGTTTCGCCAGCCGGATTTCCACCGAATTCGCGGTCTGATGCGTATGCCGGCAGTGTTCGACGGACGCAATATTTACGATTCGTTGGAACTATCTGAGCTAGGGTTTCTCTATCGTGGCATTGGTCGCCCTGTGGCGGGCCATTGTAAGGCGAGTGCCGCCTGATTAGACTGCGCGGCACTAACGGTACGACCCTTCTTTCAAGGACTCACATGATCAAGAAATGCTTGTTCCCGGCTGCTGGTTACGGTACTCGCTTCCTGCCAGCGACAAAGGCCATGCCCAAGGAAATGCTGCCGGTGGTGAACAAGCCGCTGATTCAGTATGGCGTCGAAGAAGCCCTGGAAGCCGGGCTCTCGGAGATTTCCATCGTTACTGGCCGTGGCAAGCGCGCCCTGGAAGACCACTTCGACATCAGCTATGAGTTGGAGCACCAGATCAAAGGCACCGATAAGGAGAAATACCTGGTTGGTATCCGTCGTCTGATCGACAACTGCAGCTTCTCCTACACCCGTCAGGTAGAAATGAAAGGCCTCGGCCACGCCATTCTGTCCGGCCGCCCGCTGATCGGTGACGAACCGTTCGCCGTGGTCCTGGCGGACGACCTGTGCGTGAACATCGAAGGCGACGGCGTGCTGACCCAGATGGTCAAGCTGTACAACCAGTTCCGTTGCTCGATCGTGGCCATTCAGGAAGTGCCGATGGATGAAGTGTCCAAATACGGCGTTATCTCCGGCGAAATGATCCGTGACGACATCTATCGTGTGAACAGCATGGTCGAGAAGCCGAAACCGGAAGATGCACCGTCGAACCTGGCGATCATCGGCCGTTACATCCTGACTCCGGACATCTTCAAGCTGATCGAAGAAACCGAGCCAGGCAAAGGCGGCGAAATCCAGATCACCGATGCCCTGATGAAACAAGCGCAAGACGGTTGCGTACTGGCCTACAAATTCAAAGGCCAGCGTTTCGACTGCGGCGGCGCGGAAGGCTATATCGACGCCACCAACTTCTGCTTCGAAAATTTCTACAAGACCGGCAAGGCTTACTAAGCCAAACCTGGGTTGTAAGAGAGCCACCTTCGGGTGGCTTTTTTGCACCTGCGACATGGTCAAGATTCTGGATTCCCGCCTGCGCGGGAATGACGGGGTCTGGACACAAACTTCCGTCGTCCCCGCGCAGGCGGGGACCCAGAATCGCAAAGGCAAGAGCAAATCGCGCCGCAGCCATCGAGCCCGCCGTTGCGCTATGCTGCCCGCCAGCTAAGGAGATTTGCATGACGTACGATTTCGACCTCTTCGTAATTGGTGCCGGTTCCGGCGGTGTGCGTGCCGCGCGTTTTGCCGCAGGCTTTGGTGCTCGCGTTGCCGTGGCCGAAAGCCGCTACCTTGGCGGCACCTGCGTTAACGTGGGCTGCGTGCCGAAAAAGCTGTTGGTGTACGGCGCCCATTTCGCCGACGAGTTCGAGCAGGCCAGCGGTTTTGGCTGGACCCTGGGCGGCAAGCCGGATTTCGACTGGGCCACGCTGATCAGCAACAAGAACCGCGAAATCCAGCGCCTTAACGGCATCTACCGCAACCTGCTGGTCAACAGCGGCGTCACGTTGCTGGAAAGCCATGCCAAGGTAGTCGATGCGCACCATGTTGAAGTCGACGGTAAAACCTTCAGCACCGAACATATTCTGATCGCCACCGGCGGCTGGCCGCAGATTCCGGAAATCCCCGGCCACGAACACGCGATCAACTCCAATCAGGCTTTCTTCCTTAAAGAACTGCCCAAGCGCGTGCTGGTGGTGGGCGGCGGTTATATCGCTGTGGAGTTCGCCTCGATTTTCAATGGCCTCGGCGCCGATACCACCTTGCTGTATCGCGGTGAACTGTTCCTGCGCGGCTTCGATGGCGCGGTGCGCAAGCACCTGAAAGAGGAGCTGACCAAAAGCGGCATCAACCTGCAGTTCAATGCCGACATCGCGCGCATCGACAAGCAAGCCGACGGCAGCCTGCACGCCACCCTCAAAGACGGCCGCGTGCTGGAAGCCGACTGCGTGTTCTACGCCACGGGCCGCCGGCCGATGCTGGATAACCTCGGCCTGGAAAACACCAATGTGCAGCTCGACGAGCGCGGTTTTATTGCTGTCGACGACCAGTTCCAGACCCACGAGCCATCCATCCTTGCCCTCGGCGATGTGATCGGCCGCGTGCAACTCACGCCAGTCGCGCTGGCCGAAGGCATGGCTGTGGCGCGGCGGTTGTTCAAGCCCGAGCAATACCGCCCCGTGGATTACCAGCACATTCCTACGGCCGTGTTCAGCCTGCCCAATATCGGCACCGTGGGCCTGACCGAAGAGCAAGCGCGCGACGCCGGGCACAAGGTGGTGGTTTACCAGAGCGACTTCAAACCCATGAAGCTCACCCTCACCAGCAGCCAGGAACGCACGCTGATGAAGCTGGTGGTGGATGCCGATAGCGACAGGGTGCTGGGTTGCCATATGGTCGGCCCGGATGCCGGCGAAATCGTTCAGGGCCTCGCAGTTGCGTTGAAGTCCGGCGCCACCAAGCGCATTTTCGACGACACCATGGGGGTGCACCCAACCGCCGCCGAAGAGTTCGTGACTATGCGTACGCCCGTCGGTGCCTGATTGAACATCGAAACCCTGTTCTACCTCAGCGACCTGTTCGGCGTGGCGGTATTTGCCGTAACGGGTGCCCTGATGGCCGGGCGCAACGCGATGGATTTGTTTGGCGTGCTGGTCATCGCGTTAGTTACCGCCTTGGGCGGGGGCACGTTGCGCGATCTCATCCTCGACAACCATCCGGTTAGCTGGATTGGCAACGAGCTTTACCTGGTCGTCGCTTCGTTCGGTGCCTTCGGTACGGTGCTTTGGGCGCGTTTTATCAAACCGCTGCCGGAAAAAGCCTTGCTGATTGCCGATGCCTTCGGGCTCGCGGTGTTTACCGTGATTGGCACTGAAGTGGCCCTGCGGCATGACGTGCCCGTTAGCTCGGCCGTGATCATGGGTGTGATGACCGGCGTGGCCGGCGGGGTATTGCGCGATGTGCTGTGCAACCAGATTCCGCTGATCTTCCAGAAAGAGGTGTACGCCACGGCGTGTATCGCCGGGTCGCTGGTGTATATGGGCTTGCTGCACCTGGGCGCCGGGCATTGGGCGGCGACCGGGGTGGCGATGCTGGTGGTGTTGGTGACGCGGATTGCGGCGATTTACTGGGGGCTGGCGCTGCCACGGTTTCACCTGTTGGATCGCCGCCGCTAGCCTTAACGGCATCGCGGCTTCAGCCGCGATTTTTCACTGTCGTACTGGCACTTGAATCTGCCGCTGTCCCGCTTTCTCAAACTGCAACGTCAGCGGCAGCACGTCGCCCACCTGCAACGCCCGTTTCAACCCCAACACAATATGCGTATGCCCCGGCGCCAACACTTGCTGACCACCGGCCGGAACGCCGATGGATTTCAACGGCTGCACACTGTTCACTGAGCCCAACTGCACCGTAGTCAGCAGCTTCACCGAACTGGCCAGCGGGCTGCTGGCACCCACCAGTCGATCCTGCTCGGTGCCGGCGTTACGCAGCGTCAGATACACCTCGACTTGCTGCACCGATGTCGCCTTCGCCCAAGGCTCGATCACCTCTACCGAACCTGCCGCCCACAACGGCTGACTCAGCAATAACGCGACCAGGAGAGCAGGGCGCCTCACTTGTTCGGCGCCTGCTGTAGCTCCGGATCATCCGGGTTCTGTTGCTCAAGCTCAGCTTGCAGTACTTGCACTTTCTGCGGCTGACCGGCTTCGTGCCAGTAGCTGATCAGGGCCATGCGTGCACTGCGGTTGGTGGGCTGGCGTTTAAGCAGCGCCTCCAGCTGATTGCGCGCTTCTTCCGGCTTGCCCAGGTCGTGCAGGGCAATGGCGTAGATGTAGTTGAACTGCGGATCATCCGGCGTCAGCTGGGCGGCTTTGGCCAAGGCGGCCAGGGCCTGGTCGCGCTCGCCGGCGCGGATCAGCATCAGCCCCAGGCTGTGTTGCAGCAGACCGGCTTTGGGGTGCTTGGCAATCGCGTCATTGAGCAGTTCCAGCGCCGGGCCGTGTTGGCCTTGGGCATCGAGTAACTGGGCGAGGCTGACCACCGCCGGCAGGAAGTCCGGGTTACGTTGCAGCGCCTCACGCAACGCCGCTTCCGCTTGCCCGCCACGGCCGGTGTTTTGGTAGAGCATCGCCAGGTTGAGGTTGGCCTCGGCACGGTCGCGTAGGGCCTGCTGCGTGGCTTCGTATTCTTCTATCGCCGGCCGCCACAGTTTGTCGATGGACGCGCGTTGCTGGGCGGGGATATTGGCCAGTTGCGAGGCCGCGTTCATGCGCACGGCACGTACCGGGTCGCTCAGGCGCGGGGTCAGCAGGCTGATAAATTGATCGGCCGAACCCATCGCCGCAATGGCATCAATCGCCGCAGTGCGCACTTGCGGCGCCTGATTGTTCAAGGCAATCGCCGCCTGCTCCAGCGAACGCTGGCTCGGGTAGGTCGCCAACTGCGTCAGCACCGTGGCGCGGCGAATGGCCGGCAGGTCAGTGCGCGCCAGTTGCTGCATCAGCATACGGGCGGCGCCCGGCGAGCCATGGCGAGCGGCAAAGATGGCGTCGGCATAACCGCCGTCGTGCACCGGCGTGTCGCCGTACCAGATCTTGAACTGCTCCGCGATCTTGCTACTGGCACCTTTATGGCAGGCGGCGCAGGCGTCCGGGCTGCCGATTTTGGCCGAGTGGGCAGGGTTGGGAATGCTCAGGCTGTGGTCGTGGCGGTAGTCGTTGACCATATACAGCTTGCCCGGCATATGGCAGTCCACGCACTGCGAGCCGGGTTGCCCAGGCTTGTGCTTGGTGTGCTCGGGCGCCTCGTAGTTCTTGGTCTGGAGCCCGGCGCCGTCGATGCCGGCGCGCGAGGCTTTGCCCGACGGGTTGTGGCATTGCAGACACACGCCATTGCCCGGCGCTTTAAGCTGATTGCTGTGGGGGTTGTGGCAGTCGGTGCAAGTGACGCCCTTGGAGAACATCTTGCTCTGGGTGAACGAGCCGTACTCGAACACCTCTTCCTTGATCTTGCCGTCAACCTGGTACAAATCAACGGTCAGCGCCGCCGGCAGGTAGTCATCCATCAAACGGTTTTTATGGGTATAGCCATCGCCCAGCGGCGCGCGGCGGGCATGGCAACGGCCGCAGGTTTCCACCTGGGTGAGTGCGTCGGCGCTGCTCAGCGCAGGGCCAAATCCTTTGTCCGGTTGCTGCTTGTTGAGGTTCTCGCCGGCGCTCCATTGCAGGTGGCGCGAGGCTGGGCCATGGCAGCTTTGGCAGCCGACGCCGAGGTTGTTCCAGGTGCTGTTGAAGCTGTCGGCGGTGGGGCTGAAGTTGCGTTTGAAATCGGTGGTGTGGCATTCCACGCACATGAAGTTGGCGTTCTGGGTCGGCTTGCTCCAGTGCAGGTCGTCACGGAAGTCGACCTTCTCGCCGGGGTACATCTCGAACCAGCGTTTCTTCTGCGTATCCCAGGCCACGCCCGAGGCCTGCAGGCGGCCGCCGGGCATTTCCAGCAGGTATTGCTGCAACGGCTCAATGCCGAAGGTGTATGCGACTTTGAAATCGGCCGGTTTGCCGTCGGGGCCGGGGTATTGATCCAATAGGCGCCGTCGCGCTGGCTGAAGTGGCTGGTCTCTACGTCGCCTTTGTAGGTGGTGTTATTGAAGTCGCCGAGGATGTTCTCGGCGCTGGCCGGCAGCATGGCCTTTTGGTGGTGCGAGCCGCTCCAGGCCTTGGCCTGTTCGCTGTGGCAGCCCTGGCATTGGGTTTCGTCCACAAAGGTGGCTGGCGGCAGCTGTGATTCGGTTTTGCTGACCGGCGTGGTCGCGACAGTGGCGGGTACGACCGGGGGCGCTGAGTGTTGGCGGTACAGCCAGATCGGCAGGCTGATCAGCAGCACCACGGCAAATATGATCAACGGGAGCGGGCGATTGGCAGGCTTGCCGTTGGCCTCTGGGGTTACGAGCGGGGGAGTCGGGGTAGCAGTGGGTTTGTTCTTTTTTTTGTGCTTCGGCATGCAAACATCCGTTGTTCTGACGAGCGCGTTTCACGGTTGGGTTGCAGCTTCGGCGAGGTGGGCGGTGGTGTCAAACGTTGCGCGCTGCAATTGCGTAACGGCTAGCCCTCTCCCCAGCCCTCTCCCGCAGGCGGGAGAGGGAGCCCAAACGAGCAAGTCGAATAAACGGTGATGGATTCCCCTCTCTCGCTTGCGGGAGAGGGGTTAGGGGAGAGGGCCGGCCCAACGCGACGGCGTAATAAATAGCCACCTAACGGATTTTCTCGTCAGCCGATTTCCCGTAACCTATCAGTCCTTTCCTGTTGTCCCGTACCGAGCCCTCCGATGAGCCCCACCAACCTGACCATGACCCGTGGCATGGTGCTGTTGTTTGCGTTTTGCTGCGGCGTGATCGTCGCCAATATCTATTACTCGCAGCCGATCATCGAACTGATCGCGCCGGACATTGGCCTGTCAGCCACCGCCGCCAGCCTGATCGTGTCCCTGACCCAAATCGGCTATGCCCTGGGCATGCTGTTTCTGGTGCCGCTGGCCGACCTACTGGAAAACCGCAAGCTGATGATCGTCACCGCCCTGGTGTCGGTGGCCAGCCTCTTGGCGGCGGCGTTTACCACCCAGCCCCATGCGTTTTTGCTGGTGTCGCTGATGATCGGGTTGAGCACGGTGTCGGTGCAGATCCTTATTCCCCTGGCCGCGCACCTGGCCCCCGAGGCCTCACGTGGTCGGGTGGTAGGCGGCATCATGGGCGGGCTGCTGCTCGGCATTCTGCTCGCGCGGCCGATCTCCAGCCTGATTGCCGACCACTTTGGCTGGCGCTCGGTGTTTATGGTGGCGGCGGCCGTGATGACGGTCATCGTGGTAATTCTGGCGACCACCATGCCGAAACGTCAGCCCGACCACAGCGCCACCTACGGCCAGTTGCTGCTGTCGCTGGGCAAGCTGTTCAAGCGCGAGCCGGTGCTGCGCCAACGAGCGCTGATGCAGGGCTGCATGTTCGCCTCGTTCAGCCTGTTCTGGACCGCTGTGCCGCTGGAGTTGGCGCGTAACCATGGTCTGTCGCAAACCCAGATCGCGCTGTTTGCCCTGGTGGGTGCCATTGGCGCTATCGCCGCGCCTATTGGCGGCCGTTTGGCTGATGCCGGGCATACGCGCGCCACAACACGGCTGGTGCTGATACTGGCGGTGCTGTGTTTCCTGCCGGCCTTTATCCCGCCGACCAACAGCGTGATCGCCCTGGCACTGACTGGCGTGGTGCTGGATTTCTGCGTGCAGATGAATATGGTCCTGGGCCAGCGGGCGATCTACGCCCTGGATGCCAGCAGCCGTGGTCGCCTTAACGCGCTGTATATGACCGCTATTTTTGTCGGCGGCTCGCTGGGGTCGGCGCTGGCCAGTGCGTTGTTCGACCACACCGGCTGGCTGGGCATCGTAGTGTTGGGCAGCATCTTCCCACTGGTTGCGCTGGGGATTTTTCTGCGTAGTGACCGGCGTTAATCCTGCAATTCAGTCAGGTCTTCAAATAGCGTTAACGCCTCAGGATTCGCCAGCGCATCGGTGTTTTTCACCGGCTGGCCGTGCACCACATTACGCACTGCCAGTTCGACGATCTTGCCGCTGATGGTGCGCGGAATATCGGCCACGGCAATCACCTTGGCCGGTACATGGCGTGAGGTGGTGTTGGCGCGAATCACCTCGCAGATGCGGGCGGTCAGGGCCTCATCCAGCGTGACGTCCTCACGCAGCCGCACAAACAACACTACGCGCACATCGCCTTGCCATTGCTGGCCGATGGCGATGGATTCCAGCACTTCTTCGACCTTTTCCACCTGCCGGTAGATTTCCGCCGTGCCGATGCGTACGCCGCCGGGATTGAGTACGGCATCCGAGCGGCCGTGGATGATCAGGCCGCCGCGCGGGGTTTGTTCGGCGTAGTCGCCGTGGGCCCACACGCCGGGGAAGGTTTCGAAGTAGGCAGCGTGGAATTTCTCATCGTCCGGGTCGTTCCAGAAGCCCACCGGAATGCTGGGGAAGTGCTTGCTGCACACCAGCTCGCCTTTTTCACCCACCACGGGTTTGCCGGCGTCGTTCCACACTTCCACAGCCATGCCCAGGCCTTTGCATTGCAGCTCGCCGCGGTACACCGGCAGCACCGGGTTGCCGAGCGCGAAGCAGGAGACGATATCGGTGCCGCCGGAAATCGAAGACAGACACACATCCGCTTTGAACGATTGGTACACGTAATCAAAGCTGGTATCCGACAGCGGCGAGCCGGTGGACAGAATGCCTTTCAGCTTGCGCAGCCGATGGCTCTTGTTTGGCTCCACCCCGGCCTTTTCCAGCGCCGCAAGGTACTTGGCGCTGGTGCCGAAAAGGCTGATGCCTTCGGCGTCGATCATGTCCATCAAACGCTCGGGGCCGGGCTGAAACGGCGAGCCGTCGAACAGCACCAACGTGGCCCCCAAGGCGAGGCCGGACAGCAGCCAGTTCCACATCATCCAGCCGCAGGTGGTGTAGTAGAACAGCGTGTCGTTGGCGGTCAGGTCGCTGTGCAGGCCGTGTTCTTTCAGGTGCTGCAAGAGCACGCCGCCGGTGCTGTGCACAATGCACTTGGGCACGCCGGTGGTGCCGCTGGAATAGAGAATGTAGAGCGGGTGGTCGAACGGCGCCGGGGTGAACTGCGGCTCGCCGCCGGGTTGGAAAAACTCGCTCCACAACGCCACCGGGGCACTGCTTTGGTAATCCTCGATGCGCGATTCAGGGCGCGAATAGGGCACCACGATCAACTGCTCCAGCGTGGGCATCTGCGCGAGAATTTCATTGAGCTTGGCGGTTTGATCATTGTTGATGCCGCCATACCGGTAACCGCCAGCGGCAATCAGCACCTTGGGCTCGATCTGGCCGAAGCGGTCAATCACGCCCTGAGTGCCGAAGTCGGGCGAGCAGGACGTCCAGGTCGCCCCCAGGCTGGTAGTGGCCAACATGCCCACCACCGTTTGCCAGGTATTGGGCATCATCGCGGCCACCCGGTCGTTCGGACCGACGCCGAGCTTGGCCAGCGCCTTTTGCAAGCCAGCGACCTGGGCGGCTAGGTCGCGGTAGGTCAGCACCTCGCGCGTGCCGTCTTCGCCAATGGCCACCAGCGCCGGGTGATCATCGCGGCGACGCAGCATGTGCTCGGCAAAATTCAGGCGTGAATCGGGAAACCAACGCGCGCTGGGCATTTGCGCGTTTTCTTTCAGTACGCCTTGGGGCGCGGTGCTGAAGTGCACCTCGAAGAAGTCGACAATCGCCTGCCAGAACGCCTCGCGCTCGGCCACGCTCCAGGTATGTAACTGCGGGTAATCCGTCAGCGCCAGGCTGTGACGCTCGTTGATAAATCGGCGGAACGCATCCATTTGCGTGGCCGCGATGCGCTCGGCGGAGGGTGTCCAGAGTGGCTGGGGCATGACGGGGTCCTAAGCTGGCTAAAGATATTGCAACACGAGCACCAGGGGCTTCACCCAGTCCCGACTTATTGCGCCAGCCACCCGCCATCCATATTCCACGCTGCTCCGCGCACCTGCACAGCCGCATCGCTGCACAGAAACAGCGCCAGCTCGCCCAGTTGCTCGGGTGTTACGAAATCCAGCGACGGTTGTTTCTCAGCCAACAAATCATGCCGCGCTTGCTGCGCATCGCCGGTCGCCAGGGCGCGGTCGTCGATCTGTTTTTGCACCAGCGGGGTCAGCACCCAGCCGGGGCAGATGGCGTTGCAGGTAACGCCGGTGGTGGCGGTTTCCAGGGCCACGCTTTTGGTCAGCCCGATCAGGCCATGCTTGGCCGATACATAGGCGCTTTTGCCAGCGGAAGCTGCCAGGCCATGGGCCGAGGCGATATTGATGATGCGCCCCCAATTACGCGTGCGCATGCCGGGCAGGGCCAGGCGGGTGGTGTGAAAGGCGGAGGTGAGGTTGATGGCGATGATGGCGTCCCAGCGGTCCACCGGAAATTCCTCCACCGGCGCCACGTATTGAATGCCGGCGTTGTTGACCAGAATATCCACGCCACCGAATTCCCGTTCGGCAAAGGCCATCAGGTCTTCGATATCCGCGACCTTGGACATATCCGCCGGGTGGTGGCTGACCTTGCCGCCCAACGCGGCCACTTCATCGACGGCCGCCTGAGCGTCGCCAAAGCCATTGAGCAACAGGTTGGCGCCGGCCTTGGCCAACACCAGCGCAATGCCCAGGCCTATGCCGCTGGTGGAGCCGGTAACCAGGGCTGTTTTGCCGTGCAGACTCATACTTCTCTCCTTGCGCTGGCAGGCCCGAACGGCCTGCCGGACGTCAGTGTTAAACGATGCCTGTAGCGTAGAACGTGCCAATCACTACGAAGACCGCGAGGGTCTTGATGATCGTGATGCCGAAAATATCTTTGTAGGCTTCGCGGTGGGTGAGGCCGGTAACCGCCAGCAAGGTGATCACCGCGCCGTTATGCGGCAGGGTGTCCATGCCGCCGCTGGCCATGGCGGCCACGCGGTGCAGCACTTCCAGCGGGATATTGGCGGCGTTGGCGGCCTCGATAAAGGAATGCGACATCGCCGCCAGGGCAATGCTCATACCGCCGGACGCCGAGCCGGTGATACCGGCCAGCAAGGTGACGGTAACGGCTTCGTTCACCAGCGGGTTGGGGATGGTTTTCAGCGCGTCGGCCAATACCAGAAAGCCCGGCAACGAGGCGATGACCGCACCAAAACCGTACTCGGAGGCGGTGTTCATCGACGCCAGCAAGGCGCCGCCCACGGCGGTTTTGGTGCCTTCGGCGAGTTTGGATTTGATCGCGCTAAAGCCGCAGATCAGCACCAGCAGAATCCCTAGCAACAGCGCCGCCTGGACCGCCCAGATGCCCGTGAGTTTGGCCACTTCACTGGTCACCGGCTGCGCCATACCCGGCAATTGCAGCGTATGGGTGGCGCCGTAAATCTGCGGAATCCAGCGGGTAAACAGCAGGTTCGCCACGCCCACCAGAATCAGCGGCGACAGGGCCAACCATGGGTTAGGTAGGGCGATATCTTCAGCCGTCTCTGGCTCGTTACGCAGGTCGGTGCCATAGCCTTCGCCGGCGGCTTTGGCTTTGCGCAACTGGCGACGCAGATACAGCATGCCGGCGGCAAATACGAACAGCGTGCCGATCAGCCCCAGCCACGGCGCGGCCCAGGAGGTGGTGCCGAAGAAAGTGGTGGGGATGATGTTCTGGATTTGCGGGGTGCCGGGCAGGGCGTCCATGGTGAAACTGAACGCGCCCAGAGCGATGGTAGCCGGGAGCAGGCGCTTAGGAATATCGCTCTGGCGGAACATCTCGGCGGCAAACGGATACACCGCGAACACCACCACAAACAGCGACACGCCGCCGTAGGTGAGCAGGGCGCACACCAGCACGATCACCAGCATGGCCTGGCGTGTGCCGAGCAAGCGAATGGCGGCCGCGACGATGGAGCGCGAGAAGCCCGACAGCTCGATCAGCTTGCCGAACACAGCGCCAAGCAAGAACACCGGAAAGTACAGTTTGACGAAGCCGACCATCTTCTCCATGAACACGCCGGTGAAGGCGGGCGCCACGGCCGATGGATCGGTCAGCAATACCGCGCCGAGTGCGGCAATCGGCGCGAACAGAATGACGCTGTAGCCGCGGTAGGCCGCGAGCATCAGCAAGGCTAACGCGGCGAGGGCGATAAGCACGCTCATAAAGCAATCTCCTGGTGCCGGGCGCGTAGACACCCGGTGTTGTTCTTATTGGTTTATGGAGTAGCGAAGCGGCGATTTGATTCGCCGTTTTTTTCAGCGGCGTTGGGAAGGCAAAGGCTGCAGTGGAGGGGTGTAAGAAATGTAGCGGGGGGGAGCAAGTGGCGCATGGCGGATCTCCAGCATTTTGTTGTTGTTTTAAGTGCGGTCTGTGCCGCAGCGGGAGCTATAGCGAGATATGTGCCAGTTGTTTAACTGTATGAAAGATAAGGAATTTGTTGGGTTTTTCGGGGAGGATGGATTGATGCTTGTCTCGGAGTGGAGACAATAAGCAGGGGGAGTGGGCACGAGCTGGGGTTTCGCGCTATCTCTATTTGGGGATAGTGGTCTACAGAAAGAGACTTTCAGGTGTCTGCATCGGCCAATCGAGGCTAAAGCCTCTCCTACAGATATATGCAATCCCCTGTAGGAAGGCTTCAGCCTCGAAGCTTTTCAAGAACCCACTATTTAGAAAGGCTTGTCGCCCAGAATCGTCGCCCGCTGCATCACGCGGCGTGCGGGGCGGTAGTCGTCAACGGCGTAATGCTGGGTCACGCGGTTGTCCCAGACGCCACGTCGTTTTCCTGCCAACGCCAGCGCACAAAGATTCCGGCTTGGTGGCGTGGGCGAACAGAAAGGTCAGCAGCGCCTGGCTTTCGGCCGGCTCAAGCTCGTTGATCTTGCTGGTGAAGCCTTCGCTGACGAACAACGCCTTGCGCCCGCTCACGGGAATGGGGCGCACCACGGGGTGCGATTGCGGCGGGTGTTTGCGACGGTTTTCGTCCAGCGTGCATAGTCTTGCGGCGTGTTCCGTACGCTCCAGCGGGACGAGCGGGTGAAGTCGTGGGTGGCGGTCAGGCCGGTGAGCAAGGTTTGCAGCGGCTTCGACAGCGCCTCAACGCGGCAATACCGCTGGCCCAAAGGTGTCGCCACCTTTGGGCGGCAGCAGCTTGGCGCTCAGCACGGCGCCCATGGCGGGCTCCGGCAGAAAAGGTGACGTCGGTGTGCAGATGGCGTTTGTCGCGCACATCGGTCACGGCCGTGTCGAGAATCAGCACTTCGGGCTGCTCCGGCACGTTGGGGTAGATGGGGTGGATATGCAGATCGCCAAAGCGCGGCAAAGCGCGCTTGTTGCTGTGGGGTGATCGGCTGGTCGCGGAAGAACAGCACCTGATGGTCCAGCAGCGCTTGTTCGATGGCAGTGCGGTTGGCGTCGCTC
>NZ_JBWBZC010000021.1:0-92910 GCF_056174845.1 Pseudomonas sp. CC11G
CAAGTGGTGCGGCCAACCGGTCTGGTCGACCCGCAAATTGAAGTGCGCCCGGCTACCACCAAGTGACGACCTGCTTTCGGAAATCAAAAAAACGCAGCGCCATCGACGAGCGTGTTTTGGTGACCACCCTGACCAAGCGCATGGCCGAAGACCTCACCGACTACCTCGCCGACCACGGCGTGCGCGTGCGTTATCTGCACTCGGACATCGATACCGTGGAACGCGTAGAGATATTCGCGACCTGCGCATCGGCGCGTTCGATGTGCTGGTGGGCATCAACCTGCTGCGTGAAGGGTTGGATATGCCCGAAGTGTCGCTGGTGGCGATTCTCGACGCCGACAAGGAAGGTTTTCTGCGCTCCGAGCGCTCGCTGATCCAGACCATCGGCCGCGCCGCCCGTAACCTCAACGGCCGGGCGATTCTGTATGCCGACCGCATGACCGGTTCCATGGAGCGTGCCATCGGCGAAACCGACCGCCGCCGGGACAAACAGATTGCCTTCAACCTGGCCAATGGCATCACGCCCAAAGGGGTGAAGAAAGACGTTCAGGACATTCTCGAAGGCGCCGTGGTACCGGGCTCGCGCAGCAACAAACGCAAAGGCATGGCCAAGGCGGCCGAGGAAAACGCGCGCTACGAAAACGAACTGCGCTCGCCGAGTGAAATCAACAAACGCATTCGTCAACTCGAAGAGAAGATGTACCAGTTGGCGCGGGACCTGGAGTTCGAGGCGGCGGCGCAGATGCGCGATGAGATCACCAAGCTGCGGGATCGGTTGTTGAAAGTCTGACCAACCCCCGTCATCCCCGCGCAGGCGGGGATCCAGACTTTCGAGTCGTGCGTAAATATCCGTATGGTCCGAGATTCTGGATCCCGGCCTGCGCTGGGATGACGGTGGTGGATGGGAAGTCGGTGTTACTGGTCGCCAATCCCCAACGCCACCATCTTCTTGTACAACGTCGAGCGCCCCAATCCGAGGCGCTTTGCCGCTTCCACCACATTGCCGTTATGCGCCGCCAGGCTTTGTTCGATCAACTGGCGCTCAAACGCCGCGCGGGCGCTGTAAAAGTCTTGGTCGCCGCCGACATTCACTGCTTTGCCGGCAGGCAATGGACTAAACCGGCCAATCGCCGTCCGCAGCGCCGCCGCCGTCAGCAACGGTTCATCACTTAGCAACGCCGCGCGTTCCAGCACATTGCGCAGTTCTCGGATATTGCCCGGCCAGGCATGGCTGCCGAGCAGGGCGAAGGCCTCAACCGTCAGGTCGAAATGGCCGCGACCCAGCTCCTCGAGAATTGCATCGCACAGCGCCGGCAAGTCGTCGAGACGGTCGCGCAGCGGCGGCACGGGAATCGGCAGCACGCTCAGGCGGTAATACAGATCGGCGCGAAAACGCCCATCGGCCACCGCGTCTTCCAGGTCTAGCGAAGTGGCGGCGATCAGGCGGATATCGCTGCGCAGCATCTGGTTGGAACCCACCGGCTCGAATTCTTTCTCCTGCAACACGCGCAGCAATTTGCTTTGCAGGGCCAGCGGCATATCGCCGATTTCATCGAGAAACAGCGTGCCGCCCTCGGCCAGTTGCAGCTTGCCGGAGCGGCCTTTGCGGTCGGCGCCGGTGAAGGCGCCAGGAGCGGTGCCGAAGAATTCCGCTTCCAGCAGGTTCTCCGGAATGGCCGCGCAGTTCACGCTGACAAAGGGTTTGTTCGCCCGTGCACTGGCGCTGTGAATGGCATGGGCGAGCAGTTCCTTGCCGGTGCCGGTCTCACCCAGCAACAACACCGGGGAGTCCGTGGTGGCGGCGCGCCGGGCGTGGCGCTTCACTTCCAGGCTGCGGGCGCTGGTGCCGATAAAGTGCGCGAAGCTGTATTTGGCCTGCCGCGCTTGTAGCAGCGAGCGAGTGGACGCCAGCTCCTGCTGAATCTGGGTAAAGCGCGTCACCAGCGGCGCCAGGCGGGTGACCTGGTCGAACAGGGCAAAGCCAATGGCGCCGATCACCTTGCCGACGGCGTCGTGAATCGGCAGACGCATCACCACCAATGGGCCGCTCGGCGTGTCGAGCATATCCAGCAGAATCGGTTCGCCGGTCTGTGCCACCTGGCGCATCAGGCTGCCGGGAATGATTTTCTCCACTTCCTGGCCGACCGCCGCTTTGGCGCTAGGCTGACCGTAGCGCCGGGCATAGCGCTCGTTCATCCAGACGATGCGCGCGTCCTTGTCGACAATCACCGTGCCCTCGCTGGACTGCTCAACGATCTCGAACAACGAACGGATCGCCAATTGGCGAACCTGCCGGTAGTCCTTGAGGTTGTCGGCGTCTTTCATGGGGCGCGGGCCTTGTAGGGAGGAGGGGGCAAGGGTGCCAGAAATGGCGGCGCAGCGCATACAGCGGGAACTAAACGCAGCGGCGCGCCACTACCACACTGTGCGGTTTAGAGCGTTTGCGTCAAAAGCATCGCGGCTGAAGCCGCTCCTACAGGCAATTTCGGTCCATTGTAGGAGCGGCTTCAGCCGCGATGCGGTTGTGCAGGCGCCGCCGATAACCAAGCCACAACAACAACGATGAGGTTCGCGGATGAATACTCAAGTCGAAGAAAGCCGCTACGCGCGTTTCGCCATGCGCTGTTCCAACTGGGCGGAACGCTGGTTCCCCGATTCCTGGGTGTTCGCCACCTTGGCGGTGGTGCTGGTCACCGTAGCGGTGCTGGCCATGGGCGCGCCGCCAGCGCAGGCGGCCAAGGCGTTTGGTGACGGCTTCTGGAGCCTGATCCCGTTCACGATGCAAATGGCTTTTGTGGTCATTGGCGGTTATGTGGTGGCCAGCTCCGGGCCTGCTTCGCGCCTTATCGACGTGCTGGCGCGCGTACCGAAAAACGGCCGCTCGGCGGTGGCCTGGGTGGCGTTGATTTCCATGTCGGCGTCGTTGCTCAACTGGGGCCTGAGCCTGGTGTTCGGCGGCCTGCTGGTGCGGGCGCTGGCGCGGCGGGAAGAGCTGCATATGGACTACCGCGCCGCCGGCGCAGCGGCGTACCTGGGGTTGGGCGCGGTGTGGGCGTTGGGGCTGTCGTCCTCGGCGGCGCAGTTGCAGGCCAACCCCACCAGTTTGCCGCCGTCGATTCTGGCGATTACCGGGGTCATTCCGTTCACCGAAACCATCTTTCTCTGGCAGTCCGGCGTGCTGCTCTTGGCGCTCGTGGTGGTGTCGTTGGTAATTGCTTATGTCACCGCGCCCAGCGCCAGCAGTGCACGGGACGCCAAGGCTTGCGGCATCGACCCGAGCTTTAACGCGGCGAAACTGGAAAAGCCCACGCGCCCCGGTGAATGGCTGGAACACAGCCCGCTGCTGATCATTTTGCTTGTGCTGCTGGCCGCCGGTTGGCTGGCTCAGGAGTTCGCCAGCAAGCCGGCCATCGTCGCGATCTCCGGGCTCAATACGTACAACCTGCTGTTTCTGATGGTAGGTGCATTGCTGCATTGGCGGCCGCGCAGCTTTCTGGATGCGGTGGCGCGGGCGGTGCCGACTACCACCGGCGTGCTGATTCAGTTCCCGCTCTACGGCTCGATTGCCGCGATCATGACCACGGTAAACGGCAGCGACGGCCAGACCGTGGCGCACCATATCTCCACGTTCTTTGTGCAGATTGCCTCCCACGACACCTACGCGCTGCTGATGGGCACGTACTCGGCGGTGCTGGGGTTCTTTATTCCGTCGGGCGGCGGCAAGTGGATTATCGAGGCGCCGTATGTGATGCAGGTGGCCAACGAGCTGCAATACCACCGCGGCTGGGCGGTGCAGATCTACAACGCCGCGGAGGCGCTGCCGAACCTGATCAACCCGTTTTATATGCTGCCGCTGCTGGGCGTGCTGGGGTTGCGGGCGCGGGATCTGATCGGGTTTTCGTTTGTGCAGTTACTGGCGCACGCACCGTTGGTGCTGTTTCTGCTGTGGGCGTTGGGGACGACGTTGCAGTACACGCCGCCGGTGGCGCCTTAGGTTTATTGGGCGGGCGGCTGTTCGCCGCTTGCCTCAGCTGCCGGCGCGGCTTCACTGCTTTCCACCGGAGCGGGGTCTACGACATCCGCCGGCGTTTCCGTCATCGGCTGCTCCACCACCGGCGGCGCCGCTTGCAGGGCGGCAGCGTCCGGCGTGGCTTCTGGCGGCACCGGCGCCGGTTCACTGATCGGCAATTCGGTCGCCATCGGTTCCACCACCGGTTCAGTAACCGGCGCAACGGCTGGCGCGGCAGCCGGCTCGATCACCGGCGTCACCACTTCCTGAATCACCGGCGCGGTAGCCGGGGCCAATGCCTGCGGCTCTGGAATACCCAGATCCTGCTCGGGCGCCGCCGGTGCCACGGGCACAGCCGGCTTCACCTGCGGCGGCAGGAACAGTTCAACCAAGCCAAAAAAGCGCTCATAGAACTTGGCGGATGACACCGTCTCACTGGCCACTTTCACCAGCGAGTCATCGGTGGAGCCAATCGGCATCGACACCGAGCCCAATACACCCACTCCCAAACTGGCCGAGTTATTGAGCTTCTTCAGCGCATAACGGTCCTGCAGGGCGTTGGCGAACATGGTCGAGTGGTGGTCCGTGGCGCCGCCGTCGGTGCACACCACGTTGAAGGTGATTTCCAAGTGGTTATCGCCACTTTGCTGAAAGCTCTTGTGGCCGCTGACCTGCTTGGGGTCGGCACTGGTGATGATGTAACCCTGGCTCAGCAATGCGCGGCGCGCGGCCTCGCAGGACACCGCGTCGCTGCTGGCGTAGTTGCGTGAGAAGGTGCCCGAGTCGGCGAAGTCTTCGTGCTCATAGACGGCGGTGTTGTTCGAGGAACAGCCGGCAGCGCTTGCCAGCACCAGCGCCAGAGCGGCGCACTGCAGCGTGAATGGTTTGAACATTGGGGGTCCGGGCCAAAATAATGCGTCGCGTATTGTGCCTCAGAAAACTCCTACATGGTGTGTCGCTATTCATACACAGTCGGGCGCTCTAAATCCGTTACTGCGCTCTGACTACAGTTCTAAACATTTCTCCCCTTGCGTGTGTTGGGTGGTGCGTGGAATAGTCCGACCAAGCAAGTGCTTGGTTTTTGTTTTGCATGCAGTTTCCCCACAAAAATAATTAGGAGGAGGCCCTGTGACAAATGCTGCCGTTTTGCCCCTAGAGATTTTCTTCCAGCGCGAGGCGCGCCACCCCGACAAGCGCTATATGGTGCAGCCGCTGCCGGGTGGCCAGGTGCTGGAGCTGAGCTGGTCGGATGTCGGCGACCAGGCCCGCCGCGCCGCCAACTGGCTGCGTGCCCAAGAACTGCCAGCGGGTAGCCGCATTGCGCTGGTATCCAAGAACTGCGCGCACTGGATCATCACCGACCTGGCGATCTGGATGGCCGGCCATGTGTCGGTGCCGCTGTACCCCAACCTCACCGCAGACTCCGTGCGCCAGGTGCTGACCCATTCCGAGGCCGCGCTGGTGTTTGTCGGCAAGCTCGATGACTGGGCCGCGATGGCGCCAGGTGTTCCCGAAGGCGTTCGTACCATCGCCATACCGCTGCACCCCGAAGGCACCTTTGATGTGGACTGGAGCGAGCTGCAAGCCTGCACGCCCATCCGCGACAACCCCATCGGCGGCCACGACCAGCTCGCCACCATCGTCTACACCTCGGGCACCACCGGCACGCCAAAGGGGGTGATGCATAACTTCGGCAATTTCGCGTTTGCCTCGAGCAGTGCTTACGACTTGTTCAAGGCCTCCGAGGACGACCGCCTGCTGTCCTATCTGCCGCTGTGCCATGTGGCGGAGCGCATGTTTGTAGAGCTCAACTCCCTGTATGCCGGCGAGACGGTGTTCTTCGCCGAAAGCCTCGACACCTTCCTGGTCGACCTGCGCCGCGCCCGGCCGACGCTGATGTTCGGGGTACCGCGCATCTGGACCAAATTCCAGATGGGCGTGTACAGCAAGATGCCCGCCGAGCGTTTGGACTTTCTGCTGAAAATCCCGCTTATCGGCAAGCGCGTGGGCCACAAGGTGCTGGTGGGTCTTGGCCTGGACGCTGTGCGTTTCGCATTGTCCGGCGCCGCGCCGGTGCCTGAAGCCTTGCTGCACTGGTACCAACGCCTGGGCCTGGATGTGCTCGAGGTGTACGGCATGACCGAGAACTGCGGCTACTCGCATATCTGCCGCAAAGGCAAAAACCGCCCCGGCTGGATCGGCCAGGCCAGCCCCGGCGTGGAAGTGCGCATCAGCGAACTCGGCGAAGTGCAGGTACGCAGCCCCGCGACCATGCAGGGCTATTACAAAGACCCGGAAAAAACCGCTGAAACCATCACCGAAGACGGCTTCTTGCGCACCGGCGACAAGGGCGAGCAAGACGCCGAGCACTACCTGCGCCTGACCGGACGGATCAAGGAAATCTTCAAAACCAGCAAGGGCAAATACGTGGCCCCGGCGCCGATTGAAAACCTGTTGGCGGTGCACCCGCGTATCGAGCAAGTGTGCGTGGTGGGTGACGGCATGCCGCAGCCGATGGCGCTGTGTGTGCTCTCAGATGTCGGCCGCGAAGAAGCGCTGAACGGCTCACGGCCGGCGCTGGAAGGCAGCTTCAAAACGCTGCTGGCCGATGTGAACGCCGCGTTGGATAAGCATGAGCAACTCAGCGGCCTGATTCTGCTCAAGGAAGTCTGGGCAGTGGACAACGGCTTTCTGACGCCTACCTTGAAGATCAAACGCAGTGTGGTGGAGGACGCCTATGCCGGGCGCTTTGCCGAATGGTCCGGTCGGCGCGAAGCGTTGGTCTGGCATGAATGACTGATAAGGAGTTGGCATGAGTTTGTGGCGCACCCCCCCGGATTTGCAGGCCTTGAACAACCTGCGCAAAAACACCATCAACGAGGCGCTGGATGTGCGCTTCGATGCGTTTGACGACGAGTCGATTACCGCCAGCATCGTGGTCGACTCCCGCACCCACCAACCCTACGGTCTGCTGCACGGCGGCGCCTCGGTGGTACTGGCCGAAACCCTCGGCAGCACCGCCAGCTACCTGTGCATCGACAGCAGCAAGTTCTACTGCGTGGGCCTGGAAGTGAACGCCAACCACCTGCGCGGCGTGCGCAGTGGGAGGGTGACGGCGGTGGCGCGGCCGGTGCATCTGGGCCGCACCACCCACGTGTGGGATATCCGCCTGAGCGGTGATGACGGCAAACCCAGCTGCATCTCGCGGCTGACGATGGCGATTGTGCCGCTGGGGAATATGCCGCCGCTGGTGTGATGCAGCCCTTTAATCCCACACCGTCATCCCTGCGCAGGCAGGGATCCAGAATTCCGGAGCGGTCTTCGTTCTCCTGCAAGACTCTGGATTCCCGCCTGCGCGGGAATGACGGTGTTTTGGATGGATTGGCGTGAACACCCAGGTTTATTCCCCTGGCCGTATCGCCATCATTCCCGGCACTTACAGTCATTGCCCCTCGCCGCTTGCTTACGGACAATCGCCCGAGTTTTGTTTCTGGAAGTTCCGCGTATGTCGCAACCGGTGTTTTTCGCCCACGCCAACGGCTTTCCTTCGGCCACGTACGGCAAGTTGTTTGCCGCGCTGGCGCCGGATTACCACGTGCTGCATTTGCCGCAGCACGGTCACGACCCGCGTTTTCCGGTGAATGACAACTGGAGCAACCTGGTCGACGAACTGGTGCACCACCTGCGCGAGCTCTCCGAGCCGGTGTGGGGCGTCGGCCATTCCCTCGGTGGCGTGCTGCATTACCACGCCGCATTGCGCCACCCCGAGCTGTACCGCGGTGTGGTGATGCTCGACTCGCCGGTGCTGACCCTGGCCGACCGCATCGTCATTCGTGCAGCCAAGCGCTTCGGGTTTATCGACCGCATTACCCCGGCCGGCCGCACGTTGGGCCGCCGCGAGGCCTTCAGCGATTTCGCCGAAGCGCGTGATTATTTCTCGGCCAAATCACTGTTCCGCCGCTTCGACCCCGAATGCCTGGACGCCTACGTGCAGCACGGCCTGCAAGCCGATGGCGAGGGCCTGCGCCTGCTGTTCGATCCGGCGACCGAAATCAGCATTTACCGCAGCGTCCCGCACAGCAATCCTGGCCGCCCGCAACAGTTGCAGGTGCCGCTGGCCATGGTCCGTGGCCGTCACAGCCGCGTGGTATTGCCCCATCACACCCGTTCAATCCGGCGCCTGCCGCATTGCCAGTACCTCACGCTGCCAGGCGGGCATATGTTCCCGCTGGAGCGCCCGCACGCCACGGCCGATCTGCTGAAAACCCTGTTCGATCGCTGGCAAGTCCGTTTGGAGACCGCATGAATTATTCCTTCGAAGAAGTGCGCCTGAGCCTGCCGCACATCGAGCTGTCGGCCCACGTGTTCGGGCCGGAAGACGGCAAGCCGGTGATCGCCTTGCACGGCTGGCTGGACAACGCCATGAGCTTTGCCCGCCTGGCGCCCAAGCTCGACGGCCTGCGCATCATTGCCCTGGATTTTGCCGGCCACGGCCATTCCGACCATCGTCCGGCAGGCGCGCATTACCAGCTCTGGGACTACGCCTACGACGTGCTGCTGGTGGCCGAACAGTTCGGCTGGCAGCGGTTTTCCCTATTGGGGCATTCGATGGGCGCCATTGTGTCGGTGCTGTTGGCCGGCTCTATGCCCGAGCGCATCGAACGCCTGGCGCTGATCGATGGCCTTATTCCCTTTACCGGTGAAGCCGAAGCCGCACCGGCCAAGTTGGGTTCCGCGCTTCGTGAGCAACTGGCCTTGGCTGGCAAGCGCAAGCCGGTTTACGAGAAGGTGGAGCAGGCCGTTAAGGCGCGCATGAAAGGCGTTGGCGGGGTCAGCCTGGAAGCGGCGCAGTTGCTCGCTCAACGCGGCTTGATGCCAGTGCCCGGCGGCTTTACCTGGCGCACCGATAGCCGCCTGACCTTGCCATCCCCGCTGCGCTTTACCCAGGCGCATACCGATGTGTTTGTGCGCAGCGTGGCCTGTCCGGCATGCCTGGTGGTGGCCGAAGGCGGCATGCTGCATGCGCAGCCGCAGGTGGTGAGTTCGCTGGAAGGCACGCCGATCAAGGTGGAGCGTCTGGTTGGCGGCCATCACTTGCACCTGGATGACGAGGCGGGCGCCCAGGCAGTCGCAGACTGTTTCAATCGGTTTTTCGCCGCGCCTTGACTTGCCCCGGCCAACTGCGGAGGCTGGGCAGCTTCCGCTTGGCTGACAGGGATTCGCCATGATCGACCTCTACACGGCCGCCACGCCCAATGGCCACAAAGCTTCCATCGTTCTCGAAGAACTCGGGCTGGCCTACCAAGCCCATATCCTCAGCTTCGACAAGAAAGAACAGAAAACCCCCGAATTTCTCGCCATCAATCCCAATGGCCGGATTCCCGCCATTGTCGACCGCGATAACGATAACTTCGCCGTGTTCGAGTCCGGCGCCATTCTGGTTTACCTCGCCGAAAAATCCGGGCAATTGTTACCTTCGGACGTCAAAGGCCGCTCCACCGTCATGCAATGGCTGATGTTCCAAATGGGTGGTGTCGGCCCGATGCAGGGCCAGGCCAATGTGTTTTTCCGCTACTTTCCGGAAAAACTGCAAGGCGCCATCGACCGCTACCAACACGAGACCCGCCGCCTCTATGAAGTGCTGGACGGGCAGCTGGGCCGCCATGAATACCTGGCGGGCGAGTACAGCATTGCCGATATCGCCACCTATCCTTGGGTATTGCGCCATGAGTGGGCGGGCGTTTCGGTGGATGGGCTCGAGCACCTGCAGCGTTGGCTGGCGGTGGTTGGTGAGCGGCCGGCCGTACAGCGCGGGTTGAATGTTCCTGCCTCCACCATGGGCACGCCTGACAAGGTGGTGAAGTCCGCCCAGAGCATGCTCATCAAATGACATGCGGCTTAACGAGAAGATCAATGCGACTGTCTAGCCTGTTGGCGCCCGTTGTTATGTTGTCCCTGGCCAGTTTGGCTAACGCTGCCGATCTGCCCGGCAGCCAGGATCTGGAAATACTGCCGCGCTTCCCCCGTGCCGAAATCGTCGACTTTCGCGATGTAGCGGGGCAGGAGCGTATCTACCCACTGGGTTCCATCCGCCGTATCAGCGGCAACCTGCGTTACGAGCGGCAAGTGGACAGCCTCGGGCGTATGCGTTCGGTCACCTACGAGCTGCCGCCAGAACACAGCTCCGGCCAGGCCTTCAATGCTGCACGCGACACCTTGCAGGAGCAGGGCGCCGAGTTGCTGTACTGGTGTGAAGCGCGCGAATGCGGCGGCAGCAGCCTGTGGGCCAACTCGGTGTTCGGCAATGCCAAGCTGTTGGGCGCGGACGACCAGCAAGCCTATTTGCTGTTGCGCCTGGCCGAGCCCAAGCAGAACACGTTGGTGGCGCTCTACAGCATTACCCGGGGTAACCGCCGGGCGTATTTGCATGTTGAGCAACTCGATAACCAGGCCGATCTCGGCGAGCTATTGCCCGGCCCGGCCACCTTGCTGCGGCAACTGCGCAATACCGGCGAGCTGGATTTCGCCCGCCTTGATGGCGAGCCGGTGGATGCCTGGGCAGAATTGCTCGGCCGTACGCTCAACCAGGACAGCACCTTGCGCGTGAGCCTTTCCGGCAAATACGCCGAAGCCTGGCGCGATGCGTTGGTGACGCAGCGGGTGAGGGCGACCCGGATGGAAATCGACCCAGCGCAAACAGACGGCCTATCCTTTAAGCTGCTGCGCTAGTCGCCCTGACCCCGCTGGAGAAACACATGCTTAATAACGACCGCTTACTGGTCCAGATTCTGTTGCTCGCTTTGTTAGGCGCGGCGCTCTGGGTGCTGGCGCCGTTCTTCTCCGCGTTGTTCTGGGGCGCCGTGCTGGCCTTCGCCAGTTGGCCATTGATGCCCTTGCTTACACGCTGGCTCGGCGGGCGCACGTCGCTGGCTGCGGGCATTCTCACCGCCTGCTGGATGTTCTTGGTGGTGCTGCCATTGGTATGGCTGGGCTTTAACCTGGCCGACCATGTGCGCGACGCGGTCAATCTGGTCAAAGACCTGCAGGTACAAGGGCTCCCGGCGCCGCCTGAGTGGCTGGGCCGCGTGCCGTTGGTGGGCGAGCGTTTAGTGGGCTGGTGGATGACCATCGACCAGCAGGGCGCCGCCGTATTTGCCAGCGTCAAACCCTACCTCGGCGAAGTCGGCAACTGGCTGCTGGCGCGCAGCGCCAAAATCGGCGGCGGCATGCTGGAGCTGTCCCTGAGCCTGGTGCTGGTGTTTTTCTTCTACCGCGATGGCCCGGCCTTGGCCGACCTGGTCCGCCAAGGTTTGCACCGCTTGATCGGCGCGCGTGCCGACCACTATCTGCACCTGATTGCGGGCACCGTGCAACGGGTAGTCAACGGCGTAATTGGTACGGCGGCGGCGCAAGCGGTGCTGGCGCTGATCGGCTTCTGGATCGCCGGCGTGCCGGGCGCCATTCTGCTCGGCATCCTGACGTTCGTCTTCAGCCTGATTCCAATGGGCCCGCCATTGGTGTGGATTCCAGCCACCGCCTGGCTCGCCTGGAAAGGTGAATACGGCTACGCGATCTTCCTCGGTATCTGGGGCACCTTTATCGTTAGCGGCGTGGACAACGTGCTCAAGCCATACCTGATCAGCCGCGGCGGCAACCTGCCGTTGGTGGTGGTGCTGCTCGGGGTGTTCGGCGGCTTGCTGGCCTTCGGGTTTATGGGCCTGTTCCTAGGCCCAACCCTACTGGCCGTTGCCTACAGCTTGCTGAGCGATTGGGTGAAAACCGATCCGGCAACGCCGGACGTGAGAATCATAGAACAGCGATAGGCAACACAGCGGCGGCGATGGCGGCAGTGCTACTATCGCGGCCGCTTTCGCTGTGCCGCGCACCTAGCGCGAGGGTTGTTTGCCAGGAAGGCGCTTACTTAAACACGGACATCGGTTGAGTCGACTCATGAAAAAAGCAGGAATAGCGGTAGGCGTTGTGGTTGCCATTGGTGCGCTCAGCACCGTCGGCGCGTGGTACACCGGCACCCAGTTGCCGAGCGTGCTGGCCAACTCCATCGTCGAAGCCAACCAGAAAAGCGCCGACGCGCTGCTCGGCACCGGCATTACCAGCAAGCTGGAACTGTTGTCGCTGGACAGCCACCTGTTCACCAGCACCGCCCATTACCGCCTGACCCTCGATATGCCCGCTTCCGAAGGCGAAGCTCGCCACCTGGAAGTGTTGCTGGTCGACAATATCCAGCACGGCCCGCTGCCCGCCGCGCGCCTGAAAAAACTAAACCTGTGGCCGGTATTGGCCACCAGCAACTACGCACTGGAACCCAACGAGCTGACCCAGAAATGGTTCGATGCCGCCAAGGGCCAAGCGCCATTGTTCGGCCAGGTGAGCCTGGGCTACGACCATTCCACCACGGGCACCATTGAACTGACCCCGTTGGATTTCTCGCCCGCCGAAGGCCAGAACGTAAAATTCTCCGGCCTCAAGCTGGATATGGATGTGAGCGCCCACGCCGAAAAAGTCGCCCTCAGCGGCGGCATGAACAGCCTGGTGTTGAGCGGCACCGACACCAACGGTGAAGCGATCAGGTTCGAAGCCAAAGACCTGGTGCTGGACAGCGACCAGAAGCTGGGCAGCGGCGATTTCTACCTCGGCGACAGCAGCGTCAAGCTGGCCAGCATGGAATTCAAGATCGCCGACAAGCCGCCGGTACTGATCAAGAACGTCTCGCAGACCGCCACCCTCGAAGAAGCCGCCGGCAAACTCGCCGGGCATATTACCTACGACATCGGCCAGATCAGCTTTGCCGGCAAAGATATCGCCGGCGTGCAGATGCTCTGGCGCATGAAGGACTTTGACGCCAAGGCCATGCAGTCCTTGGTCGAGCTGTACAAAGACAAACTGGCGCCGGTGCAACAAGCCCAGGCCCTGGGCCAGGAAGCCCCGGAAATGGCCTTCAGCCCCGCTGAAGAAGCCAAGTTGAAAGCCAGTATTGGCGACCTTCTGGCAGCCAAGCCCCATGTGGCGCTGGAAAAATTCGCCATCAAAACCGCCCACGGCGAAGCCCTGGTGAGCCTGGCGGTGGACTTCAACAAGCCTGAGTCCTTCGAACTGCCGGTGCCGGATTTGGCCAAGCAGTTGATTGGCCAGCTCGACGCCAAGCTGTCGGTCGACAAGGCCGTGATCGGCGACGGTGTGCGCGTGCAAGCGGCCATCGCCGGCGAAACCGACCAGAAGGCCATCGAAGATCAAGCCGCCATGTTCACCGAGATGGGCAGCGGCATGGCTCTGGCGACCGAGATGGTGGCGTTGAAGGGCGACAAGCTGGAATCCAACCTGCACTACGCCAATAACGAAGTGATCTTCAACGACCAGAAAATGTCGGTGGAAGAGTTCGTGATGTTGGTGATGTCCAAGGCCGGCGGCCTGGGCGGCGGCGCGGGGGATGAGCAGCCGGAAGGCTATGCGCCGGATGATGAAGCACCGGACGCTGGTGCGTTGGATGAGGAAGCGCCGGAAGAAATGCCGGAAGAGGCGCCAGAAGAGCAGTAATACGCTCTGTGTGTTGGCTCCAATATTCTCGTGCGAGGTTCTAGTCTTGACGAGCTGCGCAGCAACCATAAAAAAGGCCAGTCAATTGACTGGCCTTTTTTGTCGTCGCTAATTTTCGCTGGCGTTTAACCCGCCATGGTCAGACGGTTACGGCCATCGCGTTTGGCCACATACAACGCGCTATCGGCACGGCGCAGCAGGCTGTCCACCGACTCGCCCGGCAGCAGGCAAGCGCAGCCCAGGCTGACCGACACATCCACATGCTGGTTCTGCGCAGTGCACTGCAGCTCCTGCACGGCAAAACGCAGACGCTCACCCACCATCGCCGCGCCTTCGCGGCTGGTGTTGGACAGCAGCACGAGAAACTCTTCGCCGCCGAAGCGGAAAATCATATCGATGTTGCGCAACTGCGCCTTGAGTGTTTCGGCCATGGCACGCAGCACTTCGTCGCCGGTGCTGTGGCCGTAGGTGTCGTTGATGTTCTTGAAGTGGTCCACGTCCAGCATCAGCACCGACAGCGGTTGCAGATTGCGGCGGGCCAGATCGATTTCGCGCTGCAAGGCCTGGTCCATGGCGATGCGGTTGCCGGTATCGGTCAAAGGGTCACGCAGGGCGCACTGCACGGCCTTGCGGTAGAGCAGGGCGTTGCGCAGCGGGAAGAGCATGCAGGCCAGCAGCGATTCCAGTTGGCTCAGCTCTTCTTCGGAAAAACGCTGGTTGCGGCGGAAAATCAGCTCGCCCAGGTATTCGCCTTCATGGTTCAGACGGTAACCGGCCGAATGGGTGGCGCGTACGCCAAGTTCCAGGCGCAGATCGCTGGACGGCTGCTGATAGGCCAGCGCATCCAGGGGCACCAGACGTTGCACTTCGCGGAAGAAGATATCGAGGATGCGCTCGACTTCCAGGCTGGTCTGCAATTGCAGGTTCAGCTTCTGACGCAGGTGTGCCAGAGACACCGGACGCAGCGACTGCGTGCGATTGCTGGCGAAACCCAGGCGCTGCAGCTTGGCGGCGTCAAAGTCGATTGTGTTGGTTTTGCTTGGGGGGACCATACCGGGAAACCTCAGCGCGAAAGTGCGGCGACAGGTTCCCTTTTGCGAATAGTGTGCCAGGTGTCACATTCGTCTTTTTTATTCAACAAAATCAAGTGTTTATCAGTGTTGATACACTACAAGCGGCAAACATTTGCCGCTGTTTTGCCGGTTGTTTGGCGAGGGATGGCAAATTGCCGGTTAGTGGCAGAGGGGGTTCGCCAATTTCTTGTCAGGGAATGCTTACATGGCACTTATGGGCAAGTTACCGTCGTGCCCGCGAAGGGGGGACCCAGATTTTCGGATAGGAATGCGTTCGTCACGAGATTCTGGATTCCGAATCGTCGGACCGCCGCCTTCGCGGGAATGACGGAAGCTTTGCTTACGAGCGAGGTGAATTGAGTGCCCGCGACTACTGAGCGTCGAACGCCTGACCATTAACGCCCTGACTGTCCGGCCCCATCAGGTACAGATACACCGGCATGATCTCGTCGGGCAGCGGATTGTTATGTGGGTTTTCGCCTGGGTAGGCGTGGGCGCGCATATCGGTGCGGGTCGCGCCGGGGTTGATGCTGTTGGCACGCACGTTGGTGATATCGGCCACTTCATCAGCCATGGTCTGCATCAGGCCCTCGGTGGCGAACTTCGACACGCCATAAGCGCCCCAATACGCACGGCCTTTGCGGCCGACGCTGCTGGAGGTAAATATCACCGAGGCATCCGGCGCCAACTTGAGCAGCGGCAGCAGCGTGGCGGTGAGCATAAACATGGCGTTGACGTTCACGTGCATCACGCGCATGAAGTTGTCGCCCGACAGCTGCTGCAGCGGGGTGCGCGGGCCGACGATTGCGGCGTTGTGCAGCACGCCGTCGATATGGCCGAACTCGTTTTCGATCATCACCGCCAGTTCGTCGTACTGGTGCGCCAGGGCGGTTTCCAGGTTGAACGGAATCACCACCGGTTGCGGGTGGCCAGCGGCTTCGATTTCGTCGTAGACGGCGCTCAGGTTGGCTTCGGTCTTGCCCAGCAGCAGCACGGTGGCGCCATGGGCGGCATAGGTTTTCGCGGCAGCGGCGCCGATGCCACGGCCAGCGCCGGTCACCAGAATGGTACGGCCCTTGAGCAGGTCGGGGCGGGCGGAGTAGTCGAACATCTCAAATCTCTCTCTAGAAAAGCCTGGCCGGCGCGCCGACCAGAAACAGAACGGTCAGCAGCTGCACAGCGCGCGGTCGAGCACGGCGCGCAGTTCTTGCGGGTGGTCGACCACCACGTCGGCGCCCCAATGGTTGGGGTTGTCGTCGGGGTGGATATAGCCATAGGTCACCGCGGCAGTCTTGGTGCCGGCCGCGCGCCCGGATTCGATATCACGCAAATCGTCGCCCACATACAGCACGCTCGGCGGGTCCAAACCCAGGCGCGAGCAAGCCAGCAACAGCGGCTCGGGGTCGGGCTTACTATTGGTGACGTGGTCGGGGCAGATGAGGATGGCCGAACGCTCGGCCAGGCCCAGTTGCTCCATGATCGGCGCGGCATAGCGCACCGGCTTGTTGGTGACCACACCCCAGATCAGCTTGGCGTGTTCAATGTCGGCCAGCAGCTCGGCAATGCCGTCGAACGGCTTGGTGAACACAGCACAGTGATCTTGATAGCGGGCGAGAAACTCCAGGCGCAGGGCCTCGAACTGCTCGGACATCGGGTCGACATCGAACGCGCGCAGCACCATGGCGCGAGCGCCGCCGGAAACGTGGTCACGGATGTCCTTGTCGGCCATTGGCGGCAGCCCGTGGGCGGCGCGCATGGCCTGGGCAATGGCGATAAAGTCGGGCGCGCTGTCGAGCAGGGTGCCATCCATATCGAAAAGAACGGCTCGCAGGCGCATCAGGCTTCCTTGAGGGTCTGGATCATGTAGTTGACGTCCACGTCGTCGGCCAGCTTGTAGTGCTTGGTCAGCGGGTTGTAGGTGAGGCCGATGATGTCTTTGACTTCCAGGCCCGCGGCCCGGCTCCAGGCACCCAGTTCGGAGGGGCGGATAAATTTCTTGAAGTCGTGGGTGCCGCGCGGCAGCAGGCGCATCAGGTACTCGGCGCCCACGATGGCGAAGAGGTAGGCCTTGGGGTTGCGGTTGATGGTGGAGAAAAACACCTGGCCGCCGGGCTTGACCATGGCGTAGCAGGCGCGAATCACCGAGGCCGGGTCGGGCACGTGCTCGAGCATTTCCAGGCAGGTGACCACGTCGTACTGCTCAGGCATTTCTTCGGCCAGGGCTTCAGCGGTGCACTGGCGGTACTCCACCTGTACGCCGGATTCCAGCTGGTGCAACTGGGCGACGGCCAGCGGCGCTTCGCCCATGTCGATGCCGGTGACGCTGGCGCCACGTTGCGCCATGGCTTCACTGAGAATGCCGCCGCCGCAGCCGACGTCGAGCACCTTTTTACCGGCCAGCTTCACGCGCTCGTCAATCCAGTTGACGCGCAGCGGGTTGATGTCGTGCAGGGGTTTGAACTCGCTTTCACGGTCCCACCAGCGGTGGGCGAGGGCGGAGAACTTGGCGATTTCGGCGTGGTCGACGTTGCTCATACGGGTTTTCCTCGAATCGAATTCTATGGCGGCTGCGTGGTGTGGCTCAGGGACGGCTGGTGGCGATTTTCTGGCCCCAGGCGACGGCGCTGGCGTGCAGTTTTTCTTCGTCCATGCGGGTCAGGCGGCGGTTGTCGAGCAGCTGCTTACCGCCGACCCAGACATGTTTGACGCTGTTGCGGTTACTCGCATAAATCAGTTGAGACACCGGATCGTACACCGGTTGCTGCGCAAGCTCAGTGAGGTCAAATGCCACGATGTCGGCGGCTTTGCCAATCTCCAGCGAGCCGATTTCATCTTCCAGCCCCAGGGCACGGGCGCCATTGAGGGTGGCCATGCGCAGGGCGCGGTGGACATCCAGCGCGGTGGCGGACCCGGCCACGGCCTTGGCAAGCATGGCGGCGGTGCGGGTTTCACCGAGCAGGTCGAGGTCGTTATTGCTGGCGGCGCCGTCGGTGCCGATGGCCACGTTGACGCCGGCCTGCCACAGCCGCTCCACCGGGCAGAAGCCGCTGGCGAGCTTGAGGTTGGACTCAGGGCAGTGGATGACGCTGGCGTTGCTTTCCACCAACAGGTGCAAGTCTTCGTCATTTATCTGCGTCATATGCACGGCCTGGAAGCGCGGGCCCAGCAGGTCGAGGCGCGCCAGGCGGGCCATCGGCCGTTCGCCACGCTGCTCCAGGCTTTGCTGCACTTCGAAGGCGGTTTCATGCACGTGCATCTGAATACCCGCATCCAGCTCTTCGGCGAGCATGCGAATGTTCTCCAGCTTGTCGTCGCTGACGGTGTAGGGCGCGTGCGGGCCGAAGGCGACCTTGATGCGCGGGTGCAGGCGCAGGTCGTCGAACAGATTCAGGCCTTTGCGCAGCGCCTCGTCGGCGTCGCGGGCGCCGGGAATCGGGAAGTCCAGCACCGGAATGGTGATTTGCGCGCGAATGCCGCTGGTGTGCACCAGCTCGCTGGAGACTTCCGGGAAAAAATACATATCGGAAAAGCAGGTGATGCCGCCCTGCAATTGCTCGGCAATCGCCAGCTCCGTGCCATCGTGGATAAACGCTTCATCCACCCATTTGGCCTCGGCCGGCCAGATATGGTCTTGCAGCCAGTTCATCAGCGCCTTGTCATCGGCCATGCCGCGAAACAGGCTCATGGCGGCGTGGCCGTGGGCGTTGATCAGGCCGGGGGTCAGCAGCATGCCCGGCAGCTCGCGCACTTGCGTGGCGGGGTGGCTCAGGGCCTCGGCGCGCGGCGCGATAAGGGCAATACGACCGTCGCGGATACCCAGCCCATGGTCCTGCAACACCACACCGGCGGGCTCGACGGGCACCAGCCAGGTCGGCAGGAGCAACAGATCGAGCGGGGCGGCGGTGTTGGGCATGGCGTCATCCTGAGCTTTATAAAAGATGGGGCTTACATCAATGTAGCGCGTCACTTACGCCAGGTTGGGAAGGGGCAGCCTGGACAGGTTTTTGTGCTGGCGAAGTATACCCGAGCGCCCAAGTCAGGGGCTCGCTATAATCCGCGGCTTTTCGCTTCTGAGTACGAGGATGGTCATGCGCGAGCAATTGTTGGCGGCAGAGAAGGTCAAGGCCATCGATTGGCGGGATGGCGCGCTGTATCTGCTGGATCAGCGTGCGCTGCCTTTTGAGGAGACCTGGGTGCGTTACGACTCGGCTGCAGCCGTGGCGCAGGCGATCAAGGACATGGTGGTGCGCGGCGCGCCGGCCATTGGTATTGCCGCCGCGTACGGCCTGGCATTGGGCGTGCGGGCGCGTCTGGCCGAGGGCGATGACTGGCAGATGGCGCTGGAAGAGGACTTCGAAGTTCTCAATAACTCGCGACCCACAGCTGTCAACCTGTTCTGGGCCTTGAACCGTATGCGCGAGCGCTTGTATCGCGTAAAGGACAGCGACGATGCGCTGGCGATCATGAATGCCGAGGCCGTCGCCATTCATGAGAGCGACCGCGAAGCGAACCTGACCATGGCGCAGTTGGGCGTGGACCTGATCCGTCGCCACCAGGGCAACCTGCAAACCATGTTGACCCACTGCAACACCGGCGCTCTGGCTACCGGCGGCTTCGGTACGGCGCTGGGGGTGATTCGTGCGGCGTATCTCGATGGTCTGGTTGAGCGCGTGTACGCCGATGAAACCCGCCCGTGGCTGCAAGGTTCGCGGCTGACGGCCTGGGAGCTGAAGAATGAGGGCATTCCGGTCAGCCTGAATGCCGACTCGGCAGCGGCCCATCTGATGAAGACCAAGGGCATTACCTGGGTGATCGTCGGCGCCGACCGCATTACTGCCAATGGCGATGTGGCCAACAAGATCGGCACCTACCAGCTGGCGGTCAACGCCATGCACCACGGCGTGCGCTTTATGGTGGTGGCGCCGAGTTCGACCATCGACATGAACCTGGAAAGCGGCGACGACATTCCGATCGAGGAGCGGGCCGGCAGCGAACTGCTGGAGTTGGCCGGCAAACGGGTCGCGGCGGATGTTGACGCGGTGAATCCGGTGTTCGATGTGACCCCGGCTGATTTGATCGATTTCATCGTGACTGAGAAGGGTGTGGTCGAGCGCCCGGACAAGGCCAAGATGGCCTTGCTGATGTGTCGCAAGCGTCTGCACTAACTCCTTCATTTATTAGCTGTTCCGCGCGTTTGGGTGATGTCATTTAAATGGCGCTGCCTGACGCGTGGCGTGCTCTGCGGGGATAGGTTCGGGGCATTCGGTGTGGTACTCTCCGTCAGTTTTCAAGGGGGCCTGCAATGGCCACCCAAACTGCGCAGATCCATGCCATAACTCGTTGATTTGTCATGAGTCGTTGCTGGCCCCAAGGCCGCGACGGCGAGCTTCGTACCATTCAGGATGAATGGGCGGAGTTTCACCAGAAAAAGGAACCAGGCTTCTCATGGGCGAACTGGCCAAAGAAATCCTCCCGGTCAATATCGAAGACGAGCTCAAACAGTCCTACCTCGACTACGCAATGAGCGTAATCGTAGGGCGCGCCTTGCCCGATGCACGTGACGGCCTCAAGCCCGTGCACCGCCGGGTGCTCTTCGCGATGAGCGAACTGGGTAACGACTGGAACAAGGCTTACAAGAAATCCGCCCGTGTGGTCGGTGACGTAATCGGTAAGTACCACCCCCACGGTGATACTGCGGTGTACGACACCATCGTCCGTATGGCGCAGCCTTTCTCCCTGCGTTACCTGCTGGTGGACGGCCAGGGCAACTTCGGTTCGGTAGACGGCGACAACGCCGCTGCCATGCGATACACCGAAGTGCGCATGACCAAGCTGGCTCACGAACTGCTGGCTGACCTCGACAAAGAAACCGTCGACTGGGTGCCCAACTACGACGGCACCGAAATCATCCCGGCGGTCATGCCGACCAAGATCCCCAACCTGCTGGTCAACGGTTCCAGCGGTATTGCCGTGGGTATGGCGACCAACATTCCGCCGCACAACCTCACCGAGGTTATCGACGGCTGCCTGGCGCTCATCGACAACCCTGAGCTGACGATTGACGAGCTGATGCACTACATCCCCGGTCCGGACTTCCCGACCGCGGCGATCATCAACGGTCGTGCCGGCATCATCGAGGCCTACCGTACGGGCCGTGGCCGTATCCAGATTCGCGCCCGCGCCATGTTCGAAGACATCGACAAAGTCGGTGGCCGCCAGCAGATCGTCATCACCGAGCTGCCGTATCAGCTCAACAAAGCCCGGGTGATCGAGAAGATCGCCGAGCTGGTGAAAGAGAAGAAACTGGAAGGCATCACCGAGCTGCGCGACGAGTCCGACAAGGACGGTATGCGCATCGTGATCGAGCTGCGCCGTGGTGAAGTGCCGGAGGTGATCCTCAACAACCTCTACGCCCAGACCCAGCTGCAAAGCGTGTTCGGCATCAACGTGGTCGCGCTGATCGACGGCCAGCCGAAGATTCTGAACCTCAAGGATCTGCTTGAAGCGTTCATTCTTCACCGCCGTGAAGTGGTCACCCGCCGTACCGTTTACCTGCTGCGCAAAGCCCGCGAACGTGGCCATATCCTTGAAGGTCAGGCAGTTGCCCTGTCCAACATCGACCCGGTTATCGCCGTGATCAAGGCCTCGCCAAGCTCCGCTGAAGCGAAAGAAGCCTTGGTGTCCCGCGCCTGGGAATCCAGCGCCGTACAAGGCATGGTTGAAGCGGCTGGCGCCGATTCCTGCCGCCCGCAAGACCTCGACCCGCAATACGGCCTGCGCGATGGCATGTACTATCTTTCGCCAGAACAGGCTCAGGCGATTCTGGACTTGCGTCTGCACCGCCTGACAGGCCTTGAGCACGAAAAACTGCTGGCCGAGTACAAGGAAATTCTGGAGCAGATTGGCGAGCTGATCCGCATCCTGACCAGCGCCACGCGCCTGATGGAAGTGATCCGCGAAGAGCTCGAAGGCGTGAAAGCCGAGTTCGGTGACAAGCGTCGTACCGAGATTCTCGATACCCGTCTGGACCTGACCCTGGGTGACCTGATCACCGAAGAAGAGCGTGTAGTAACCATCTCCCACGGTGGCTATGCCAAAACCCAACCGCTGTCGGCCTATCAGGCTCAGCGTCGTGGCGGTAAAGGCAAGTCGGCTACCGGCGTGAAAGATGAGGACTACATCGAGCACCTGTTGGTCGCCAACAGCCACGCCACGCTGCTGCTGTTCTCCAGCAAGGGCAAGGTGTACTGGCTGAAGACCTACGAAATTCCGGAAGCGTCCCGCGCTGCTCGTGGTCGTCCGCTGGTGAACTTGCTGCCACTGGATGAAGGTGAATACATCACCACCATGCTGCAGATCGATCTCGAAGCCCTGCAGAAAACTGCCGGTGCTGATGAAGATCTGGACGACGCCGAAGACGTGATCGAAGGCGAAGTGGTAGAAGCCGAAGAAGCGGCCGAAGTGGAAGAAGTCGAAGGCGAGACCGCTGAATGGGTCGCTGAGCCTACCGGCGAGTACATCTTTATGGCCACCGCAATGGGTACCGTGAAGAAGACCCCGCTGTCGCAATTCGCCCGTCCGCGTACCAGCGGCCTGATCGCCCTCAAGCTGAAAGAGGGCGACACCCTGATTGCTGCTGCAATCACCGACGGCGCCAAGGAAGTCATGCTGTTCAATGATTCCGGCAAGGTCATCCGTTTTGCAGAAAGCTCCATCCGCGTGATGGGCCGTGGCGCTCGCGGTATCCGCGGTATGCGTCTGGGCAAAGGTCAGACCCTGATCTCCATGCTGATTCCGGAATCGGGCGCGCAGATCCTTACCGCCTCCGAGCGTGGCTTCGGCAAGCGCACTGCCTTGAGCAAGTTCCCACGTCGCGGTCGCGGCGGTCAGGGCGTGATCGGTATGGTCACCAAAGAGCGTAACGGCAAGCTGATCGGCGCCATCCAGGTGCAGGACGGCGAAGAGATCATGCTGATCTCTGACCAGGGCACCTTGGTGCGTACCCGAGTTGACGAAGTGTCGAGCTCGGGCCGTAACACCCAGGGCGTTACCCTGATCAAGCTGGCTAGCGACGAAACACTGGTCGGCCTTGAGCGTGTGCAAGAGCCTTCGGAAGTTGAAGGTCAGGTGCTGCTAGGCGAAGACGGCGAGGTGCTGGAAGGTGCTGAGCTGGAAGGCGCGCAGTTCGAAGATGGCGAGTCGGGCGAGGCAGAGCTGAACAGCGCTGACCTGGACGATGCCATTGACGCGGTATCGGACGACGCTGCCGACGCACCAAGCGAAGAGTAAGCGGGCAGGGCGCGCACACCGTCGGTGGCGCGCCCCACACCTGCACGAATGACAGCATGCACCGTCGCCTGGTCGGCGGTGTGGGTGAACTGAGAGAGACTGACGTGAGCAAGCGAGCCTTTAACTTCTGCGCAGGCCCAGCCGCGCTTCCCGAAGCTGTACTGCAACGTGCCCAGGCTGAACTTCTGGACTGGAACGGCAAAGGCCTTTCGGTCATGGAAATGAGCCACCGCAGCGATGACTACGTGGCCATCGCTGAGAAGGCCGAGCAGGACCTGCGCGATCTGCTCGCTATTCCGTCGAACTACAAAGTGCTGTTTCTGCAAGGCGGCGCCAGCCAGCAATTTGCCGAAATCGCCCTGAACCTGCTGCCCGAAGACGGCACGGCTGACTATATCGACACCGGTATCTGGTCGAAGAAAAGCATCGAAGAAGCCCGCCGCTACGGCAATGTGAATGTTGCTGCCAGTGCCAAGCCCTACGACTACTTTGCCATTCCGGGTCAGAACGAGTGGCAGCTGAGCAAAGACGCGGCCTACGTGCACTACGCCAGCAATGAAACCATCGGCGGTCTGCAATTCGACTGGATTCCGGAAACTGGTGACGTGCCGTTGGTGGTGGATATGTCTTCGGACATTCTTTCCCGCGAACTCGATGTGTCGAAATTCGGCCTGATCTACGCCGGCGCGCAGAAGAACATCGGCCCGTCCGGTCTGGTGGTGGTGATCGTGCGTGAAGACCTGCTGGGTCGCGCCCGCTCCAGCACGCCGACCATGCTCAACTACAAAGTAGCGGCCGATAACGGCTCGATGTACAACACCCGGCGACCTTCTCCTGGTACCTGTCCGGTCTGGTGTTCGAGTGGCTGAAAGAGCAGGGCGGTGTAGCCGCCATGGAACAACGCAACCGGGCGAAGAAGGAGCTGTTGTACGGCGCCATCGATAGCAGCGAGTTGTACAGCAACCCGATTGCCATCAACGCCCGCTCGTGGATGAACGTGCCGTTCCGTCTGGCCGATGAGCGCCTGGACAAGCCGTTCCTCGCCGGTGCTGATGCTCGTGGCCTGCTCAACCTCAAAGGTCACCGCTCGGTGGGCGGCATGCGCGCGTCTATCTACAACGCCGTCGGCCTGGATGGCGTGCAGGCCCTCGTTAGCTACATGGCGGAGTTCGAGAAGGAGCACGCTTGATGAGCGAGCACGAGTTAAAAGCCCTGCGGGTGCGGATCGACAGCCTCGACAAGAAGATCCTCGACCTGATCAGCGAGCGCGCCAGCTGCGCCCAGGAAGTGGCGCGGGTGAAGATGGCCGCGCTGCCTGAAGGCGAAAAGCCCGTGTTCTATCGCCCGGAGCGTGAGGCCTGGGTGCTCAAGCACATCATGGAGCTGAACAAAGGCCCGCTGCCGAACGAAGAAGTGGCGCGTCTGTTCCGCGAAATCATGTCGTCGTGCCTGGCGCTGGAACAGCCGCTGAAAGTGGCGTACCTCGGCCCGGAAGGCACCTTCACCCAAGCAGCGGCGATGAAGCACTTCGGCCACGCGGTAATTACCGTGCCGATGACCGCCATCGACGAAGTGTTCCGCGAAGTGGCCGCCGGTGCGGTGAATTTCGGCGTGGTGCCGGTGGAAAACTCCACCGAAGGCGCGGTGAACAACACCCTCGACAGCTTCTTCGAGCACGACATGGTGATTTGCGGCGAAGTTGAGCTGCGTATCCACCATCACTTGCTGGTAGGCGATGTCACCAAAACCGACCGCATTACCCGCATCTACTCCCACGCCCAGTCGCTGGCCCAGTGCCGCAAGTGGCTGGACGCGCATTACCCGAACGTCGAGCGTGTAGCGGTATCCAGCAACGCCGAAGCGGCCAAACGGGTTAAAAGCGAGTGGAACTCGGCGGCGATCGCCGGCGATATGGCTGCAAGTCTGTACGGTTTGAGCAAGCTGGCCGAGAAAATCGAAGACCGCCCGGACAACTCGACGCGCTTCCTGATCATCGGTAACCAGGAAGTACCGCCGACCGGCGACGACAAAACCTCAATCATCGCCTCGATGCGCAACCAACCAGGCGCGCTGCACGAGCTGTTGGTGCCGTTCCATGCCAATGGCATCGACCTGACCCGCATCGAAACCCGCCCATCTCGCAGCGGTAAATGGACCTATGTGTTCTTTATCGACTTCGCCGGCCATCACCGTGATCCGCTGATCCGTGACGTGCTGGAAAAGATCAATCAGGAAGCGGTCGCACTGAAAGTATTGGGCTCCTACCCCAAGGCAGTGCTGTGACCCCCACGATTCTCTGAGGAGAACCCATGAGCAGTGATTTTCTCGCCCTGGCTCAGCCCGGCGTGCAAAAACTTTCGCCTTACGTCCCCGGCAAACCAGTGGATGAACTGGCCCGGGAACTGAATCTGGACCCGGCTAGCATCGTAAAGCTGGCCAGTAACGAAAACCCGCTGGGGCCAAGTCCGAAGGCGCTGGCAGCCATTGCCCAAGCTGCCGCCGAACTGACCCGTTACCCGGACGGCAACGGCTTCGAATTGAAAGCCGCTCTGGCCGCGCGCTGTGGGGTAAAAGCCAATCAGGTGACGCTGGGCAACGGTTCCAACGACATTCTCGAGCTGGTCGCTCGCGCGTATCTGGCCCCAGGCCTGAATGCCGTGTTCAGCGAGCACGCCTTTGCCGTATACCCGATTGCCACCCAAGCCGTCGGCGCGCAGGCCAAAGTCGTTCCCGCGAAGGACTGGGGCCATGACCTCGACGCCATGCTGGCCGCTGTCGATGACAACACTCGCGTGGTGTTTATCGCCAACCCTAACAACCCGACCGGCACTTGGTTCGGCGCGGACGCTCTGGCGCGTTTTCTCGCCAACGTGCCAGACCATGCCCTGGTTGTGCTGGACGAGGCTTATATTGAATACGCCACCGGCGGCGAGCTGCCGGACGGTTTGAAGTTCCTGGCTGATCATCCGAACCTGCTGGTTTCCCGCACCTTCTCCAAGGCCTATGGCCTGGCGGCGCTGCGTGTCGGCTATGGACTGTCGTCGCCGGCGATTGCCGACGTGCTCAACCGCGTTCGCCAGCCGTTCAACGTCAACAGCCTGGCTCAGGCCGCTGCCTGCGCAGCGCTGGCTGACACGGAGTATATGGCCGCAAGCCGCGCCCTGAACGATGCCGGGATGCAGCAGTTGGAGCAGGGCTTCCGTGAGTTGGGCCTGAGCTGGATCGACTCCAAGGGCAACTTTATTGCCGTGAATGTCGGTCGTGAGGGCATGCCGGTGTATCAAGGCCTGTTGCGCGAAGGCGTCATCGTGCGCCCGGTGGCCAACTATGGCATGCCAGATTTCCTGCGCGTCACTATCGGCACTGAAGCGGAAAACACCCGTTTCCTCAAGGCGTTGACCAAGGTTCTAGCCAGTGGCTGATGTCATGGCGGCGCAACCGCGCACCCCTATCATCGAGCGCCTGGTGGTGGTTGGCCTGGGCTTGATTGGTGGTTCCTTTGCCAAAGGTTTGCGTGAAAGCGGGTTGTGCCGGGAAGTGGTGGGCATCGATCTGGATCCCGAGTCGCGGCGCCTGGCCGTTGAGCTTGGTGTGGTGGATCGCTGCGAAGCCGAGTTGGCCGCCGCTTGTCAGGGCGCCAGCGTGATTCTGCTGGCGGTTCCTATTCTGGCCATGGAAAAGCTGCTGCGTGAACTGGCCAAGCTGGATCTCGGCGATGCTGTACTGACAGATGTGGGCAGTGCCAAAGGCAATGTGGTGCGCGCCGCGCGCCTGGCCTTCGACGGCTTGCCGGCGCGCTTTGTGCCAGGGCATCCGATTGCCGGTTCGGAACAGAGTGGCGTCGAGGCATCTAATGCGGAGCTGTTCCGTCGCCATAAAGTAATTTTGACGCCGTTGGAACAGACGGATCCGGCGGCGCTGCAGCTGGTCGACACGCTGTGGCGTGCGCTGGGCGCGGACGTAGAGCATATGGCCGTGGAGCATCACGACGAAGTGTTGGCTGCCACCAGCCATTTGCCGCATTTGCTCGCCTTCGGCCTGGTGGATTCGTTGGCCAAACGCAGCGAGAACCTGGAGATTTTCCGTTACGCCGCAGGCGGTTTCCGCGATTTCACACGGATTGCCGGCAGCGATCCGGTGATGTGGCACGACATCTTCCTCGCCAACCGTGAGGCGGTTCTGCGCACGCTGGATACCTTTCGCAGTGACTTGGATGCGCTGCGCGATGCAGTCGATGCAGGCGATGGGCATCAGCTTCTGGGTGTTTTCACCCGAGCCCGGGTCGCTCGTGAGCATTTCAGCAAAATTCTGGCGCGTCGGGCCTACGTGGACGCGATGAAAAGCGACAACCTGGTTTTTCTGGCCAAGCCAGGTGGGCGTTTGTCTGGGCGTATTCGTGTCCCGGGTGATAAATCCATCTCTCACCGGTCGATCATGCTCGGCTCGTTGGCAGAAGGCACCACCGAGGTGGAAGGTTTCCTTGAGGGCGAAGATGCCCTGGCGACCCTGCAGGCGTTCCGCGATATGGGTGTTGTGATTGAAGGGCCGCACCACGGTCGCGTCACTATTCATGGCGTGGGGCTGCAGGGTCTTAAAGCGCCACCTGGCCCGATCTACCTGGGCAACTCTGGTACGTCGATGCGTTTGCTGGTTGGTCTGCTGGCCGCGCAGGCGTTTGATGTGACCCTGACCGGCGACGCTTCGCTGTCCAAGCGCCCAATGAATCGCGTGGCCAAGCCGCTGCGGGAGATGGGTGCGTTGATTGATACTGCCGCTGAAGGCCGTCCGCCGATGACCATTCGTGGCGGCCGTCGCCTGGGTGGCATGACGTATGAAATGCCGATGGCCAGCGCTCAGGTGAAGTCCTGCCTGTTGCTGGCCGGGCTGTACGCCGCCGGTTCCACCACCGTGATCGAACCGGCACCGACTCGCGACCATACGGAGCGCATGTTGCGTGGTTTTGGCTATCCAGTGACCGTGGAAGGCAATAGGGTCACCGTTGAGTCCGGCCATAAGTTGACGGCCACCCACATCGAAGTGCCGGCGGATATTTCCTCGGCGGCATTCTTCCTGGTGGCTGGTTCGATTGCTGAAGATTCTGATCTGGTACTGGAACACGTCGGCATCAACCCGACCCGTACCGGCGTAATCGACATCCTGCGACTGATGGGCGCCGATATCACTCTGGAAAACCAGCGTGAAGTGGGCGGTGAACCGGTTGCTGACCTGCGGGTGCGCTCGGCCAAGCTCAAGGGCATCGATATTCCAGAAGATCTGGTGCCGCTGGCGATCGACGAATTCCCGGTATTGTTCGTGGCCGCGTCGGTTGCAGAGGGTCGTACCGTTTTGCGCGGCGCTGAAGAGCTTCGTGTGAAAGAGTCCGACCGCATCCAGGTAATGGCCGATGGTTTGCTGGCGCTCGGGGTAAGAGTCGAGCCGACGCCGGACGGTATCATTATCGATGGTGGCACCATTGGCGGCGGCGAAGTGCATAGTCACGGCGATCACCGGATTGCCATGTCCTTTAGCGTGGCCTCGCTGCGCGCTACCGCGCCGATCCGCATCCACGATTGTGCAAACGTCGCTACTTCGTTCCCCAACTTCCTCGGCCTGGCCGCGCAAGTGGGTATCCGTGTTGTTGAAGAGGGTAAGTCATGAGCATTCAGGCGCCAGTTATCGCCATCGACGGCCCAAGCGGGTCCGGCAAAGGCACCATCGCCAGCCTGCTAGCCAAGAAGCTGGGGTGGAGCTTGCTCGACTCCGGCGCGTTGTACCGCCTGTTGGCTTTCGCCGCCCGTAACCACGGCGTCGACCTGACCAATGAAGAAGCCTTGAAGCTTCTGGCCGCTCATCTGGATGTTCAGTTCGTTGCCGCCGCCAATGGCCAGCCGCAACGCATCGTTCTGGAGGGTGAAGAGGTGACCGACGCCATCCGCAACGAGCAGATTGGCGCCGGCGCTTCGCAGGTCGCAGCGCTAGGCGCGGTAAGGGATGCGTTGCTGCAGCGGCAGCGCGCGTTTCAGGAAATGCCGGGGTTGGTGGCTGATGGCCGCGACATGGGCACCGTCGTGTTTCCCGATGCACCACTTAAGATTTTCCTGACAGCCAGTGCGGAAGAGCGGGCTCGACGCCGGTACTTGCAGTTGAAGGCCAAGGGTGATGATGTTAATCTTGCGAGTCTGCTAGACGAGATTCGTTTGCGCGATGAGCGCGACACTCAGCGTACGGTGGCACCGCTCAAACCAGCGGCTGACGCCATTCAGCTGGATTCCACCGAACTCTCGATTGAGCAGGTGCTGGAACGAATTCTGAGCGAAGTCGCCAACCGCGACCTCGCCGGATGACCAAGCAGGTATGTAGGGAACCCAGTCTTAATCCCGCAGCCGGCTTTTAAACTAACGAAACCCACGTTGTCTGGAATGTGGATGCTGGGCGGGTTTATCCGTCCTAGATCAATCAGGAATTAACATGAGCGAAAGCTTTGCAGAACTTTTTGAAGAAAGCCTAAAAACCCTCGACATGCAGCCGGGCGCCATCATCACCGGTATCGTTGTTGATATCGACGGTGACTGGGTTACTGTCCACGCCGGTCTGAAGTCTGAAGGCGTCATCCCGCTCGAGCAGTTCTACAACGACGCTGGCGAGCTGACCATCAAGGTCGGTGACGAAGTACACGTTGCGCTGGACGCGGTTGAAGATGGCTTTGGTGAAACCAAGCTGTCCCGCGAAAAAGCCAAACGTGCAGAGTGCTGGATCGTTCTGGAAGCGGCTTTCGCAGCTGAAGAAGTGGTTAAGGGCGTTATCAACGGTAAGGTTAAAGGCGGCTTCACTGTCGACGTTAACGGCATCCGTGCGTTCCTGCCAGGTTCTTTGGTTGACGTTCGCCCAGTGCGCGACACCACGCACCTCGAAGGCAAAGAGCTGGAATTCAAGGTCATCAAGCTCGACCAGAAGCGCAACAACGTTGTCGTTTCCCGTCGCAGCGTCCTCGAAGCCGAGAACTCCGCCGAGCGTGAAGCTCTGCTGGAATCCCTGCAAGAAGGCCAGCAAGTCAAAGGTATCGTCAAAAACCTCACCGACTACGGCGCATTCGTCGATCTGGGTGGCGTGGACGGCCTGCTGCACATCACCGACATGGCTTGGAAGCGCATCAAGCATCCATCGGAAATCGTCAACGTTGGCGATGAGATCGATGTAAAAGTGCTGAAGTATGATCGCGAGCGCAATCGTGTTTCCCTGGGCCTGAAGCAACTGGGTGAAGATCCATGGGTTGCTATCAAAGCTCGTTACCCAGAAAGCACCCGCGTAACTGCCCGTGTTACCAACCTGACCGACTACGGCTGCTTCGCTGAGCTGGAAGAAGGCGTTGAGGGTCTGGTACACGTTTCCGAAATGGACTGGACCAACAAGAACATCCACCCGTCGAAAGTCGTACAAGTTGGCGACGAAGTGGAAGTTATGGTTCTGGACATCGACGAAGAGCGTCGTCGTATCTCCCTCGGCATCAAGCAGTGCAAAACTAACCCGTGGGAAGATTTCTCGGGTCAGTTCAACAAGGGCGACAAAATCTCCGGCACCATCAAGTCGATCACCGATTTCGGTATCTTCATTGGTCTGGATGGCGGCATCGACGGCCTGGTTCACCTGTCCGACATCTCCTGGAACGAAGTAGGCGAAGAAGCTGTACGCCGCTTCAAGAAAGGCGACGAGCTGGACACCGTGATCCTGTCGGTTGACCCAGAGCGTGAGCGTATCTCCCTGGGCATCAAGCAACTGGAAAGCGATCCGTTCTCCGAATACGTTGCTACCAATGACAAAGGCGCGATCGTTCGCGGCACCGTCAAAGAAGTAGACGCCAAGGGCGCTGTAATCACCCTGGCCGAAGGCATCGAAGCTGTACTGAAAGCCTCTGAAATCAGCCGCGATCGCGTTGAAGACGCCCGCAACGTGCTGAAAGAAGGCGAAGAAGTAGAAGCTAAAATCATCAGCGTTGACCGTAAGAGCCGCGTAATCAGCTTGTCGGTCAAGTCGAAAGACGTTGAAGACGAAAAAGAAGCCATCAAAGAAATGCGCAAGCAGGAAGTTGAAACTGCTGGTCCGACCACCATTGGTGATCTGATTCGCGCACAAATGGAAAACCAGAACTAAGTTCTGAGCCTCCATTAAGAAAAAGGGCGACTTCGGTCGCCCTTTTTTTTGGCTGCTGTTTGGATTGGCTAGGTTGTGAGCGCATGATTATTGTTTAAAATGAGTTATCATCGATTGCAAGAGGCCAGGTGGTGAGCGGCTATATGCCACCCCTGCAAAATGACACCGCACTTGCCCCTTCAGGCTCTCGCTCGTATCATTGCGTTCATAATCTCGCTTTCAATACCATTTTCGTATATTGAAAATATTATCACTAAAGAATTAAGGTAATTGGAGTATGCCCATGCGCGCCGAAATATTTCGTTTGATGGAAGAGGCAATGGAAGCTGACGAGGGAACTGTTGAAAGTGGTCAGACTCTGGAGTGGGACTCTATTGCAGTTATTACCTTTATGGCACTTGTAGATGAGCGACTGAATAAGACTCTCTCGGCTGATGCACTTAATAAATGTGAAACCGTTGATGCAGTTGCTGAACTTGTAAATGGTTAGGAATTGGTCATGGAAAATTCTTCGAGTGGACAAAGTCAAGTTCGCCGCGTAAGTAAGGTACGGGTCGCGGGTATATCCAGCGCCGTTCCGGCTACTGTGGCTGAGGTCTCAAACCTGGCAAAGAAATTCGGGGAAGAGTCCATCCAGAAAATAATTGCCAGCACCGGTGTCAAGCGCCGACATGTCGTCTCAGGCGAATGCACATCCGATCTCTGTGTGTCTGCAGCTAATACGTTGTTTGAAGACTTGTCCGTCGATCGCGTCAGCATCACCACCCTTGTGTTTGTCTCGCAAACGCATGATTACGCTTTGCCTGCTACGGCCTGCGTTCTGCAAGAGCGACTTGGGTTGCCCGTCACTGTCGCTGCATTTGATGTTGCTTTGGGCTGCTCCGGTTATGTCTACGGTCTTTGGTTAGCGGGTTCGTTGTTGTCTGCAAATGGCAGCGGCAAAGCGCTGCTGCTGGTCGGCGATACAATTAGCAAGATGGTCTCCGAAGCGGATCGATCCGTCGCGGCACTGTTTGGTGATGCAGGCACGGCGACGTTGCTTGAATACGACGAGCAGGCGGCGGATATGCAGTTCATTCTGGGGTCCGACGGTCGTGGTGCTAAAAACCTGATCGTCCCCGGCGGCGGTTTCAGGGACCGTAAAGGAGAGGCAGAGTTTGTGCATGACAATGTGCGAAACTCTTTTGACCTTTATATGAATGGTGCTGAAATTTTCTCATTTACATTGGCTAGAATTCCCAGTTTGGTCAACGGCTTGCTTAACGACACTGGTTATGCTGAGGCTGATATTCAGAAGTTCGTATTTCATCAAGCCAATCGTTTTATGCTTGAACATCTTGGCAAACGCATGAAGTTGCCGAAGGACAAGTTTTTGATGAACTTGGAAGATTACGGTAATACCAGTAGCGCCTCTATTCCATTAGCGCTGTCTACTGAATATGCAAATGTCGATGCAGTGGCGAATGGGTTGCATATGTTAGTCGGTTTTGGGGTTGGCTATTCTTGGGGTGCGTGCATTATTAATTTTGACAATGCACATATCTCTTCGATTACCATTGCTTCGTAGGGCTTAACATGGAAACGGTAGGCTTCTCTCCTTTTAGTTTGCTGGGAAAAAGAATCCTGGTGACCGGTGCCTCCTCGGGTATCGGGCGGGAAATTGCAGTTTGGTTGAGCCAGCAGGGAGCGCAACTGGTTATTACTGCTCGCGACGCTGCACGCTTGAACAGCACCTTTCAAGGCCTTAGCGGGGCAGGGCATACGCAAGAGCGCATCGACTTTCTGGATAAGACCGATGTTTCGTCCTGGCTGAAGACTCTTTGCAAGGGGGCGCCATTGGATGGTTTGGTTCATGCGGCAGGTGTGCAGTCGCCTATGCCTATACGTGCAATGAGCCTGACCCAGTGGGAGGCCTTGATGGGGACTAACGTTACGTCTGCGTTCTTGCTGATCAAGGCGTTTCGCCAGAAGGGCGTATGCAATTCTGGGGGCAGTATTGTGCTGCTCTCTTCGGTAATGGCCAAAGTTGGCCAGCCCGCTCTTTTAGGTTACTGCGCCAGCAAGGGTGCCATTGAGTCCATGGTTCGCGCCGCCGCGCTTGAGCTTGCACGTGAAAACCTCCGTATCAATGCAGTGGCTCCCGGAGTTGTGAAAACCGAGATGGCGGAGTCATTGGAACAGTTAGTGGGCAGTGATTCGATGCACGCTATAGAGCAGAAACATCCATTGGGTATTGGCTCCCCGTTGGATGTGGCTTATGCCGTTCAGTATCTGTTATCGGCTGCCTCGCGGTGGGTTACTGGTACGTCTTTGGTCATTGATGGTGGCTACCTGGCGGAGTGACATGAAAAATATTTATATCGTAGGTGCTGGCAATTTCGCTCGTGAAACGCGTATCTGGCTGATGGACTGGCTCGTGTCCAACGCTGAATGGCAACTGGCGGGATTCATTGCTGACGACTTCGCCGCGTTGGATAAGTATCCAGGGCTTCCTCCAATAGTGAGCACCATCGACGATTATCAGCCTGCCCCCAACTCGTGCCATATCTGCGCCATCGCCAAGCCTCAGGATCGGATGATTGTGGTTGAGAAAATGCTCAAGCGGGGTGCTAAGTTTATTTCGTTAATTCATTCCTCTGCCATCGTTGCGGAAAACGCAACGTTGGGCCGGGGATTGATTGTTTGTCCGAACGTGGTCATTTCTGCGGACTGTGTTATCGGCGACTTCGTTAATATCAATATCGCCACGTCCGTCGGGCACGACGTGGTCTTGGGTGCTTACAGCACCTTGAGTTCTCATTGCGATATAACTGGTGGCGCCAGCACGGGCGAGTGTGCATTTTTGGGCTCCCATGCGGTGGTTTTGCCAAAAGTAAAAGTAGGTAGTCACGCCGTGGTAGGGGCCGGAAGCGTCGCGATTCGCTCGGTCAAGCCGGGATCTACAGTGTTTGGTGTTCCTGCAAAAAAAATCGCGGGGTAATCATGAAAGAATATGCACGCATACGCGCCATCGAGTATGTGCTCCCTGATAAGGTTTTAAGTAATGAAACCCTTGCTGCCGACTATCCAGCTTGGGATGTAGACAAGATATTCACAAAAACCGGCATCAATACCAGGCGAATAGTCAGTGCTGATGAGTGTGCATCTGACCTGGCATTTAAGGCGTGTGAAAAATTGTTCGCTACACAAGTGGTGGTAAAATCTGAGATTGATTTTTTCATCCTGTGTACACAAAGTCCTGATTACTTTCTGCCAGCCACCGCTTGTGTATTGCAGCATCGTCTTGGCTTGCCGACCACCTGCGGTGCATTTGATTTTAATCAAGGCTGTTCGGGCTTTGTTTATGGCCTCGGAATCGCCAAGGGGTTGATCGAAACGGGTCAAGCCAGAAACGTTTTGCTGGTGACTGCCGAAACGTATAGCAAGTACATCAACCCCGGCGATAAAAGCGTCCGTACCCTGTTTGGTGACGCGGCTGCTGCGACGCTGGTATCTGCTTGCGAAGTTGAGCATGAGTATTTGAGCCGATTTAATTACGGTACGGATGGTGCTGGCGTTAACAACTTGATTGTGCCGCGCGGTGGAGCAAGGAGTTTTACGGCTGCCCCGTCTGCCCTAGTAGATACCGTCGACGAAAATGGCAATGTTCGCAATAGCTCAAACCTGTTTATGGATGGTCCGTCGGTCTTCGAGTTCTCTATGACCCGAGTGCCGCAGCTGTTCGATCGACTATTTGACCAGACATTGTCAGTCGAGAAACTCGACTACTTTGTGTTGCACCAAGCGAACAAGTTTATGCTGGATTCGCTACGTCGGCGCTTGAAAATTCCTGTCGAGAAGTTTATCGCTGAGTATGAGCATTGCGGCAATACAGTTTCGTCTACGATCCCGATTGCACTTAAGTCTATTCAGGAAAAAGGGCTGCTCGAAGATGGCATGTTATTGGCTGCGCTGGGATTTGGTGTCGGCTATTCCTGGGCTGGTTGCATCATCAAGTGGTAGTGTGTGTCTGTGCGTCTCAACAAGAGTTAAGTAAATGGATTTGAGTCTACGTCTGATCAATAATTACTGGCATCCACTGTGTCACGCCAGCGAATTGGCCGAAGACGGGGACTTTGTTCGGTTTGATCTCCTCGACTTTGAAGTTGTTGCCTACAACGACAAGGGCAATATCATTGCATTTGATAATCTGTGTCCCCACCGTGGTGCTCGTTTTTTTCTCGATGATTTCGGTCGCAGTCGTATCAAGTGCCAATATCACGGTTGGAGTTTTATTGCTGGCCAGGCGAAGATTCCGAAGAGAGAGGAGTTCGTCAACTGTGATATCGGTTCGGCGGCGCTGAATCTTTTGAAGGTAGAGCGCTGTGGTGACTTTATCTTTTTTTCGCCGCAGGCCGAGCAAACCTTACAGCAGCAACTGGGAGCAGAGCTGGTTAGTCGTTTGGAAAGTGTCTCCAAAGGAATCAAATGCAGAAGTGATTTTAATCGATATCCGTTTCAGTCCTACTGGCCGATTGCAATAGAGAATGCCTTGGAGCCTGATCATATTCCGATAATTCATAGTGACTCTCTTGCACCGTTAAAGCTGCAAGCCGGCGAAAATATTTATTACGGAGAGAACTCAATCTGGTTTTCTCCGTTGGGGAACCGCGCGCTCAACGAAAAGTTGGAGAAGCTAGGTAAGTTTTTTGAGTTAGCAGACCGTTATCCGGGCTATATGAGTATCTATATTTTTCCGTTCTCCATGATTTCATCTACGCATGGATACTCCTATTCGCTGCAAAATTTCTTTCCTGGAGATCTGACGGAAACATTCTTCACCAGTCGGCTTTATCAGGCGCGGGAGTCGAATCCTCGTTATGAGGAGGTGGTGAAGTCGCTCATGCACTCGAGTGCGAATACAAATAGGGCGGTTTTCGACGAAGACCATAAAATTTGTAGGCGAATCCCAGCAAAAGTATGGTCAGCCGATAAGCCAAAATACTTCGGTCAGCATGAAGAGAAGATTGTTCACTTCAGGCAATCCTGTCGTGGATGGATGGAAGATTAATGGGGGATCTACTTCCTTGGCAGTGATAGGGCGAGTAGAAAAGTCCGAGCTCTGGGGCGAAGTGCGGAGGCGATAGCAGGCTTTACAGTTTGGTTGCCTTTTTCTGCGTTCGTCTATGTTCCTTCGACATATTAAGGCTGTTCAAACTGATTCGGTCATGCTAAAACCTCTACATGAGATGATCTAGTCGCTTGAAAACGAAGGGAAAATCATGACCAAGTCGGAGCTGATCGAACGCATCGTTACTCACCAGGGACTGCTTTCACCGAAGGATGTCGAGCTGGCGATTAAGACCATGCTCGAGCAGATGTCCCAGGCGCTCGCTACCGGTGATCGTATTGAGATCCGTGGTTTCGGTAGCTTCTCTCTTCATTTTCGCGCGCCTCGGGTTGGTCGAAACCCAAAAACCGGCCAGTCCGTACGGCTCGATGGCAAGTTTGTCCCACACTTCAAGCCCGGCAAGGAACTGCGGGATCGAGTGAACGAGGATGAGTGATCAGGCGCCGCACACCTTTTGATTGCTTCTGCTCCAGCTGCATTTTCTCTGCCCTCGCTTTTAAAGGCTAAGAGCACACCTGCTGAAGTCACCTCCGAAAATAATTTCCGGTAGACTGGCGCGGCGCCTGGCGCGTTGCACAGCTGGCTTGCGTTCTCGTGAACATTGAGCGTTCGCAAGTCGAGAGCTAAAGGGGGGGGGGGCGGTTTTCGGCCCGCGATTCAGTTTTGAGTGTGCTTACATTTGTACCACTTTAATGTCCTGATTCGAATTTAGTAGTATGCGTTGTTAAAAAAGATCTCCAGATGTTTAGGGGTTATTATTTTTGAGAAGTGAAATGGATAATAAGCCGATTTTTGTAACTCAGCCTTATTTGCCGCCCTTGGAAGAGTTTATCCCTTATTTGCAAACGATTTGGGACAACAAAATACTTACCAATGGCGGTCCCATGCACCAAGAGTTGGAGTCGGCACTGTGCAAGTACTTGGGCGTTGAGTATATTTCTTTGTTTAACAACGGTACGATCGCGTTACTGACCGCGTTGCAGGCGTTGCAAGTGACTGGCGAAGTTATTACCACCCCTTATTCTTTCGTTGCTACTGCGCATTCCCTGTTATGGAATGGTATCAGCCCGGTTTTTGTTGACGTTCACCCCGATACGTTGAACCTTGCTCCGGCAAAGATTGAAGCCGCCATTACGCCGCGGACCACTGCCATTTTGCCGGTTCACTGTTACGGCAATCCGTGTGATGTGGCGGCGATACAACAAATAGCCGATAAGCATAACTTGCGTGTGATCTATGATGCTGCGCATGCGTTTAATGTGAAGGACGGCGGCGGTAGTGTACTTCGGCACGGCGATCTAAGTGTGCTGAGTTTTCATGCGACCAAGGTGTTCAACACGTTTGAAGGCGGGGCTATTGTCAGCCCCGACGCAGCGACAAAAAAACATATCGACCAGTTGAAGAATTTTGGCTATGTCGACGAAGTGACAGTGGTTGCACCAGGCATCAACGGCAAGTTAAGCGAAATGAACGCGGCCTTTGGCCTGCTACAGCTCAAGTACATAGATGGTGCGGTGGCGCGTCGACGTGTCATCGATGGGCACTACCGATCGCTGCTAAGTACGGTGAGTGGCATTCGCCCGGTCGAAGCACTTGAGGGCGTGGAGGGTAACTACTCCTATTTCCCGATTCTGGTGGAAAATCAGTACCCGCTGAGCCGCAATGAGTTGTATCAACGCCTGAAAGATAACAACATATTTTCTCGTCGTTATTTCTACCCATTGATTAGTGATTTTCCGATGTATCGCAGCATGCGCTCGGCGCATCCGACCAATTTACCGGTAGCTGCACAAGTATCGCAGCAGGTGATTTGTCTCCCGATCTATCCAGAGTTGAGCCATGAGGATCAGCTCAGAATTGTTTCGATAATCGCTGCGCGCTAGCCAATCGCTAACGGTTTTCGTACGTGCTTTATTATGGGGTCACTGTTGAGTCGGCTCGTTACCAATGGGCCGGCTTACAATTTGAGCATGAGTTAAAAGTGTCTCTGAAAAATACAACGTTTTTTGGCGTTATCTGGAATTTTGCCGAATTTTTCCTAAGGCGCGGGGTGGCGGCTATTGCCACCTTGGTCCTTGCTCGTTTCCTGGCACCTGAAGATTTTGGATTAATCGCCGCCATCTCCATTTTCCTGGCCTTGGGCAGTGGCTTGATGGATTCCGGAATTCGGGATGCGTTGATTCGTCGCAGAAAACTCAGCCGCCGACTGTTAAATACAGCTTTTTTCGCCGGGTTGTTCATGGGCGCAATTGCTTACGCCCTGATCTACGTGGCCGCGCCTGCGATCGCTGGCTTTTATGATAATGCCATGGTGCTTGACGTGGTGCGGGCGGCAGGCGTTGTCATTGTTATCAGTTCAATTCAGATCGTCCCCTCTGCATTATTGGCCAATAGGCTGGAGTTCAAGTCCCTGCTATTGGCCAATTTTCCCGCTTCGGTTATCTCGGCGGCTGCAGCGCTGCTCGCGGCTTACGCGGGTGCGGGGGTCTGGGCATTGGTTTTGCAGAGTGCAGTGTTTGCGCTGGTCTCCACTGTATTCATCTTTTTGAAGGCTGGGTGGCGGCCACAGCTCCAATTTGACCTGAAGTTGATCCTGATTCTGTATGGGTTCGGTTACAAGTTGTTTGTTGCCAATATCATTTCCATCGTGGTCAGAAATATCACCCCGACAATCCTAGGTCGCTATTTGGGGCTGACATCAGCGGGAATTTATTACCTGCTTGATAAGATCATGGAGTTGGTCATGGGCCAGTTGGTTTATGCCATTCAGAATGTTACCTACCCCGCATTATCGAAGGCCGGCTCCAATGATGAGGCGCTGAAAGTTTTCTACCAGAAGATAATCATCCTCTCAGCGGCAATCGTCAGTCCGGTATTGGCGATAGGTGCCGGGTTGGCTGGGCCGGTTTTCAATCTGCTGTTCAACGATAAATGGAATGCCGCCGTGCCTTATTTTCAGGTGATGTGCGCGGTGTATCTCCTTTATCCGTTGCACGCGATAAACCTCAATTTGCTTAAGGTTAAAGGACGTTCGGATATTTACTTGAAGCTTGAAGTCATCAAGGCGTTCATCATTATCTCAATTCTCGCTGTTTCAATTAACCACGGCCTGTACGCGGTTCTGTTGGGGCAATTAGCGGGTTCGATACTCTGTTATCTGGTGAATAGTCACTATGCCAGAGCACTCATCGGTTATTCCTACACCGAGCAGGTAAAGGATTTTTCGCCCTATATACTTGTGTCGCTAATAGTGGCGGGGCTCAGCCATGCGCTCTCGTCGGTATTGATCGCTCTGCCGGCACTTTTGAATATTCTCGTTGTTGGAGGTGGGGCCGTAGTCCTGTATCTGGTACTGTGTTTCGTATTCGACTTAGGGCAGTTGACCTAGTTCGGTCAATTTTGCCTGTACGCTGATGGAGTCCGTTTTGCGCAAGTACAAGTTTCTTATTTTTACGCCGCCGTATAACCCGAACGAGGGTGGGGCGGTGGTATTGCACAAGCTGTGCTCCTTATTGAATGAAACCGGGCATGAAGCCTACCTGTATAAAATGTTCAGAACATTCGAAATCGGTCAGGAGAGTTGGCGCCGCGAGTTGTTCGAGTTTTTCGGTAGTTGGATTTTTACCTGGTTTCGAGAATTTACTCAGAACCCGATGTTTAACACCCCAGTGTTGACCTCATTGCCGGCTGACCTCAACAGCAACTGGATCGTGATTTACCCTGAGATTGTGCTAGGCAACCCGTTGGGCGCTGCCCATGTGGTCCGCTGGTTCCTGCACCGGCCTGGCTATCATACGGGGCGCATCTCCATTGGAGAGGGCGAGTTCCACGTCGCCTTTAATGAGTTTTTTACCGAGTCTGCGCTTCCAGGCTGTTACAAACCGCAAGAGTCTCTTTCTGTCGTTCACTATCCCTTTGACTTATATAACCTTTCGGGAGCGGTGAGCGAGGAGGCGCGTACAGGTACCGCCTACTGCATACGCAAGGGCAAGGGTAAACCCCTTGAACATGACCTGACCGATTCGATTCTCATCGATGGGTTTGAGCATGCCGAAGTGGCGGCGATTTTCAAACGTGTGAAGACGTTTATTTCCTACGATACCTACACCGCCTATTCTGCGTTGGCGGTGCTCTGTGGCGCAGAATCGATTGTGGTTCCGGATCCCGGTGTCGAAAAGTTGTCCTGGTATAAAAACCCTGAAATGCGCTACGGCCTGTCATATGGCTTTGACGATAGAGATTGGGCTAAGGAAACTGCACCCTTGTTGGAGCCTACTCTGCGTAAGAGTGAGTCCAGGTCTGTTGATTCGGTAATGAAATTTGTTGTTAATGTTCAGGCGTTCTTCAATAACCGCTAACTGATGAGTTTTTTCGAGGAGATGATCGTGCTGCCAAAGGCAAGGATTTTGAAAGCAGTTTTACCTCCGGTTTTATTTGAGTCGCTACGGTTAGCATTTGGGCAGAAAATCCCTTTTTATAAAGATTATCAGGCTTGTGTCAGGGGCAAGAATGGCATTGAAGTAGGTGGCCCGAGCAGCGTTTTCAGAACCTTCTTGCCGCTTTATCCGGTTGTTAATCGGTTGGATGGAGTGAATTTTTCCAATGAAACAATTTGGGAAGGGGCATTACGGGCTGGGGGCCAATACCGCTTTTACAATAGCAAGGTCGGGATGCAACACATTAATGATGCCTCTGATTTAAGTGGCATTGAATCTGCCTCCTACGATTTTCTATTGTCGTCCAATTGCCTGGAGCATGTGGCCAACCCATTGAAGGCGATCAGCGAATGGCGCCGAGTGCTGAAGCCAAAAGGGGCTTTTGTTTTGGTTTTGCCCAGGAGGGAAGGCAATTTTGACCACCGCAGACTGGTTTCAACATTCGATCATTTGCTCGAAGATTTCTCCACGCATGTGGGTGAGGATGACCTTACCCATTTGCCAGAGATTCTGGAACTGCATGATTTGGCAAGGGACCCGCAAGCGGGGACGCTTGAACAGTTCAAAGTTCGTAGTTTGAGTAATCTCAGCAACAGAACATTACATCATCATGTGTTTGATATGCCGCTGATGGAAGAAATTCTCGAATTCAGCGGTTTCGATGTTCTTCAACGTCATGTCACGGAAAGTGACTTTTTTATCCTTGGGCTGAAAAAGACTGGAAAGTAATTATATATAGTTAATTATTTTATGGAGCTTGAGGTTTGGTTTTTATGGATGCTTATGTTGTTGCGGTAGTGGTTACCTTCAACCCCGATCAGTCGGCAGTGACCGCGCTGGTGCGTTATCTTTCGTCGGCAGTAACCCAGGTGGTAGTGGTTGACAATACGCCGGTGCAATCGGGTGTTGATGTTGCTGAGTTTTTCGAAAGCTTGAAGAATGTAGTTGTTCATCAGTTTCACGAGAACAAAGGTATTGCCACTGCGCTGAATTTTGGTATCGGTATCGCGAGAAAAAGCGGCGCTGACTATGTATTGCTTAGCGACCAAGACAGTAGCCCAGCCGCGGATATGGTTACGCAGCTGCTCGCTGCAATGGATCAGTTGCGCCTTGATGGCCAGGACAAAATTGCGGCGGTCGGCCCAGTTTATGTCGATGGGCGCGACGGTACTGTTTCACCCTTTGCTCGGTTGGGCCGACTCAAATTCCGGCTGGTGGCCCCGTCCAGTGCGGAACCCATCATTAAGGCAGCGGCGCTGATTTCTTCTGGTTCTCTTATTCCGCTCTCGGTGCTTGATGCCGTCGGTGATATGCGCGATGAACTTTTTATCGACCTGGTCGACACCGAGTGGTGTTTGCGCGCTGGCGCCGCCGGTTACGGCTGTTACGGTACCTACCATGCGCGGATGGAACACCCCGTTGGCGATGAGTTGATGCGCATCGGCTTTTTCAGGCAGATCTATGTGCCCATGCACAGTCCTCTGCGCTTGTATTATCAGTTCAGAAATGCCTTCTACTTATATAAAGACAGCGTTATACCGTTGAGCTGGAAAATTAACGACCTAGTTTATCGGTTCGGCTTATTTCGCGCCTATATGTTTTTTGCCAGGCATAAAGCCACCTATTTTTGGTCGATCTTTTGCGGGTTCTGTCATGGCTTGATCGGTAAAATGGGGCGCAAAGGTTCGTAATGGTCCTGTCTTGTGTGGGACGGTCTTATTTCAAGTGTTGTGAAAACAGTCAGGTTGAGTTGTTGTGAAGATACCAAGCGTCAATGTCCTGCTCTCTACGTATAACGGAGAGCGTTACGTCGCCGAGCAGATCGAAAGCCTGCTGTTGCAAGTTGATGTGCGTGTGCGCTTACATGTCAGAGACGACGGTTCCAGGGATGGCACACTGGCTATTCTTCGTGCGTTCGAGTCTGAGCATGAAAATATCCGCGTGGTCGCTGGAGATAACCTCGGTTACGTCGCCAGCTTCTTCCAGTTGTTACGGGATGCGGACAATGCTTGCGAGTATTTTTCCTTCTGCGATCAAGATGATGTGTGGCAGCCCGGCAAGCTGATTACCGCGGTTGAGCAAATTGCGGCGCGGTCTACGGTTGCCCCGGTCATGTATTTTTCGCGCACCGAGTATGTAGACGAGCACCTGCAGCACCTGGGATTTTCAGCAGCGCTTGATCGTTCGCGAATCGGTTATGAAAACGCACTGGTTCAGAATGTGGCGACCGGTTGTACCGTCGTGCTCAACAATGCAGCGCGTAGCCTGGTGGTTGCAAAGCTGCCGGCGTTTTGTCTGGTGCATGATTGGTGGGTTTACCTGGTGGTCTCCGCATTTGGCGAGGTTGTTTACGACGCGCAAGCCCACATCAAATACCGGCAGCACGCCGGTAATGCAATCGGAGCGGCGGATACCGTTTGGGGTGTGTACGTACGCCGTATAAAACGGTTTTTCTTGGCGAAAAAGAATGCCGCTGCGTCGTTGCAGTTAGCCGAGTTTTATCAGCTGTATGGTGACGTGCTGGATGTGCAGCGGCGGACGGAGTTGGGACTTCTTGCGGCGCCTGACAAATCGATCTTGTTGCGCCTGAAGCTGATGTTCGCCGGTGGCTATCATCGAAACAGCCGTGTCGATGACTGGCTGTTGCGCATTATTTTATTAATCGGCCGTTTTTAGTAACTGAGCAAACGTGATGATTGTATGTGTAACCGGAGCGACGGGTTTTATTGGCCGGCACTTGTGTGGGGCATTGCTTCGTCTTGGCCATGTCGTTCGTGGCATCACCCGCGACTTACAGAAAAAGCCTGTCGACGGCGTTGAGTATTTTTATGGCGATATCATTACCGGGGAGGGGGACTTCTGTGCCTTCTTCAAGGACGCCGATGTTTTTTTCAACTGTGCGGGAGAAATTACCGACCCCTCGCGGATGTTGTCGCTGCATGTCGATGGCACGCTATATCTGATTGGTTTTCTTGAGCAGGAAATGGCAATCAGGGCCAAGCCTGTGCGCTGGGTACAACTGAGCAGTGTCGGTGCCTATGGTCTGAGCAATCGGCCCCCCAATGCGCCGCGGCGAGTGGATGAACACGCGCCCGAGCGCCCGGAAGATGCCTACGAAATTACCAAAACCGTTTCGGATCACCTGGTTTTAAAGGCCGCCGACAGGCTGAATTTACTGACTTGTACGGTGCTGCGCCCAACAATTGTGGTGGCGGCAGATATGTCCAATCAGTCGTTCTTCCAGCTGGCCAATGCGGTTCGACAGAGAATGTTCTTCTACGTGGCGGACCAGGCAGCGGTGGCCAACTATGTTCATGTAGACGATGTGATTTTGGGATTGTTGGCCTGTGGTTTTGCTGAGCGGCAAGCCGGCGGTATTTATGTGGTTGCCAATGACTGTCCGCTGCTCGATGTCATCAATGCCATCGCCGATTTTTACGGAGTTTCCCGGCCCTGGATTGTCATTCCGGAGCGGCTTACCCGTTTGCTCGCCACTGTGTTCTCCAAGGTCCCGCGGTTCCCACTTACGCAAAGTCGGGTCGATGCGTTGGTCAAGCGTACGTCTTATTCTTCTCAGCAGTTAATCGATCAGTACGGGTTGCGCAACAAGTGTTCTTTGCCGGACAGCATTCCTGCAATTTTGCAGGGGCGTCGATGATCCGGCTTACCATGAAGTGGGAATTTGCCAGGTGGTAATCAAGAAAAAGGTTTGCCTAGTCGCTACGGTGCCCGTGGCGCTGAAGGTTTTTATGCGCGAGCACATTGTGTGTTTGTCGCAGACCTATGCAATTACGCTGGTGTGCTCAGGTGATGTACGCGAGTTGCAGGCGCTGTTCGCCGGCCTTGATGTGCGCTGTGTGTCACTGAACATCGAACGAAAAATTTCGCTGCTGAGCGATTGCGTGTCGCTGTTCAAACTGTGCCAATTCTTTCGATCGGAGCGATTTGATGCGGTGCAGGCGCTGATGCCCAAGTCGGGCCTACTGGCAATGATGGCGGCGAAGGTGGTCGGCATTCCCGTCAGAATCCATATCTTCACCGGCCAGGTCTGGTCCACCTCGACGGGCGTGAAACGGCAGGTGCTCAAAGCTATGGACCAGCTGCTGGGCGCGTGCGCGAGCCACCTGATGGCCGACAGTCCTTCTCAGCGGGACTTTCTGGTTGCCGAGGGGATTGTTCGTCGAGAGAAAATTACCGTATTGGGCCTGGGGTCCATCAGTGGTGTGGATGGCGCTCGCTTTCGTCCTGATGCGACGGTACGCGCACGTATCAGGGCTCAACTGAACGTTCCGGCCGATGCCATGGTGTACCTGTTTATGGCACGTGTAACTCAAGCCAAGGGCGCGATCGATATGGTCGAAGGCTTTGCGCAGATGGCTGCTGCGGCGCCGTTGGCGCACCTGTTGGTTGTCGGGCCGGACGAAGAATTGCTCGATACCCAACTGAATAAGCGGGTAGCGGCGTTCAACGGACGTTACCACCGGGTTGGCTTTACCGATTGCCCGGAAGACTTCATGGCAGCGGCCGATGTGTTCTGTCTGCCGAGCTACCGCGAGGGGTTCAGCCTCGCCACTATTCAGGCCGCCGGTGCCGGGTTGCCGGCCATTGCATCGCGAATTTATGGCTTGAGCGATGCGGTGGACGAAGGGCTGACGGGGCTTATGCATGAGCCAGGGGATATCGAGTCCATCGCGCAATGCATGGCTCGCCTGTACACCGATGCCGCCTTGCGCGAGCAATTGGCCGAGGCGGCGCAGCGCCGCGCAAACAGCCATTTTTCGCAGGAATATATCGTTGGCCAAATGGCTCTTTTTATCAAGCGTTGTGGCCATGATAGTTGAAGCAGAAAAAATCAGAAAAGTGCTGGTTACCGGCGCCACCGGGTTTGTCGGTGCTGCGGTGGTGGACCAATTGCTGGCTGCACCCGGCACGCAGGTGCTGGTCGCGGCCCGACAGGCGCCAGCGGTTCAACGGCAGAACGTTGAATACCTCCGTTTTGACCTGCTTGAGCCCATCGTTTCGGCGCAAGCATTCGCAGGCGTCGACAGCGTCATTCACCTGGCGGCGCGTGTTCACGTGATGAACGAGATAGCGCAGCAACCGCTTCAGGCGTTTCGCGAGCACAATTTGGCGCCTACCCTGGCGCTGGCACGGCAGGCCGCAGAACGGGGCGTGCGGCGGTTCATTTTTATCAGCTCGATCAAAGTGAACGGCGAGCGAACCGAACCCAATCACGCGTTTAACGCCGATGAGAAGGGCCAGCCAAGTGACCCTTACGGCATATCCAAGTGTGAGGCCGAGCAGGGGTTGTTGGCACTGGCACACGAGACCGGCATGCAGGTGGTAATTGTCCGGCCGGTGCTGGTCTATGGCCCCGGCGTAAAAGCTAACTTCCACACCATGATGAGTTGGCTGAACAAGGGCCTACCGCTGCCCCTGGGCGCTATTGCGAACAAGCGCAGCCTGGTGGCGCTGGACAACCTAGTCGATTTGATACTGACCTGTGTGGATCATCCGGCGGCGGCCAATCAGGTGTTTTTGGTCAGCGATGATGAAGACCTCTCCACGACCGAGTTGCTGCGGCGAATGGGGCGTGCGCTTGGCAAGCCCGCTCGCTTGCTACCGGTGCCTGGGTGGTGGTTGAGTACGGCGGCCTCGGTGCTGGGTAAGAAGGACGTGGCCCAGCGACTGTGTGGGTCTTTGCAGGTTGATATCAGTAAGACTAAGTCGCTGCTTGGGTGGAGTCCGCCGGTTACTGTTGATTCCGCTTTAGCGAAGACGGCGAAGCATTTCCTAGAGCATCGAATCCCATGAATGTCTGGTTCTTTCTCGCGGCAGTGGCCGGCGCATCGCTATTGTTGACCCACGTGCTGCGCCGTTATGCCTTGTCATGCAGTCTGATGGACATTCCCAACGCCCGCAGTTCACACACCGCACCCACACCGCGCGGTGGTGGGGTGGCGATTGTGTTGAGTTTTCTCCTGGCGGTGCCCGTGTTGCCATGGCTTGGCGGTATCAGTTGGTCGCTCGCCTGGGCATTGCTGGGTGGGGGAGGATTCGTGGCGTTGGTAGGTTTTCTTGACGACCACGGCCATGTCGCCGCCCGCTGGCGTTTGCTGGCGCATTTTTCCGGCGCGGTTTGGGCGCTCGTCTGGTTGGGCGGTCTGCCCCCGCTAATGGTGTTTGGCCTCACGCTCAACCTTGGCTGGCTCGGGCATGCACTGGCAGCGGTGTATCTGGTGTGGCTGCTCAACCTCTACAACTTTATGGACGGCATCGACGGCATTGCAGGCGTCGAGGCGATCACTGTATGCGTCGGCGGGGCACTGCTGTACGCGGTGGTGGGGCAGAGCAGCCTGGCGTTAGTGCCGCTGTTGTTGGCGGCAGCCAGTGCCGGGTTTCTCTATTGGAATTTCCCCCCAGCGAAGATCTTCATGGGCGATGCCGGCAGCGGGTTTCTCGGTCTGACCTTGGGCCTGCTTTCGCTACAGGCCGCGTGGGTGGCCCCGCAGCTGTTCTGGAGCTGGCTGATTCTGCTGGCGGTATTTATCGTCGATGCGACCTGGACACTGCTGCGCCGCCTGCTTCGTGGTGACAAGGTTTACGAGGCCCACCGCAGCCACGCCTATCAATACGCTTCGCGTCGCCACGGTCGCCATCTACCGGTGACGTTGGCGGTATTGGCAATCAACGTGGGGTGGCTGTTGCCGCTGGCCACCATAGTGGCCCTTGGGCTTCTAGACGGTCTGCTAGGCTTGCTGCTGGCCAGCCTTCCACTGCTGTTTCTGGCGATCCGTTACGGTGCTGGAAAGCCGGAGTAGTGACTAAATATGCAAGCGTGGAATCAGGGACTGGAGTGAACGTGGCGGGTACTAAGGAAAAACAAGGTTTTCTACTGCGCGATCGCATGATTGGTCTGCGGCGTCGCTACAAGCGCATTCTGCAAATCTGCACAGATGTCGTACTGGTCTGGGTCGCCTTGTGGATGGCCTTTGTCGTGCGCCTGGGTATTGAGCGACCGATTGATCCATTTGGCGATTACGCCTGGCTATTTCTCATCGCACCTGTGGTCGCCATCCCGATCTTTATCCGCCTGGGCATGTACCGCGCGGTGATGCGTTACTTCGGCAATGAAGCGCTCGTTGCGATTTTCAAGGCCGTTTCCCTCTCGGCTTTGGTGCTGGGCGTTTACATTTACCTATATCGGGCTGACGTGCTGGTCCCGCGCTCTGTCGTCTTTAACTATTGGTGGCTAAGCCTGCTGATGATCGGCGGCCTGCGCCTGTTTATGCGCCACTACTTTCTCGGTGACTGGCTATTGGCCGGCCAGCACGTGCCGTTTCTGCGGTACGAAGACAACCTGCCAAAGGTCGCTATATACGGCGGCGGCGCTGCCGGCAACCAGCTAGTCGCTGCCCTGCGCATGGGCAAAGGCATGCGCCCAGTAGCGTTTATCGACGACGACGAAGGCATCGCCAACCGCATTGTGGCGGGGCTGAAGGTGTACACCTCGCGCGACATCCAACTGCTGATTGAGGAAACCGGCGCGCAGGAGGTGTTGCTCGCCATTCCTTCGGCCTCCCGTTCCCGACGCAAGGAAATTCTTGCCGGATTGGAGGCTTATCCGGTGCACGTACGCACAGTGCCGGGCTTTATGGATCTGGCCAGTGGCCGGGTCAACGTCAGCGACTTGCAGGAGGTGGATATCGCCGACTTGCTCGGCCGCGATCCAGTGCCGCCTCGCAGCGATTTATTCGAACGCTGCATCCGGAACCAAGTGGTGATGGTGACGGGCGCGGGCGGCTCCATCGGCTCGGAGTTGTGTCGGCAAATTTTGTCCTCGGCGCCGACGGCTTTAGTGCTGTTCGAACACAGTGAGTTCAACCTCTACAGCATTCAGAGCGAACTGGAAGGGCGTATTCGTCATGAAGGTTTGGCGATCCGGCTTATCCCGATTCTGGGTTCTGTACGCAGCGCTGAGCGGCTGCTGGATGTCATGCGCACCTGGGCCGTGAACACCGTCTACCACGCAGCGGCGTACAAACATGTGCCGATCGTTGAGCACAACGTGGCCGAAGGCGTGGTGAACAATGTGTTCGGTACGCTACAAACCGCTCAGGCTGCGGTGCAGGCGGGGGTTGAGCACTTTGTGTTGATTTCCACTGACAAGGCCGTGCGCCCGACCAACGTGATGGGCAGCACCAAGCGCCTGGCGGAGATGACGTTACAGGCCCTGAGCGTGGAAAAAAATCCGCTGCTGGTGGGTACCAAGACGGCCACGCCGGCCAATCGGACCCGGTTCACTATGGTGCGCTTCGGCAATGTGCTGGGCTCGTCGGGCTCGGTGATTCCGTTGTTCCGCGAGCAGATCAAACGCGGTGGCCCGATTACCGTCACCCACCCGAATATCACCCGTTACTTCATGACCATTCCCGAAGCGGCTCAGTTGGTGATTCAGGCTGGTTCCATGGGGCAGGGTGGTGATGTGTTTGTGCTCGATATGGGCTCACCGGTGAAGATCGCCGAATTGGCGGCGAAGATGGTGCACCTGTCCGGCCTTACCGTGCGCAATGAGCAGAATCCTCACGGCGACATCGAAATTGAATTCACCGGTCTGCGCTCGGGCGAAAAGCTCTACGAAGAGCTGCTGATCGGCGACAACGTCAGCCCCACCGAACACCCGATGATCATGCGCGCCAACGAAGAACACCTGCCTTGGGCGGTTTTCAAGGAAGTGTTGAGCGAGATTTTTCTGGCGGTTGAGCGTGATGATTACGAGCGGCTGCGAGAATTGTTGCGCGAGCACGTTAACGGTTACCTACCAGAGTGCGAAATCGTTGATTTAATTCATAAAAAACGCCTGGAAAGCGCGCCGCCGGGTGATTTGACACTCCATTGAGGCTCCCCCTAAGTTGGCCACCGCAGGGCGTTACCTGCCCTGCGTAACCTACTTAAAAGGAGTTTCATCATGCGTACCGGATACGTCTCTTCTCTGTTGTTTGCAGCCCTCGCGTTCTTCTCCATCGGCACTTCTGCGGCCGAGCCTGTCAAAGCCGAACCTGCCCAATCTGCCGTCACCCAGCCTGCTCAGGCTGCGGTTACCGGTACGGTCAACCTCAATTCCGCGGATGCAGCCACGCTGCAACACGATCTTGTAGGTATCGGTCAGGTCAAGGCTCAGGCCATCGTCGCGTACCGCGAAGCCAACGGCCCATTTACCTCGGTGGATGAGTTGCTGGAAGTGAAGGGGATTGGTGCAGCAACGCTGGAAAAGAACCGCGCAAAGCTGAGCATTGAGTAAGCGCACGCCGTAAACAAAAAGGCCGATCTTAGATCGGCCTTTTTGCGTTTTGGCTGTTTGTGCAGGCCAGTCCGGGACTGGCCTTTTTTGCGGGAGTTAAACGGCGATGTTCAGGGTGACCTGGATATTGCCGCGAGTAGCGTTGGAGTACGGGCACACCTGGTGAGCAGCGTCGACCAGCGCTTGTGCTTCGTCACGGTCGAAACCTGGAAGGCTGATGTTCAGTTCCACTTCCAGACCGAAACCGCCGGGGATCTGGCCAATGCCCACTTTGCCGGTGATGGAGCTGTCGGCAGGCAGTTGTTTCTTCTGCTGGCCAGCCACGAATTTCAGGGCGCCGATAAAGCAGGCCGAGTAGCCGGCGGCGAACAGTTGTTCCGGGTTGGTGGCTTCACCACCTTGGCCGCCCAGTTCACGTGGGGTGGAGAGTTTTACGTCGAGAATGCCGTCGGACGAAACAGCGCGGCCGTCGCGGCCACCGGTGGCGGTTGCAGTGGCGGTGTACAGGGCTTTGATGGTTTGCATGGTGATTCTCCGATTATCTAGTCTGTTTGCTTGCTAAAGTTTTGTGCACTAAGCAGTGCGTGAGATGAAAGTTAGTGTCTATTTAGTTTGCGCGCAAGATAAATAATTGGATTGATTTGATCTAAAAATCGGATAGGTCGGGAAGAAGGCTCTAAATCGAGTTGTTCAGGCTGTCGCGCAGGGTGACCAGCTCGGATTTCAGCTCGAGCAACTGCGCCGGTTGCTGCCCCGACGCTTTCAACACGCAGGCGGGAATGCTCAAGGCTTGTTCCTGCAGGGCGCGGCCCTTGTCGGTGAGGTGCAGTTGCACCACACGTTCATCCTGGCTGCTGCGGGTGCGGGTGAGCAGGCCTTCGGCTTCCAGGCGCTTGAGCAGCGGGGTGACTGAACCGGGGTCGGTGAGCAGGTGCTGGCTCAGCTCGCCAACGGTGATGCCGTCGCCTTCCCACAGCACCAGCATCGCCAGGTATTGCGGGTAGGTGAGGTTCAACGCCTGCAACAGTGGCTTGTACACCTTGGTCATGGTCAGCGACGTGGAATACAGCGCGAAGCACAGTTGGTTTTCCAGTTTGAGCTGTTCCGGAGTGGCCATATGAACCTCTTGCTGAGTAGATGAGACGGCGAGGGCGCAACGTTAGCGCGCTTGTGTTTAATGCGCCATGGTTTGCTGATTAGCCAAAGGTTACATCCGAAACCCTTCAACAATATGTTCGGCCAGGCTTTCACTGACCGGCGACTGAGTGCGCGTGTTACGCAGCAGCACAATGCTGCACAGCGGCAACTCCGGCAGGCCTTCGGCTTTGCCGAGAATGCGCATATCCGGTGTGATCAGGCTTTGCAGTTGCGCCGTTACCGCCAGTCCGGCACTGACCACCGCCATCAGCGCCGACAAACTCGGGCTGGTGTACGCCACCCGATACTCGCGGTCCATGGTTTCCAGGGCATTGCACGCCCAAAGGCGGCAGAAGCAGTCGCTATTGAACATCGCCAGCGGCATCGGCGTTTGCTCGTGGGGGCTGAAGCCCAGCGCTTCAGCCCAGACAAACCGTTCCTGGCGCAGCAATTGGCCAATCTCATCGCCCGGCATACGGGTGACGATAGACAGGTCCAAGTCCTGGCGTTGCAGCAACTGCGCCGACGACTCGCAATGCACTTCCACCTGCACCATCGGATACGCCTGGGCGAAGCGCGACAGAATGCCCGGCAGAAACCGCATCACATAGTCATCCGGCGTACCGATGCGCACCGAGCCCACCATATGCGGCTCGCGCAGCGTATTAATCACCTCGCCATGCAGCTTCAGAATGCGCCGCGCATAGCCCAGCAGCACCTGGCCCTCGGCGGTCAGCCGCACCTGGCGGCCATCGCGTTCGAACAGCGCGCGCTGCAGCACGTCTTCTTCCAGCCGCTTCATCTGCATGCTTACCGCCGACTGTGTGCGGTTCACCGCTTCGGCCGCGCGGGTAAAACCGCCGAGGTCCGCGATAGCCACAAAGGTGCGTAACAGTTCGCTGTCGATGCCGACGTAGCTGCTCATTGCCTCACTCTCCATTCATCAAGCTGTGGAATGAATCGCATAAGAAACATTCGTTGGATTGATCTTATCGCCAGGCAGAAACTTGCGCCATCCCCTAAGCGCAGCTGTTCGTCGCACACCTTACGGGGGCATGCACATGGAGAGCTGAATCATGAAAGCGCAAAAAGGTTACGCCATCGCCGCCGCACTGCCACGGGCCAAATCCCGGCCGCTGAGCCGTCTGTTGGCTGGTATCTGGAAGCAAGTGAAACGCTGGAACCAGCTGGCCGAACAACGCCGCATGCTGGCCAGCATGCCCGACGCCGCACTCAAGGACCTGGGCCTGTCGCGCGCCGATCTGGAGCAGGAAGTGGCGCGGCCATTCTGGGATGACCCGCTCTGCCGTAAACACGAACGCCGCTAAGCTAAAACAAACGCCACCAAGGAAGACCGCATGTACCACCTGGCTCAAGTGAATATCGCCCGTACCAAAGCCCCGCTCGATGACCCATTGATGCGGGGCTTTGTTGAGCAGCTAGACCCCATCAACCAACTGGCCGAACGCAGCCCCGGTTTTGTCTGGCGGCTGCAGACGGAAGATGGCGATGCCACCTCGATTCAGCTGTTTGCCGATGACCGCATCATCGTCAATCTGTCGGTCTGGGCTTCGTATGAGGCGCTGAAAAACTACGTCTACAGCGGCGACCACCTCACCGTGCTCAAAGCCAAGAAAAGCTGGATGGAAAAGCTCGACACCCCGTCGTTGGCGCTGTGGTGGCTGCCCGCCGGTGAGCTGCCGACCGCGCAAGAGGCCAAAGAGCGCCTTGAGCTGCTGGCAGAAAATGGCCCCTCATCGACTGTATTCACCTTCGCCAGGCCGTATCCTGCACCCCAGGCCCAACCAGGTGCAGTCGATGTCCACACCGCTATCGCTCTCCCTTAAACAAGCCCGCCGTTTGGCGCTCAGTGCCCAGGGTTTTGCTGGGCGCAGCAGTGCCGCCGAGGTAAAACCGGCACGCCTTAACCAGTTGATCGAGCGCCTGGGCTTGGTGCAGATCGACTCGGTTAACGCCGTGGTGCGTTCGCACTATTTGCCGCTGTTTTCCCGCCTTGGCGAATACGCCCCGAGCTTGCTGGAACAGGCCGCCTGGGGCAGTGGCAAGCGCCGCACGCTGTTCGAATACTGGGGTCATGAAGCCTCGCTCTTGCCCCACGCCCTTTACCCCTTGATGCGCTGGCGCATGCAACGCGCCGCGCACGGCCAGGGCATTTACAGCCAGCTGGCGCAGTTCGGCCGCGAGCAGCAAGACGTAGTGCAACGGGTGCTCGCCACGGTGCGGGACCAAGGTGCTACCGGCGCCGGTGCGCTCACCACCCGCGAAGAACGGGCCGGCCCCTGATGGGATTGGAGCGCAGAGAAAATGGCCCTGGAATGGCTGTTTGCCGCCGGCGAAGTAACGGTGGCAGGGCGCCGCGGATTCGAGCGCTTATACGATTTGCCGGAACGCGTACTGCCCAGCGCCTGGCTAAACCACCCCGACGTGCCCGAAGCCGAAGCGCAACGCCAGCTGCTGCTGCATTCCGCTACCGCGCTCGGCGTGGCGACGGAAAAAGACCTGCGTGACTACTTTCGCCTCGATCCAAAAGACAGCCACGCCCGACTTGCCGAGTTGCTGGAAGCCGGCAACTTGCTGCCGGTTAAGGTCGAGGGCTGGGACAAAACGGCGTACTGCCTGCCCGAGCCGAGTATTCCGCGCGCGGTAAAAGCCTCGGCGCTGTTATCGCCCTTTGACTCACTGGTGTGGGAGCGGGCGCGTACCGAGCGGTTGTTCGACTTCCGCTACCGCCTGGAGATTTACACGCCGCAGCCCAAGCGCGTGTACGGCTATTACGTGCTGCCGTTTCTGCACAACGAGCGGTTGGCCGGCCGGGTGGATGTGCGTGCCGAACGCAGCAGTGGGCGCTTGCTGGTGCATGCGTTTCATGAGGAAACAGTGGGGTTGGACGAAGAGGGCGTGCATGCCCTGGCGCGCAATTTGTTGTCGATGGCGCGGTGGTTGGGGTTGGGGGAGGTTTGGGTGGGTTGCCCGAAGGATGGGAGCGAGCGGTTGCGTGGTGCATTGCGGGCGTAGGAGCGAGCTTGCTCGCGAAGAACGATGATGCGGTCTGACAGAACAACCGCGTCTCCTGCTTCGCGAGCAAGCTCGCTCCTACAGAACGCCGCTGTTACGGCGAAAACGGCGACTTACTCAGCACCACCCCCGTCTCCGCCACATATTGATGCCAATGCTCCAGCAGCTCCTCGAGCTTCTGCGGCTGGGACTTGGCCAGGTCGTGAATCTCACCCGGGTCTTTGCTCAGGTCATACAGCTGCCAAGTAGCCGGGCCCACCGGCGCCGGTAGGAATACAGCTTTCAAATCACCCTTGCGAATGGCGCGCATGCCGAACAGCTCCCAGCCGGTCACGGTGTTTTCATCGTGAATCTGCTCGGTCTCGCCGCTCAGGTAACCCAACCAGGACTTGCCACGCGGCTCGGCCACTTCACGGCCACGCCATTTTTTGCCCGGATGGCGTACGCCGGCCAGGTCGAGAATGGTCGGGGTAATGTCCATCACCGTGCTGAACTCTTTAACGATCTGCCCCTGCCGCTCAAAGCCTGGGTAACGCACCAACGCCGGCACGCGAATGCCGCCTTCGGTGGTGAACGCTTTGTACAGACGCGACGGCGCGGTCGCCGCCTGCGCCCAGCGTGGGCCGTACCAGACGTAGGAGTTGGCGCGGCCGATGTTCTCCAGGCTGTTGTCGTAGTGAGTATCGAGGTAAGTCAGCAGGCTTTCGCCGAACAACGGGAAGGCTTCCAGCAGCAAGCCTTCGGCGCCGTTATCGGACATAAACAGCACAAAGGTGTTGTCCAGTTCGCCCTGTTGGCGCAAGTAGTCCACGACGCGGCCGATGTTCCAGTCCATGCGTTCCACCATCGCCGCATAGGTTTCCATGGTGCGGGCGGAAATGGCGCGCTGCTCGTCGTTGAGCTGCTGCCATGCCTTGTTCTGCGCCAGTACCGGGTGCGCTTCTACGTCCTGCGGCACCAGGCCCAGTTCCTTGAGCTTGGCCAGACGTTCCTGACGCAGCACTTCCGGGCCGGCGTCGTAACGGCCTTTGTAATTGGCCACCACATCGGCCGGCGCTTGCAGCGGCCAGTGCGGCGCGGAGAAGGGCAGGTAGGCGAAGAACGGCCGGGCCTGATCACGCTCTTTGAGGTACTGCAGCAGCTTGTCGCCAAAGGCGTCGGAGGAATAGAAGTCGTCCGGTAGTTTGTCGACGAACTTGTCGTCTTCGATATACAGCACCGGCGTGCCCTTGATGATGCCGGGGGTATTTTCGTCTTCCGGTGGCTCGTAGCCGTAATGGTTGGCAGCGCCCGGCAGCAGCGAAAACGAACGCTCAAAACCACGGGCATGGGGCGCCAGGTCGGCGGTCAGGCCCAGGTGCCATTTGCCGGCCATCAGGGTTTCGTATCCGGCTTCGCGCAGCAGCTCAGGCAGGGCCACCACGCGGTCGTTCAGGTAACCCTCGTAGCCGGGCTTGCCTTGCTGATCGGGGTGAATGGCTTCGGCCATCGCGCCGATGCCGGCGATATGGTGGTCGGTGCCGGTCAGCAGCATCGAGCGGGTCGGCGAGCAGGTGGGCGCGGTGTGGAAGTCGGTCAGGCGCACGCCGGCGGTGGCCAGGGCATCCAGGTTGGGCGTGGCGATCTCGCCGCCAAAGGCGCCAAGGTCGGAAAAGCCCAGGTCGTCGGCGACGATCACCAGGAAGTTGGGGCGTTTACTCATGGCAAAGCATCCTTTCTAAATCGATCAGTAGGCGATATAGGCAAGTGGCAAGTCTTCGACGCGCACCACCGGCGGCGCCACGTACTCGCCGTCGTGGGTCAGTTCGTGCAGCAATTCTTCGCGCAGTTGGTGGAATTCAAAGCTTGAGCGGGTGCGCGGGTGCGGCAGGTCGATGTCGACGATGCGCTTGATCCGCCCCGGCCGTGGCTCCATCACCACCACGCGGTCGGCGAGGAAAATCGCTTCTTCCACGTCGTGGGTCACCAGCAAGGTGGTGATCTGCGCGCGGCGGCGGATGGCCAGCAGCTCGTCTTGCATCTGCTGGCGGGTCAGGGCATCCAGGGCGCCGAAGGGTTCGTCCAGCAGCAGAATCTGAGGGCTGGCCACCAGGCCGCGGGCAATCGCCACGCGTTGGGCCATGCCGCCGGAAAGCTGGTGTGGGTAAGCGCGTTCAAAGCCCTGCAGGCCTACCAGATGAATAAATTCGTTTACCCGGCGAAAGCGCTCGGCTTGGGTCAGGTGTTCGTTTACCAAACCGAGGCCGATGTTCTGTTCCACGGTCAGCCAGGGAAACAACCGATGCTCCTGAAACACGATGCCGCGGTCGCCGCCGATGCCTTGCACCGGCTTGCCGGCCACTTCGATCTGGCCGCGAAATTCGCCGTCCAGGCCCACCAGCAAACGCAGCAGCGTGGACTTGCCGCAGCCGCTCGAACCGACAATGGCCACGAACTCGCCAGGGGCGATATCCAGGTTGAATTCACGGATGGCTTCCAGCTCGCCGCCATCGACCGCGAACTGTTTGCCCACGTGGGTAAAGCGCACCAACGGCGCCGTGGCTTGGGGAAAGGCGAGGGTGGTCATGCGGTTCTCCAGCGCGTGGCGCGCGCTTCAATAAATTGGCCGAGGGCATTGAGGGCGGCGCCGGTGAGGCCGATCAGCAGCATCGCGGCCATCACCTGGTCCATGCGAAACAGCTGCTGGGCGCCGATCATCAAGGTGCCGATGCCGTAGCCAGAAGCCATGAAATATTCGGCGCCGATGGTGCCAAGCCAGGCATAGATCAGCCCCAGGCGCAGGCCGGCGAAAATGGCCGGCGTGGCGCCCGGCAGAATCAGCAGACGCAGGCGTTGAAAGAGGTTCAGGCGCAGTGCCTGGGCGGCCTCGCCCAGTTGCGGTGACAGGTTGCGAATGCCGCGTTGGGTCGCGACCAGCAAGGGAAAGAATGCCGCCAGGCCAACGAACACCAACTTGGCCATTTCGCCCAGGCCAAACCAGGCGGTCAGCAGCGGCACCCAGGCGAAAATCGCGATCTGCCGCAGCGCCGAGAGGCTAGGGCCGAGCAGGCGTTCGCTGCGCGATGACAAGCCCAGTACCACGCCGAGCACAAAACCCAGCCCGCCGCCGAGCGCCAAACGGCAAGGGCGCGCACCAGGCTATGGCCCATGGCGAGTGGAAGGCTGCCGTCGGCCAGGCCTTCGTAAGTGCTCACCAATACTTGCCAGGGGCTGACCAGAATATTGCTGTCCACCCACTGCAATTGGCTGATGGTCTGCCAGATCGCCACCAGGCCCAATGGCAGAAACCACGGCTGCAACCGCTCCCAGCCGGAACCCAATGGGCGGCGGCGAAATTCGGCGGTGGGCGGGTGTGGCCAGAACAACAAATGCCGGTCGAGCAGGGTGATGCCGCGCTCCATCAGCACGCCCACCACGCCAATCACCAGGATGCAGACGAACACCACGTCGAGCATAAACAGCTGGCGACCCCAGACCATCAGGTAGCCAATGCCTTCACTGGAGGCCAGCAGTTCCACCGCCAGCAGCGACGACCAACCGGTGGCCAGCGCCAAGCGCAAACCGGCCATAAACGACGGCAATGTTGCCGGTACGACTAGCCGCCAAATCAGCAAGTGCGGCGGCAAGCGCAACACCGCCGCGGCTTCACGCAGCTTGGGCTGGGCATCGCGTACGCCGACCAGCGTGTGAATGGTGACGGGCACCACCACGGCCTTGACCAGCACCACTAATTTCAAGGTTTCGCCGATGCCGAACAGCAGCATGAAAAGCGGAATCCACGCCAACGTCGGGATTTGCGCCAAGGCGGTAAAGGTCGGAAACACCAGGCGTTCGGCGCGTGGGCTGTAACCGAGCACGGCACCGAGCACCGCACCAATCGCCACGCCAGCCGCCAGGCCCCAGGCCAGGCGTTGCAGACTGATCCAAAGATTGACGAGCAAATCCTGCTGGCCCAGCTCCACCGCGCTTTGCCACACCAGCGCAGGCGCCGGCAGGGTTTGCGCCGACATCCAGGCATGGCGCGCGGCGAGGGTCCATAGCAGTAACAACAAGGCGGGAACTGCCCATGGCAGCAGGGCGTGGCGAAGCTTGGCGCCGTTGATGGTAAACCGTTGCGCTGGTTTGCCGAGGCTCAGGGTGCGGGTGGCTGCCATATCAATGACCTCTGGGCGCAGGTGCGGTGAAGGAGGGCTTAGATATATTCTTCATAGGTATATTAAATTCGGTTATCTAGGCATTTATTGGCTAAGAGACCGCATTTAATGGCTGCACCCCAGCAGGGGCAAATGCCTTTCTTGAATACTTTTTATGCTTTCCGTGCATGTTCCACGCAGACCGCCGAATAGGCTGTTTAGCTCCTTTAGTTACTAAAAAATAATTTAATAGTATTTAAAGTTTTGTTTGGCTTATGCCTTATTCGCCGCAACAGCCGGCGGTGTGCCGGCCTCTGGCGGGAGCCTGCAGCTATGAAAGCGTTTTTCGATTCGGCGTTGAGCCTGTTTGCGTCACCGCTATTGGCCGGGCTGTTGGGCGTGCTGCCATTTGCTGCTTATGCGGCGCCCGAGCCGCTCACGGAAATTCGCATTGCCGTTCCCGATCTGAGCGCCGTGGCCACCCACAGCGGCGGCGGGCTGGTGGATGTGGTGCGTGATCAGCAGCTGTTCGAAAAAGCCCTGGCGGCCGACGGCATCAAGATCCAGTGGAATTTCTTCAAGGGCGCAGGCCCGGCTATTAATGAAGCCTTCGCTAACGGCCAGGTAGACCTGGCGTATCTGGGCGACCTGGCCGCCATCGTCGGCAAATCCAATGGCCTCGACACCCGCTTGCTCAGCGCCACGGCGCGGGATGTGAAGTTGTATCTGGGCGTAGTGCCTGGCTCGGGCATCAAGACCCTGGCGGATTTGAAAGGTAAGCGCGTGGGTATTTTCCGCGGCACGGCGGCGCAGTTGTCGTTCGATGCGGCGCTGGTCAGCCAGGGGCTGACGGAGAAAGACCTTAAAGTCATCAACCTCGACTTTACGGCGTCCACGTCTGCCATCGTCGCCAAGCAGATCGACGCTACCTGGGGCGCCTCCAACCTCACCGCCTTGAAAGCTCGCGGCCTAGTGGATATTCCCCTGACCACCCGCGACCTGAATGGCGCCGGCAGTATTCAGAGCGTGTTGGTGGGTTCCGGTGCTTTTGTGGATGCGCATCCGGATATCGTCAAACGCCTGCTCAAAGCGCAGGAAACGGCGCAGCAGTGGGTGAGCGAAGAGGCGAACAAAGAGGCTTATATTCAGCTGGTGTCGACGCTGGCCGGTTATCCGCCGGTGATTCTGCAGAGCGACCTGGGTGACGAGAAACTGGGCCAACTGTTTCAGACTCAGCTGGACCCCGAGTTCCTGCGCAGGCTCGACGGCTCCATCAAGTTGGCCAGTCAGCAGCGGTTGATTCGTAAGCCGTTCACGACTGCTGAGTGGGTGGCCAAGGATGTGGTTACGCAGAAGGCGGCGGTGGCGGCGCAATAGCCAAACTATCCAGGATTCTGGATCCCCGCCTGCGCGGGGATGACGGCAACATCACTTAAGCCATCGGCGGCAAACGGCGCTTCACCGGGGTCTTTTTCACGATCGCCGTGTTGGTTTCGGCGTAGTGGTTGAGCCGGTCGAGCAGGGTGTCGAGTTGCTCCATCGAGCGCACATGCAAGCGGGCGATAAAGCAGTCCTCGCCCGTCACCTTGTCGCATTCGGTGAATTCGCCAATTGCCTGAATCTGCCGTTCCACTTCCTGCAACTGGCCGGGCAGCGGGCGAATCCGCACGATGGCTTGCAGCTGGTAGCCAAAGGCCTTGGCGTCGATGTCCACCGTGTACCCAGTCAGCACGCCGCGCTCTTCCAGACGGCGTAAGCGCTCGGCGACGCTGGGCGAGCTGAGGCCGGTAATCTGCGCCAGCGCTTTGAGTGAGCGGCGCGAGTCTTCCATCAGGGCGGTAATCAGTTGCTGGTCGATCTTGTCGGTCATGGCGGTGATTGTTCGAAGTAGGGTGGTTGGCGGAAATCGCCTTGATAAAAAAGGCTTGTGGCGATTCTAGCCTTGTTTTTGCCATGGAGCCGCTACCCGCGCACTTGCCATACTTTGCCCACAGAATGGGTCAGGCAGGGGCGCAAAACATGAGCAACACCCAACACCGCGGCACGCTGGAAATGGTCGCCGCCATGCTGATTTCCGGAACCATCGGCTGGTTCGTACTGGTGTCTGGGCAGCCCGTGCTGGAGGTGGTGTTCTGGCGCTGCCTGATCGGCGCCGGGACCTTGGTGGTAATTTGCGCCGCCATGGGGTTTCTGCGCGCCGGGGTGCTGACCCGTCTGACGTTTGCCCTCGCGGTGGTCAGTGGCGTGGCGATTGTCGGCAACTGGCTGCTGTTGTTCGCCGCCTACTCACGTGCCTCCATCGCCATTGCAACGGCGGTGTACAACGTGCAGCCGTTCATGTTGGTGGGCCTGGCGGCGCTGTTTCTCGGTGAGCGCATTAGCGTGCTGAAACTGGGTTGGCTGGGCGTGGCATTTGTCGGCATGTTGGCCATTGTCAGCGCCCATGGCACGACGGATGGGAGCGGCGCCGATTACCTGGTGGGGATTGCCCTGGCCTGCGGCGCGGCGTTTCTGTACGCCATCGCCGCCTTGATCATCAAACGCCTGACCGGCACGCCGCCGCATCTGATTGCCCTGGTTCAGGTCTGCACCGGCGGACTGGTGCTCGCGCCCTGGGTGTATGGCAGCGCGCTGCCGACCGGCGCGATGGCCTGGAGCAGCCTGGCGACGTTGGGCATGGTGCATACCGGGGTGATGTATGTGTTGCTCTACAGCGCCATCCAGAAATTGCCGACGGCGCTGACCGGCGCCTTGTCCTTCGTCTACCCGATTGCGGCGATTCTGGTGGACTGGATCGCCTTCGACCACCGTCTCACGCTGCTGCAATGGGTAGGCGTGAGCATGATTTTGCTGGCGGTGGCCGGCATGCAGCGCGGCTGGAGCATAAAACGCCGGAAGCAAACTACGGGAGCAGTGTTTTGGCGGTGATCGGGGTAGCGAACAGGGCTGCGGAGTCATGCCCAACCCCCTCGACCTGCACCTGTGGGTGCGCAACCGCCATTTGCCATTGCTTGGCCAACTGCTGTTCATACGCCACGTAATTCACCTGCCGCTGCCGCCGTGTTGCGCCCTGTAGCGCGGCGGAGCAGGAGCGGTCCATTACCCGCGAGTCGGGGTTGTTGTCATCCGCGCCTACTAGATAGACCACATCCCGCCCGGCATAGCGGCGGAACAATTGCTGCGCGCTGAGCTTCTGCTGCCCCGCATAGGCGGGCAGTTTTTCCAGGCCATAGCGGTAGCGGTTATAGCCCGGGCATTCGGCTTGGGCCGTGGTCTGCAACTGCTGGTTCTGCCAGCGCTGGCGGTCGAAATACAGGTACGACGACGGGCTTGCCACGCCGTAGCGCAGGTGAATGCCCTTGGCCGTCAACGCGGTCTCTGTCGTGTTGAAAATGGCGTAGCGCTGCACCAGCTGCCCGCCGGCCGAATGGCCCACCAACACCACTTCACGCAGCGCGGGGAAACGCTGGCGGTCGCTTAAAAAGGTGAGCAGATCGTCGAGCACCTGAAAGGCCGATACCCCACTGAACGACGGGCTGCCATGCAGCCATTGCCCGGCAGCCCAGCGCGGTACGCCGGGGAAGTTGTCGGCGTCGGCGTCGGTGAGAAAGTGCGGGGCTACCAGCAAGGTAGAGGCGGGGTCGAGGCCGGCGTTAACGAGCAGGGCCGTGCCGTTTTCAAAATACTCGCCGGCATTGCGTTTGATGCCGTGCAGCAGAATGACAGCGCGGGTTACTGGCAGGCTCGGGGTGATCAGATCGGCGTTGGCGTAGAGCACGAAGGGGTAGCGGGTTTTGCCCAGTTGGGCGATTTGCGGACTGGCCGCCAGGGCCGGACAGGCGCACAACAGCAACAGCCAGACGAGCAACTGACGACCCATTTACTGAATTTCCCTGTGGTGATGTTGAGCGGTTCGACCGGTGCGCTTGAGGTCGGTTCGGCGACGGTACAGGCAACCTCGTCTGCCCCGCAATTCTGGGCCCCAGCCTTCGCTGGGGCGACGGAGTTCTTTGCCGCTTGCACCGTCATCCCAGCGCAGGCTGGGATCCAGAATTATCAGCCGTACGCGATCTTTCGTTTGACCCGTCTGCACATGCGGGTATATACACGCATCCATGCTAACCACCCATTGCCTATGTACGAAACTTCGCAGAGCCGCCCGCAGCGTCACCCGTGTCTACGACGACGCGCTGCACGAGCTGGGGCTCAACGTTGCCCAGTATTCCTTGCTTAGCCACTTGCAGCGGCTGGAGCAGCCGAGCATTTCCATGCTGGCCGAAGCCATGGGCCTGGACCGCAGCACCCTGGGCCGCAACCTCAAGGTGCTGGAAAGCGAAGGCCTGGTGGAAATGGGCGAGGGCAGTGATTTGCGTGCCCGGCAGGTGCAACTGACGGCCGAAGGTCTGGCCCGCTATGAACGCGGCGCCGTGGCTTGGCAAGAAGCCCAGGCGCAGTTGGCGCTGCGCCTGGGTGCAGAAAAACGTGAGGCGCTCTGGCTGTTGCTGGACGACCTGGAAACCATCGATTGAAAACGTACAGCGGAGCAGGGCAATGACAGCATGGCGTTCAACCAAATGGGTACTCATCGGGGCGGCGCTCATCCTCGCGCTCTCCATGGGCATTCGCCATGGCTTTGGCCTGTTTCTGCCGCCGATGAGCGCGGAATTCGGCTGGGGCCGGGAAACCTTCGCCTTTGCCATCGCCTTGCAGAATCTGCTTTGGGGCTTGTCGCAGCCTTTTGCCGGCGCCCTGGCTGACCGCTATGGCGCGGCGCGGGTAATGGTGGTGGGCGGCATTCTATATGCGCTCGGTCTGGTGTTGATGGCGTCGGCCGACTCGCTGTGGTCACTGTCGCTGAGTGCCGGTTTGCTGATTGGCCTGGGCCTGTCGGGCACCACCTTTTCGGTTGTGCTCGGCGTCGTCGGCCGCGCTGTGCCGGCAGAAAAACGCAGCATGGCGATGGGTATCGCGGCAGCGGCCGGTTCGTTCGGTCAGTTCGCCATGTTGCCCGGCACGCTCGGCCTGATCAGTTGGCTGGGCTGGTCGGTGGCGTTGATCGCCCTCGGTGGGTTGGCGGCGCTGATCGTGCCGCTGGTAGCCATGCTCAAAGACAAACCGCTGCCCGTGCTCGGCCACGAACAGAGCCTGGGCGAGGCGCTGCGTGAAGCAGCGGCGCACAAAGGTTTCTGGATGCTGTCGCTGGGCTTTTTCGTCTGCGGTTTTCAGGTGGTGTTTATCGGCGTGCATTTGCCGGCGTACCTGGTGGACCAACACCTGCCGGCCACCGTCGGCACCACGGTGCTGGCGCTGGTGGGGCTGTTCAATATCTTCGGCACCTATATCGCTGGCTGGCTTGGCGGGCGCATGTCCAAACCGCGCCTGCTGGTGGCGTTGTATCTGGCTCGCGCGGTGGTGCTGGTGTGGTTTATCAGCGTGCCGGTGACGATGTTTACCGCCTACGCGTTCGGCGTGCTGATGGGCGTTTTCTGGCTCTCCACCGTGCCGCTCACCAATGGCACCGTGGCCACGCTGTTCGGCGTGCGCAACCTGTCGATGCTCGCCGGTATCGTCTTTCTGTTTCACCAACTGGGCGCGTTCCTCGGCGGCTGGATGGGCGGCTACTTGTATGACCGCACCGGCAGCTACGACCTGGTCTGGCAGATTTCCATCGGCCTCAGCCTGTTGGCCGCCGCGTTGAATTGGCCGGTGCGCGAGCAGCCGGTTGAACGCCTGCGCATGGCGGCGGCATGAGCCGTTCGCTGACGCTCTCGCTCAGCGCCACGGCGGCAGTCGCCGCGCTGGCGCTGATCTGGTGGGGCTGGCACCAGGGCGGGTTGGCCCTGCTGCAACTCGGTCTGGGCAGTTGCCTTTGACGCCATGGGGCATGACGGGTAGCGTGGCCTGACTGTCTACCGGCCACTGAGCGTTACTACCATGAGCCTGCGTCGCGTCCTTCTGCCTGCCGTTCTGTTGTCCCTGTTCTCGTTGCCGGTACTGGCAACCGAGTGTCCGCAACTGCTGCAGGGCGAATTGCCCAAGCTGCGTGACAAGAACAAGGAACAGATCAACCTCTGCGAACACTTTGCCGGCAAACCGCTGCTGGTGGTCAACACCGCCAGCCACTGTGGTTTCGCCCCCCAGTTCAAAGGCCTTGAAGCGCTGTACAAAAGCCACAAGGACCAAGGCCTGGAAGTGCTCGGCGTGCCCTCCGACGACTTCAACCAGGAAGACCCCGACCTCGCCGAAACCGCCAAGGTTTGCTACGTGAACTACGGCGTGACCTTCACCATGGTCGAGCCGCAGCACGTCAAAGGCGACCAGGCCATTCCACTGTTCAAAGACCTGGCCGAGCAGAGCAGTGCACCGCGCTGGAATTTCTATAAATACGTGGTGGACCGTCAGGGCAAAGTAGTGGCGAGCTTTTCCAGTTTGACCAAGCCCGATGATCCGGATTTGCAGGCGGCGCTGGCCAAGGCGATTGCTTCGAAGCCGTGATGGTGGCGGCCGATCTTCAACCTTAAGGGTTTTAAGCTTCAGTTAAGCGGCGGGCGATAAGGTGATCCCCGTCGAAAGCAATTACCTAACTGAAGAAAAGGAACGAACCCATGAACAAGTTCACTGCCCTGTTTGCCGTTGCTGCCCTGACCGCCACCGCTGGCCTGGCCCAAGCCCGTGACCTGGGCCCGGACGAAGCGCTGAAACTGCGTGACGCCGGCACCGTGCAATCCTTCGAAAAACTCAACGCTGCCGCCATCGCCAAACACCCTGGCTCCACCGTGAAAGAAACCGAGCTGGAAGAGCAACACGGCCGCTACATTTACCAGGTCGAACTGCGTGACGCGCAGGGCGTGGAGTGGGACCTGGAGCTGGACGCCACCAATGGTCAGATCCTTAAAGACTACCAAGACAAGTAATGAGCAAGCCGAGCAAATGGCTGCTGCGCTATAGCGGTATCGTCGCCCTGGTTTTAGCGGTAATGACACTGAGTGTCGCGGTCCACGCCCGCGACCTCGACCAGGACGAGGTGCTGCGCCTGCGTCAGGAAGGCCGTATTCCACCGTTGGAACAGCTGCTGCAACCCGCCCTGGGGCGTTACCCCGGGGCGAAGTTGTTGGAGCCGAGTTGGAAGAAGAGGACGACGTGTTGGTCTATGAAGTCGAGTTGCTGACCACCGATGGCGTGGTCCGTGAGTTGGAAATCGATGTGCGCGACGGGCGCATTCTCAAGGACAAGGAAGACGACTGATGCGGTTGTTGCTGGTGGAAGACCATGTGCCCCTGGCCGACGAGCTGCTGGCCGGCCTGACCGCCCAAGGCTATGCCGTGGACTGGCTCGCCGATGGCCGCGACGCCGTGCACCAGGGCGCTACCGAACCCTACGACTTGATCATTCTCGACCTCGGCCTGCCCGGCAAACCGGGGCTTGAGGTGCTGCGCGAATGGCGCGCCGGCGCGCTGGCCACCCCGGTGCTGATCCTCACCGCGCGCAGCTCCTGGGCCGAGCGCATCGACGGGCTGAAAGCCGGCGCGGACGACTACCTCACCAAACCCTTTCACCCCGAAGAACTGCAACTGCGCATTCAGGCGCTGTTGCGCCGCTCCAAAGGCCTGGCCAACCAGCAGCATCTGGAAGCCGCCGGCCTGCAACTGGATGAAGCGCGCCAGTGCGTGAACAACGCCGGGGAGGAGATTCAACTCACCGCCGCTGAATTCCGCCTGCTGCGCTATTTCATGCTGCACCCGCAGCAACTGCTGTCGAAAAGTCACCTGGCCGAACACCTGTACGACGGCGAAACCGAGCGCGACTCCAATGTGCTGGAAGTGCACGTCAACCACCTGCGCCGCAAGCTCGGCCGCGACGTGATCGAAACGCGCCGGGGCCAGGGCTATCGCTTTATCGGGCTGGGCGCATGAAATCGATTCAGCGCCGGCTGAGTCTCGGCCTGATCAGTGTGCTGCTGGTGGTAGGGCTGGTGCTGGCTCAGACCAGCTTGTGGTTGCTCGACCTGGGCCTGCGCCGCTATCTGGAATCCAGCCTGCGTCACCACGCCGAGAACTTGCTGATCGCCACGGTGCGCGGCCCGGCCGGCTTGCAGCTCAACGAACAGCGCTTGCAGCCGGCGTACGAGCAGCCATTTTCCGGGCGTTATTTTCGCATCGACTTTGCCAGCGGGACGCCGGCGCCGTGGCGTTCTCGTTCGCAATGGGACTGGGAGCTGCCGCAGGGCGCCCAGCCCGGTCTGCAAAGCGAACTGGCAGTTGGCCCCAACGAGCAATTGCTGCTGATGTACCGCGCCGACTACCGGCGCTACGGCCAGCAGTTGTCCATCACCGTGGCGCAGGACTACAGCCCGATCCTCGCCAGTTTTCGCCAGGTGAAGTACGTCGGCCTGGGTATCGGCGCCGGAGCACTGCTGTTGATACTGCTGCTGCAACGCCTGACCGTGCGCAACTCATTGCGCCCATTGGAGCGCGTGCGCCAGCAACTGCAACAACTGCAGCAAGGCCAGCGCGCCGCCCTGGATAAAGACGTGCCGGTGGAGCTGGAACCGCTGGTAACCCAGATCAACCACCTGCTGGCCCACACCGAAGACCACCTACTGCGTTCGCGCAAGGCCCTGGGCAACCTAGGCCATGCATTGAAAACCCCGCTGGCCGTGCTGGTTAGCCTGGCCGAGCGCGAGGAACTGAAAAACTACCCTGAGTTGCGAGCGACGTTGCGCGACCAGCTGCAGCAGATCGAGCAACGTTTGAACCGGGAACTCGGCCGTGCGCGGTTAGCCGGCGAAGCATTGCCCGGCGCGCAGTTTGACTGCGACGAAGAACTGCCGGGCTTGATCAGCACGCTGGGCATGATCCATAACCGAGGGCTGGACCTGACCTGGCAGGCCGAGCCCGGCCTACGCCTGCCGTGGGACCGTGAAGATTTGCTGGAAATGCTCGGCAACCTGCTCGACAACGCCTGCAAGTGGGCCGACGCGCAGGTGCGATTGAGCGTTCAGAAAGACAGTGCGGGGTTCACTTTGTGGGTGGACGACGACGGGCCGGGGATTGAGGTCGAACGCCGGGCTGAGGTGCTGGAGCGGGGCACGCGGCTGGATGAGCAGGTGACCGGGCATGGCTTGGGGTTGGGGATTGTGCGCGATATCGTCGATGCCCGGGGTGGGCAGTTGGAATTGCTCGACAGCCCGCTGGGTGGGTTGCGGGTGAGTGTTCGGTTGCCTGGGGGATTTTAAGGGCGGCGGATTGTTGATTTTTTGATCGTGGGATTCGTCGTTATCGCGGGTGCTGAGCGTTTTGTTTTCGCGCCTTACGCGCGAGTCACTTTTTAGCAGTCGCCCTAAAAAGTAACCAAAAACGGCTTGCCCCTACCTGGGGTCTCCGCTGCGCTCCGACTCCCCTCGCTCCGTCGCCGCTTCAGGGGCCGGCAAAACGCGGCCATCCATGGCCCGTCTTTGCCTTTCGCGGCTCCTGCCGCTCAACCCCTTCCACGGCGACTTCGCTCGGCCTGCGCTCAAGGGGCGGGCAGATCAAGATCAAAAGCCAGATCAACAGCCCCTCACCCCAACCCTCTCGCCTGCCCGGCCGCCTAACGGGAGAGGGGCAGATCGAGTGAGGTCGCCGCCCAAACGTCACCCCCTCGCCCGCGTGCGGGAGAGGGGCCGGGGGTGAGGGGCCTTTGATCTGGCTTGTGATTTACCCGCCCCTTTAGCGCCAGGCCGAGCGTAGTCGTTGCGTAAGGGGTCGTAGCGGCCGGGAGCCGCGCAGAGGGCTGGGGCCATGGATGGCCCTCAGCCCGACCCCTGGAGCGACGACGGAGCGAGGGAAGTTTTCACGCAGTGAAAACCCCAGGTAGGGGCAAGATTTTTTGGTTTCTTTTTTATCGACTGAAAAAAGAAACTCGCGCGTAAAGCGCGAAACAAAACGTCCAGCAAATGCGGTAAAGCAGATATCCACCGCTCGGCAGAACAACGCCCAGCCGCCACCTTTGAATCACCCCAACTCAACCCAAATCGGCGCATGGTCCGACGGCTTTTCCATGCCGCGCAGGTCGTAGTCGATGCCAGCGTCCTTGATGCGGCCTTGCAGCGGCGCCGTCGCCAAAATCACGTCAATCCGCAGCCCACGTTTAGGCTCGTCTTCAAAGCCACGACTGCGGTAGTCAAACCAGCTGAAGCGGTCGTTCACCTCAGGGTGCAGGTGGCGGAAGCTATCGACCAGGCCCCAGCTTTTCAGGGTGGCCAGCCATTCGCGCTCTTCTGGCAGGAAGCTGCACTTGCCGGTTTTCAGCCAGCGCTTGCGGTTCTCTTCGCCAATACCAATGTCGCAATCTTCCGGCGAAATATTGATGTCCCCCATCACCACAACCGCCTGGTTCGGCGTGAATTGGGTAGTCAGCAAATTCTGCAGATCCGCATAAAACCGCTGCTTGGCCGGAAATTTGGTCGGATGGTCACGGCTCTCACCTTGCGGAAAATAGCCATTCATCACCGTCACCGGCTGGCCGTTTTCATCGGCAAACGTGCCGTAGATAAACCGCCGCTGGGCGTCTTCTTCATCACCGGGAAAGCCTTTGTGCAGTTCCAGCGGCGCCTGGCGCGACAGCAGCGCCACGCCGTAATGGCCTTTCTGCCCATGCCAATGCACCTGATAGCCCAAGGCTTCGATGTCGGCAAAAGGGAATTGCTCGTCCGACACTTTGGTTTCCTGCAGACCGATCACATCTGGCTGGTGTTTTTCGATCAGCGCCGCCAACTGATGGGGGCGGGCGCGCAGGCCGTTGATGTTGAAGGAGACGATCTTCATGGGCGGCAAGGTCCTGAACTAACAAACGAGAAGGCCTGCGATGCTAGCCGATGCCCGCCCAGGCGGCCACCCGCGTGTGGCAGCAACCGGTCCTGGCTGCTAACGTGAGGGCGGCATCTATAACAATAAAAACCGCCTGTGACCCGCGCCATTTGTGCGCTGGCGCCAGGCAGGCTAACCGAGGTAACCGTGCATGCCGACGTCCTTTGCCATTCCCGCTGCAGAAGTCCGCTTACTCGACAGCAGCTATGTTCGTGAAGCCCGCTCCCTGCTGTACCACGCCTACCGCCACGAGCCGACTTTCGGCTACCTGTTCGAGTCCGAACGCCCCGGCTACGACCAACGCGTGCGCGCCACGGTGCGCGAGCTGGTGCAGCGGCATTTTCTCGAAGACCTGCCGGCCATTGGCCTGGTGATCAACGACCGCCTGGTGGCCCTGGCCCTGATCGCTCCGCCCCAGCGCCGCCTGGATATCACCGAAAGTTGGGGCTGGCGCCTGCGCATGCTGCTGACCACCGGTCTGCGCTGCACCAAACGCTACCTGCATTACCACGACGCCGTGCTGGCCTGTCTGCCGCCGGGCCAGTACCACGTGCTGCCGCTGCTCGGCGTGCACCCGGAATTTCAGGGCAAGCATCTGGGCGAACAGCTGCTCGAAGCGCTGCATAACTGGTGCGCCGAGGACGAAGCGTCGCTGGGCGTGGTGCTCGACACCGGAAACCCGCGCTACCTGGATTTCTACAAACGCCAAGGTTATGAAGAGATCGGCGAAGTGGCGGTAGGGCCGATTCGCGAGCATGTGTTTTTTCACCCCAACCCGGAGAAGTTGCTGGTGGCGGCGTCGGGTTAACGCAGGGGAGGTTTAAGCGAATGCCGCCTCCTGTGGCAGGAGGCGGCCTGGTGAGGAGCGGGGGGATTATTCGCAGACAAACGTGAGACGGGCGACGCCATTCACCAGCAGGTGTGTGTCGGTTTCTTCCTTGATCACGCGCATGGTCTTGTTATCCAACTTGCACTTATCAACCGCATCCTTCGTAACCAGTTCTCTTGCGCCACCCACACGACCGCGGCCTGGAGCGGCCTCAACCGCGGCTTGATAGTTACCGTCAGCTGTTTTGGTGATGTTTGAGTGGTAGGCGAGCCCCAAAGGGCTAAAATCCGTACGGTCATTTTTAACGGCGCAGGCCGAGAGGCTGCTCGCTGTGATGGCCAAAAAAACCAATGCCATAGATTTTTTCATGGTGCTGTTTTACTCAATGTGGAGCGGTGGGTTTGGGTGTGCGTTCGCAAGGGCTGCGCTGTCTGCCTGACAGCCTGCCGTCAGCAATTGAAAGCCGGGAAATCAAACTGCAAACCCAAGGCTGTAGGCAGTAGGGCGGTGCTGGAGAAAACCGCGAGCATTCTTTTATAGGCGCAGGAATTTGCCCTCGGGCGAAGACTTAATCGCGTGCTAGCATCGGCCCCCATGTCATTTCACCCAACGATCGGGCTGGCGTTGGCGCTGTTGCTCACCACGACCACAGCCCTCGCACAAACCCAGCTCAGTGTGCGCATCAAACCGGCCAACGCACCGCTCAAGGCCAATGTGACCGGCTACGTGGGCGACCTCGGCGAGCGCGACGAGGCCGCCTTGCAGCGCTTCAGCCGCGGCGCGCTGTTGCAGGCGCGCAAAGCGGTGGAGGCGCTGGGCTATTACCAGGCGCAGATCGACAGCGAGGTCGACCACAACGACAAAGGCCCGCGCCTGATCATCCGCATCCAGCCCGGCGAGCCGGTGCACCTGCGTAACGTCACCGTGCGTATCGACGGGCCTGCCGCCCAATTACCCGCCTTCCGTGTGCCGAAAAGCAGCCAGCTCACCGCCGGCGCCGTGCTCAACCATGGGCACTACGAAGACGCCAAACGCCTGATCCAGAACCAGGCTTCGCGCTACGGATTTTTCAGCGGCCATTTCACCAGCCAGAAGTTGGCCATCGACCCGGTGGCCGGCGTGGCAGACGTCGAACTGATCTACGCCAGCGGCCCGCGCTACTACTTCGGCCCGAGCCAATTCAGCGGCGATGAAACCTTCGACGATCAACTTCTGCAACGCATGGTGCCGTTCAAACCGGGCACCGCGTACGACTCGGACCTGATCGCCAAGCTCTACCAAAACCTGCAAGGCAGCGGCTATTTCGAAAGCGTGCGGGTGGATGCCGCGCCCACTCAGGGCAGCGGCGAACAGGTGCCGGTAAAGATCGACCTCAACACCCGCAAGCCACGCACCATGGGCGTGGGCCTAGGCTTTTCCACCGACGTGGGGCCACGGGCGAAATTCAACTGGACCCGCCACTGGGCCAACGCCGAAGGCGACAGTTACGGCACCGAGATGGAACTGTCGGCGCCGCGGCAGAACGTCGGCCTGTGGTACGACATACCCGGCAACCCACCGCTCACCAATAAAACCCGCTGGGCCGGCGGCTACCAGTACGAAGAGCTGGCCGACACCGACAGCCTCAGCCGCCTGCTCACCGTCGGCCCCGAATGGCACAGCAAGCTCGACAGCGGCTGGCAGCAAGTTCTGTCGCTCAAGCTGCAGCGCGAGGAATACCGCCTGGGCAGCGACAACGGCCTGAGCACTTTGCTGATGCCGGGCGTGAGTTATTCCTACCTGCACAGCGACAACGCCATCGACCCGGCCAACGGCTATCGCCTGCAGTTCGAAGCGTCGGTCGCCAAGGACGGTTTGGTGTCCGACAGCAACCTGCTTTACGGCACCGTATTGGCCAAAGGCTTGACCACGCTGTGGGACAAGCACCGCTTCCTCGGCCGCGTGCAGTTTGGTGGCAGCGCCACGGACGACTACAAGGCCGTGCCGCCATCACTACGCTTCTTTGCCGGTGGCGACCAGAGCGTGCGTGGTTACGACTACCAGTCGCTGTCGCCGGAGAACAACGAGGGCGACCGCATCGGTGGCCGCTACCTGGTGGCCGGGAGCGTGGAGTACCAGTATTCCTTTGCCGAGCGCTGGCGCTGGGCGGCGTTTGTCGACCAAGGCAATGCGTTCCAGACCCTGGAAATTCCCACGTTGAAAACCGGCGTCGGCATGGGTATTCGCTGGATTTCGCCAGTCGGCCCGCTGCGCCTCGACCTGGCCCGTGCGCTGGATGATGACGGTGGTTTTCGTCTGCACTTTTCCATGGGGCCGGAGCTATGACCTGGCTTAAGCGGGCGGGCTGGGCGTTGTTGGCGTCAGTGGTCAGCGTGGTGCTGTCCGTGGCGTTGCTGCTGGGCACCGCTGGCGGCAGCCGCTGGTTATTGGCGCAGGTGCCGGGCTTGCAGGTGCAGGCTTTCGATGGTCGCTTGGGTAGTAGCTGGAGCGCCGATAGTCTGGTGTGGGAGCAGCAGGGCGACAGGGTGGAAGTGACCCAGGTGCGTGTTGCCTGGTCGCCGAGTTGTTTGCTCAAGCTCACGTTGTGTCTGGATCAGGTCCATGCCGAGCAGCTCAACCTGCAATTTGCCGATAGCGAAAGCCGCAGCGATGGGCCGCTAACTCTGCCGAGCCTGAAGCTGCCGCTGGCCCTGCAACTGGGCGATATCCAGCTGGGCAGCATCGTTTACAACGGCGGCGAACAAGCCAGTCAGTTGCAGCTGGTGGCGCACTGGACCGTGGCTGGTTTGGTGATCGAACGGCTGCAAGGCAGCTCCAATGGCGTGGCCCTGAATGTGCACGGCACGCTCGACCCGAACGGCGAATGGCCGCTGATAGCGGAAGGCTCGGTGCAGTTACCGGCACCGGACGCGCAGGCGTGGTCACTGGCCGTAAACGTACAGGGCGACTTGCTTAAAAGCCTCGCCGTAACCGCGCAAAGCAGCGGCTATCTGAATGCGCACTTGCGAGGCAGCGTGCAGCCGCTGAGCGAAGGGTTGCCGGCGCAGGTGACGGTGGATGCCGAACAGTTTGTCGCGGCCGCCGATGTGCCGCCGCTGAACGCCGTTCACCTCAGCGCGGCGGGCACCTTGCGTGAGGGCTATCAGGTGAACGGCACCGCCGGGCTGGCAGCGCAGGGCGGGGATATTCCGCTGACCCTGGCGGGCCTCGTCACCGCCAGCGGCGCCGATATCCAGGCACTGACTGCGCAAGCCGACACCGAGCAACACATCACCCTTAACGGCACGCTCGACTGGCGCGATACCTTTACCGCCGACGCCGAATTCACCTGGCTGGATTTTCCCTGGCGCCGGCTGCTGCCCGACGTCGAAGAACCTGCCGTGAGCCTGCATCGTCTGACCGGGCAGGTGCATTACCAAGACGGCAATTACCTCGGCAATTTCGCCGCCGACCTCAACGGCCCGGCCGGTGCCTTCAGCCTCAGCAGCCCGGTGAGTGGCGACCTTAAGCAAGTGCACCTGGTCAGCCTGCAACTGCAAGCCGGGCAGGGCAAAGCCGAAGGGCAGGTGACGGTGGGTTTTGCCGACGGAATTCGATGGGACAGCCGCCTGCAACTCAGCCAGCTCAACCCCGCCTACTGGCTCGCCGAACTGCCCGGCACTCTCGGCGGCACCTTGCGCAGCCAGGGCGAATACCGCGAGCAACTAAAGCTCGACGCCGACCTCGACCTCAACGGCCGCCTGCGTGGCCAGCCCGCGTTGCTGCAAGTGCATGCCGCCGGCGCCGGCGAGCGCTGGCAGGTCGACAAACTCGATGTGCGCCTGGGCGATAACCGCGTGCAAGGGCAGGGCAGCCTGGACCAACGCCTGGCCGGGCAACTGACTATCGCCATGCCGCGCCTCGGCCAGCTATGGCCGCAATTGGCTGGGCAGCTGAAGGGCCAAGTGGATCTCGCTGGCACCCTGCAAGCCCCGCAAGGACAACTGAATCTGCAAGGCACACAGTTGGCGTATCAGCAGCAAAAGCTGGCGACCCTGAACCTCAGCGCAAAACTGGATGGCCAACAGCGCGGCACGCTCGACCTGATCGGCACCGGCATTCACAGCGGCGACACCGACCTCGGTCGCCTGCACCTGCAAGGCAACGGCAACCGCCAGCAGCAGCGGGCAAGCCTCGATCTGGACGGCAGCAAACTCAAACTGGCGCTCGCCGCCGACGGCACCCTGGCGCCGAACTTCGACTGGCGCGGGCGACTCAGCAGCGGTGACGTGGAAAGCGCCGGGCAGCAATGGCGCCTGCAACAAGCCGCAACGGTGCAACGCCTGGCCAACGGCCAACTCACCCTCGGCGCCCACTGCTGGCAGAGCGGCACGGCCAGCTTGTGCGGCGACGATCAGCGCCTGCTGCCAGAACCCCGTTTGCGCTGGCGCCTGCGCGATTTTCCGATGCAAACCCTGGCGCAGTGGTGGCCGGCCGATTTCGCCTGGCAGGGCAACCTGAATGCCGATATCAAACTCGACCTGCCGGCCAGCGGCCCCAATGGTGATATCCGCCTGGACCTGGGCAGCGGCAACCTGCGGGTGCGCGACAACGGCCAATGGCTGGACCTGCCCTATGACCGTTTTAGCCTGACCAGCCAACTGCGCCCGCAGCGCATCAACTCGCAACTGGACTTCCACGGTCCGCAACTCGGCCAGCTCACGCTCAATACGCAACTCGACCCGCGACCGGCCAGCAAACCGATTTCCGGCACCTTTGAACTAGCCGGCCTCGACCTCAGCCTGGCGCGGCCGTTTGTGCCAATGGTGGAGCGCCTGAGCGGGCATTTGAATGGCAGCGGTACGCTGTCGGGCGGCCTGCTGGCTCCGCAGATCAACGGCCGGCTGGTGGTGCAGAACGGCGAGCTGTCCGGCAGTGAGTTGCCGGTGAGCGTGCAGGGCTTGCAGGCCGAAGCGTTGATCGTCGGCGAGCGGCTGCAACTGACCAGCAACTGGCACAGCGGCGAAGCAGGCGAGGGCAGCCTGAGCGGCACGCTGGCCTGGGCCAACGGCCTGGATATGGACCTGCATGTGCTCGGCAGTCGCCTGCCGGTGGTGGTCGAGCCTTATGCCACGCTGGAAGTGCACCCCGACCTCAACGTGCGCCTGGCCGAACAGCAGCTGTCGGTGAGAGGCAAGGTGCAGGTGCCGCGCGGCAAGATCGAAATTCGCCAGTTGCCGCCGTCCACCGTCAAGGTGTCGGAAGACGCCCAGGTTGTGGGCACCCACGACCCCGAAGCGCGGCAAGCGACGCCTGTGGCCATGGATATCGATATCGGCGTGGGCGCCCCGGAAGGGCAGCCGCCGCTGACCTTCAACGGCTTTGGCCTGAGCGCCGAGCTGGCCGGCCACCTGCATATGGGCGACAACCTCGACACCCGTGGCGAACTGAACCTCAACAAAGGCCGCTACCGCGCCTATGGCCAACGCCTGACCTTGCGCCGCGCGCGCTTGCTGTTTGCCGGGCCCGTGGACCAGCCGTACCTGGACGTGGAAGCCATCCGCCAGGTCGACAGCGTGACCGCCGGTTTGCGCATCAGCGGCAATGCCGAGCAGCCGACCACCACGGTGTTTTCCGAACCGGCCATGAGCCAACAGCAGGCGCTGTCGTACCTGGTGCTCGGGCGCCCGGCCAGCAGCGGCAGTGGCGATAACAATATGCTTGCCGAGGCGGCGCTGGGGCTGGGGTTGATGGGCAGCTCCGGGGTGACGGGCGCCATGGCGCAGCGGCTGGGGATCAGCGATTTTCAGCTGGACACCGGCGGTACCGGAGATAAAACCAGTGTTGTGGCCAGCGGCAATCTGTCAGAGAAACTGAGCCTGCGTTACGGCGTGGGCGTGTTCGAGCCGGCGAGCACGATTGCGCTGCGTTATGCGTTGACCAAGAAGGTGTATGTGGAAGCGGCGAGCGGGTTGGCGAGTTCGCTGGATATTTTCTATAAGCGCGATTTTTGATGAGGTCGCAGATTTCAATTTTCCACGGTCGTCCCAGCGCAGGCTGGGACCCAGAGTATTGGACGCTGCCGCGTTTTCTGCCCGACACGACATTCTGGATCCCAGCCTGCGCTGGGATGACGGTGAAGGATGGAATACCTCCTTCATTTCCGCGCAGTCACTTCCTCATTTTTTTGACTCTGCAGTCATAGTCGCGTAATCCCTTTCGTGCTTAACTCTTGCGCCCTTAGTAACCAATTACCTCAACCACAAAAAAAGGAATCCGTTCATGGCCCAAGTAACCCTGCGAGGCAACCCTGTTCAAGTCACTGGCGAGCTGCCGCAAGCTGGCCAGCAAGCCCCGGCCTTCAGCCTGGTTGGCGGCGATCTGAGCGACGTGACCCTGGCCAGCCTGGCCGGCAAACGCAAAGTGCTGAACATTTTCCCAAGCGTCGACACCCCGACTTGCGCCACCTCGGTTCGCAAGTTCAACGCCGAAACCAGCAACCTGGCCAACACCGTGGTGCTGTGCATTTCCGCCGACCTGCCGTTCGCCCAGGCACGTTTCTGCGGCGCTGAAGGCCTGCAAAACGTGGTGAACCTGTCCACCATGCGCGGCGCGCAATTCCTCGCCGACTACGGCGTTGCCATCGCCAACGGCCCACTGGCCGGCGTGGCTGCCCGTGCCGTTGTGGTGCTGGATGAAAACGACAAAGTGCTGCACAGCGAGCTGGTTGCCGAAATCGGTAGCGAGCCGAATTACGAAGCTGCTGTTGCCGTATTGAAGTAAGGTTTTAGGTAACACCTCGCAACACATGACGGCCTGACTTAGTCAGGCCGTTTTCATTTACGGGTCAATCGCTTACTAAAAAGTCAGAGATAGGTAAAAAGCCGGTAAAGAGGCTTTCCGTTCGTCGTGGCAGTGCTTATCGTGCGGGCTCGAATTTGCAATCGATGATGCCCCATGACCTTTCGTACCCTTCGCCCTTGGTTGATCACTGCCGCTGCCTTCGCTGGTGTGGTGTTGTTGGTTATCTGGTTGTCCGCTGCCAAAAGCACCGGCGCCCCCGATGGCAAGGTGCGCGGGCGTCCGGGCATGGGCCCTCCTGGCGCTGCCGCCGGCATGACGGTCAGCGTTGCCAAGGTGCAGCGCAGCGACCTCGATGTGCACTACCACGCCCTGGGTACGGTGACCGCGTTCAGCACGGTCAACGTCAAGCCACGGGTTAACGGCGAACTGGTCAAGGTGCTGTTTACCGAAGGCCAGGAAGTGAAGGCCGGCGACCTGCTCGCCGTGGTCGATCCCCGTCCTTATAAAGCCGCCCTGGCGCAAGCCGAAGGCACGCTGCAGCAGAATCAGGCCCAACTGAAAAACGCGCAAATCGACCTGGACCGCTACAAAGGCCTGTACGCCGAAGACTCCATCGCCAAGCAAACCCTCGACACCCAGGCCGCCTTGCTCAACCAGTACCAGGGCACGCTGAAAACCAACCAGGGCCAGGTGGACGACGCCAAGCTCAACCTGGCCTTTACCGAGGTGCGTGCGCCCATCAGTGGCCGTCTGGGCTTGCGTCAGGTCGACGTCGGCAATCTGGTTACCTCCAGCGACACCACGCCGTTGGTGGTCATCACCCAGGTGAAACCGATTGCCGTGGTGTTCAGCCTGCCGCAGCAGCAGCTGGGCACCGTCGCCGCGCAACTCGGTCAGGCCAAGGCCTCGCCAGTAGAAGCGCTGGACCGCAATAAAGACCTCACCCTGGCCACCGGCGAGCTGGTCACCCTGGATAACCAGATCGACACCACCACCGGCACCGTCAAGCTCAAAGCCAAATTCGAAAACGCCGACCGATCCTTGTTCCCCAACCAGTTCGTCAACGTGCGCCTGCTCGCGGAAACCCTGCACGACGTGCTGCTGATTCCGGCCAACGCCGTGCAGCGCGGCAACGATGGCACCTATGTGTACGTGTTGGGCGAGGGCGACAAAGTGGCCCAGCGCGCCGTCACCCTGGGCACCAGCGAAGGCGAAAAAGTGGTGGTGGAAAAGGGCCTCAACGCCGATGAGCAAGTAGTCGTGGAAGGCACCGACCGCCTGCGCGACGGCATGGCCGTGCGCATCGCCGCGCCCGAGCAAGTGAAGAAAGAAGTGGGTGAAGAAACCGGGCAGAAGCCCTTCGGCCAGGGCGACGCGGCACCGAAAGGCAAGGACGGAGCCGCGCAATGAACCCGTCGCGCCCGTTTATTCTGCGGCCGGTGGCGACCACGCTGATGATGGTCGCCATCTTGCTGTCGGGGATTATCGCCTACCGCTTTTTGCCGATTTCGGCGCTGCCGGAAGTCGATTACCCGACCATTCAGGTGGTCACGTCGTACCCCGGCGCCAGCCCGGAAATCATGACCTCGTCGGTGACCGCGCCGCTGGAAAACCAGCTGGGGCAGATTGCCGGTCTGAATGAAATGTCGTCCAGCAGCTCGGGCGGCGCGTCGGTCATCACCCTGCAATTCACCCTGGACAGCAACCTGGATGTGGTCGAGCAGGAAGTGCAGGCGGCCATCAATACCGCCAGCAGCCTGCTGCCCAACGACCTGCCGTACCAACCCTCGTACAGCAAGGTAAACCCGGCCGATGCGCCGATCCTGACCCTGGCTATCACCTCCAGCAACCTGCCGCTGCCGCAGGTGCAAGACCTGGTGGACACGCGCCTGGCGCAGAAAATTTCGCAGATTTCCGGCGTTGGCCTGGTGAGCATCAGCGGCGGCCAGCGCCCGGCGGTGCGAATTCGCGCCAATCCATCGGCCTTGGCGGCGGCGGGGCTTAACCTCGACACCCTGCGCACCACTGTTTCCAACAACAACCTCAATGGCCCCAAGGGCAGCTTCGACGGCCCCACGCGCGCCTCGACCCTGGATGCCAACGACCAACTGAAATCCGCCGCGGCCTATCGGGAGCTGATCGTCGCCTATAAAAATGGCGCGCCCCTGCGGGTGAAAGACGTCGCCACCGTCGACGATGCCGCCGAAAACACCCGCCTGGCCGCCTGGGCCAACGAAACCCCGGCGGTGGTGCTGAATATCCAGCGCCAACCGGGTGCCAACGTGATCAAGGTGGTCGACAGCATCAAAGCCATGCTGCCGCAATTGCAGGCCAGCCTGCCGGGCAGCCTCGACGTGCAGATTCTTACCGACCGCACGACCACCATCCGCGCCTCGGTCGCCGACGTGCAGTTCGAACTGGTGCTGGCCATCGGGCTGGTGGTGATGGTGACGTTCCTGTTCCTGCGCAGTTTTTCCGCGACCCTGATTCCGAGCCTCGCGGTGCCGCTGTCGTTGATCGGCACGTTCGGCGTGATGTACCTGGCCGGTTTCTCGGTGAACAACCTGTCGCTGATGGCGCTGACCATCGCCACCGGGTTTGTGGTGGACGATGCCATCGTGATGGTGGAGAACATCACCCGTTATCTGGAGGAGGGCGATAGCCCCTTGGAGGCCGCGCTCAAGGGCTCCAAGCAGATCGGCTTTACGATTATTTCCCTGACGTTCTCGCTGATCGCCGTGCTGATTCCGCTGCTGTTTATGGGCGACGTAGCGGGGCGGTTGTTCCGCGAATTCGCCATCACCCTGGCGGTGGCTATTCTGATTTCCGGCGTGGTGTCGCTGACCCTGACGCCGATGCTGTGCGCCAAGTTGCTCAAGCATATTCCCGAGGAAAAACACGGTCGTTTTGCCCAGTACACCGGCCGGCAGATTGACCGTCTGATCGCCGGCTACGGCCGCGCGCTGCGCGTGGTGCTGCGCCATCAGCCGTTGACCTTGCTGATTGCCCTCGGCACCCTGGTGCTGACTGCCGTGCTCTACACCTTTATGCCCAAAGGCTTTTTCCCGGTGCAGGACACCGGCGTTATTCAGGCCATTGCCGAAGCGCCGCAGTCGATCTCCTTCCAGTCCATGGCCGAGCGCCAACAGGAACTGTCCAAAGCCCTGCTTAGCGACCCGGCCGTGGCCAGCCTCACTGCCTTTATCGGCGTGGACGGAAGCAACGCCACACTGAACACCGGGCGCATGCTGATCAACCTCAAGCCCCACGGCGAACGGGATGCCAGCGCCACGGAAGTAATCCGCCGCCTGCAACCGACCCTCGACCAGATCCCCGGTGTGCGCCTGTACCTGCAACCGGTGCAAGACCTGACCATTGAAGACCGCGTGGCACGCACCCAGTACCAATTCACCCTGCAAGACTCCGACCCCGACGTGCTGGCCAAGTGGGTGCCGCTGTTGGTGGAGCGTCTGCAGCAACTGCCGGAACTCGCCGATGTGGCGAGCGACTGGCAGGACAAAGGCCTGCAAGCGTTTGTGAATATCGACCGCGATGCCGCCTCGCGTCTTGGTGTGTCGCTGGCCGATGTCGACAGCGCGCTGTACAACGCCTTCGGCCAACGGCTGATTTCCACCATCTTTACCCAAGCCACCCAATACCGCGTGGTGCTGGAAGTGGCGCCGCAATTTCAGTTGGGGCCGGAGTCGCTGGAAAACCTGTACGTGAGCAGCAGCGACGGCACGCAAGTGCGGCTGTCGTCGCTGGCCAGCATCGAAGAGCGCAACACGCTGCTGGCCATCAACCATATCTCGCAGTTCCCGGCGGCCACGCTGTCGTTCAACCTGGCGCCCAAGGTGTCGCTGAGCGAAGCGGTAAAAGCCATTCGCCAGGTCGAGCAGGAGATGCAATTGCCGGTCGGCGTGCAGACCAGTTTCCGTGGCGCCGCGCTGGCGTTTGAGAGCTCGTTGTCGAGCACCTTGCTGCTGATTCTGGCGGCGGTGGTGACCATGTACATCGTGCTCGGCATTCTCTACGAGAGCTTTATTCACCCGGTGACCATCCTTTCCACCTTGCCCTCGGCGGGCGTCGGTGCGCTGCTGGCGTTGATGCTGGCGGGGGAGGAGATCGGCATTGTGGCGATCATCGGCATCATTCTGCTGATCGGCATCGTGAAGAAGAACGCGATCATGATGATCGACTTCGCCCTCGACGCTGAACGCAACCAGGGCATGAATGCGGCGGATGCGATTTACCAGGCGTGCCTGCTGCGTTTTCGGCCGATTCTGATGACTACCCTGGCCGCGTTGCTCGGTGCGTTGCCGCTGATGCTAGCGGCGGGCGCGGGGGCGGAATTGCGCCGGCCGCTGGGTATCGCGATGGTTGGTGGCTTGCTGCTTAGCCAGGTGCTGACGCTGTTTACCACGCCGGTGATTTACCTGGCTTTCGACCGCGTGGCGCAGCGCTGGAATGGCTGGCGCAAGAAGCGTGGGTTGGATATGTCGGTGCAGTCATGAGTTTTTGTGTGATGGCCGGCCCTCACCCCCGGCCCCTCTCCCGCACGCGGGCGAGGGGAGACAAGCGTGACGCGATCAGCCCCCTCTCCCGTTTACGGGAGAGGGTTGGGGTGAGGGCAGGGCAAACGGTGATCTCACCATGAGCCTCTCCACCCCCTTCATCCGCCGCCCAGTCGCCACCTCGCTGCTGACGTTAGCCCTGCTGCTCGCCGGCTGGCTCTCGTTCAACCTGCTGCCCGTGGCGCCGCTGCCGTCGGTGGATTTCCCAACCATCATGATCAGCGCCTCGCTGCCCGGCGCCAGCCCGGAAACCATGGCCTCGTCCGTGGCCACGCCGCTGGAAAGGGCGCTGGGGCGGATCGCCGGCATCACGGAAATGACCTCCAGCAGCTCGCTGGGCTCGGCCACGGTGATTGTGCAGTTCTCCCTGGAGAAAGACATCGACGGCGCCGCCCGCGAAGTGCAGGCCGCCATCAACGCGGCCAGCAGCCTGCTGCCCAGCGGCATGCCGAGCTTGCCGTCGTACCGCAAAGCCAATCCCTCCGATATGCCGGTGATGGTGTTGACCCTCACCTCGGACAGCTACACCCGCGGCGAAATGTATGACATGGCCTCCACCCTGGTCTCGCCGCGGCTGGCCCAGGTAAAAGGCATCGGCCAGGTGAGCATCGGCGGTAGTTCGCTGCCCGCCGTGCGCGTGGACCTCAACCCCGATGCGCTGAACAAATACGGCATCGCCCTGGACACCGTGCGCACCGCCATTGCCAACACCAACTCGAACGGCCCCAAAGGCGCCATCGACGGCGTGACCAAGCAATGGCAAGTGGACGCCAACGACCAGCTGCGCAAGGCCAGTGAATACCTGCCGGTGATCGTGCACTACAACGCCACCACCGGCGCGGCGGTGCGCCTGGGTGATATCGCCGAGGTCAGCAACGCGGTGGAGGACGTGCGTAACGCCGGTTTCTCCGGTAACAACCCGGCGGTGCTGCTGATCGTCACCCGCCAGCCCGGCGCCAACATTATCGAAGCCACCGACGGCATCCACGCGTTGCTGCCGGAGATGCAAGAACTGATCGGGCCGAAGGTGAAACTGTCGGTGATGGACGACCGCAGCCCGAGCATTCGTGCCTCGCTGGATGAAGCGGAAATCACCCTGATCATCTCCGTGCTGCTGGTGATTCTGGTCGTCTATATGTTCCTGCGCAGCCCGCGCGCCACGCTGATACCGGCGCTGGCCGTGCCCGTGTCGCTGGTGGGCACCTTTGCCGTGATGTACCTGTGCGGCTTCTCGCTGAATAACCTGTCGCTGATGGCGCTGATTGTCGCCACCGGCTTTGTGGTGGACGACGCCATTGTGGTGGTGGAGAACATCGCCCGGCGCATCGAGGAGGGAGAGTCGCCGCTGGAGGCGTCCATTCATGGCGCCCGCGAAGTGGGCTTTACCGTGCTGTCCATGACCCTGTCGCTGGTGGCGGTGTTTATCCCGATCCTGTTGATGGGTGGAATTATCGGCCGGCTGTTCCGCGAGTTTTCGGTGACGTTGTCGGCGGCCATTCTGGTGTCGCTGTTGGTGAGTCTGACGCTTACCCCGATGCTCTGCGCGCGCCTGCTTAAAGCCCGGCCGAAAGATGCCGTGGTGGAAAAGCCTAAAGCGGATAGCAAGTTTTTCCTGAGCCTGATGGCACGCTACAAGGCCAGCCTGGAATGGGCGCTGGCGCATTCGCGGCTGATGGTCGTGATCATGCTCGGCTGCATCGTGCTCAACCTCTATCTGTTTGTGGTCATACCCAAAGGCTTTTTGCCAGACCAGGATTCCGGGCGTTTGCGTGGCTATGCCATTGCCGACCAGAGCATTTCCTTCCAGGGCCTGCAGGACAAGATGGGCAAGTTTCGCGCGATTCTCGGGGCCGATCCGGATATCGAAAACGTGGTGGGCTTTCTCGGCGGCGGCCGTTGGCAGTCGAGCAACACCGGTTCGTTTTTCGTCACCCTGAAACCTATTGGCGAGCGCGACGATGTGAACACCATCCTCGCCCGCCTGCGGCCCAAACTCGCGGAAATTCCCGGCGCGGCGCTGTACCTCAACGCCGGGCAAGACGTGCGCCTGGGCGGCCGTGATAGCAACGCCAGCAACCAGTTCACCCTGCGCAGCGACGACCTGAAACTGCTGCGCGAATGGACGCCGAAAGTGGAAGCGGCCATGCGCAAGGTGCCGCAAGTGGTCGACCTGAACAGCGACTCGCAAGACAAAGGCGTGCAAAGCCGCCTGGTGGTGGACCGCGACCGCGCCGCCAGCCTGGGGGTGAATATGGCGCTGGTGGACGAGGTGTTGAACAACTCCTTCGGCCAGCGACAGATCGCCAATATCTACAACCCGCTGAACCAGTACCACGTGGTGATGGAAGTGGGCGCGCAGTACCAGCAGAGCCCGGAAATTCTGCGCCAGGTGTATGTGATTGGCAGTGACGGGCAGAGCGTGCCGCTGGCCGAGTTCAGCCATTTCGAGCCGAGCACGGCGCCATTGTCGGTGAACCACCAGGGCCAGTTCGCGGCTGCCACGCTGTCGTTCAACCTGGCCAAGGGCGCGAAGATCGGCCCGACCCGTGACGCCATCATGGCCGCCATCGAGCCGCTGCAATTACCGCTGGATATCCAGGCCAGCTTCGAAGGCAACGCCGGCGCGGTGCAAGACACGCAGAACAATATGCCTTGGCTGATTCTGCTGGCCCTGGGTGCGGTGTATATCGTGCTCGGCATCCTCTACGAGAGTTACGTGCACCCGCTGACCATTCTCTCGACGTTGCCGTCGGCCGGCGTCGGCGCGTTGTTGGCGTTGATTCTCTGCGGTAGCGAGCTGAGCCTGATCGCGCTGATCGGCATCATTTTGCTGATAGGCATCGTCAAGAAAAACGCCATTCTGATGATCGACTTCGCCCTGGAGGCCGAGCGCCGTCTGGGCATGACGCCGCGTGAAGCGATTCTGGAAGCCTGCGTAAAACGCTTCCGGCCGATCATGATGACCACCCTGGCCGCGCTGCTTGGCGCCTTGCCGCTGATCTTCGGTGTCGGCGGCGATGCCGGGTTGCGCCGGCCGCTGGGGATCACCATCGTCGGCGGGCTGATCGCCAGCCAACTGCTGACTCTCTACACCACGCCGGTGGTGTACCTGTACCTGGATCGTTTGCGCCACTGGGTTAACCGCCGCAGAGGCGTGCGCACTGATGCTTCGTTGGAGACTTCGTTATGAGCCTGTATTCCCGCAGCCTGTTGCTCGCTGTGGCCTGTGCCGTGGCAGGTATTGGCGTGTCTGGCTGCGCCGTTGGCCCGGACTACCAGCAGCCGGAAGTGGCAGTGCCTGCCAGCTTTAAACAGCAAGCCGGCTGGACCCAGGCTGAACCCAGCGATGCCCTGCACCGTGGCGCGTGGTGGGAGCTATACGGCGACCCGACGCTGAACCAACTGCAACAGCGCCTGGAAACCTCCAACCAGACCCTGGCCCAGGCCGAAGCCCAATACCGTCAGGCTCAAGCCCTGGCCCGTGGCGCGCGTGCGTCGTTCTTTCCGAGCCTGAGCGCGGCGTTTAGCAAAACCCGCTCAGGCCAGGCCTCGGGCGGTGGCGGCACCGTGTCGTTGTCCGACGGCTCCACCGTCAGCAGCGGCAGCTCTGGCGGCATCAGCGATAGCTACCAGGCCAGCCTCGGCGTCAGTTGGGAACTCGACCTGTGGGGCAAGCTGCGCCGTCAACTGGAATCCGACAGCGCTAGCGCCGAAGCCAGCCAGGCCACCCTGGCCGGCACCAAGCTCAGCCAGCAGTCGGAACTGGCGCAAAACTACCTGCAACTGCGGGTAATGGACGCGCAGAAACGCCTGCTCGACGATACCGTCGCAGCCTACGAAAAAGCCTTCAAATTGGCGGAAAACCAATACCGTGCCGGCATCGTGACCAAGGCCGACGTGGCCCAGGCCCGCACCCAGTTGAAGAGCACCCAGGCCGAAGCCATCGACCTCAAATACCAACGCGCGCAACTGCAAAACGCGATTGCCGTGCTGGTGGGCGAGCCGCCGTCGACCTTTAGCCTGGCTGAAACCAACGACATTCCCGGCCTGCCGCAAGTACCGGCCACCGTGCCGTCGCAACTGCTGCAACGCCGCCCGGACATCGCCTCGGCCGAGCGCGACGTAAGGTCAGCCAACGCCCTGATCGGCGTGAACAAAGCCGCGTACTACCCGGACATCACCCTGAGCGCCAGCGGCGGCTTTCGTAACGACAGCCTGTCGCAGCTGCTGACCACGCCGAACCGCTACTGGTCCATAGGGCCGGACTTCGCCATGACCCTGTTCGACGGCGGCCTGATCCGCTCGCGCGTTGAACAAGCCGAAGCCAGCTACGACGCCACTGTGGCCGCCTACCGCCTGAGCGTGCTGACCGGGTTCCGCGAGGTGGAGGACTATATGGTTCAGCTCGACGTGCTGAAAGAAGAGAGCGGCGTGCAACAGGAAGCGCTGGACTCGGCCCGCGAATCGCTGCGCTTGATGCTCAACCAGTACAAGGCCGGCACCGTCGACTTCTCGGATGTGGTTAACGTGCAGACCACCGCGCTGTCGAACGAGCGCACCGTGCTGACCTTGATGGGCAGCCGGTTGACGGCGAGTGTGCAGTTGATTGCGGCGATGGGTGGGGGTTGGCAGGTGACGGAGTTGGGGGAGAAGGAGTAAGCGCCTTTTGCATCAAACCCACACAAAAACGCCCAATCAATGATTGGGCGTTTTTGGTTGCGGCGCGTGGCGATTAGCTCGCCGGCTGACCCACATAATCCATCTTGCCCACTTCTACGCCGTTATGACGCAGCAGCGCATACGCGGTGGTCACGTGGAAGAAGAAGTGCTGCAGGCCGTAAGTCAGCAAGTACGACTGACCGGTGAACTTGCGCTCTTTCGGGGTGCCCGGACGGGTGAGAATTTCGCGCTCTTCGTTACCGTCGATTTGCGCCGGGGTGAAGGTGGCCAGGTAGTCCAGGGTTTCTTTCAGCAGCGCTTGCAGCTGTTCGAAGGTGGTTTCCACGTCGTCATGCTTGGGCACGTCTACGCCGGCCAGACGCGACGGCACGCCACGGGCGAAGTCGCAGGCGATCTGCACCTGGCGGGTGAGCGGGAACATGTCAGGGAACAGGCGGGTTTGCAGCAGGGCGGCAGGGTCGATGTTCTTGGCGGCGGCGTGGTCTTCGGCCTTTTTCAGCACGGCGCTCAGGCTGGTGAGCATTTGCTTGAAAACAGGAACGGACGCGGCGTACAGAGAAATAGTCATGGCAGGTCTCCGGTTGAAGGTGGCCGGAGTATACGCGTGCTGCCGGGGACAAAAAGCGGCGAATAACGCCTGGAACGTTATTCGCCGCTCGGTCACGCGCGTTCATTCCGCCCTGGCCACATTGCCGCAGTGCACCACGGCGTCGCGAATCATAAAGTTCACCAGGGTGGGCGACACGCCCAACTCCTTGGCGATGTCTTTCTGCGGCACGCCATTCAAGCGGTACATCTCGAACGCATAACGGGTACGCGCCGGCAACTGGCCGAGCGCGTCGGCGATGTGCTCCAGCGTGGTGTAGCAAATATGCAGCGCTTCGGGCGAGGCGTACTGGGTGACCACATTCAACCCTTCTTCTTCGCTGCCGTAATGGCGCTGCTCCAGCGCTTGCTTGCGATAGTGGTCGATGGCCAGGTTGCGCACGATCTGAAACAGGTAGGCGAGCTGCGCCTTGAACGAGGCGGTGATCGTCGGCGCGGAGTGCAAACGGAAGTAGGCGTCTTGCACCACGTCTTCGGCGCGCGAGCGGCAGCCGGTGATGCGCATCGCCACCTTGACCAGCACCGGGCGGTTATCGACGAAGGTCTGGAATAGCGGTGTATCGCACGTACCTGTGGACAGTTGTTCCGTCATGGAAATCACCTTGCTACCGGGGCGGTTGAGCGCTTGCGTGGAGTCGGCGAGCGGGTAGCAAAACTAAGCGCGATGAGAATGGTTGTCAACAATGAGGGTTTTGGTTGAGCGTATGTGCACGCCTTGTTATGCATTTCTTGCAGTTTGCGGTCTTATTAAGATTAAACAATTTAATATTTGCATATGCCTAAAATGTATTTCTCTGATCTTTGTGTCGTCAGTAGGATGGCGCCCATAGATGAATTTAGCAGCCTTGGCGCAACGGTCTATAACAATGCGCGATATAGGTTGCAAGGCCAAAAAGGCCTGAAAAACTCAGGGAGAGACAGGGATGCCGTTGACCAGAAGAGCATTGATTGCCCGCGTTGCCGCCGTTGGCGGCTACCGGGCAGCCTATGCCGCCATGGGCGCACTGGGGTTGTTGAGCCCCGCTTTTGCCCAGCCCGCGAGCAGCCAGGAAAGCTACGCCGCATTGCCGACGGCCCGGTTGGGCAAAGGCGCCAGCGTGGTGGTAATTGGCGCCGGGATTGGCGGCCTGGTAAGTGCCTTCGAACTGCGCAAAGCCGGTTTTAACGTAACGGTGCTGGAAGCCCGCGACCGCGTCGGTGGGCGCAACTGGACGCTGCGCAAAGGCGACCGCGTGGAGTACACCGACGGCACGGTACAAGTCGCCAACTTCGCCGACGGCTTCTACTTCAATGCCGGCCCCGCGCGTTTGCCGAGCCACCACCAGCTGATGCTCGGCTACTGCCGCGAACTGGGCGTGGAGCTCGAAGTATTGGTCAACACCAGCCGCAATGCGCTGGTGCGGCCGAACCTGGCGGAACCGCCGATCCAGATCCGTCAGGCAGTGAACGACAGCCGCGGCCATATCGCCGAACTGCTCGCCAAGGCCGTCAGTTCCCAGGCGCTGAACGCGGAACTGACGGGCATCGACCAGGCGGCGCTGTTGCAGTTTTTGCGCACGTTTGGCGATTTGTCGGAGAAGCTGGAATACATCGGTTCGGTTCGCTCGGGCTACAAAGTCTGGCCCGGCGCCGGCGAGCAGGTGGCAGAGAAAAACACCCCGTTGCCGCTGCGTACTTTGCTCAATCCGGCGCTGGCCAACGCCTTGATGATCGACGAATACCCGGAGTTTTCGCCGACCATGTTCCAGCCGGTCGGCGGCATGGACCGCATTCCCAAAGCCTTCGAAAAACACCTGGACGGCGTGGTGCGTTTTAACGCCGACGTACGCGCCATTCATAACCAGGACGACCGCGTACAAGTGGCTTACCGCGACCGCAAAACCGGCCGCGAACACACCGTGCATGCTGACTACGCCGTGGTCGCTTTGCCGCTGCCGCTATTGGCCAAACTCGACACCAATTTCACCGCCCCCGTGCAGCAAGCCATCGGCGCGGTGCAGTTTGGTTATGCCAACAAGGTGGCGTGGCAGTCCCGGCGTTTCTGGGAGCGCGACTATCAGATTTACGGCGGCCTTTCGTTTGTGAATCAGGAAGCGTCCGGCCTCTGGTACCCCAGCGGTGGCTTCAATCAGGAGCAGGGCATTTTGATTGCCGCCTACAACAACGGCGAAACCGCGCGGGTGTTTGGCGAGAAGAGCATTGCCGAGCAGATCGCCGCTTCCAAACAGGCTGTCGAGTTACTACACCCCGGCCATTCCGCCGAGCTGCGCAACCCGCTGGCCGTGGCCTGGAGCCGTATTCCCTACAATCTTGGGCCGTGGATTAACCACGAAGTGGCCGAGCCGGCGTACAGCCTGCTTAACCAGCCCCAGGGGCGTATTCACCTGACCAGCGACGGCCTGGCCCACAGTGGCGTCGGCATCTGGCAGGAGGCGGCCGCCGGAGCGGCGCGCCGTGTGGTCCGTACCTTATTCGAGCGTGTGCAAAACACGCCATACCGGCAAACGGCTTAAACCCGCCGCGCCACTTGCGACAACAAACCTAAAAACCATGATGTGCCAGGTAGCGGACCTCCGAGGCTGGCGATAAAGACCTTGGAGTAATGCCATGCCTTTCCATAAAGCCCTGCTGGGGTTGGGGATCCTATACGCCGCCGGTACTGGAATCAGCCACGCCGCCGGTATCGAACGGGTGCCGTCCACCTACCCGAATTCGCCAATTCTGCAAGCCGTGACGCTGCCGGGAAACAGCCAGCTCACCTACCTCTCCGGCATTCTGCCGGACCCCGTCGATGCCAAAGCCGCCAAGGATGATTTGCGCGCGGTCGGCACCACGGAGCAACAGACCGTCGTGGTGTTTCGCAAGATCGAAGCGGTACTGGCCCAACGTGGCCTGACCCTCGGCGATGTGGTGCAACTGCGCGTGTACCTGGTGGGCGACCCGGCCCACGGCGGGCGCCTCGATTTCGATGGCCTGCAAGCCGGCTTCCGGCAATTTTTCGGCACCGACAAACAACCGCTCAAACCTGCGCGCACCACCGTGCAAGTGGCCGGCCTGGTGCTGCCCGGCGCGTTGATCGAAGTCGAAGCCGTCGCCGCTGTCACTCCTAAAAACTAATTGCCCCAGGCGCTTAAACAGGAAGTTTTTCAATGCGTACTGCGTTCAGTAAAACCTTTGCTTTGTCGTCCCTTAGCGCTGCCTTGCTGGCAGCGGGTGTGCCCGTGACCGCCCTGGCCGATGACCCCACGCTCGATACCGTAGTGGTTACCGGCGTACGTGGCAGCACGCCGCGCACCGTGACCGACAGCGCGGCGCCCATCGATGTGATTACCGCCGAGCAAATTGAAAAAACCGGCCAGAACGGCCTCAAAGATATTCTGACCCGCCTGCTGCCGTCTTTTAACGCGCCAACCATCAACGGCGGCGGCACCGCGTTTCTGGTGCGCGGTATCAGCATGCGAGGCCTGGGCGGTGACCAGGTGCTGATTCTGGTGAACGGCAAGCGCCGGCATAACACCGCCATGATCAACAACAACGCCCGCGTCGGTACGGCCGCTGTGCCGGTCGATCTGGACCTGATTCCTACCGCTGCCATCGAGCGCATCGAGGTGCTGCGTGACGGCGCCGCCGCGCAATACGGCTCGGACGCCATTGCCGGGGTGATCAACATCATCCTCAAGAAGGACGACTCGGGCATCACCTCCGACAGCTCGCTGGGCCAGTACTACAGCGGCGACGGCACCACTGGCCACGAAGCCGCCAACCTCGGTACGACGTTGGGCGATGGCGGTTTTTTCAACCTGTCGTTCGACGCCAAGTCGCAGGAACCCTACGACCGCGCAGGCTCCGTGCAAGGTAATTTCGGCACCCTGTGGGACGGCACGCCCGACCCGCGGACCAGCCAAACCCACGGCTGGGGTGAGGAATACGGCCTGGGCCGCGACCGCACTGCGAGCACCGCCTACAACCTCGAATTGCCGCTGCAGAACGACGTAAAGCTCTACTCGTTCTCCACCTTCAGCTACCGCGACGGCAAAAAAGTACTGGGCCACCGCGCGCCCACCGATATCACCGCGCTCAACGGCAACGTCGATGGCCAGCCCTACCCGAAAGGCGGCCAGGCCACCCGTGAGGTGAAAGAAACCGACTACCAATTCCTCGTCGGTGCCAAAGGCCTGGTGGCCGACTGGGATTGGGACCTGTCCACCACCTATGGCCGCGACAAAGCCAAGCTGTACACCGACAACAACCTGAACATCTCCAACGGCCCGGATTTCAGTCAGCAGCGCTTCCACCTGGCCGATGAAACCTTCGACCAGTGGACCAACAACCTCGACTTCACCCGCGCCCTGGATATCGGCTGGAGCAGCCCGCTCGAAACTTCGTTCGGCATCGAATACCGCTGGGAAAAATTCGAGCTGGGGGAGGGTGAGGCCAACTCGTATAACTACGGTAACTACGTGATTCCCACCGGCCAATACGCCGGCCGCCGCCCCGACCCGGGCCTGTTCTCAGTGAACGGCACCAGCCGGAAGACGCCAACGCAAAAATCCGCCACAGCGGCGCGGGCTATGTCGATTTCGGCCTGAACATCACCTCGCAGTGGTACGCGGCGTTTGCCTTGCGCCAGGAGCAGTACAACCAGGACATCGGCGAAACCACCAGCGGCAAGTTCACCACCCGTTATGAGTTCCTGCCCGGCTACGCGTGCGGGCGGCGGTGAGCAACGGGTTCCGCGCGCCGTCCCTCGCACAGAACGCGTTCTCGGCCACCAGCTCGGTCACCCAGTTCCTCGGCGGCGGCTTGACCACCACCGCGCGTACCAAGCAGATGCGCCCCGACTCGCCAGAAGCCATCGCCCTCGGCGCCGATACCCTCAAGCCGGAAAAATCGCGCAAACTACAGCCTGGGCTTTACGCCGAACCGATCGAACGGCTGCGCTTTACCGCCGACCTGTACCTGATCGATATCGACGACCGCATTCTGCAAACCGGGATTCGTCGGGCACCAAGGTCTCGGACATTCTCGAAGCCAACGGTCTGCCGCGCGAAATCTGTCTGGCCAATACTTCGCCAAACGCCGCCGACACCCGCACACCAAGGGTATCGACCTGGTGCTCGACTACAGCCAGAACTTCGGCGAGTACGGTTCGGCGAAATGGAGCGTGGCCTACAACCACAACAAAACCACCATTCGCGACCTGGCTGAAAACGCCGTCTGAGCTGTCGAGCCTGGGCGCCGGTTATGTGCTGTTCGACCGCCAGCAACAGATCGACCTGACCAAGGCCACACCGAAGGACAAATGGATTCTGTCCACCAACTACCGCCTCAACGACTGGAACGTGAACCTGGCCTCACCGCTACGGCGAATACACCGAGGGCAACAACAACCCGGCCAACGACCGTACCTTCAGCCCGAAATGGATCACCGACGTGGATGTGTCGTACGACATCACCAACAACGTGACCGTGGCCGTGGGCGGCAACAACCTGTTCGATGAATACCCGGACAAAATCGGCATCGTGCCGTGGGCGGCACCTACGAATACGGCATGTTCTCGCCCTATGGCCTGGGTGGCGGTTACTACTACGGCCGCTTGAGCCTGGCGTTCTGATGAAAATCGCGACTTGCTAATGGCCGCGCTGCTGGCCTCGCCCGGTTGTTCAGGGCGAGGAGCTGATGCGGGGTCGAGTCAGAAAGCCTCGTTGAAAATTCTGCTCGAAAGCGGGGTGAGCTTAAGGAATTGCCGTACCGCATCGAGTTCGCCTCGTTCGGGGCGGCAGGCCGACAGCAGAAGCCTTGGCGGCGGGCGCGGTGGATATCGGCACACTCGCGATGCGCCGTTCGTGTTCGCCGCCGGTGCCGGTGCGCCGTTGAAAACCGTCGGGCGTTATCCGCCTGCAGGTGACGCAGACGGCGGTGGCAATCGTGGTCAATCAGGACTCACCGTTGCATGACGCGGCGAGCCTGAAGGCAAAAAGATCACCACCACCCGTGGCTCCATCGGCCATTACCTGGCCCTGGCGGCGCTGCGCGGGGCGGGGCTTACCGGCAAGGATGCGCAATTTATTTTCCTGCAAACGGCCGAGTCGCGCAGCTGTTGGCCAATGGCGAGGCGGATGCCTGGGCCACCTGGGACCCTACACCAGCATGAGCCAGCTGGAAGGCGGCACGCGGGTGTTGGTGAGTGGGGAAGGTTGTTCGCCGGCAATATGCTGCTGGTGGCCAACGACACGGCCATCCGCGATAGCCGGCGCGGCGCTCTGCGCGACTTTTTGCAACGCCTGGCCCGCGCTTATGTGTGGGCCATCGCCCACGAGCCGGATTCTCCGCCGTTCAAGCGCGTTACAGCGGCTTGCCGGTGGA
>NZ_JBWBZC010000022.1:0-101783 GCF_056174845.1 Pseudomonas sp. CC11G
GCTTGGGCGTACCCCGCTCCACGCGATTGCGCCCGGACGTCTGCCGCGGTACAGCGCCGCATCGGCTTGTTGCATCGACGCTTCGAGTGCCTGCGCGATGGTGAATACATCCGATACGCCGACTGTGACGGTGCAGCGAATGGATTCGTTCAGACTGCTTTCCGCCACCGCGCTCTGTTCAACCGCCGCGCGCATCCGCTCTGCCAGGTGCAGGGCGCCGGCTTCGTCGGTGTCCAGGCACACCACCGCAAATTCCTCGCCGCCCAGCCGGCAGGTGAGATCGCCCTGACGTGCCGCGGCGTGGAGTACGTCGGCCACGTGGCACAGCACGAGATCGCCCACGGTGTGGCCGTGGGTATCGTTGATGCGTTTGAAGAAATCGATATCCACCATCAGCACGTACGCAGGCCCGGCGCGCCGGGAGCGGAAGTGCGCATTCAGCCCGTCGGTGAGCCCGCGTCGGTTCAGCAGATGAGTGAGCGGGTCATGGGCGGCCATGGTGCGCAGTTCATCGGTAAGGCGGCGCAGCACCAACCATACGGCGCATGGGGGAAGCACGGTCGCCAGGAAGGACATGTAGATATAAAAGGTGCGCTGGAAACTGGTATTCAAATCCAGCGCTGCCAGGCCGCCGGTGAGAATCAGCCAAAACTTCGCCGCATTCAGTGCACCGATGCCGCTGATTAAAATAGCGACCACCACCATTTCCACGCCCAGGTCTTTCGCAACGTTTTTCCTGGCATACAAGACGGCCACGGTCATCGCGAGAAACAGCAATGCGCACGAACCGCCAGCAAGGCGTGGCGCTCTTCACTGCCGAGCAGCCATTGCACCAGCACCTGCAACGCCGTGTAGCCTCCGGCCAAGCCAAGCAGCGGCTGCCACACGGGAGTAGGGCGATCAAAAAAGCGCAAGGCGCCGAGCACATAGGCGACTGGGGCGCAGAGCGTCATGGTGTGGTTGACGACACTCATCAGGCTCCAGCTCGCTGGCCCATCAAGCAATTGCAAGATATAGGCAAGCCCGAGCAACAGGTTGCCCAGCGCAAAGACTTCCATGCCCATTTTCTTGCCGTTGAGCCGCGTGCTGATCAGTAGAAACATCACGCTGAAACACAGCAGGTGCACGCAGAGCATGCTGAGGATAACGGTGGTGACCATGGATTCGCGCAAGTGGAAGACGGCTATAGGAGCCGAGCATTGAATGAATGACGAGGGCGCGCGCTAAAAACGGCGGGCGCGCTGGCGCATTCGGCAGGGCTGTCTGGAAGGATAAATCCTAGTCGTATCGCATGTAGGAAGGCAATCTGCCAGCCAACCGCTCCGCGTTGCGTCATGGGCGCTACAATGGCGCCCACACCGATCCCCGAATCGGCCATGCCCGGAGCCCGCTTCACGATGTTCACCCTTGTACACCTGGAAACCCCGCCGCCCGAGTCCCTGAAAAGTCAGGTGCTGCAGCTGGTGGTGGATGACTTCAGCGACATCAGCCCCGTGCCGCTGACGCCGAGCAATCCGCTTTATCAGCTGTACCAGTACGTGATCGGCTACGAGGTGCACTTGTATCTGCAGGCTATGGACAGCGCGCTGGCCAGCACGGCGCGGTTGATTCTGGCGCTGGATGATGAAGACCCGTCCCAGGTGCTGGGCTTTGCCCTGTACCTGCCCAGCGAGGATGACCGCGACGCCTGCACGCTGGCTTACCTGGCGGTAAAAACCAGCCACCGTCAGCATGGAATGGCCAGGGCTACGCTGCGCGAGATCGTCGCCCGCCGCCCGCATATCGAGGTGGCCTGCGCAGTAAGCAAGGTGCCGACCTTCGAGGCCTTGGGCTTTCAGGTGCTTGCTGCGCAAGGGCCGCACGTTGTGCTTAGTACGCGCAATTACCGCTCGGGCGGCATGGTGGCGGTGCAGGATCTGGCGCCGATTTACCAGGCCAAAGAAGTGCGGCAGATTCACGCCTATCTGGTGAAACAGCACGGCGAGAGCGCCATGGGCGAGGCCGAAAGCCAGCGTGATCACCTGCTCGACGAGATGGCCTTTGAGGCCCAAGCCTTGGTGAAAGAACGTTTTCCGACGCTTCACTGAGCCCAACCCGACTACAACACCGTGCGGCCGATTACTTCCGGCGCACCGCTAAAGGAAACCGCCGCCATGGCCTCTGCAGACAAACAGCAAAAACGCGCCCAGCGGGCCAAAACCAAGGCCAAGCAAAACCGCATGGGCAAGGCCAAAGCCAATGTCGTGCACCCGGTGCTGGCCAATCCGCTGATCGATGAGCCGTTCGATGATGTGGAAATCGATCTGAGCACCTTCGACTTCAAAGACATCGAAGAAACGGGTTCGACCCTGCGCACTTCGACGATCTGTTCCAGGCCATGAAAGTCGGCGAAGGCATCAGCCTGCTGGCGATGTGCGTGGTGTTCCTGCAATACCCGGTGCTGGAATTGGTGATTGCGGAGGAGGCCGAAGAGCCGGCGACCGACTTTATGATGGGCCTGCTGATTACCTATCGCGGCATCTTCCACGATGAAGACGAAGACACGGCGGTGGAGTGGATCGGCGGTGACGCCTTCCAGAATGCGTACAACGAGGCGTCGAATATTCTGCTGAAAAAGAATGCGCGCAGTGCGGGTGCCCGGGGTTAAACGCGCTGGTGGAAAGGAAACGGGACGGAGCAAGTCCGCCCCGTTTCGGATGCCGCTTTAAATCTGTTGCCCCACATCGATCCGATTGCCATCGGGGTCTTCGAACACAAACGCCCGTAAACCGTACTCCTGGTTTTCAGGCCTTTGATTACCCGTAGCCCGTGCTCCACGCAGCGCGCGTGCAAGCGGTCGACGTCATCCACCATCAGATGGGCCACATTGAAACTCGTGGCTTTGTACTGGGTTGCAGGGTCAGGTGCAGCTCGCCCTGGTCCCGTTTGAGAATCATGAAACCGACCGGACTGCCGTTCTCAAAGGTCTTGGTAAAGCAACAACGGCGTTGCCGTTTAGCGTGCGTCGTCTGTCCGCTCGTGCCAGGCGCGGTCGCTTAAGGATCATTTAGAGTCGGCGCTTTCTGGGGTCGTTGGTTCTGATGGGTGCCTGGCTGTTGACGGGAGCGAAGGCGTACTCAATAATGGATTAACGCTTAACGTTAAGGATTAAAGCGTGATTGTTGATTTTGCTTGTAGGGATACAGAGGTGTTGTTTGAAACCGGTCGCTCAAGGCGTTGGAACAACATCCTTAACGTTGCGACCCGCAAGCTTGCAATGTTGCATGCCGCCGTTGAGCTTCGCGACTTGCGGGCACCGCCGGGCAATATGCTGGAGGGCTTGCTGGGCAACAAAGCAGGGCAGCACAGCATTCGAATCAATGGTCAATTCCGCATCTGTTTTGTCTGGACAGAGGCGGGCCCCACACATGTCGAAATTGTCGATTACCACTAAGGAGGTCGACCATGCCTGTTAACGGTATGCCCGCAGTTCACCCGGGCGAAATACTGCGTGAAGAGTTTCTGGTGCCATTGGGCATCACTCCCACCGCACTCGCACGTGCGCTGCATGTGTCCACGCCAACCATCAATGACATCGTTCGGGAGCGGCGTGGCGTAACCGCCGATGTGGCGATCCGCCTGGGCCGCTATTTCGATACCACGGCACAGTTCTGGATGAACCTGCAAAGCGAGTACGCACTGATTACAGCTTTGGCTGCATACGGCGAAGCGATCGAGCAAGAGGTCGAGCCACGCGTGGCTCAAGCCTGAGGGGCATTTCGCGAGACTAAGGCCCAGCGCCTGATAAGTGCGCTAGCTCTACAACCCGTTTCCGACAATTCACCATGGCATCGCGCAGCAGGCGATCTTTCGGTTTGCGGTGACGTTGCTGTTTCCGCGCTAACGCCTATTCGAGGTGCGCAGCAAACCCGGTCTGGCCTTCGGCAATGCCGGGCGCAGGGTGAGTGCCGGAATCTCGTAGTCGCCGGCGTTCTGCCGGCGGTAGGGAATAGGCGCGGTGGTCTGCAGGGTGTCCAGGCGTTCGCCGAGTTCGTTGCACGCGGCGGCATAGGCGGCTTCATCGACGCGGCTGCTGCGGTACAGCAAAAACGGCGGCAGCACGTCGAAGCCGGGATAGAACAGCATGCCGTGCTGGATGGGAAATAGCAGGTCGTCCATCGGCCCGTTTACGCCGCGCCCGTCGTAGTGCGAGGCCCAGCCGCCGGTGGTTACCACCAGCATGGCGCGCTTGCCGGCCAGGTTGCCTTCGCCGTAGCGGTCGCCCCAGTGGGAGCTGGAGTGCTCGCCCACGCCATAGCCGAAGCCATAGGCGTACACCCGCTCGAACCAGCCTTTGAGAATCGCCGGCATCGAAAACCACCACAGCGGAAACTGGAAAATCACCGTGTCGGCCCAGCGTAGTTTTTCCTGCTCGGCCGCGATGTCGGCGGCTTGGCGGCCGGCGGCATAGGCGTGTTTGGAGTCAAGCGAGGCGTGGAAGGGCGTGCCTTCTTGCCAGTCAAGGTTATCGCCGCCGTCGAGCGTGGCTTTCCATTGCATGGCGTACAGGTCGGATACTTGCACCGTATGGCCGGCCTGTTCCAGGTGGCTGACGGCAAAGTTTTTCAGCGACCCATTGAGCGAGGTGGGTTCGGGGTGCGCGTACACATACAGGATTTTCATGGGGCGATCTCCAGGGCTAGTGGCGGCCATGCTCGGCGCTTGCCTGGTATAGTGGAAATGAATATCTGATATTCCAGGTATAGCTATGAATAATCTGCGTCGTATCGACCTCAACCTGCTGCTGACCCTCGATGTGCTGCTGGCCGAGCACAACGTCACCCGGGCTGCGCAGCGTCTCAACTTTTCTCAGCCGTCCATCAGCGTGCACCTGGCTAAGCTGCGCGAGATTTTCGACGACCCGTTGTTGCTGCCGGGGCCGCGCGGTATGCGCCCAACGGCGCGGGCCGAGGAACTGCGTGCGCCGTTGCGCGACGCCCTGGCGGCGTTGGAGCAAGTGGTGGCGCCGAGCAGCCCGTTCGACCCGGCAGCTGCCGAGCACACCTGGCAACTGGCGGTGTCCGACTACGGCGAGCAGACCATCGTGCAACCGGCGCTGGGCAGGCTGCTGGTCAGCGCGCCAAATACGCGGCTGGCGTTGGTGGCCCTGGCACCTTCGCGCATTGCCAAACAGCTGGAGCAGGGCGAGGTGGATCTGGTTTTTCATACGCTGCACGACTCGCCGCCAAGCCTGCGCCATCGGCTGCTGTTCAAGGAACGTTATGTACTCGCCGGCCGCCGTGACCATCCCAAGCTCAAGCGGCGGCCGAGTCTGGCGCAGTTCTGCAAGCTGGACCATGTGCTGGTGTCGCCAGTGGGCAGCGGGTTTGTCGGGGTGACCGACGAGGCGTTGGCGCAGGTGGGGCTGACGCGCCGGGTGGTGTTGTCGGTGCCGCGCTTTCAGTCGGTGGTGGCGGTGCTTACCAGCACCGATCTGGTGGCCATGCTGCCGGAGCGGCTGGTGCTCGGTAACTCGGCATTGCGGCTTTACGAGCCGCCGGTGGCGGTGCCGGGCTATGAAATGGCGATGCTCTGGCACGAGCGCTCGCACCGCGATCCGGCGCACCAGTGGTTACGCGAGCAGTTGGTCAACTAGAGGAAAAGTGACTGGCCAACCGCATGGGTTGGCCAGAGGCGCCGCAGTCGTTTAGATAAACGCTTGCTTGGCGGCGCCGCGCGGCAGGCGATTGCGGCCGGGCATTTGTTGCAGGCGCTGTTGCCATTCGGCACGCGGGCTCAAGGTCGGGGTGGCCTTGGCGATTTCGGCAGCGGCGGCTGCAGCCTTGGCGGCTTTGGCGGCGGCGCGCAGTTCAGCCAGGGTTGGGGTTTTGCGAGCCGGTTCGCTGGCGACTTTCTCAACCGAGCGCTGGCACAGCTTGCATGAAACCTGGGCGATATCCTGAGTGGTTTCCAGGCTCGCGCCTGTGCGGCCACAGGCAATCGATTCCGGTGACGCGCTGTAGTGAATGGCCAATGGGGTGTCTCCTGCATTTACGGGGCGGCGGATTTTACACAGTCAGTGGGCAAAGGGATAAATTCGCCGGAAAAACCACGGGCTGGCGCGACTATCGGTAGGGCTTCACGCGCGCCCCCCCGGTGCAAACCCCCGCGCTTTCTGATTTGATTGCCGGCACAACAGGGGCGACTGGAAGCGCTCCCATAACTGACCCCGGTGCACGAGTAAGTGGTTCTGAAAAACTTTACCCGAGACGAGCTTGAGGCCGAGGTCACTCGCCTGCGTTCCGCGCTTGAGGAAGCCGGACGCGCTCCCCAGCATTTCGCCGAGCAGGTGCTCGAAGAAACCCAGGAACGCTATCGGCTGGCCGGCAAAGCCACCAACGATGCCATCTGGGATTGGGACCTCACCGCCAACCAGGTGCTCTGGAACGACGCCCTGGAAGAGGCTTACGGCCATCCGCTGACCGCCATCGACACCACCGGCGATTGGTGGCTCGCGCACATCCATCCTGATGACCGTGCACGCATCTCCACCTCCATCCATGCGGTGATCGATGGCACGGGCAGCGCCTGGACCGATGAATATCGCTTCTGCCGCGCCGATGGCTCCTACGCCGAAGTGCTCGACCGTGGCCATGTCATCCGCAATGCCCAGGGGCTGGCAGTCCGCATGATTGGCGCCATGCTCGACCTCACCCAGATGCGCAGCGCGCAAGCAGCCCTGCACCGCAGCGAAGAGCGTTTTCGCACCATTCTGGAAACCAGCGAAGCCGCGTTTGCCATCGTGCAGGTGAAGTACGATGCCGACGACTATCCGGTGGACTACTGCTTTGTCGAAGCCAACGAGGCGTTCGAGCGTCAGGCCGGGGTCAACCTCAAGGGCAAGTGGGTGACCAGCTTCGCTCCGGACCTTGAGCGTTTCTGGTTCGACACTTATGGCCATGTGGCCAAGACAGGCGAACCAGCCAATTTCGAAAGTTATGCCAAGGGCTTTGAGCGTTGGTTCGACGTGCGCGCCGTGCGCGTGGGTGACCCGGCCGAGCGGCAAATCGCGATTCTGTTCAGTGACGTCACCGAGCGCAAAAACGCCGAAGCACGCCTGCGCGTGAGCGAGGCCGTAGCCCGCGAAAACGGCGAGCGGGTGCAGTTGGCGTTGGCGGCCGGGGCCATTATCGGCACCTGGCACTGGGACTTGCCCACCGACTGTTTCACCGTTGACGAACCCTTCGCCCGCGCCTTCGGCCTCGACCCGGCCTTGGGTCGTAGCGGGCTAAGCCTGGAACAGATCATCGCCACCGTGCACCCCGAAGACCGCGACGGGTTGACCACCGCCATCAACGAAGTGATCACCCGTAGCGGCGCCTATGCCCACCAGTACCGGGTGCGACGGGTGGACGGCAAGTATTACTGGATTGAAGCCAACGGCCGCGTAGAACACGGAGCCGACGGCACGCCGCTGAGCTTTCCCGGCGTGTTGATCGACGTGGAAGGTCGCCGCGCCGTGGAGGCCGAACGCGACCGCGCCATCACCGCGTTGCGCGCCTTCAACGACACCCTGGAACAACGGGTTGCCGCGCGTACCGCCGAACTGATGCAGGCCGAAGAAAAACTGCGTCAGTCGCAGAAGATGGAAGCGGTCGGCCAATTGACTGGCGGCCTGGCCCATGACTTCAACAACCTGCTGGCCGGTATTTCCGGCGCGCTGGAACTGATGGGCGCGCGCCTGGCTCAAGGCCGCACCCAAGGCATCGAAAAATATATCGCCACCGCACAAAGCGCCGCCAAACGCGCGGCGGCGTTGACGCACCGGTTGCTGGCCTTCTCCCGCCGGCAAACGCTCGACCCGCGCCCCACCGACGTGAACGCATTGATGGTCGGTATGAGCGAGCTGATTCAACGTACCGTAGGCCCGAGCATTCTGGTGCGCACCGTGCAAACCAGCGGCCTGTGGCCGGCGCTGGTGGATATCAGTCAGCTGGAAAACTCGCTGCTCAACCTGTGCATCAATGCGCGCGACGCGATGCCCAATGGCGGCCATATCACCGTCGAAACCGCTAACCGCCGCATGGGCGGCGAGGCGGCTCGCGCGCTGGATATTCCCGAGGGCGAATACCTGTCGTTGTCGGTGACCGACACCGGCATCGGTATGACCCCGGAAATCATCGCCAAGGCCTTCGACCCCTTTTTCACCACCAAGCCGCTGGGGCAGGGCACGGGGCTGGGGTTGTCGATGATTTACGGGTTTGCCCAGCAGTCCGGCGGCCAGGTGCGCATTTATTCGCAGGTGGGGCAGGGCACCACGGTGTGCATTTACCTGCCGCGCCACTACGGCGATGCGGCGCTGGAAGAAAGCACCGCTGGCAACGCCTCGGCAATCGTCTCCAAGGGCGGCGCGACCATTTTGCTGGTGGATGACGAGCCGACCGTGCGCCTGTTGTTAACCGACGCGCTGGGCGATCTGGGTTACACGCTTATCGAGGCGGCCGACAGCCTGGCCGGTTTGAAAGTGCTGCGCTCGGATGTGCATATCGACTTGCTGATCACCGACGTCGGCTTGCCCGGCGGCATGAACGGCCGGCAAATGGCCGATGCCGGGCGCGAGCTGCGGCCCGCGCTGAAAACCCTGTTTATTACCGGCTATGCCGAGCACGCCGCCTTCTGGCATGGCCGCCTGGAGCCGGGCATGGAAGTGCTGACCAAGCCGTTCGCCATGGACGCGCTGGTGACGCGGGTAGCGGAGTTGATGGGGGCTTGAACACACAAACGTAGGGTTGCAAATACTCGCCTATTTGATGAAAATGCGAATAATTGCTAAATACTAGCCGTGTGCATCCGCATGTCCGATTTGCGCGTCACCTCCCAAGACCCCTTCCATATCCTCTATGCGGAAAACCACCGCTGGCTGCAGGGGTGGTTGTTGCGTCGCTTGGGATCGCATGCCGATGCCGCCGATCTGGCGCAAGACACTTTTCTGCGTACCCTGAAATCCCAGCCAATAACCCTGATCGAAGAACCCCGCGCCTTCCTGTGCGTGGTGGCCAAGCGTGTGCTGTGTTCGTTCTGGCGCCGCAATGAGCTGGAGCGCGCTTACCTGGAAGCCATCGCCGGCCTGCCCGAAGCGGTGGTGCCGTCGGAAGAAGAGTTCGCCTTGCTGCGCGAAGCCGTGGCCACCATCGACGCGATGCTCAACGACTTGCCCAACAGCGTGCGCCACGCCTTTCTGCTTAACCGCCTGGAAGGCCTGACCCATCAGCAGATTGCCGAGCAATTGAATGTGTCGCTGGCCACGGTGGAACGCTGGATAAAACGCGCCGTCACCCAGTGCTACCTGGCCACCCTGCGATGAACGCCGAACACCCGAGCCTGACGCCGGCCGTGAAAGCCGCCATCGAATGGCTGGTGTTTCTCGATTCCGGCCGCGCCAATCCCACCGACCAGCACCGCTTCAGCACCTGGCTGGCCGCCGATAGCGATCACCGCCGCGCCTGGGAAACCGTTGCCGGCGCCGTACAAACGCCGTTCACACAATTGGCCGACGCCCAGCGCCGTTTGCCCGGCAGCGTGCAAGCCACCACCCAGGTGCTGCGCAGTTCCGGCATTTCCCAGGAGCGTCGGCGTCTGTTACGCGGCGGGGTAACGTTGGCCTTGCTAGCGGGCTTGCCCAGCGTGCTCACCCTGCAACGACGCATGCCGCTGGAAGGCTTGCTCAGCGATTTCTACAGCGGCACCGGCGAGCGTAAACAGGTGCAACTGGCTGACGGCAGCCTGCTGACCCTGAACGCGCGCAGCACCGCCAATGTGCTGTTCAGTCGCGACAAACGCCAGGTGTCCTTGCTGCAAGGCGAGCTCAGTATTCAGGCCGTCAGCGATACACAGCGCCCGTTCGAAGTGCTCACCGCGCAAGGGCGCATCAGCACGCTGGCCGCGCGTTTTGTGGTGCGCCAATTGCCCGAGCAAACCCTGGTCAGCGTGCAGCAAAGCAGCGTGCAAGTGTTCAGCCAGAGCGGCCAGCACGGGCAGGTGAATGCCGGGCAAACGCTGCTGTTCAGCAACGCCGAACTGTTCACCGCAACCGCCAGCCGTTCCCGTGACGACGCTTGGCTGGACGGTCGCCTGGATGTCGACGATGAATCCCTCGGCGCCGTGGTCGATGCCCTGCGCCCTTACCGCTACGGTTTGCTGCGGGTGTCACCAGCCGCCGCCGGCCTGCGCGTATTCGGCGTGTTTCCGCTGGACGACAGCGACCGCACGCTGCAATCCCTGGCCCAGGTGCTGCCGATTACGGTGCAGCAATACGGCCCGGTCACGCTCATCGATCTGGCTTGATCAAAAAATAATTCAAAACGCGTGAGGGGTTTTTCCCGCTCACGCGACATAGCAGGAAATCTCTCTAATCTCCTGCAAGGAAAGTCCCTCCCATGCGTTCTCACTCACCTCGCGCAGCGCGCCTGGCCATGGCGGTTGCCTTGGCCTTTACCGGCGGCCTGACCACCCTGAGCCCGATCACCGCCCACGCCGAAGAGGCGGTGCAGCGCTACGACCTGGCGGCCATGCCGCTGGAGCAGGCGCTGCGGCAGATCGCCCGGCAGAGTGGGCGCAGCATCGTCGCCGATCCGGCGCTGGTGCACGGCCGCACGAGTGCGGCAGTACAAGGTGACTTCGGCGCCGAGGCCGCCGCGCAGAAAGCCTTGAGTGGCAGTGGCCTGGCGTTGCGCGTGACCGACAACGGCACCCTGACGGTAGAGAAAATCGAAGCCGCCAGCGACGCCCTGCAACTGGGCGCCGCCAGCATCGAGGGCACCGCGCAGCAAACCGCGTTCGAACCGGTGCCGGGCTATTTCGCCAGCAACGCCAGCAGCGCGACCAAAACCGACAAGCCGATTCTGGAAACCGCGCAAGCCATCAGCGTGGTCACTGCCGAGCAAATCGCCGACCGTAAAGTCGATCGCGTGGAAGACGCCGTGGCCTATGCCTCCGGCGTGCGCGTCGGCGCGTCGGGCCTGGACCCGCGTTTCGACATGATCAGCATCCGCGGCTTTACCACCACCGAAAGCGCCGACTTCCTCGACGGCCTGCGCCAGCCCGGCAGTGGCTGGTTGTCGGTACCCTCGGTCGAGGCTTACAGCCTGGAACGCATCGAAGTGCTGAAAGGCCCGGCCTCGGTGTTGTACGGGCAGATCAGCCCCGGTGGCATGGTCAACCGGGTGAGCAAGCGCCCGAGCCTGCTGGCTAAAAACGAAGTGGAAGTGCAGGACGGTAACTACGACCACAAGCAAGGCCAGTTCGATATCGGCGGCAAGCTGGATGACGACGGCGACGTGCTGTTCCGCACCGTGGGCCTGTACCGCGATGCCAATTACTCCATCGAACAAATGGACAACAACGCCCGTCTGCTGGCGCCGTCGCTGAGCTGGCAGATCGACCCGGATACCAAGCTGACCCTGCTGGCGCAGTACGAAGAACGCCAGACCGCTGGCTCGCCGATGCTGTACAGCGACAACGGTCACCTCACCAATTTTTGGCCCGGCGACGAAAAGTTCGACAAGCTGCAGCAGCGCCGGTCGACCTTCGGCTATGAGTTCGAGCACACCTTCAACGAGACCTTCAGCCTTGAGCAGAACGTCCGCTACTCGAAGCTCAACACCACCAACCAGTACCTCAATTTCGCGGACAGCGGCGACGGCAATACCTTTAACCGCAGCTCGGAAGGCAGCTACGAGGACATGACCTCGCTGTCTACCGACACGCGCTTGCTCAGTCGTTTTGCGACCGGCGATCTGCAGCACACGCTGGTCACCGGTGTGGACTACGCCTGGCTCGACACCTCGTTGCTGTACGCCTACGGCGATGCGCCGGACATTACCCGCAGCAACCGGACCACCACCAATACGTAGGCCGGCCTACCGATGTGCAAGTGGACCGCGATGGCCTGGAATTTCGCAGCGGCGTGTATGTGCAAGACCAGATCGAACTGAACCGCTGGCGCTTGTCCGCCGGCCTGCGCCGCGATTGGGTGCACCAGCGGTCCAACGGTATGGAGTGGGGCGCGGATATCACCGACACCCGCATCGACAACCAGAAAACCACCGGCTCGGTCGGCGTGCTGTACCTGTTCGATAACGGTGTAGCGCCCTATGCCAGCTATGCCACCTCGTTCCTGCCGCAAAGCGGTGGCCCGGCCGGCGGCGGCAATTTCCAGCCCACCGAAGGCAAGCAATACGAGATCGGCCTCAAGTACCAGCCGCCGGGTACCAGCACGATGCTTACCGGCTCGCTGTATCACCTGACGCAAACCAACGTGCTCACCCAGGACCCGGCAGACATCAACTTCCAGGTGCAGAAGGGCGAGCAGGTGAACAAAGGCCTGGAGCTGGAAGCGGTGTCCGATCTCACCGACCGCTTGAGCATGACCGCCAGCTACAGCATCACCAACGCCGAAATCACCAAAGACACCGAATTCAAAGGCAAAAGCCCATCAACGTGCCGCGCAACCTGGCGTCCGTGTGGCTGGACTACAACTTGCCCATGGGCCTGGGATTCGGCGCCGGCGCTCGTTACACCGGCAGCAGCTACGCCAATGAGGCGAACACCGAAAAGAACGAGGACTACACCCTGTTCGACGCCGGCGTCCACTACGACTTCGGCGCAAGCCTGGACGGCGTGCGTCTGGCCTTCAACGCGCGCAACCTCACCGACCGCCGCTATGTCACGTGCGAAGGCGACTACTGCTACCGCGGCGAAGCCCGCAGCGTAGTCACCAGCCTGAGCTACAGCTGGTGACGGCCGTTACCTGGCTGCACCGCGCCGCACTCGCGCTGGGCCTGCTTATGTTCGGCAGCGCCCAGGCCGATCCGGTAACCCTGGACGGCACCGAACAATGGCTGATGAAAAGTGCCGAGGGCCGTGACTACCGCATCATGATCAGCCTGCCGGAGGGCGAGGTGCCCTATACCGGCGGTTACCCGGTGGTGTACGTGGTCGACGGCAACGCCCTGTTCCCGGCACTCCACGCCGCCAAGCGCGCGCAGGATGCCTACAAGGGCTCGATTGTGGTCGCCATCGGCTACCCCAGCGACACGCCCTACGACTACAACCGCCGCGCCTTCGACCTGTCGCCCCCGCAACCGGCCGAGCGCAACGACCCGCCGCAAGGCGGCCAGGACCTGTTTCTCGACTTTATCGAAAGCGCCTGATGCCCAAGGTGAATGAACGCTTCAAGGTCGACCAGGACCAGCGCAGCCTGGTGGGCTGGTCGTTCGGTGGCATGTTCGGCATTTACGCGCTGTACACCCGGCCGACGCTGTTTCAACACATCTACGCCGTGAGCCCGAGCCTGTGGTGGCGCGACCGTTTCTTGCTGGCGCCGGAGCGCACGTTCACCCAGCAAGCACACGACGGAAAAATCGACCTCACCCACAGCAGCCTTACGTTGCTGATGGCCGAGCGCGATATGCCGCAGGAAATTCAGGACGCTCGTTCGCTGCAAATTCGCCTGGAAAACCTCTCGCAGTACGGCTTGCGCAGCGACTTTCAGATCGAGGCGGGGGAGGACCATATGTCCATTCCGTTCCGCATTTCGAATCGGGTGTTGGGGGAGTTGTTGAGTACGCGGCGGTATTGAGCGAGCCCGAGCGGGCGGCGTACGCCTCACGATTCTGGATCCCAGCCTGCGCTGGGATGACGGGGATTTTTGTCCAGAACACCGTCATTCCCGCGCAGGCGGGAATCCAGACTCTTGAAGAGGATCGAGTTCGAAATCCCTGAGTCATTTACCGCGCTTTCACCAACACCGCCTGCTCCCGATACCGATCCGCAAACACCTGCTTTAGATTCGCCACCTTCGGCAAATCGTTAATCACGATATAGGGGTAGTTGGGGTTCTCGGTGAGGAAATCCTGGTGATAATCCTCGGCCGGGTAAAAGCTGGCGTGCTCTTCAACACGGGTAACAATCGGCCCGCTAAACGAGCCAGCACCTTCCAACTGCGCGATATACGCCTGGGCCACTCGCGCTTGCTCGCTGCTGGTGGGGAAAATGGCTGAGCGGTATTGCGTGCCATGGTCCGGGCCCTGGCGGTTGAGTTGGGTGGGGTCGTGGCTCACCGAGAAGAAAATCTGCAGCAACGTGCCGTAGCTCACCTGGGTGGGGTCGAAGGTCACCTGTACTGATTCGGCATGGCCCGTATCGCCGCTGCTCACCAGCTCGTAATCGGCGGTATCGGCCTTGCCGCCGGCATAGCCGGACACCGCGTTTTGCACGCCCCGCACATGCTGAAACACGCCCTGCACACCCCAGAAGCAGCCACCGGCAACACTGCCGTTTCGCTGTGCTGGTCGCCGGGCGCTTCGTCGACGGCGGGCGGCGCGAGCACCACCGCTTGTTCACTGGAGTAGGCGCGGCTTTGCCAGAGCAACACGCTGCTGCTGATGATCAGCGCCGCCGCGAACAAGCCAAACAGGCCGCGCTGGCCGGATAACGTAGAAAAACTGTGCATGCTCGGTGCCTCGTCAATTAGCCGAAGGTGAAGGCGTAAGCCGCTACGCCGGGGTCGAGAAATTCGATGCTGAAAGTGTGCTCGTCTACGTCGCCGGGTTGGCGCACCAATTGGTACAGGCGCTGTTCAGTGACCACGCCGCTGCCGTCATCGCCCACATCCATGCCGTGGGCGGCGCCGGGTGCCTGACCGTCGACCGTGACCTTGAACCGCACCGGTTGGCCATTGCTGCCGGGGCCGAGCACCAGGTGCAGGTCGCGGGCCTGGAAGCGGTAAACGATGCGTGCGCCAGGAGCGGTGGCTGTGGCTTGTTCTTCGCCCACATTCCAGCTGCCATCCAGGCCCCATTGGTTCAGGCTCGGTTGGTTGGGTGCCTGATAGCGGTTGCTCTGGTCGTGGCGGGCGCCGCCGGGGGAGGCGAAATTTTCTGCGCGGCCATAGCCCACGTAGGTTTCCGGTGAGCGCACGACGGCCAGGTCGCCGGCCATTTGTTCGCCGCTGGCCTGCACGGTGCTCAAACCGGGGCTCACTTGCTGGCCCGCTTCCTTGAGCAACTGCTGAATCACCCGTTCCGAACGGGCATATTCGCCTTCGCCAAAGTGGTGAAAACGCACGCGGCCCTGGGCGTCGATAAAGTAATGCGCCGGCCAGTACTGGTTGTTGAAGGCGCGCCAGATGGCGTAGTCATTGTCGATGGCCACCGGGTAGGTGATGCCCAGGCGCTGCATGGCCTGAGTGACATTGCCCACGTCGCGCTCAAAGGCGAACTCCGGCGCATGTACGCCAATCACCACCAGGCCCTGGTCGCGGTATTTCTCTGCCCAGGCTTTTACGTAGGGCAATGAGCGCAGGCAGTTGATGCAGGAGTAGGTCCAGAAATCCACCAACACCACTTTGCCCTTGAGGCTTTCACTGGTCAGCGCCGGGCTGTTCAGCCACTGCACGGCGCCATCCAGCGACGGCAGCTGAGCTTCCACCGGCAGCGAACTGCCGCCGGAATGCGCTGCCGCCATCATCATGCCGCCGCCTTGCATCATCGCCGGTGCGGGCTCTGGGGGACGCAACTGGTCGACCAGTTTCTGTTCCAAGGTGCCGGTGGAGGCGGTGGACAACTGCGCGAGCACGCCGGTATCAAAGCCCAGCGCGATGGCTGCAACGCCCACTAACATGGCCGCGCCCAACCCACGGCGCACCCATTCGCCAGCGCCGAGGGAGCGCTTCAAGGCTTTGAATACCCGACCGCCCAGCAGCAAGGCCACCGCCAACGACGTCGCCGCGCCGGCCGCATAGGCCAGCAGCAACAGCGTGGAGCCGGTGTTGGCGCCTTGCAGCGCGGCGCCGGTCAGCACCAGGCCGAGAATCGGCCCGGCACACGGCGCCCACAGCAAACCGGTGGCGATGCCCAGCACAAAGGAAGTGGCCGGTTGCGAACGGCCCTGGGTTTGCGCCGCTTCGCTAAGACGATTGCCAGCGGCCACCAGCGGCCGGGTCAGGCGGTCGGCAATCTGCGGCAACAGCAACGCCAACCCAAACACCGCCACCAGCAACAAGGCCAGCCAGCGCCCGTATTGGTTGGCCGCCACCACCCACGCGCCGCCCACCGCCGCCAGCGAGGCGACCAGAGTAAAGGTCAGCGCCATGCCGGCCAGCAGCGGCAAGCCACTGCGGCGGAACGGTTGCCCGGCGCTGGCAAACACAAAAGGCAGCACCGGCAAAATGCACGGGCTGAGGATGGTCAGCGCGCCACCGAGGTAGGCGAGTACAAGCAGCAACATGGGGTGTCCTCGAGAACGTTAAGCGGCGTCAGCCTTGAAGGTCATGGCCACGCCATTCATGCAGTAGCGCAGGCCTGTCGGGTCCGGGCCGTCGTCGAACACATGGCCCAGGTGCCCGCCACAACGGCGGCAATGCACTTCGCTGCGCAACATGCCGAAGCTGGTGTCGCTGGTGTTGCCCACGGCGTTGTCCAGCGGCTGCCAGAAACTCGGCCAGCCGGTGTGGCTGTCGAACTTGGTGCTCGAGGCAAACAACGGCAACGCGCAGCCGGCACAGGCAAAGGTGCCCACCCGGTGCTCGTCGTTCAGCGGGCTGGTAAAGGGCCGCTCGGTGCCTTCTTCACGCAGCACCTCGTACTGGGCGGGCGTCAGCCGTGAACGCCATTCGGCGTCGGTGTAACTGACTTCGAAGGTTTCCTTGGCGTCGGCGCTGAACACCAGGCGCGGCAGCATGCCGGCGGCCAGAGCGGCGCCGCTCAGAAGGGCGCTGTGGAAGAGAAACTGTCGTCTGGTAGCCATGGATGTCTCCAGCGGGAACGCGGCAAGGGCGGGTGTGAAGCTAGGCTAGAGAACTGCCGGTCGCGAAGTCCTCACGTAAAGTTAAACAAATCGTTATACCTGGCCCCGGCCAATCCCCGCACAATGGCCACCTCGCGCGCCCACAAGGAAACGCTTCGATGGAGCAGCAACGCCGCGTCCTGCTGGTTGAGGACGACGCCCATATCGCCAACCTGTTAACCCTGCACCTGCGCGACGAGCAGTTGCACGTGGTGCATTGCGCCGACGGCAACGAAGGTCTGCGCCAACTGCAGCAGGGCGGCTGGGACGCGCTGATTCTTGACCTGATGCTGCCCGGCGTCGACGGCCTGACCCTCTGCCGCGAAGCCCGCGCCATGACCCGCTATACCCCGATCATCATCATTAGCGCGCGGGCCAGCGAAGTGCACCGCATCCTCGGCCTGGAACTGGGCGCCGACGATTACCTGGCCAAACCGTTCTCGGTATTGGAACTGGTCGCGCGGGTAAAAGCCCTGCTGCGCCGCGTCGACGCCCTGGCCCGCAACGCCCGTTTGGACACCGGCAGCCTGAGCAGCGGCGGCCTGTTTATTGACCCTCTGGCCCGCGAAGCTTCCCTGGATAACCAACGCCTGGACCTGACCCCGCGCGAATTCGACCTGCTGTATTTTTTCGCCCGCCAGCCCGGCCAGGTATTTTCCCGCATGGATCTGCTCAACGCCGTGTGGGGTTACAGCCACGATGGCTACGAACACACGGTGAACACCCATATCAACCGCCTGCGCGCCAAGATCGAGCGCGACCCGGCGCAACCGGCGCGCATTCTGACCGTATGGGGCCGCGGCTATAAATTTGCCGCCGAGACGGTGGTATGAGGCTGAGCCTGACGCAGCGCCTGTCCCTGGTATTTGCCGCGTTGCTGCTGGTGTCGTGCGCGGCCTCGGCCTGGCTGCAACTGCGCGCCAACCATATGCGCGAGCTGGAAGTGGTGCAGGGGTTGTCCCGGCAACTGGCCGCCACCATCGCCCGCGACAGCCATCTAATGGACGCCAACGGCTTACGGCCGGATGCCGCGCGGCAATTGTTCAGCCAGCTGATGGTGGTTAACCCCAGCGTGGAGGTGTACCTGCTCGACGACCAAGGCGCCATCATCGGCCACGCCGCCCCCGAGGGCCGCTTGCACCGTGACCATGTCGATCTGGCGCCGCTGCGCCGTTTTCTCGCCGGCGACCGCCTGCCGGTGCTGGGCGACGACCCGCGCAGCGTCGATGGCCGCAAGGTATTCAGCGCGGCGCCGCTCAAAGTACAGGGCCGCGATATGGGGTTTATCTACGTAGTACTGCTAGGTGAAGACCACGACCAACTGGCCGAGCAGGACGCCACCAGCGCGGCACTGACCACCACCTTGTGGTCGTTGGCGCTGGTGGCGTTGTTGTGCCTGGTCGCCGGTCTTTTAGCCTTCGCCTGGATCACCCGACCGCTGCGGCAACTGACCGACACCGTGCGCCAGTTCGACATCAATGGCGTGCCCGCGCCGCTGCCCGGCGCGGTGGCTGAAACCGTCCATGAAGGCCATGAAATCGCCGTACTCGACAGCGCCTTCCGGCAAATGGCCGAACGCCTCGGCGAGCAATGGCGCGAGCTCACCCGCCAGGACCAGCAGCGCCGCGAGCTGATCGCCAATATCTCCCACGACCTGCGCACGCCGCTTTCGTCGTTGCACGGCTACCTGGAAACCCTGCAACTCAAAGACGCCACGCTCACCCCGGCCGAACGTCAACGCTACCTGGGCATCGCGCTGGACCAGAGTCGCAAAGTGGGCGCCCTGGCGCAGTCGTTGTTCGAACTGGCACGCCTGGAATACGGCTTCGTCAAACCCGAGCTGGAACCCTTCGCCCTGACCGACCTGCTGCAGGACGTGCTGCAGAAATTCGAACTCAGTGCGCAGTCACGGGAAGTGACTATGCATGCCCATTTCCCCGCCCACGTGCCGCCGGTGCGGGCCGACCTGGGTCTTATCGAACGGGTGCTGACCAACCTGCTGGATAACGCCTTAAGACACACGCCGGTCGGTGGGCGGGTGGATATCCACCTGCAACCCCAGGGCCTCGACGTGCTGATCACCGTCGCCGACACCGGCCCCGGCATCGCCCTGGAACTGCGTGAAGGTCTGTTTCAACGGCCCTTCACCTTGGGCGGCGCGCGGCGCGATGGCGGTTTGGGCTTGCGGATCGTGCACAGCATTTTGCAACTGCACGGCAGCTCCATCCGCCTGCTGGACCAGCCGCAGGGTGGCACGGCGTTTTGTTTTGGGTTGCCGCAGGCGTAGAAATGTCGCTTCACTGATATTTCCCGGCCCCGTTCTCCGGCTAAATACCGCCCCCCTGAACGCAGCGGCCAAAAGCCGCCTGCGTTCTGACCGATTTCTGCCTTACTCATTACGTAAGCTGCGTGCGTCGGTCCCTTTGCCGAAAATTCTGGAGAGCAGTGCAATGGCGCTCAATCTGAAGTTCCGCCACAAGATTTTGTTGGCGGCAGGTTTAACCGTGGTGTTTGCGTTCACGGTGTTTGTGCTGTTCAACGATTACCGCCAGCGGCAAACCCTGCGCGTGGATGCCGGGCGTTCCATGGCCGAGTTGGGCGCGTTGACCACGTCCAATATCCAGACTTGGCTGCGCGGCAATATGGCGCTGGTCGATTCCATGGCGCAGCAGATCGCCGCGCAGGGTGCCGGGGCGGATGCGCTGAAGCAGATCGTCGGCTTGCCGGTATATGGCGCGGCCTTTCAGCTCAGCTATTTTGGCGGCGCCGATGGCCTGATGTTCTCGGTGCCAGCTGGCTCGCGCGCGGCGGATTACGACCCGCGTGCCCGTGGTTGGTACAAGGCGGCGATGGCGGCGGGGCAGACGGTGGTCACCGAACCCTATATCGCTGCGTCGTCCGGCAAGCTGGTGATTACCGTCGCCACCCCGGTGAAACAGGGCGGTCAGGTAATTGGCGTTGCGGGCGCGGATATCGATCTGGGCAGCGTCAGCGCCACCATCAACTCGCTGGATTTCGATGGCCACGGCCATGCCTTTATCGTCAGCAGCGACGGCAAGATTCTGATCCACCCCAACAAAGACCTGATTCTGAAAACCCTCGCCGAAGCCTTCCCCGGCAGTGGTCTGGTGGCCAAGTCGGGCTTGAGCGATGTGACCGCCAATGGTGAAGACCTGCTGGTGCAGTTCACTCCGATGCAGGGCATTGCCTCGGCCAACTGGCAGCTGGGCCTGGCGCTGGAGCAGTCGTTTGCGTTTTCGATGCTCAAGGAATTTCGCGTCACGGCCTTGCTGGCCACGGTGATTGCCGTGGTCGCCATCATCACCTTGCTCGGCATTCTGATTAACGTGCTGATGCAGCCGCTGTTTGTGATGGGCAAAGCGATGCAGGACATCGCCGAAGGCGAGGGCGACCTGACCCGCCGTCTGCACGTGCAGCGCCTCGACGAGTTTGGCCAGATGGCCGCCTCGTTCAACCGCTTTGTGGAACGGATTCACCAGTCCATCAAGGACGTGGCCTCGGCCACCCACCACGTAAATGAAGTGGCCTCGCGAGTGGTCAGCGCCTCCAATGCCTCGTTGCTCAACTCCGACCAGCAGGCCACGCGCACCACCAGCGTGGCCGCCGCCATCAATGAACTGGGCGCCGCCGCCCACGAAATCGCCCGCAACGCCGCCGTGGCGTCCGAGCATTCGGCCGATGCCAGCGCGCTGTCGGCTGAAGGCCAGCAGGTGCTGGGCCAGTCGATTGCCTCCTTGCGCGAGCTGTCGCAAAAAATCAGCGACTCACGCGGCACCATCGAGGAGCTGAACGCCAAGACCGTGAACATCGGTCAGATTCTCGAAGTGATCACCGGCATTTCGCAGCAGACCAACTTGCTGGCCTTGAACGCCGCCATCGAAGCAGCGCGTGCCGGTGAAGCCGGGCGTGGATTTGCCGTGGTGGCCGATGAAGTGCGCAACCTGGCGCACCGCACGCAGGAGTCGGCGCAGCAGGTGCAGAAGATGATCGACGAACTGCAGACCGGCGCCCGCAGCGCAGTGACCACCATGGCCGAGAGCCAGACTCAGAGCGATAAAACCGTGCAGGTGTCCAACCTGGCCGGCGAGCGCCTGGGCAGCGTGACCAGCCGCATTGATGAAATCGACGGCATGAACCAGTCGGTGGCCACCGCCACCGAGGAGCAAACCGCCGTGGTCGAAACCATCAATATGGATATCACCGAGATCAACACGCTGAACCAGGACGGCGTGGAAAACCTGCGCACTACCCTGCAAGCGTGCAAAGAGCTGGAGCAGCAGGCGGCGCAGTTGAGTCAGCTGGTGCGCAGCTTCCGCATCTAACCCAGGCGGATACACAACAGCGCGGCGGCGGCCAGTACCACGCCGGCTACTGCGAGCGGCGGGGAAAACGACTGGTTGGCTGCGTAGAGGTAGTTGGCCACCAGCGGCCCGGCGATCTGGCCGACGCCGTAGGCGGCAGTCATGGCGGCGACCACGTTAAAACGGACGCTGCCGGCCAGGCGGCTGGCAGCGGACAAGGCGATGGTTGCCGTGCCCATAAAGGTGCCGCCGACAATGATGGCGCTGGCCAGATAGGCGAGTGGCGAGGCGCTGAATACCGGCAGCACCACGCCCACGGCTTGCACGGCCAGGTTGGCAAACAGCGCGGTGCGGGTGCCCCAGCGGACCACCGCGCGCTGCCATAAAAAACACGACGGCACGGCGCCCAAGCCGAACAATGCCCATACGTGAATGGGCGGCAAGTCGGCCACGGCCTTGCTGACCAGCAGGGGCAAAAACGTGGCGGTGACGATATAGCCGAAGCCGGCCAAGCCATAAATACCGATAAGTTTGCCGATGCCCAAGGTGAGCGTGCCGGTTGGTGCGGTCTGAGTCGGTTTGGCGTTTTCATCGCTGGCTCGATGGCTCATCCCGGCCACGGCCAGGACTGCCAACGCCGTCGCGCTTACGGCCAGCAAGAGCCATAACCCGTGGCTATGCAGACCAAAAAACTGCCCGGCCGCGAGTATTTCCGCCGACACCAACACCCCGACGCCCACCCCGGCATACAGCACCGGCGCGCCCTGGCTGTAGCCCTTGTTTTGCAGCAACCACACCGAGGCGCCGACCATCGCCAAGGCGCTGAACACGCCGGCCAAACCACGGATCACCACGATCAGCCAGGTGCTTTCGGCCAGCGCCAGCGCAGCCAGGCTAAAGGCCGTGGCCGCCAGCATGGCGAGGCACAGGCAGTAGGCATGACGGTTGGCAATGCCCACGGCGAGTAGCGCGCCGAGCAGGTAGCCGCCGTAGTTCACTGAAGCGGCAATGCTGCCGGCATGCACGGTCAGCAACCCGTCGCCGACCATCACCGGGTAGATGCCAGTAAAGGCAAAGCGGCCAAAGCCCATAGCGACAGCCATCACCAGAGCAGCGGCGAGGGCTGCGATCAACGGTTGATGGCGGGTCACAACGCGTCTCGCAGTGCAGCAAAAGTGGGCGTGTTGAAGCCGCGGCGCCAGACCAGCCAAGTGTCGATCTGCAGCACCGGGTGGGTGTGAATGGCGGGCGGGTCACGCAGCAATTCCAGCACGCTGCGCGGCATCAGGCTCACGCAGCTGCCGGCCGCCACGCAGGCGAGCATGGCGTGGTAGGAGCCCACTTCCTGAATCGTCAGGGCAGAGTTGGCCAGCCAATCTTCGGCGATGGACCGGTAGCTACAGCCGGGGCGAAACGCGGCGAGTGAACGGACCGCCACATCACGCGCATTGCTAATCGGCAGATGGGAGGCGGGCAGCAGCAACAGCAGTTCCTCGCGAAACACCGGTGCTCCTTCAAGGCCGATGGCATCAAGGTCTTCAATGTCTTTGGTAAGGGCGACCAGCGCGCAGTCCAGCACGCCATTGCACACGGCATCCAGCAACGGCCGTGAAGGGCCGGTGGTAATGCGCAGCTGCACGTCGGGATAACGGTTATGGAACTGCGCCAAGGGCGTAGGCAGGCGGCTGGCGGCGGTGCTTTCCATACTGCCCAGGCGCAATACGCCCTGCGGCGCTTGCGGGCGCAGCATCTGCCGGGCTTCTTCGGCCAGGGCCAGCAGCCGGTTGGCGTAGTCGAGAAACCGCTCACCTTCGGCCGAAAGACTCAGGCGTTTGCCTTCACGCACAAACAGCGCCACACCCAGTTGCTCTTCAAGCTGCTGAATACGCGTGGTCACATTCGACTGCACACGCCCCAGCTGCTTGGCGGCACGGGTAATACTCAGTTCGGCGGCGACAGTGCAGAAGATTTCCAGGGATTGATGATCCACTTTACAAATCTCGTTTAGAGAACATAAAGTAAATACTATTCTGTAAATAAGATTTATGAAAGCCGGAGTCTGCCGCCCATGTCCATTCTCAACTTGTTGAAGATTCAGCACCCGATCATTCAGGCGCCCATGGTGGGTGTGTCTACGCCGGAGCTGGCGGCGGCGGTCTCCAATGCTGGTGCGCTGGGCTCTATTGGTCTTGGCGCCAGCAGCGCGGCGCAGGCCGAAGCGATGATTCGCGCCACCCGTGCGCTGACCTCGGCGCCTTTTAACGTGAACCTGTTCTGCCATCGCCCGGCGATTGCCGATGCGACGCGCGAAGCGGCCTGGTTGGCTGAACTGCAGCCGCTGTTTGCCGAGTTCGATGCACAGCCGCCGGCCCGATTGAATGAAAGCTACCGCAGCTTTCTGGCCGGTGAAGACACCTTGAACGTGCTGCTGACAGAGCGCCCGGCGGTGGCCAGTTTCCATTTTGGCTTGCCGCCCAAGGCGTGGATCACGGCACTTAAAGCGGCGGGGATTGTGACGTTGGCGTGCGTGACTTCGGTTGAGGAAGCGCAGTTGGCGCAGGAGGCCGGGGTAGATGCGCTGGTGGCGCAAGGCGTGGAAGCCGGTGGGCATCGGGGGGTGTTTGATACGACGCAAGATCGCCTGCTCGGCACCTTCGCCCTGACGTCGTTGGTGGCGAACGCCAGCACGCTGCCGGTGATTGCGGCGGGCGGCATCATGAATGGCGCCGGCATTGCGGCGGCGCTGCAGTTGGGTGCCAGCGCGGTGCAGATGGGTACGGCGTTTATTCTCACGCCGGAGTCGGCGGCCAATGCGCACTACCGTGCGGCGCTACAAGGTGCGCGTGCACACAACACTCGGGTGAGCGCGGCGATTTCCGGGCGGCCGGCGCGGGGGATGGTGAATCGGTTGTTTGATGAGCTGGATGCGTTGGGGGCAGGCAATCTGCCGGATTACCCGATTGCCTATGACGCGGCGAAAGCGTTGGTGGCGGCGGCGAGTGCCAAGGGCAATACCGACTTCGCCGTGCAATGGGCGGGGCAGGGCGCGCCGCTGGCGCGTGAGTTGCCGACGGCGAAGCTGATTGAAACGTTGGTGGAGGAATTGCGGTTGGCGCGGGGTACGCCGTAAGGCGATGGATTCTGGGTCCCCGCCTGCGCGGGGACGACGGTGTACTTAAAAAAACATCCGTCATTCCCGCGTAGGCGGGAATCCAGGAGGCGGCGGATGGGGTCGTTCAGCAGTGTCCTTATCAATCGCGCAGATACCAACCCCATTTCTCAGCAGTGGCGTACTCCGTAATTTGCTTCGTCTCCAAATAGTTGCTAAACCCCATTCCCCAGCTCCCGCCCAATCCCGCTCTGCTTGTACCCACCCCAAGGCGCTTGCACAAAAGTCGGTTGCGAGCAGTTGATCCACACAATCCCCACCCGTAACGCACGGGCCACACGTTGGCACCGCGCGGTGTCTTGCGACATCACCGCCGCCGCCAACCCGTACTGACTGTTATTGGCCTGGGCGATGGCATCGGCTTCATCGGTAAACGTACGCACTGCCAACACCGGGCCAAAAATCTCTTCACACCACAGCGCGCTGTCAGCCGGTACATCGGTAAAAATCGTCGGCTCAACAAACCAGCCTTTATCCAGGTGCGCCGGACGTTTGCCGCCGCAGAGCAACGTGGCGCCGTCGCGTTGTGCCTGGGCGATGGCCTCCAGCACTTTGTGGTACTGGCCCTCGCTGACTAACGGCCCCAGCAACGTGCCTTCAGCCAGGCCGTCGCCGATGCGAATCTTCTGCGCCTCGGCCACCAGCCGCTCGATGAGCCGCGGGTACAACCCTTCCTGCACCAACAGGCGCGAGGTCGCCGAACACACCTGGCCCTGGTTAAAGAAGATGCCCATCAGTACCCATTCCACGGCGGCGTCTAAATCGCTGTCGTCGAAGGCGATAAAGGCCGATTTGCCGCCCAGCTCCAGGCTAATGTTTTTCAGGTCCTGCGCGGCGGCCTGCATGATGCGCCGGCCGGTGGGCACGCTGCCGGTGAAGGCCAGTTTGTCCACGCCTGGGTGTGCGCTCAGCGGCGCGCCGCAATCCGGGCCGAGGCCGGTGACGACGTTCAATACGCCCTTGGGCAAGCCTGCGGTTTCGGCGGCAGCGGCCAATTCCAGTGCGCTAAGCGGGGTGATTTCGGAAGGCTTCAAAACGGCAGTGCAACCGGCAGCCAGGGCCGGGGCGACTTTCCATGCGGCCATCAGCAATGGGTAGTTCCAGGGCGTGACCAGCCCGGCGACGCCAATGGGTTCGCGCACGGTATGGCAGGTAAAACGCTCGTCTGGCAGTTCCAGCGGCGTACCGTCGGTGTTGAGGGTTTCGGCCATATCGGCGTAGAAGCGGAAGCAGCCGATGGCATCGGCCACGTCCCACTGCGCTTCGGTGAGGGGCTTGCCGTTGTCGAGCACTTCCAGGCGAATCAGTTCGTCCTGGCGGGCTTCCAGGGCATCGGCCATGGCGCGCAGGTAGCCTGCCCGTTCAGCGCCACTCAGGGTTGGCCACGGGCCTTCGTCGAACGCACGGCGGGCGGCGGCGACGGCCTTGTCGATATCCCGCGCATCGCCGGCGGCGACATGGTGCAGCACAGCTTCGGTGGCGGGGTTGTACACGGCAAACCGCTCGCCGCTGGCGGCCGGCAACCACTGGCCATCGATAAACAGGTGTTCACGCATTGCCGCTTCTCCGTACTTGCAAAGCTTCGGAGCCTAGCGTTCTCGTTCAAGCGGATGAAGAGGGGCTTTTCTCAACGGGTCCGCTGCAACACGTATTGCTTGGGCGTAACCCCGGTGTGTTGCTTGAAGCAGCGATAGAACGTGGACAGCGAGTTGAACCCCGCCGCCTGCGCCAGCTCATCGATACGGCTCGGCGCTTCGCTGGCATGCAAGCGTTCCAGCACCTCGCTCAAGCGCAGGTCATTGAGAAACGCGTAGAACGTTTGCCCGCGCACCTGGTTGAGAAAAAAAGAAATCTGATTACGCGTGTAGCCGGTCGCGGCGGCCACTTGCGGCAGGTCGAGGGCGGGGTTGAGGTAGGGTTTGCTCTGCTGAAAATACTCGTGCAGGTCCTTGGCCAACGCGCCCACCTGACGGGCCGACAAGCCCAGGCGGCTGATGGTGTCGCTGCCTTCCCGGGTTGCCGGTTTTACCGTGGCATTGCTGACCAGCACGGCGTATTCGTTGACCTTGAAAATCAGCCCGTCGCGCACCGACAACGCCTCGATGGCGCTCAGCGACACCAGCCCGTCGCTGCCGTTGAGGGTCACCTGGTATTGCAGCACGGCGGTGTCGCCGTCGATCAGCAGGCGCTCGGTGTAGGTCTGCAATTCTTCCGCGCCCAACGGCATGCTGGCGGCCAGGTAGTCGCGCAACTGGGTGTAGGCGATGCGGCGGTTTTGCAGTTTGTCGTGGTAGTCGATGGCTGGGTCGTAGAGCGCCATGAGGGCGTCCAGGTCGCGGTTTTTCCAGGCCTGGTGGTAGGCCAGGATGACCGCGTGGGTGGCGGCGCCGGCGGGGTCCGGGTGGAAGACGGCAGCGGTGGGCAAATCAGGGACTTTCACAACAAGCTCCAGCTCACAGGATTGGCATCAGGTTCGGGAGTATTCCAGAAGCGCAACTTTTCCGCGCGTGCCCGCTGCGAGGTGGGCGCCCTCGCTAACGGCGGTGGCTTTCCTTTAGAACTGGCACATCGTTTTGTTCTGGAGCACCTGTGCATGTCCGCCAACCTGCTGCTGTCTGCGGCCTGTCCGTATCCGTATTGGCAAGACTCCCACCCCCGCGCAGAAACCGCGCCACGGCTCACGGCCGATATCAGCGCTGACCTGGCGATTGTCGGCGGCGGTTTTCTGGGCCTGTGGACGGCGCTGTTGGCCCGCAAACGTTGGCCGCACGCCAGCATCGTGTTGCTGGAAGCCGGCGAGTGCGGCCTGGAAGCCAGCGGGCGCAACGGTGGTTTTTGCGCGCCGAGTATTTCCCACGGTGTATCCAATGCCCTGAAACGCTGGCCCAAGGAAGCAGAACAACTGATCCGCATCGGCCGGGAAAACCTCGAAGCGTTTGCCGAAGATTTGCAGGAATTCGGCCTGCAGGTGGAGTTCGAACGCGCCGGCAAACTCAACGTCGCCAGCCAGCCCTGGCAGGTTGAGGGCTTGCACGCCATGCAGCGCAACTACGCGCGGTTTGGCGTGGAGTGCGAGTTTTTGGAGGGCGCCGCGCTCAAGGAAAAACTCGATTCGCCCGCTTACGTGGCCGGTATTTTCGAGCCCAATTACGCGCTGCTGAACCCGGCAAAAATGGTCGGCGAATTGCGCCGCGTGTGCCTGGAGCAGGGCGTGCAGCTGTTCGAGCATTCGCCGGTCAGCGGCCTGCGTAGCGATGGCAATCAGCAGCTCTTGGAAACCGGCCTCGGCACGGTGCGCGCCGGCAAGGTGGCATTGGCGACCAATATCGCGCCGCCGCTGCTGGGCAAACTCAAGGCGGCGGTTATCCCTATCTACGACTACGCGCTGGTCACCGAGCCACTCAGCGACGACCAACTGGCCGCCATTGGCTGGCGCGAACGCTACGGCATTGCCGACAGCGGCAACCAGTTTCACTACCTGCGCAAAACTGCCGACAACCGCATTTTGTGGGGCGGCTACGACGCCATCTACCACTACGGCAGCCGCCGCGATGAAGCGCTCACGCAGCGCCCGGAAAGTTTTCTGCGCCTGGCCGAACAATTCCAGAGCACCTTTCCAGCGCTGGCCGGCGTGCCGTTCAGCCATGCCTGGGGCGGCATTATCGACACCTCGGCGCGCACCACGCTGTTCTGCGGCACCGCCTCCAATGGCCAGGTGGCTTATGCCCAGGGCTTTACCGGGCAGGGCGTCTCGGCCACCCGCTTTGCCGCGCTGACGGTGCTGGACCTGCTCGAAGGCCGCACCAACGAGCGCACGCAGCTGGCGATGACCGGCACCGCGCCGTTTCCTTTTCCGCCTGAACCGCTGCGCTATGTCGGCATCAGCCTGGCCCAGCGCGCGCTGGCCGAGGAAGACCAGACCGGCCAACGCAGCTTGCTGCTCAAAGGCTTCGACGCCCTGGGCATCGGCTTTGACTCCTGACTTTACGCACAACTTTTACCTGAAACGGAACCGACCATGACCCCACAACACGTGATTGATTTTGCCAACCCGCAACTGGCGCCCGTGGAGTTTGAAACCAACGACCCGCAGGCCGTGGACACACCCTATACCGCCCGCAGCTGGCGGCATTTTGTGGAGCCGAGCAAGAAAGCCACCGCCGGTATCTGGGAAGCGCCGCCGCACCTGGAACGCTGCGAGTGCGACTACGACGAGCTGTGCCATTTGCTCGAAGGGCAGGTGCGGTTGACCGATAGCGAGGGCGTGAGCCGCGAGTTCAATGCCGGGGATACGTTTGTGGTGGCGGCGGGGTTTAAGGGCACTTGGGAGAACCTCACCAAGGTGCGCAAGGTATTCATGATTTTGCGTGGCTAGAGTTGAGCGCCGTTCGGGCGGACAACGTGCATGGCTTTCGAGTCTGGATTCCCGCCTGCGCGGGAATGACGGTGAACGGGAGTTAAGCCTCCGTCATCCCCGCGCAGGCGGGGATCCAGAATGTTGCGGCGTACATTTTCTTTTGTACCAACCCCGTCAGCCGACTCTTTCAATCAACTCCAATTCCCTTACCAACCAATCCGCAAACGCCTTGGCCAGCTCATTCGCCCCGCGCGGCGGCATGATGATGAAGTACGGGTGCGGCGCCGGAAATTCGATATCGAACAAGCGAATCAACGTGCCCTGGGCCAACTGCTCGCCGGCCAGAATATGGTCGCTAATGGTGATGCCCGCCCCGGCAATGGCGGCGCCAATGGTCAGCGAGGCGTTGGGCAGATAGATGTTCTGCCGGCCTTGCAGGCTGGGAATACCGGCCGCCAGAAAATAGCGGCTCCAGTCGTAGCCGTCGTCTTCGTGCAGCAGCACCTGGCGCGCCAGGTCGCGGGGTTTGCGCAGCGGTTCGTTGCCGTTGAGCAAACGCGGGCTGCACACCGGGAAGTAGAGGATGTCGCCCAGCGCGGCAATGCGCTGGCCTTCCACTTCGCTGTCGCCAAAGGAAATCACCATGTCCACACCCTGGTTGGCATGTTCGATGGAGAGCAGATGCAACGCCACATCCGGGTAGTCACGCAGAAACCGATCGAGCATGCCGGAGATACGCGCGAGCAGCGCCGGCGCGCAGGCGATGCGCAAATTACCGGCCGGGGTGGCGGTGGGCAGGGCGGTTTGAATATCGCGCAGTTGCTCGAACGCGCCGTTCACCAACTGGCTGAGCTTGCGCCCGGCGGGGGTCAGGTGCACGCCGCGGCCTTGGCGCTCCACCAACGCCACTTCCAACTCTTCTTCGAGCTTCTTGATCTGATGGCTGATCGCGCTGTGGGTAACGTGCAGCTCCAGGGCCGCAGCCCCCGTGCTGCCTTGCCTTACGAGTGCCTCAAAAGCGCGCAGAGCGATCAGCGAGGGCAGGCGGCGTGTGGCTTTCAGGTGCATTTTTGGCGGCTTTTATGTGAATTGAATTCACACGAAACCTAGAAAACAAATCAGTTGATGTCAATTTAATTTGCCGTGACGATAGGGTCACAACAAGACGCCAAGCGCGCTTTGATTACGAGGTCAGTCCCATGTCGGTATCCGCAGAACACTTCGTCGACCTGCTGCAGTTGGGCAAAAGCTATGGCGAAACCCGTGCCTTGAGCGACCTGACGCTGCATATCAAGCGCGGCGAATTTCTCACCCTGCTGGGCCCGTCCGGCTCAGGCAAAAGCACCACCCTGATGATGCTCGCCGGCTTCGAACAGCCGAGCGAAGGCCGCATTCTGTGCAACGGCCAGGACATCACCGGCTTGCCCGCCGACCAGCGCAATTTCGGCGTGGTGTTTCAGGGCTACGCGCTGTTCCCCATATGAGCGTGGCGCAGAACATTGCCTACCCGCTCAAGGTGCGCAAAGTGCCGGCCGCCGAGATCAGCGAGCGCGTCGGCCGCATGCTGGAGCGCGTGGGTTTGGCCGGCAAAGGCGACCGCAATATCAAGCAGCTTTCCGGCGGCCAGCAGCAACGCGTGGCCCTGGCCCGTGCGCTGATTTTCGAGCCGCCGTTGCTGCTGCTCGATGAACCGCTGTCCGCCCTCGACCGCCGTCTGCGCCAGGAAATGCAGGTGGAGCTGGCGCGTATGCACAAAGAATTCGGCACTACCTTCGTGTTCGTCACCCACGACCAGGAAGAAGCCCTGGCGCTGTCCGACCGCGTGGCGGTATTCAACCACGGTCGTCTGGAACAACTGGGTACGCCGCAGGAAGTGTACGAGCGCCCGGCCAGCCGGTTTGTGGCCAACTTTCTCGGCGACACCAACCTGCTCAGCGTGCGCGATATCAGCCGCCGCGACGATGCCTTGGTGTGCAGTTATCAAAGCCGCCCGCTGTGGGTAACCCAAGGCGTGCAACAGCCACTGCCCGCCGTGAGCAGCGAAAGCTGGCTGGCGATTCGCCCCGAACATGTCGACCTGCAGCCGCTGGCCCAAGTCGGCAACGGCAATGGCGTGGTGGCGCAGGTGGAACACCTGACCTACCTCGGCACCCACGTGAACGTGGACTTGCGCACGCCCGATGCCCAACAGATTGCCCTGCGCATTCCGGTCAGCCACCCGTTGTTGAACGGCCTGGAGCGAGGGCAGCCGTATTGGTGCACCTGGAGCCGCCAGCATGGCCATCTGCTTTCCACCTAATAACAAAACCGCTCGATCACCTGCCGCCACCTTTGAAGGGAACCTGGGATGAAAGACAAACAGCGCTTTATCGATGACGCCGTAGAAATCGCGCAAGAGCGCGTAGAAGCCGGCACGCTCAGCCGCCGCAGCTTCAACCAATTGCTGATGGTGATGGCCGCCGCAGCCGGCATGGGCCCGCTGCGCCATGCCTTTGCCGATGGCGGCAGTCTTGTCGTGGCCAACTGGGGCGGCGATGCCGTACCGGCCTTTGAAAAGAGCTTCGGCGGCTTTAACGCGGCCAGCGGTTTGAAGCTGATGGTGGACGGCAGCGGCCCCACCGAAGGCGCGGTGAAAACCCAGGTGAACAGTGGTGCCGTGCGTTGGGATGTGTGCGACGGCGAAATGTATTCCTCGTATCGCCTGGGCAAGGAAGGCGTGCTGACGCCGATTGATTACAGCGTGGTCGACAAGTCGCTGATCGGTTACGGCGACATCCACGACTTTGGTCTGGCCAACTACACCTACAGCTACGTGATCGGGTTTGACGCGAAGAAATTCGGCAAGAACCCACCCAAGAGCTGGGCGGATTTCTGGGACGTGAAGAAGTACCCGGGCAAACGCACGCTGTACAAATGGATGAGCGCCAACCTCGAGTGCGCGCTGCTCGCCGATGGCGTGCCGGCCGACAAGCTCTACCCGCTGGATGTTGACCGCGCCTTGCGCAAGATCGAAGAACTGATGCCCCACGTGGTTACCCACTGGTCCACCGGCGCCGAGTCGCAGCAATTGTTGCGTGACGGTGAAGTGAGCATGGGTCAGATGTGGCACACCCGCGCCGAGCTGGTGAAGCAAGACACCGGCGGCGCCATCGACTGGACCTTCGACAACGCCATCGTTGCCCCATCCGTGTGGTTCGTGCCGAAGAACAACCCGGCCGGCGCCGCCAATGCCATGAAGTTCATCGCCTACGCCCTGCGCCCCGAAGTGCAGGCCAAGCTGATGGAGGTTTACAACATGGGCCCGGTCGATTCCAAGGTGAACAGCCTGCTGTCGCCGGAGCTGCAGCGCATCAACCCGACTTCGCCGGAAAACCTCGGCAAGCAGGTGTCGATGAACAACCTGTGGTACGCCGACCATTACAGCGAAACCCTCGACCGTTACCTGGCGTTGATTGGTGGTTGATATGACGTTGGCCAAAGGAAGAGGCGGGCAGGGCACGCTGCGCATTTATGCGCTGCTGATTCTGCCGCTGCCATTGCTGATCGTGGTGGGCTACCTGCTGCCGACCCTGGGCGTGCTGGGCTGGAGCCTCAGCCTGCCCAAGGTGGGCCTGCAGAACTACGCCACCATCCTCGACAGTGCGGCGATTCAGGCGGTGATCTGGCGCACCTTGCGCATCTGCCTGCTGACCACCGTGATCAGCGTGGCGATTGCCTACCTGATCGCCTTCCGTTGGCGCTTTGCCTCGGCGCGCGGGCGCTTGTTGATTGAGCTGTTCGTGCTGCTGCCGTTCTGGCTGTCGATGCTGATTCGCGCCTTCGCCTGGCTGGTATTGCTGCGTAACGATGGGCTGGTGAATCAGGGGCTGATGGGGCTTGGGTTGGTGGACGAACCCTTGGCGCTGGTGCGCAACGAACTCGGGGCGTTGATCGGCATGGTGCACTTTATGGTGCCGTACGCGGTGCTGCCGTTGCTGTCTTCCATGCGTCAGGTGGACGACAGTTTGCTCAGGGCCAGCAGCAGCCTGGGTGCCGGCCGCTGGCAGAGTCTGCGCGATGTGTTTCTGCCGCTGACCATGCCCGGCGTGGCAGCCGCTTCGGCCACGGTGTTTGTGTTCAGCCTCGGTTGCTTTGTCACCCCGGCACTGCTCGGCGGCGGCAAGGCGGCGATGCTGGCTGAAAGTATCTATATCCAGATGTTCCAACTCTCCAACTGGGGCCTGGGCGCTGCCCTGAGCATCGTGTTGATGGCCATGGTCGCGGTGTGCGCTGTGGTATTCGGCAAGTTGGTGGGCTTTGGACGGTTTACCGGGAGGCAGGCATGAGTACCGCGTTGAGTAACCCGGCCGCCGTGGTGGCTGCACCGACTGGCTACACGCCTCGGCTGAATATCGCCAAGTGGGTGTCGATTGCGGCGATGTTGCTGGCGGCGCTGTTTCTGCTGCTGCCGATTCTGGTGATTGTGCCGTTGTCGTTCGGTGACCAGCGTTACCTGTCGTTCCCCGACGGCGCCTGGTCGCTGCGCCACTACCTGACGCTGCTCGACACCGCCTGGCTCAGCTCGATTCTGCAAAGCCTGGGCCTGGCCATTGTGGTCGGGCTGCTGAGCACCGTGCTGTCGTTTCTGTTCGCCACCGGCATCTGGCTGGAGCCGCGTTACCGCGTGCTGCTGACCGCGCTGGTGCTGCTGCCGATGATCGTGCCGCAGGTGGTGTCGGCGATGTCCATCTATTACCTCGGCGCTCGGGTGCAGCAACTCGACTCGTTGATTGGCGTGGGCTTTGGGCACTTGATGATGGCGCTTCCGTATTCGCTGATCGCCATGCTGGTGGCGTACAGCCGGCTCGATACCAGCCTGTACAAAGCCTCGCGCTCCCTCGGCGCCGGCCTGGGCATGACCATCGTGCAGGTGCTGATGCCCAACGTGCGTGGCGGTTTGGCCGGGAGCTTTTTCATGGCCTTTATCATGTCGTGGGAAGAGGTGGTGGTGACGCTGTTCACCAGCGGTCTGCACGTGATCACGCTGCCCAAGCGTATCTGGGATGGCCTGCGCTACAACCTCGACCCGGCCATTGCGGCCATGTCCACGCTAATGGTGTTTCTCACCCTGGTGGTGTTGCTGGTGCGCTTGTACCGCCACGACCACACGTCCTCACCGGGCCGCTAGCCGGCCCCGCTTTTACGTAACACCCAACTTCGTATCACCCAACTCCAAGAACAACCCGAGCACCTTTTCCCTAAGGAGGGATTCCTCATGATGACTGCTTTCCCACTGCGCACGTACCGTCAACGCATTGAGGCGGTAAAACGCCGGATGACCGAGCGTGGTCTGGATGCCCTGGTGATCAACTACCCGGACAACATCAACTACCTCACCGGTTTCGATAGTCTGGGTTTTCTCTGGTACCAGGCGCTGATCATTTCGCCAAAACTGGCCAACCCGATTTTTCTGACGCGCACCAGTGAAGAGCCGTGCACCTATGAGCTGTCGTGCCTGGAAGAGGGGATTTTTTACGATATCGCCAAGCAGGACCCGCTGCGTATCGTCGCCGACTCGCTCGAAGGCCTGGGCTTGAGCCAGGGCCGTATCGGCCTGGAAATGCAGGCCTCGACCTTTAGCGCGCTGCAATACACCACGCTGCTGCGCCATATGCCCCACGCGCAATTTGAAGATGCCTCGGTGGTGGTCGCCGAAGAGCGGTTGATCAAGACCGCCGAAGAAATCGAATACCAGCGCACCGCTGCGCGTATGGCGGATCAGGGCATGCGCGCCGCGTTTGAAGCGCTGCGTCCGGGCATGTCTGAAGTGCAAATCTCCGGCATCGTCGCCAAGGCCCTGGGTGACGCCGGCAGCGAGTACGCCGCCATCAGCCCGATGTGCGCCACCGGCCGGCGCAGCACCATGACCCACGCCATGCCACACCGCCTGACCATCAGCCCCGGCGATGTGGTGATTCTGGAACACGCCGGCGTGTGCAACCGCTACCACGCGATTTTGATGCGCACCGCTGTCATCGGTAAGCCGACCGCGCGGGTGCGCGAAGTGTCGACCCTGCTGACCGAAGCCTTTAACGCCGCTGTCGATATCGCTAAACCGGGCACCCCGGTGGGCGAGGCCAACCGCGTGTGCAATGAAATTCTCGACCGCATCGACCTGTCGCGTACCCGCGTGCACCGCATCGGTTACAGCCTGGGCCTGGCGTATCCGCCTACCTGGTTGGAAGCGATGATGGTCGATGAAGCCGACGACCATGTGTTCCAGCCGAATATGTCGTTCTCCATCGAGCCGAATCTGTCGTTGTACAAGGAAGGCTTTGGCCTGAAATTGGGCGACACCGTGCTGTGCGGCAAAGACGGCTCGCAAAGCATGTCCGAGATTCCACCTGAGCTGCACGTGATCGACTGAGGAACGCGGCATGAGCAAAGCAATGGATGTGTTCTGGCACGACGACGTGCTGCGCCACGACACCGGGTTTGGCGTGTTTGAAGCGCCGCCCAGCGACCTGCTGGACCACCAGACCCAGCACCCGGAAAGCAGCCCGCGCCTGATGAATATGCGCGCGGTGCTGCGTAACGGCCCGGTGGCGGAACAGCTGGCCTGGCACGCCGGGCGGCATGCGACCGAGGCCGAGTTGCTGCGGTTTCATACGGCGGCTTACTTGCGCAGTATCGAAAGTGCCGACGGCAGTGGCCGGCGTTTCAGCAGTACCACGCTGATGAACGCGGGCAGTTTGTCTGGCTTGCTGGCCGCCGCCGGCACCAGCCTGGCTGCCCTGGAGCAAACCCTGGAAACACGCCGCCCGGCGATGGCCCTGGTGCGCCCACCAGGCCACCACGCGGCGCCGGCGATGGCCGATGGATACTGCTTTTTCAACAACGTCGGCGTGGCGGCTCAGGCTGCCCGCGCCGCCGGGCTTGAACGGGTGGCCATCGTCGACTGGGACGTGCACCACGGTAACGGCACCCAGGCCGGCTTCTACGCCGACCCAAGCGTGCTGACCATTTCGCTGCACATGGACCACGGCGCCTGGGGCCCCAGCCACCCGCAAACCGGCGGCGTGGACGAGCGCGGCGAAGGGGCGGGCGAGGGCAGCAACCTGAATATTCCGCTGCCCTTCGGTGCTGATGATCTGACGTATGCGATGGCGTTCGAGCGGTTTGTGGAGCCGGCCATTCGGGCATTCGCCCCGCAGTTGCTGATCATCGCCAATGGCCTGGACGCCTCGCAGTTCGACCCTAACGGCCGGCAGCTGCTGACCATGAAAGGCTTCAACCACCTGGCGCAGCGCGCCCGTGTACTGGCTGACGAACTCTGCGAGGGGCGGTTGCTGGTTGTGCAGGAGGGCGGCTACAACCCGGCCTACAGTGCCTACTGCCTGCATGCGGCGACAGAGGGGTTTATTGGTCAGGCGTCGAGCCTGCCGGATCCGTTGGCGTATATGCCGGCGTTTGCCGGGCGTAGTGAGGCGGATATCGCGGCGTTGGCGGCGGCGTTGGATAAGGTGGGTTGGCGGTTTTAACGCCAATACGTTAATCGTTGAAACGGCCGGGCGGCGATCTCAGCAGCCGCCCGGTACCTCGCTTGCCACGCGCTACCTCATGACACGCAGGCGCCTAACACGAGGCTTTTGTCGAGAACGGGGGCGTTTACTCCTTATAACCTCCTACATTAGGATGCGGTCGGCTTGATATTTTTGACGCGCTTCACGGTTTACCGAGCGCGTTTTCAATACGGCACGCGCTTCCAAATCACGCCGTTTTTCTGCCCCACCCGGGCGATATGTTCATTGCACGTTCAGCGTCGATCCGCAGAGGTTTATGGCTATTGATCGTAGTAGGGCAGCGGGCGTCAGCTTCGCTAAACGGGTCTACCACTCACGGATAGTGGGTTGCGCGCTGAGCCTGGTGTTTGTCGCGACAACGGTCTATCCGGCTGGCGGCTGGCTCTGGGCGCTGATGATCCTGAATGCCTTTATATGGCCGCACCTCGCGTTTCAACTCGTGCTGCGCTCGCCAGAACCATACCGGGCGGAAGTGCGAAATCTTCAGCTCGATTGTTTATTTGCCGGCGGTTGGATCGTCGTCATGCAGTTCAGCGTGCTGCCGACGGTACTGATGTTGTCGATGGCGGCGATGAACAGCGTGACCACCAAGGGGCTGCGGCTTCTGGTGCAGGGCCTGGTTGCCAATGCGCTGGGCGCAGTGCTTACCGGCGCGATAATGGGTTTTCAGATCAACCTGAATACGGCGCCCCAGGTCATCTGGGCGTGCCTGCCCATGCTGGTGCTGTATCCCTTTACGGTGGGTTGGTCGAGCTACGAGCTGGCCGTGCAATTGCTGCGGCAGCGAAAAGCCCTGGCCATCGTGACGGGCTTTGATGAGCGCATGTTTGTATCTGTCGATCGCTGGCTGTACCGCCTGGCGCAGGTGTTTCTGCGCTGCCGCTGCGGTTCAAGCCACGCTACCGTGGCCGTCATCCGCATCGATGAATTCCAGGCGCTTCGTAGCCAGCATGGCGCGCTGGTGATGGATGCCCTGAGTGCCCGTCTGGGGCAATTGATCAAAGGCGAAATTCGTAGCAACGACGTAGTGTGCACGCCGCAGGCCGGGGAGTTTCTGGTTCTTTGCTGCAATCCGGAGCAGGCGGTGCACGCTCGCTGACCGACCGTGTGGAAGCGTTCTTTAATGAGCGTGTCGACGAAGCGGACGACCTGCCGACAGGGCGTGTCTGTGTGGGCCTGGTCGAGTTTTCGTACGGGTTTTCGAGTGAAAACGAATGGCTGCGGTTGGCAAAGGAGCGTGCTGAAAAGAGCAAGCCGCAGGAGCACGTTGAGGGCGAAACTGCCGGGGCCGCGTTAGTTCCGCAATCGTCTTAGTTAGTGTGCAGCGGTTAAAAAAACAAGGGCGCCGATTGGCGCCCTTGTTGTTTAAGCACCCTGTAAACCCTGAGCGCTGCGCTGGCCAGGAAGCCGGATCGGCTTTTTTGGTCCGGATGGTTTTTCACATAGTCGTCGATGCGCTTGAGCAGGTTTCCCGGCAGGGTGATGTTCAGCTTCTCCGCGCGGCCCATATATTGGGTGACGTCGATATCCACCAACGCCCAGGTACAACCTGCGAAGTCGGGGTTGGCAGCATGGACGGTTACTTTGCTGGCGATAGGAATCGCGCCACCGTCTTCGGCCAGCACTTGCAGATGGCCTTCAATGGCTTCGCGCGCCATGGCCATCGCGTCGTCCAGATCATCGCCCGCAGAGAAACACCCTGGAATGTCTGGTACCTCGACTCCCCACGCGTAATCGTCGTCGCCGGGAAGGATCGCAATTGGATAAAGCATGGTCTGGTTTCCTTCTACGCTAAAAACACGCCGCTCGAGGTGAGCTGGGCCTGCTTCAAAATGCTGTTTACGGTTTTGATCTGCAGATCTTTTTTCGGGTGCGGGACGGTCACGATTCCCTTTTTGAAGGGGTGTTTGTAGTGATGGTGGCTTCCCGTAACCCTTACCAAATACCACCCGTCTGCCATGATCGTTGCTATCAGCTTGCGACTGTTCGCGCTGCCCATTTTTGCTTCCTTGCTGGTGGGTATAATAACTACCGTTTTAAATTTATCAACACTATACCCACCAAGTATTCCTGTTTCTGTCAAAGAAAAAGCCGGCTCTGGACGCAATCTCGGCGTGATATCTCTCCTTGAGAACCGGGTAATCGCCCGTTAAACGTCGCGTTAGAAAGGGGCCGCGCAAAAAAAACCGCGATCGCGAAGCGCTTCCCCGCAAATGCCAAAAAGGCATCGAAAATATTCAGGAAAGGAACTGGCCAGCCATCGGGCGCGCTCTCTTTATAGCCGCTCTTATCGCTAAAACGCATTGGTCTTGAATTTAATATGAGTAAACGTCCGAATTTCCTGCTGATTGTTGCCGACGACCTGGGCTTCTCCGACCTTGGCGCCTTCGGTGGCGAGATCGAGACACCCAACCTTGATGCGCTGGCGACCGCCGGTTTGCGCCTCACCGACTTTCACGCTGCCTCGGCCTGCTCGCCGACCCGCGCCATGTTGCTTACCGGCACCGACCACCATCTGGCCGGCATCGGCGCCATGGCTGAATTCAGCGACGAAACCATCCGCCGCAACCCCGGTTACGAAGGCCACCTGAACCAACGTGTGGTGAGCATCGCCGAGCTCTTGCGTGACGCCGGCTACCACACGCTCATCTCGGGCAAATGGCACCTGGGCCGCACCCCGGAAACCTCCGCAGCCGCCCGTGGGTTTGAGCGTGCGTTTATTCTTGAAGGCGCCGCACACAACCATTACGGCTGGGCGCCGGATGTGCCGCCGCACAAAATGCCGCGCTTGCTGCATGCGGTGGAGGGCACCTACCGCGATGGCCTTGAACCGCTGGCCGAGCTGCCGAAAGACTTCTATTCCTCCGACGCCTTTACCACGCGCCTGCTCGATTACCTGGGCGAGCGCCCGGCCGATGGCGACCGCCCGTTTTTCGCCTACCTGCCATTTTCCGCCCCGCACTTTCCGCTGCAGGCCCCGGATGAATTGATCGCCAAATACAAAGGCCGCTATGACGGCGGTCCGGATGTATTGCGTGAACAGCGCCTGGTGCGGCTTAAAGAATTGGGCCTGATTGGCGCAGATGTCGAAGCCCACCCGGTGGTGGCCAATACGCCGAACTGGCACGAGTTGGACGAAGAAGGCCGGCAACAATCGGCGCGCGCCATGGAGGTGTACGCCGCCATGGTGGATCGCCTGGACTGGAACGTGGGCCGGGTAGTGGAGCACCTGCGCGCCAGCGGCGAACTGGATAACACCGTGGTTATTTTCCTCTCCGACAACGGCGCCGAAGGGGCGGCACTGGAAGCCTTGCCCATCGTCGGCAAACGCGCCCAGCGCTTTATCGGCAAGCATTACGACAACAGCCTGGAAAACGTCGGCCGCGCCAACTCCTACGTGTGGTACGGCCCGCGTTGGGCGCAGGCGGCCACCGCGCCGTCGCGTCAATTCAAACTGTTCACCAGCCAGGGCGGCATTCGCGTGCCGGCCTTTATTACCTGGCCGGGGTTGCAACGCCAGGGCGCGATCAGTCACGAATTCTCCACGGTGATGGACATTGTGCCGACGCTGCTGGAACTGGCCGGCGCCAATCACCCCGGCACGCGCTACCAGGGCCGTGATGTGCTGCCGATTCGTGGCCGTTCATTGCTCGCTTACTTGCAAGGCACCGAGGTACAGCCGCATACCCAAGACGAAACCACCGGCTGGGAACTGTTCCGCGCCCGCGCCATGCGCCAGGGGCAATGGAAGGCGCTGTATATCCCCAAACCGGATGGTCCAGGCCGCTGGCAGCTTTACAACCTGGACCGCGACCCCGGCGAAATTCACGACCTCGCCGAAGCCGAGCCCGAGCGTTTGCGCGCGCTGATCGAGCATTGGGATCGCTATGTAAATGAAACCGGCGTGCTCGACTTCAGCTTTGGCGGGCGACTGCTGCGCGAGCTGGGACGCGGCATTGTGCGGGTGTTTACCCGGCAGCCACGGACGTTGTGAGCAAGCACCACCGACCTGGCTGATCGGCACTACCATGCCTTAGCCCTTTGCAGCAGCTGCATTGCGCTGGCCCTGCTGGCAAACTGATCGGCGGATTTGCTCGTAACGAGGTTTGCCGATGTCCAGCTGTGAACACCTGTTCTTGATGGCCGCTTACAACGCCGCCATGAACCACAAACTCTATGCCGCCGCGGCGAGCTTGCCGAACACCGAGCTGATGGCCGACCGGCAGGCTTTTTTCACCTCGCTGTTCGGCACGCTCAATCATGTGGTGGCGGGGGATATTGTCTGGCTGAAACGCTTTAGCGAACACCCGGCGGATTTTCCCGCGTTGCGCGAGATGGCGCAGATCGACAAGCCGGGCAGCCTGCGGGATTTGCTGTGTACCGAGCTGGATAAGTTGCTGGAACGGCGCTTGCGCCTGGACGGGATTATCAGCGCCTGGGCGGCGCAGGTTACAGAGCCGGATATGGCGCACTTGCTGCGCTATCAGAATTCCCAGGGCACCCAGCAGAAGCCTTTCGGCGCGCTGACCGCGCATTTCTTCAATCACCAAACCCACCACCGCGGGCAGGCCACGACCTTGTTGTTTCAGGCGGGGGTGGATGTGGGGTCGACCGATTTGCTCGATCAGATTCCGAATCAGGGCATCTAAAAAGCTTCGCGACCAAGGTCGCTCCTACGGGGTGCGTTGCCTGTGTAGGAGCGACCTTGGTCGCGAAGCAGTTGATCTTCTGATCAGTGGCTGATGTGTAGGCCACACTCGCGGTTGTCTTCGCCCTTGGTGGGGTCGAAGTAGTCGAAGTTATTCGGCAACCCATGCTTGGTCAGGTACTGATACAGATCCTTCGACGACCAATGCAGCAGCGGCGCGACCTTGATCAAACCATCCGGGTTGATGCTGATCGGGTCCATCGTGGCGCGCACGGCGGTATCGGTCGCACGCAGCGCGGTGAACCATACGCCCGGTGCCGTTTCACGCAGGGCGCGGGTGAAGGGTTCGAGTTTCACTTCTTCGGTAAAGGCTTCATGACGCGGATCGTCCAGGCCTGGCACCGGGCCTTCTAGCGCTTCGCGGTGGGCGCGGCTGCGTTTGGGCAGGTAGGTGATCAGGTTGAGGTTCAGCGCGCGCGTCACTTCATCGGCGAATTTGTAGGTGGCTTCGGTGTTGTAGCCGTTGTCCATCCAGATGATCGGGATGTCCGGCTTCACCTGGCTGACCATATGCAGAATCACGGCTTCAAACGGGCGGAAGTTGGTGGTGCAAATGGCGGTCTTGCCCAGGCCGAGCGCCCACTCCACCAGCTTTTCCGGCTGGTTGGCGAATTCGGCGTTCAGGGTGTCCAGATCGAGGTCCATTGCAAGGCTCCAGGTTCAGATGGGCGGGGAGGGCGATGGTAGCAAAAACCGCCGGGAGCCGGCAGCGCGCCGTGGTGATAGGCACTATCAGCGCCAATGAACCAGCGCCGATTAACGGAGCCCGGCGGCGCGTTGCGTGGGCGCAGGCAAGTCGCTAGAGTGCCGCCTTCTTTCTGAATCCCGTTTAGGAGTGCCCTGTGGAAATCGCCTGTCTCGACCTGGAAGGTGTGTTGGTCCCGGAAATCTGGATCGCCTTCGCGGAAAAAACCGGTATCGAAGCGCTCAAAGCCACCACCCGGGATATTCCGGACTACGACGTGCTGATGAAGCAGCGCCTGCGCATTCTTGACGAGCACGGCCTGAAGCTGGCCGACATTCAGGAAGTGATCGCCACCCTCAAGCCGCTGGAAGGCGCCGTTGAGTTCGTGGACTGGCTTCGCGAGCGTTTCCAGGTGGTGATTCTCTCGGACACCTTCTACGAGTTCTCCCAGCCGCTGATGCGCCAACTGGGTTTCCCGACCCTGCTGTGCCACAAGCTGATCACCGACGAAACCGACCGCGTGGTGAGCTACCAGCTGCGCCAGAAAGACCCCAAGCGTCAGTCGGTGCTGGCGTTCAAGAGCCTGTACTACCGCGTGATCGCCGCTGGCGACTCGTACAACGACACCACCATGCTCAGCGAAGCCCACGCCGGCATTCTGTTCCATGCCCCGGAAAACGTGATTCGCGAATTCCCGCAGTTCCCGGCGGTGCACACCTATGAAGACCTCAAACAGGAATTCATCAAGGCCTCCAATCGCGAGTTGAGCCTGTAAGGGCTCCTGTGGGAGAGGCTTCAGCCTCGATGCTTTTAAATCAAAAGCATCGAGGCTGAAGCCTCTCCCACACCGTTTTGAGTTGGATCACAGCCCTTCCAGCGTCTGCAATAACACCCGCACCTTGGTGATCGACTCGTTGTACTCCGACCGCCATTCCGAATCCGCCACAATCCCGCCGCCGCCCCAGCAACTGACCTGACCGTCCTTGATCAGCAGGCTGCGAATGGCGATCGAGCTGTCCATTTCCCCGCGAACGTCCACATACAGCAGCGAGCCGCAGTAAAGCGCCCGTTGGGTGGGTTCGAGCTCGTCGATAATTTGCATGGCGCGAATCTTTGGCGCGCCGGTAATCGAGCCGCCGGGAAAACTGTTGGCCAATACGTCCAGAGCGTCTTTGCCGGGGGCCAAGGTGCCGGTCACGCTGCTGACCAGGTGGTGTACGTTGGGGTAGCTCTCCAGCACGAACAATTCCGGCACCCGCACCGAGCCGGTGGCGCAGCTGCGGCCGAGGTCGTTGCGCAGCAGGTCGACGATCATCAGGTTTTCGGCGCGGTCTTTTTCGCTGGTCAGCAGTTCGTTGGCCAGCGAGCGGTCTTCCACCGACGTCTTCCCGCGTGGGCGGGTGCCTTTGATCGGGCGGGTTTCCACCTGGCCCTGATGCACGCGCACAAAGCGCTCCGGCGACAGACTGAGCACGGCCTCACCGTCGCCCAAGGTTTGATAGCCGGCAAACGGCGTCGGGCAGGCGTGGCGCAGGGCTTTATAGGCGGTCCACGGGTCGCCCTGGCACGGCGCACGGAAGCGTTGGGCGAAGTTCACCTGGTAGCAATCGCCGGCCTGGATATACCCCTGAATGCGCTCGAACGCCTGGCGGTACTGGGCTTCGCTGAAGTCGGCGGCAAAGTCTTGTAGCAGGCTGAAGGGCGCCGCGCTATCGGGCACGCTGGTTTCAAACAGGGTGATCAAACGCTGGCGTTCGGCATCGGGCAACGCCGGGTGAAACAGCAGCTGGCTGGTGCCCAACTGGTGATCGCTGATCAGCGCCCAGGCATATAAACCCAACTGCGCATCCGGCAAGTGCAGGTCATTCACGGCCTGAATCGGCAAGCGTTCCAGGCGACGGCCGAAATCGTAGCTCAGGTAACCCATCAACCCACCGGCAAACGGCAGTTCGCAATCGTCCGGAACCTCGGCCGGGCCCAGCTGGGCCAAGGCCGCGCGCAGGCGCTGCACAAAGTCGTTGGCCGATTCGTCAGCAGCCGGCGCCAGCGCTGCCAATGGCCAGGCGCTCATAAGGTCATAGCGTGCACGCTGGGACATAGGCCGACCGCCGTCGAGCAGCACCGCGCCCGGCGCCTTTCGGATACTCGAAAAGTACTCGGCAGGGTCTTCGCGGTACGGCAACGGGTGGAGCAAACAAGTAGGCATGGGCAGGGTCGGGCGGGCGCGGGCGCCGATTGTAGAGCCCCGCCAGCATTCATCCTAGAGCGAGTGAGTGGGTTTACTCGGAGATAGCGAGCTGATTAGTATGAACAGATCCCAAGGGTACGAAATTTCTTATCAGAATAATAATTTTCAAGGGATCCAGGTCATGGATGAAGTGCGAGATCCAGCCGCCGGCAGCCTGTTGCGCTCCAAGTTGCGGCCTCCGCAAGTACCTGCCGACTATATGCCGCGTCCACATGTGCAAGCCGCTCTGGCTGCCAACCCACATGCCCGGCTGATTGTGCTGTCGGCGCCCGCCGGCTTTGGCAAATCCACCGCCTTGGCTGCCATGGCCCAGGCTTATGCCGCTGCCGGTAACGCCGTAGCGTGGTTTTCCCTGAGCCCGGAAGACGACGACCCGTCGCGGTTTTTCCAACAACTTATCGAAGCCCTGCGCGCCGCCATTCCCGGTCTTGGCGATGACGCCCTCGGCTACCTGCAAAACACCATGCGCGTGCCCGCTGCGGCTTTGATGGAAAGCCTGCTGGCTGACCTCGCCCAGCGCGAACAGCCGCTGCTGCTGGTGCTCGATGACCTGCACCTGGTGCAAGACGCCGAATTGCTCGCCAGCCTCAACCGCCTCGTCAAACTGGCCCCGGCCGGCTTTGTGCTGGCCATCGGCAGCCGGTCCACGCCGACCCTCAATCTCGCCACCTGGCGCGCCAAGGAAGTGCTGCTGGAAATCGGCGCGCCTGAGCTGCGCATGAGCAAGGACGAAACCCGCGAATACCTCGACCGCGGCGGCCTGCACCTGGACGAAGTGGCCCTCAACGCCCTGCATGGCCACACCGAAGGCTGGGTAGTGGGCGTGCACCTGGCGAGCCTGTGGTTGCGCCATCAGCCGCAAGCTTCGGAACAGATGGCCGAGATGGGCGGCGACCAGGTGGCCGTCGGCGACTACCTGCTGCGCAGCGTATTCGAGCAGTTGTCGGCCGACATGCAGGAAGCGCTGCTGGCCCTGGGTGTGGCCACGCAATTGAGCGGCGACCTGGCCAACGCCCTTACCGGCCGCCAGGACGGCCAGCAACTGCTGGAAAAACTCGAAGCCATGCAGCTGTTTCTGCTGCCGCTGGACCGCGAGCGCCAGTGGTACCGCTTCCATAATCTGTTTGCCGACTTCCTCCGCTCGCGCCTGAAAGAGCGCGACCCCGACCGCCTCAGCCAACTGCACTTCAACGCCAGCCTGTGGTTTACCAACCACCATATGCAGAACCTGGCCATCGAACACGCGTGCCTGGCCGACGATCCGCAGATGCTCGCCGCGCTGGTGGACGGCTGCGGCCTGGAACTGATCAACCGCGGCCAGCTCAACCTGATTTATCGCTGGCGCCAGCGCGTGCCCGACGACATTGCCGAGCGTTTTCCGGTGCTGGTGCTGGCCGATGTGTGGAGCCGCGCCGCCGAGCTGTCGCTGCCTGAAGCCAACGGCATGCTCGACGAGCTGCTGGCGCGCTGGGGCAAGAACAAGTCCGAAGGGCCGCTGAGCGACAAGGTGCTGGCGATTCTGGCCATCAAGGCCGTGCTGGCCTTGCAGAAAGACGACCTCGACGCCTGCGTGGCCCTGGCCCGCAAAGTGGAAGCGCAGCTGGGCCAACACACCGCGTTCCTCGAAGTGGCGATGTTGATCATCGGCGCTCTGGCCCTGGTGATGCTTGCTCAACCCGAGCAGGCCCGGCGTCTGCTGGCGTTGGCGCAGCAGCGCAAACATTTCCTCGAAGGCCGCTACCTGGATATGCAACTGGCCAACGTGGAAATTCTCCTGTGCCTGGAACAAGGCCAGGTGAAGCAGGCGCAGCTGTTGTTCGATCAACTGCGCGCGCGGCTGATTCCCTGGTTCGGCGAAAAGTCCCGGGCGCTGGCGCTGCCGACCATTACCGAATCCTTGATTGCCTACCAGCAAGGGCGCTTTGCCGCGCTGGAAGAAAACCTGGGTTGGGCGATGGCCACCGTGGATGTCATCAACCCCATCGACCTTTACGCCCAGGGCATGCTCAGCCTGGCGCGCACCCAGCGTATTCAAGAAAAACCCAAAGACGCCCTGGCCACCCTGGTGCTGATGCAGAACCTGGCGGCGCGCAATCACTCCTGGCGCTTCTACGCCCAGGCGGCCGGCGATGAAATTGCCCTGATTCTGCAAGAGCCGGCCACCGACCGGATCAAGCGCGCCGAAGCGCGGTTCCAGAGTGTCGACTGGCCCAAGCTGGCCAGCCATTACAAAGGCATGAGTTTTAACCCGGTGCTGTGGGTGCAAGGCCTGACCCGCATCCGTCTGCAGCAGGCCCGCGCCCATTTCAGTGAAGCGCTGCACGAGATCACCCAACTGCGCGGCCAGCTGCAAACCGGTTGGCACGGCCTGCAACGCTTGCGCCTGGACCTGCTCTCGGCGCTCAGCTATCAGCGTCTGGGCTATCAGGAACGGGCGCAGTCGCTGCTGGTGCAGTGCCTGATCAGCGCCGAGCGCGAAGGCGTGCGCAGCCTGTTTATCGAGGAAGGCGAGGGCATTCGTTTGCTGCTGCAAAACCTTGAAGCGGCCGAGCGCCAGCCGGCGTTGCAGAGTTTATCCGTGGGTTGCTGGCCGTATGGCCGGGGCAGGATGCGCGCAAGTCGCTGGAGGTGCTGGAAGAAGGCCTCACCGACCGCGAGCGCGACGTGGTGCTGTTGGCCGCCAAGGGCATGTCCAACGAAGAAATCGGCCAGCAGCTGGCCCTGGCGTTGGGCACGGTGAAATGGCACCTGCATAACATTTACGAGAAGCTCAAAGTGCGCAACCGGACCAAGCCATCCGCCGCGCCCGCGAGTTGGGGTTACTGCAATGACCACGCCGATCACCAGCTCGTTAGCGCACCTGCCGACCTTGCCCCTGCTGCGCACCAAACTGTTTCCCGCCGATGCAGGCGGGCGTCCGCAACTGCTGCGCCAGGCGCTGATCGAGCGGCTGTATGCCTCCCGCTCGCAGCGGCTGGTTATTCTCAGCGCGCCGGCCGGCTTCGGCAAAAGCACCGTGCTGGCGCAATACCGCCAGCGGTTGTTGTCGACCAATGCCCGAGTGGCCTGGCTGTCGTGCGATGAAGCCGACAGCGAGCCGCAGCGTCTGCTGCAGTACCTGGTGGCTGCCATCAATGCCGTGGCGCGGGCTTTGGCAGCAACACTGCCGGCCTGCTGCAGGGCGACGTGAGCTGGCCGCAGGAGGCGCTGATCGACGCGTTTCTGTCCGACCTCAAACGCCTGGAAGGCGACGTGTACATCATGCTCGACGACTTCCATCGCATTCGCCACGCGGCCATGGGCCCGGCGGTGCGGTATTTGATCGAACACCTGCCGACCACCGTGCACCTCTTGGCCAGTACCCGCTACCAAGCGCAATTACTGGTGGAAGAGCCGTCGCTGAAACCCTGGACGCTGTGGCTGAAAGCCGAAGACCTGCGCCTGAGTTTTGACGAGACGGCGGCTTACTTCCGCGAAGTGAAACAGCTGGTGCTCAGCCGCGACGAACTGACCGTGCTGCAAAACCGCACCGAAGGCTGGATTACCGCACTGCACCTGGCGCCCTGGCTTTGGCGCGTCACCCGGACCGCGCGGCGTTTCTTGCCGGGCTGTCTGGCACCGAACGCAATATCGCCGACTACCTGGCCGAAGATGTGGTCGCCAGCCTGCCGGACAGCTTGCAGCTGTTTCTCGACCAGACCTCGGTGCTCGACGAATTCAACGCCGAGCTGTGCAACGCCCTGACCGGGCGTAGTGACGGCCTGGAGATGCTGGCGCGGTTGCAGACCGAACAGCTCTTTATCATTCCTCTGGACGAGCAGGGCGAGTGGTGCCGCTATCACCACCTGTTTGCCGAATTCCTTCAGGGCCGTCTGGCCAAGCATGGCGACCCCACCACCTTGCTGCATTCGGCCGCACGCTGGTGTGAAAGCCATGACATGCCCGACCGCTCCATCAAGTACGCGCTGCGCGCCCGCGACTACACGTTTGCCGCCGAACTGCTGGAGCGCCAGGGCGCCAAGCTGATCGCCAGCAACCGCGTGTACGGCATCCTGGCCATCCTGAAAAGCGTACCCACCGATGTGATTCGCGAGCACCCGGTGTTCCAGATTTTCTATGCGTGGCAGTTGGCGTTCGAGCAGAAGTTTGCCGACGCCGAGGCGCTTATTGAGGAAGTCAGCACCCGCCTGCTGCAAGGGCGCGGGCAAACCCTGCATTTTGCGCTGGTGGAATTGCTGGCCGCCGCCCAGGTGCTCAAGGCGTTGGTGCTGCTCTACCAGGACAAACTCGAAGCCTGCCTGAAAGTGGCCAAACACTGGCTGGGCATGGCGCCGGATAACCAGCCGGTGTTTCGCGTCAGTCTGTCCTGCGTGCAGGCGGCGGCGTACGCGTTGCTCGGCGAGTTTGGCGAGGCGGCGAAATCCATCGCCATGGCCCGCGACAACCTGCGCCAGACCGAAAGTGAATACCTGCACGCCATGACCAGCCTGATCGAGTCGCTGATCTGCAAGGAAAGCGGCGAGCTGGAGCGCGGCCGTGAGTTGGCTGAAGCTGCGCGCACGCGGGTGGAGCGGGTGTTTGGCCGGCGTAGCCGGGTGGGCGGGCCGCTGGCTCTGGCCTATGCCGACCTGCTGTACGAGCAGGACCGCCACGCCGCCATCCTCGCCGAACTACCGCTGGCCACCACCTGGCGCGATGTGGCCACGCCCACCGAACTGATCAGCCGCGGCAAATTGGTGATGGCCCGCGCGCGGTTCTTTGCCGGCGAAACCGAACAGGGGTTGGCTCAGCTGGATGAATGGCTGGGTGAGTTGCATGGCGCCGGGTACGAGCGGGTGTTTGCCCTGGGTATGAGCTGCAAAGTGCAGTTTTTGCTGTGGCTGCAACGGCCCAATGAGGCCGAACGCATCTGCCTGCAAATGCAGCAGCACCTGGCGGTATTGCCGGCCGGGCGTTACCTGGATGCGGAAACCGCGCTGGCTTTGTCCGAGGGCCGGTTGGCCCTGTGCGAGCGGCGCGCCGACAAAGCGCAAACCGCTCTGGAAAGCTGCCTGGCCAAACAGACCGCTGAGCACCAACGGGACCGGCGTCTGCGGCTGTCGCTGTTACTTTCTGTGGCGTACTGGCGCAAAGGTAACAGCGAAAAAGCCTTCGCTTTGCTGCAGCCCACCCTCGAAGACGCATGGAACAGCGGCTACCGGCGCCTGTTCCTGGACGACGCCTTGTGGCTGCTGCCGCTCTACGACGCCTGGCGCGCCGCCGAGCCAAAACGTGCGGCGCCCTGGCAGGGGCTGGCCGAAGTGCTGCGCGAGCAGTGCCGGCGCCTGAGCGTCGACCCGGAAAGTTTCAATGAAAATCAGGATGTTAGTCACCGCGAGCGGGAAATTCTGCGCTTCGTGGCGGCCGGCCTTTCCAACCGCGACATTGCCCAGGCGGTGCATTTGTCGGAGGCCACTATCAAGTGGCATCTGCATAACCTGTTCAATAAGTTGGGCGTGCGCAGCCGCACTCAAGCGGTGCTCAAAGGCAAGAGCATGGGGCTCTTGAGCGAAGCTTGAGTCAGGGCGTGTGGGGCAATGTGCTACTGCGGATACAAAGTGCCGTTTGCTCCATCCCTTGGATGGGCTGGCAGCCGCTTCGTTGGTCAGTAGCTTTATCACAGGGCGCGGAGCATCACGCTTCACGAATCCAGGTCTGTCGTCACCAGGAAGGGCGCGACAGGCATGGGGATCGGCGCAAGTCGATCCAGTTGCCAGTAACAGGAGTGGCTGGCAACACCCGGGATACCCACCTGTGATCTTGGAGATAAAAACAATGAAAAGCTTCAAACAACTCGCTCTTGCTGCAGCTGTACTCGCTGCACCGTTCATGGCCCAAGCTGACCTGCGCGCAATGGATGATTCCGCGCTGTCGAGCGTAACCGGCCAAGACGGGATCAGCATCTCCGGTAACTTCGGCGGTAGCGTCGGTAACGTGAAGTACTCCGACAACGACACCGGCGGCGGTAGCTTGAACATTACCAACGTAGGTTTCACCGGCTTCACCATCTCTGATGCGGCCCCTCTGAAAATCGACGTGGTTACCACCTCCATCGGCGGTACCGATACTCAGCAACTGGCCATCAGCCTGCCCAACATGACCGGTACCGTGTCGGTTGGCGGCATCTACGTTGGCGGCACCTACGCCAACGGCGCGACCACTGGTGCTGCCAGCATCGGTTCGCTGGCGATCTCCGATATCAACATGGCGGGCACCACCGTCAAGGTATGGGGACACTGAGTTAGCAACACCCCTTGCTAACCCGAAGCCTTATCGGTTCGTGCCGGTAAGGCTTTTTCTCAGCCAGCGTTACGCACTACCTACCTAATAAGAGTCGCTACATCAGGGCCAACCATGATCGAAATCCTTATCGGCAGCCTGCTCGGCGTATTCGGATTCACCGAAGCGGTGGACACCAAACCGCCCGCCCAAGGCACCGTCAACCTCACCCAGCAACTGACGCCCGGCATGCCGATGCGTGAGTCGGTGACGTTGGAGCCGATGAGCCAACTGCAATTTCGCAACGTGATCCGTCAGGCCTACGACTACAGCTGTGGTTCGGCGGCGCTGACTTCCATGCTCGACTATTTCCTGGGGCGCGACCTGCAGGAGCGTCAGGTGATGGAGGGGCTGTTGCGCTATGGCGAGGCCGACAAGATTGTCGAGCGGCGGGGGTTTTCCCTGCTGGATATGAAGCGTTTCGTGGCCGCGCTTGGCTACAAGAGCGGTGGTTTTCGGGCTGCGTTTTCCGACCTCGATGAACTGGAGCACCCCGCCTTGGTGCCCATCGAGTACGCCGGTTTCAAGCACTTTGTGGTGGTGCGTGATGTGTACAACGAGCACGTTTTCGTCGCCGATCCGGCGCTGGGCAACATCAGTTTTACCCGCGCGCGCTTTGAAGAAATCTGGGACCAGAACGTGTTGTTCGTGATTTACCCCAGCGGCCAGGAACCGAAGAACGCCATGGCCCTGACCGAGAAAGACCTGCGTCTGGTGGACGACCGCACCGTAAGCCTGCTGGCGTTTCGCGAGTTTCCACAGATCACCAAATTCACCACGAACCAGGCCGACGAGCTGGGTTCGGGCGGCGATATCAAGTACATCCGCCGCAAGTAAGCACACAGAAAACACCAACACGTACGGCAAGACCTGCCCGGCATAACAAGAAAATAACTGGGGATTGGCGTCATGGGGATTAAGGGATTGGCCTGCGTGGCCATGCTGACGCTCGCGGTGAGCGTGCCTGCCTGGAGCGAGGAGCCCTCGGTAGACGATGCCCGCGAAGCCTTGAGCAAAAAAGACGACGATGCCGACAGCTCCAAGGCGTTGGCCGAAGTGTTCCAGGCCGCCGAAAAAAGCTACACCTTGCTCAAGCAAGGCGAACGCACACTGACCTACGGCTTCGACTATTCGCTGCTGCGCGACACCCAGATCACCACGTACCGCACCGGCAACAACGTCTACAGCGTGATTGGCGAGAGCGAAGCGCAACACACCTTCACCAACTCGTTCACCTTCGACTACGGCGTGTGGGACAACCTGACCTTCAGCATGCGCATTCCGCTGGTGGCCAAGTACGACACCGAGCGTGACCTCAACGTGTACAGCCTGGGCGATCTGTCGGCCAGCCTGCGTTGGCAGCCGTGGGCCTCGCACCGCGGCAAGCCAGTCACCACCTTGTACGGCACCCTCGGTTTGCCGACCGGCACCAGCCCTTACGAAATCAATCCGGAACACGACCTGTCCACCGGCAACGGCTTTTACAGCATCGGCGGCGGGGTGAACGTGTCGTATGTGATCGACCCGGTCGTGCTGTTCGGTTCGGTGGGGTACACCTACAACGTGCCGGCCAACGTCGACCAGGAACGCGGCGGCCGCCACCTGGAAAAAGTCGACCCGGGCTCGAGCATGTCGATGAGCATGGGCTTTGCGTATGCGCTGTCGTATGACGTGTCGCTGTCCACCTCGTACCAGATGTCGCAAACCTTCAAACCGACCTACACCTTCTCGGACACCACGCTGGAGGGCAACGAGCAGACCAGTGCGCTGATGAACTTCTCCCTGGGGCTGCGCACCTCGCCCAATTACATCGTCAACATCAATGCCGGGTTCGGCATGACGGAAGACTCTCCCGACGTTTTGTTGGGGGTGTCGATGCCATTGGATATTCAAGGCCTGAAGGCCCAATAACCTAAGAGCGAAGACCGTCATGACGACACGACTATCGCCGCAGGTATGGGCGATTTCAGGGATCTGCTGGCTTGCTGCCGGGGTTTATGCCGGAACCGCGCAGGCCCAACTCGCCAACGATTTGACCATCGGCAACCCCAAAGCCATGGCGATGGGCAATGCCGTGACCGCCGATTCCACTGGTATCGACGCCGTGCACTACAACCCGGCGGCGCTCACCAAACTCAAAGGCCGGCAAACGACCATCAAGCTGCTGAGCGGGGTGATGGATATTCGCGCCAAGTTCAAGTCCGGCCCCAACTATGGCGATAACGCCATGGGCTACGACGATGACCCGGTCAAAGACAGCAGCAGCCGCACCCTGACACCGGTGGTGTACCTGCCCGGCATGGGCGGCATGACCGAGCTGCCGGTATTGATGGCGCCGCTGGCCGGTGTGTCGATCAACCCGCCGGGTTCCAAATTCACCTTTGCCACCAATATCTACGCGCCGATGGCGCTGGGTTATTCGCGCGACTCCGACGACGACGCCGGCCGCTATCAAGGCCGTGAAGTGGCGCTGCAACGCATCACCTACTTTTCGCCCTCGGTCGGCTACCAGGCCAACGACACGTTGGCGCTGGGTTTGTCGGTCGGCTTTTCCCATCAGGCCATGGCGCTCAATCAGGACTTCCGTAACCCCGGCATGCTGACCGGCGTGGTGCGGATGTTGAACGAGGCGGTTTGCCAGGACGGCATCGGCGATATTCTCAGCCCGCTGATCAACGTGTGCGGCGCCAAGATCGGCCCCTACGACACCCTGGCCAATATGGACCTGGACCTGCAACAAAGCCTGTCGCCCACCTACAACTTGGGCATTTTGTGGGAGCCCACCGATTGGTTCGCCTGGGGCGCCACTTACCAGAGCGAGGCGCGTATGCACCTGCAGGGTAAGTACCGCATGGACTACACCAAGGAGTGGCAAGGCTTTTGGTCCGGTCTGCAAAGCTCGGTATTCGGCCAGGTACTCAGCCCGCTGTTCCCGTACGGCAACGTCAGTGAGGAGAGCGGCAACGCGTCGTTGAACATCGTGCTGCCAGACAACTTCAACACCGGCATCAAGCTGCGGCCGTTCGACAAATGGCAGTTCAACTTCGACGCCAAGTGGAGCGATTACAGCGACTGGAACAAGTTTGAAATCGAGTTCGACCGCGAGCTGGATTTGTTGCGCATCGCCAAGATTTTCGGCGGCGGCAATGCCACCGACCACTCGATCATTCTCGACCGTGGCTACCAGGACACCTGGAGCTTTGCCGTCGGCGCGCAATACGACGTGACCGACCGCCTGGCCCTGCGCGCCGGTTACGAATACCGTCCCTCGGCCATCCCCAAAGACAAGGCCGACGTGCTGGTGCCAATCGGCGATGCCAACCTCTACGGCCTGGGCTTCGGCTACCGCTGGGACAAAGACACCACGGTGGATTTCGGCTTCAACTACTTCGTGTCCAAGCAAAGCATTCCGGCTGGCACCAGTTGCAACGTGAACTGCACGGGCATCGATAACCTGGTGTACAACCCGTACGCCGACCTCGATATCAAAACCACGGTAAAGGCCTACATCATGGCCCTGACCTATACCACCACCTTCTGAGGCATGGATATGCAGCGCTTATTTCTGCTGACATTGCTGGTGCTCGGAGCGGGTGCCGAGGCGGCCCCCGGCAAATACCTGACCTGGGTCGATGACCAGGGGCGGGTGCACAACACGTTTGTGGACAGCCACTACAGCCAGCAACAGCGCGACGCCGCCAAGCGCATTGTGCAAAGCGACCAGGAGCGGATGAACCAGAACGCGACGCCGACCTGGCCCAGCGAGAAAAACAACGGCGAAAGCAAACGCCGCTATTTCACCTGGGTGGATGCCAGCGGCAACCTGCAGAACAGCTTCTACGCCGGCGCGCAGATGGCCGGTGCCAAGGCCGATAACCTGCTGGCCAACGGCGAACACTCCAGCGACTACATCGACTCGGATGTACTCGAAGGCCGCAACTATGCCCGTCCGGAAAACGGCGTGGCGTATTACACCTGGACCGATGAACAAGGCCGTATGCGCAACTCGCCAGTGCCGGGGCAGGACAGTGCGGTAAAAGGCGAGGCGCCCAGCTCGGTGCGCTACACCGAAGGCCGGCAGATCGAGTTCGGCAACAAGGGCGCGGTGCTGCCGGCGCTGGATGGGCAACCGTCGGCCGCCATGCAGGCGCTGCTGACCGGCAGCGCCGCGCGCGACAGCGAAGGCTTGTATCAGAACCTGGTGCAGCAATGCTGCGGGCAACTGGCCGATAGCGACTTCACCGAACTGTCCGGCGAAGAGCCGCGCTACGAAGAACTCAACCGCTACTCGCCGAGCTTCAACTTCCCCATGGGCAAGAGCTACTACGCGGCGATGAAACTGCCGGCGGCGGGGCGCACCTACGGGTTGCGGGTGCGCAGTTTTGCCAACAAGAAGGTGGTGTATCCATCCTTGCTATTCCTCGACGAAGCCAAACGCCCGACGCGGTTGGTGAGCGATGCGGTGTACCAGTTGCACGGCGAAACCTGGTATCGCTATGCGTTTATCGAAGGCACCGTGCCGGTGAAGGCGGCGGAAGGGGAGCGCTATGTGCTGCTGCTGACCACCGACGAGGACAAGCATTTGCAGACGCTGGATAACAAACCGTTCAAGCGGCCGTTAGAGGATTTGGCGGTGGACGAGGCGGGGATGCAGGCGCATGCGCATACGGATGAGGGTGGGTTTGAGTTGGCGATTGTGAAATAAATCACCGCCTTCGCGGGAACTACGGAGGTTTTTGCCTCTGTCACCGTCATTCCAGCGCAGGCTGGAATCCAGAATGTTGGATGGATAGGCGTTCTTCCGGCTCATTCTGGGTCCCAGCCTGCGCTGGGACGACGGAGGTTTTTGCCTCTATCACTGTCATTTCCCAGCCACAAAAAAGCCCGACGCGCGCCGGGCTTTTGCATAACGGCTGAATCAGATCTCAGCCTTGAGCACATTGCCGAAGAGACTCTGCGCAAACTTCACTCGCTCTTCCGCAGTCTCCACCACACCCTGCGCCGCCAACTCCTCAATCCGCGCTTCCACCGCATGCGCGCGGTGCGTCAGCCCGCAATCGTTGGCGATCTGAATGTTCAACCCCGGCCGGGCATTGAGCTCCAGAATCAGTGGCCCCTTCTCCTGATCCAGCACCATGTCCACGCCGATGTAACCCAGACCGCACAACTCGTAGCAACCGGCCGCCAGCTTCATAAAGCCGTCCCAGTTGGGCAGTTGCACGCCGTCTACCGCGTTGGTGGTGTCGGGGTGTTTGCTGATCTTGTTGTTCAGCCAGGTGCCGCGCAGCGTTACGCCGGTGGCCATGTCCACACCCACGCCAATGGCGCCCTGGTGCAGGTTGGCCTTGCCGCCGGATTGGCGCGTCGGCAACCGCAGCATGGCCATCACCGGGTAACCCATCAACACAATGATGCGGATATCCGGCACGCCTTCGTAGCTGATGCTTTTGAAGATCTGGTCCGGAGTTACCCGGTATTCAATCAGCGCGCGGTCGCGGTGGCCGCCCAGTGAATACAGGCCGGTGAGGATGCTGGAGATCTGATGCTCCAGTTCTTCATGGCTGACGATCTTGCCGGACACCGTGCGGTAGCGGTCTTCGAAGCGGTCGGCGATCACCAGAATGCCGTCGCCACCAGCGCCTTGCGCCGGCTTGATCACGAAGTCCGGACGGTCGCCGATGATTTGCGGCAGTTTGTCGATCTGCTTTTCGGTTTCGATGATGCCGTACATCTCCGGCACATGGATGCCGGCCAGAATCGCCCGCTCCTTGGTGATGATCTTGTCATCCACAATCGGGTACAGGTGCCGTTTGTTGTACTTGAGCACGTAGTCCGCGTTGCGCCGGTTGATGCCCATGATGCCTTTGGCTTCCAGGGCCTTCCACGTTTTGATCATGCCGAACATGGCTCAGTCCTTCAGAAAGGCTTTGAAGCGGAACAGCTCGGTCAGGCGATAGCCGCGATAACGACCCATGGCCAACATAAAGCCCACCAGAATCAGCAGCACAGCCGGGAAGGTGAAAATGAAGTAGTTGAGCTCTGGCACGGTCATCAGCAGGTGCGCCAGGGAAGCGGCGAACAGGGTGCCGATGGCCACTTTCATGGCATGGCCGCCGCCGCGTTCTTCCCAGGTGATCGACAGGCGTTCGATGGTCATGGTCAGAATCACCATCGGGAACAGCGCTACTGAAAGGCCGCGTTCCAGGCCCAGCTTATGGCTGAGCAGGCTGATGGTGGCGATCAACACCACCACGAAGGTGAGTACCACCGACAACCTCGGCAGCATCTGCAGCTTCAAGTGTTCGAGGTACGACCTGAGCGACAGGCCCAGTGCGGTAATGATGGTGAATAGCGCAATGCCATAGCCCAGCTGCATTTCGCGGAAGGCCAGGGCGATCAGCACCGGAGTGAAGGTACCCAGGGTTTGCAGGCCGATCAGGTTGCGCAGAATCAGAATGACCAGCACGCCGATCGGGATCATCACCATGATCATAAAGGTCTGCTGGGTTTGCAGCGGCAGGCCGTACAGCGAGTATTCGAGGAAGTCGGCGTCGGTGTTTTCGTCGGTCAGCTTGGCCAGGCGAATCGCGTTCATCTGGCTGTTGTTCAGGCTGAAGCGCACCTGCAGTTTCTTGCCGCCCTCGATGCTCACCAGGTTTTCATCACCGGTCCACCACACCAGGCGATCGGCCGGCAGGCCGGATTCGCCGGTTTCCGGGCTGAAGTACAGCCAGTCGGTGCCGTTGAAACTGCGCAGCCACAGCTCCGGGGTTTGCGGCTGATCAGCAACCAGGCGAATGGTGTGCACGCGCTCCATCGGCACGTGGGCGATGGACAGCAACAGCTCGATGGTTTTGGCTTTGTTCTGGGTCGACGGGTCGCCGGCCAACAGCAGTTTGACGTTGTCGTCGTTGAGGTTGTTGACCCGTTTGATGGTTTCACTGATGAAGGTTTCGATATCCGCCGAGTGTTGGCGAATCGGCGCCATCAGGGCTTCGGCGGCGATTTTCTCGGCGCCTTCAACCGCAATGCTGTCGCGGAAGATCGGGCCTTTGGCCTTGGGTTTTTCGCCGCTGTAACGCTTGGTGAGCACCAGGCGGTAGTAGAGGGTTTGATTGCCGCTGACCCGGCGGGCCGACCAGGTGACCTTACGGTTGCCGTCGACGCGGTTGATGCTCACGCCGTAGTTATTGGAGATAAAGCTCTCGTTGAGGCTTACATAGTCCTGGCTCAGCGGCGGCACGAACATCTGCACTTTTACCGGATTTTTCGGCGTGGCCACGAACTCGACCTTGGCGTCGATGTTCCACAGATCATCGGTTTCATCCTCGGTGATCGGGATGCCTACGACGAAAATCTGGTAAGCCGTAATCAGAATGCCCAAGGTCACCAGAATGGCGATCAGGACTTTCAGATGCAGGGTAAGAGAGCGCATGTCGGGAACCTGTCCATTAATCAGTCTTGTCAGTGTCGCTGTACCACAGGTCCCCAGGCAGGGTGCGGTGCAGGTAATGGCATTGCGGTGGAGCTCACGTTCTTGAAGCTATCTGTCGACAATGTGCCGGCCGGGTAGGCCGCTTAGCTGACAGGTTGTTTCTCGCTGTTTTCATCGGCCACGGCGCAACCGGGTTTGCCGGCGGCGTATTTGAGGCTGGGGTCAACCAGGGCGTCGAAGCGTTTCAGCGCTTCGGAACCAATCAAAAGTGGGTATTGGAAGGCGCTGCGATCGGTGAGGTTCACTTCGATGGTGCGCAGGGCTTTGCCCATGCACACCTGAAGCTCGATGACCGGGCGGGCGGTGTAGGTTTTCTCTTCGTCCGGGTCGTAATCACCGGCACGCCGTTTGATTTTGCTGATGCGCGCCAGCGGGCGCTCGATCGGGTGGGCGTGGGCATCGTCGATGGCCAGGTAGAAGCGCACCCAGGTTTCGCCATCGCGTTTGAAACGTTTGATATCGCGCGCACTCAACGACGCTGTCTTGGCGCCGGTGTCGAGCTTGGCGGCTACCTGCAGGTCGATGTCGGTGAGTTGGGCGTATTCATTAAGACCGTACACGCCCTTGTCCGCCGCCTGGCCAAGGGCCGGCAACAGAAAAAGAGATAACAGCAGGGCTAAGGGCTTGAGTGTCATAAGTCCTAAAACGGATCGTGGTAATTGCAGCGGGTCTCGTAGGTAGAGTCCCCGTATCAAGTCACTTAGTGTTAACAGCAAGGGCTTAGTTTCACCTAACGCCTGGCGAGTGAGTCTAGCAGCCCGCGCGGTGTGCTCCGCGGGCCCAGGCGCGGCGCATTCTATCATGCAGATTTTCTGCGGCGACAGGCGGTTACGTTGCTTTCTATGCTCGGGAAAGATCAACAGCATCGAGGCTAACCGGAGCGCCGGACCGGCCTCTCCCACAAGGGGCTGTTCTGTTGTAGGAGAGGCTTCGGCCTCGATTCCTGCAAAAGACGATCTAAAAATACTGTCGACAATGTCTACAGATTGTTTGACGAAAAGGTCTTTGAGGGGTAGTTTCCGTCGAAATATTTAGCGATGTGTCGACACTATGCAAGACGCCCTCGAATCCCCGGTTGATTCTCCTCTCGACTCAGAGACGCTCTCCGAGCACGTGTTCCGCCGTATCCAGGCGGCTATCGTGCAGGGCGATATCGCTCCGGGCAGCAAGATCTCCGAGCCGGAGCTGGCGCGCACCTACGGCATCAGCCGCGGCCCGCTGCGTGAGGCGATCCACCGTCTGGAAGGGCAGAAGCTGCTGGTGCGGGTTCCCCATGTGGGGGCGAGGGTGGTGTCGCTCAGCCATGCCGAGCTGATCGAACTCTACGAAATTCGCGAATCGCTGGAAGGCATGGCCTGTCGCCTGGCTGCCGAGCGCATGAGCCAGACCGAGATCGACGAGCTGCGCAACGTGCTCGAACTGCACGAGCGCGATGCGGCATTCCAGGCCGGCGTCGGCTACTACCAGCAGGAAGGCGACTTCGACTTCCACTACCGCATCATTCAAGGCAGCGGCAACAAAACCCTGGCGCAGATGCTCTGCGGCGAGCTGTACCAACTGGTGCGCATGTATCGCCTGCAGTTCTCCGCTACGCCGAACCGCCCACGGCATGCCTTTGCCGAACACCACCGCATTCTTGACGCGATTTCCGAACGGGATGGCGAACTGGCTGAGCTTTTGATGCGCCGCCATATCGCTGCCTCTAAACGCAACATTGAACGCCATTACACCGGCCAAGCCGGGCAGGCGGTTTCCAAATCCCCAACGAGAGGTGAAGCATGAGTTCGAACACCCCAGGCCAACGTTTCCGCGCTGCCATCGCTGCCGAGTCGCCGTTGCAGGTTATCGGCGCTATCAACGCCAACCACGCGCTGCTGGCCAAGCGTGCTGGCTACAAAGCTATTTATCTCTCGGGTGGCGGGGTGGCTGCCGGCTCCCTGGGCTTGCCGGACCTGGGCATCAACACCCTGGACGACGTGCTCACCGATGTGCGCCGCATCACCGACGTCTGCGACCTGCCGCTGCTGGTCGACATCGACACCGGTTTTGGTCCGAGCGCGTTCAACATTGAGCGCACCATCAAAAACCTGATCAAGGCCGGCGCTGCTGCCGCGCATATTGAAGACCAGGTAGGCGCCAAGCGTTGTGGCCACCGTCCGGGCAAAGAAATCGTCTCCACCGAAGAAATGGCCGACCGCGTAAAAGCCGCAGCAGACGCCAAGACGGACGCCGACTTCTTCCTCATCGCCCGCACCGATGCCATCCAGGCCGAAGGCGTAGACGCTGCAATTGAACGTTGCCTGCGTTACGTCGAGGCCGGCGCCGACGGCATCTTCGCCGAAGCCGCCTACGACCTGCCGACCTACAAGCGTTTTGTCGACGCCCTGGGCGTACCGGTACTGGCCAACATCACCGAGTTCGGCGCTACGCCGCTGTTTACCCGCGACGAGCTGGCTTCGGTCGGTGTCGCCATTCAGCTCTATCCGCTCTCGGCCTTCCGCGCGTCCAACAAGGCGGCGGAAAGTGTCTACACCTCGATTCGTCAGAACGGCCATCAGAAGGACGTCATCGAACTGATGCAAACCCGTGCTGAACTGTATGACCGCATCAACTATCACGCTTTCGAGCAGAAGCTCGACGCGTTGTTTGCTGCCAAGAAGTGATCGACCTCACGCCGCACGACTGAAGGTGCGGCGTGTAGCAACAGAACAAGAAATCCAACCGGATCAGATGAGGAGATACCCGCGATGAGCGCAACCCCAGAGACGACCACGCCGGGCTTCAAACCCAAAAAATCGGTAGCCCTGAGCGGCACCGCTGCTGGCAACACCGCCCTGTGCACCGTCGGCCGTACCGGTAACGACCTGCACTACCGTGGCTACGACGTACTCGACTTCGCCAACCGCTGCGACTTCGAAGAAATCGCCCACCTGCTGGTGCACGGCAAGCTGCCGAACGTGTCGGAGCTCGCCGCGTACAAGGCCAAGCTCAAAGCCCTGCGCGGGATTCCTGCCGCACTGAAAACCTCGCTGGAACAACTGCCGCCGTCGGCTCACCCGATGGATGTGATGCGTACCGCTGTGTCGGTATTGGGCTGCGTGTCGCCGGAAAAAGACGACCACAACCACCCCGGCGCCCGCGATATTGCCGACAAGCTGATGGCCTCCCTGGGCTCGGCCTTGCTGTACTGGTACCACTTCAGCCACAACGGCAAACGCATCGACGTGGAAACCGACGATGACTCCATCGGCGGCCATTTCCTGCACCTGCTGCACGGCGAAAAACCCCGTGAGTCGTGGGTGCGTGCCATGCACACCTCGCTCAATCTGTACGCCGAGCACGAGTTCAACGCCTCTACCTTTACCTCGCGCGTTATCGCCGGTACCGGTTCCGATATGCACTCGTGCATCGCCGGCGCCATTGGTGCGCTGCGCGGCCCGAAACACGGCGGCGCCAACGAAGTGGCCTTCGAGATCCAGAAGCGCTACGACAACCCGGACGAAGCCGAGGCTGACATCCGCGCCCGCGTCGAGAAGAAAGAAGTGGTGATTGGTTTCGGCCACCCGGTGTACACCGTGGCCGACCCGCGCAACAAGGTGATCAAGGACGTCGCTCGTGAGCTGTCTGCCGAGCAGAGCAACACCAAGATGTACGACATTGCCGAGCGCCTGGAAACCATCATGTGGGACATCAAGAAAATGTTCCCGAACCTCGATTGGTTCAGCGCCGTCAGCTACCACATGATGGGTGTGCCGACTGCCATGTTCACTCCGCTGTTCGTGATTGCCCGTACCTCTGGCTGGTCGTCCCACGTGATCGAACAACGTATCGACGGCAAAATCATTCGTCCGAGCGCCAACTACACAGGCCCTGAAGACCTGAAGTTCGTGCCGCTCAAGGATCGCCCATAACATGAGCATCCAGATGAACAGCCAATACCGTAAAAACCTGCCAGGCAGCGTGCTCGACTACTTCGACACCCGCGAAGCGGTCGATGCCATCGAGCCCGGCGCCTACGCCAAGCTGCCGTACACCTCCCGTGTGCTGGCCGAGCAACTGGTGCGCCGCTGCGACCCAGCGGTGCTTACCGATTCGCTCAAGCAGCTGATCGAGCGCAAGCGCGACCTGGACTTCCCTTGGTACCCGGCGCGCGTGGTGTGCCACGACATTCTCGGCCAGACCGCACTGGTGGACCTCGCCGGCCTGCGTGATGCCATTGCCGATATGGGCGGCGACCCGGCCAAGGTCAACCCGGTAGTGCCGACGCAATTGATCGTCGACCACTCGCTGGCCGTGGAATTCGCCGGCTTCGACCCGGACGCGTTCGAGAAGAACCGCGCCATCGAAGACCGTCGTAACGAAGACCGCTTCCACTTTATTGAGTGGACCAAGACCGCGTTCAAGAACGTCGACGTGATCCCGGCCGGCAACGGCATCATGCATCAGATCAACCTGGAGAAAATGAGCCCGGTGATCATGGCGCGTGACGGCGTGGCCTACCCGGACACCTGCGTCGGCACTGACAGCCACACCCCGCACGTGGATGCCCTGGGCGTCATCGCCATCGGCGTTGGCGGCCTGGAAGCGGAAACCGTGATGCTCGGCCGCGCTTCGATGATGCGTCTGCCGGATATCGTCGGCGTGGAGCTGACCGGTAAGCGTCAGCCCGGCATTACCGCGACCGATATCGTGTTGGCAATCACCGAGTTTCTGCGCAAGGAGCGCGTGGTGGGCGCTTACGTCGAGTTCTTCGGCGCAGGCGCAGACAGCCTGTCCATCGGCGACCGCGCAACCATCTCCAACATGTGCCCGGAATACGGCGCCACCGCTTCGATGTTCTACATCGACCAGCAAACCATCGACTACCTCAAGCTCACCGGCCGCGAGCCGGAGCAAGTGGCGTTGGTGGAGCAGTACGCCAAGCTCACCGGTCTGTGGGCCGATGCGTTGGTCACCGCCGAATACGAGCGCGTGCTGAGCTTTGATCTGTCGACCGTCGTGCGCAACATGGCCGGCCCGAGCAACCCGCATAAACGCCTGCCGACCTCGGCACTGCAAGAGCGCGGGATTGCCGGTGAAGCGATGTTGGCGGCGAGCAAGGTTGAAGAAGCCGACGGCCTGCTGCCCGATGGTGCGGTGATCATCGCGGCCATCACCAGTTGCACCAACACCTCCAACCCGCGCAACGTGGTTGCCGCTGGCTTGGTGGCGAAAAAGGCCAACGCCTTGGGCCTGGTACGCAAACCGTGGGTGAAAACCTCGTTTGCTCCGGGTTCGAAAGTGGCGAAGTTGTATCTGGAAGAGGCCGGCTTGCTGACCGAACTGGAACAGCTTGGTTTCGGCATCGTGGCGTATGCGTGCACCACCTGTAACGGGATGTCCGGCGCGCTGGACCCGGTGATTCAGCAAGAAATCATCGACCGCGATCTGTACGCCACCGCTGTGTTGTCGGGCAACCGCAACTTCGACGGCCGTATCCACCCCTACGCCAAGCAGGCCTTTCTGGCCTCGCCGCCGCTGGTGGTCGCCTACGCCATTGCCGGTACCGTGCGTTTCGATATCGAGCAGGACGTGCTGGGCCATGACCAGGCCGGCAATCCGATTACCCTCAAAGACCTGTGGCCGAGCGACGAAGAAATCGACGCCTTGGTAGCTACGTCGGTGAAGCCGGAGCAGTTCAAGCAGATCTACATTCCGATGTTCGACCTGGGCACCTTCGCCGAAGCGGAAAGCCCGCTGTACGACTGGCGCCCGCAGTCCACCTATATTCGCCGTCCGCCGTACTGGGAAGGTGCATTGGCCGGTGAACGTACCCTGACCGGCATGCGCCCGTTGGCGGTGCTGCCGGACAACATCACCACCGATCACCTGTCGCCCTCCAATGCCATTCTGTTGGACAGCGCCGCCGGTGAGTACCTGGCGAAAATGGGCCTGCCGGAAGAAGACTTCAACTCCTACGCCACCCACCGCGGCGACCACCTGACCGCGCAGCGCGCCACCTTCGCCAACCCGCAGCTGGTGAACGAAATGGCCGTGGTCGATGGCCAGGTGAAAAAGGGATCGCTGACGCGCCTGGAGCCGGAAGGCAAGGTGACGCGGATGTGGGAAGCCATCGAAACCTATATGGAGCGCAAGCAGCCGCTGATTATCGTGGCCGGCGCCGACTACGGTCAGGGCTCGTCCCGCGACTGGGCGGCCAAAGGTGTGCGCTTGGCGGGTGTGGAAGCGATTGCGGCTGAAGGCTTCGAGCGTATTCACCGCACCAACCTGGTGGGCATGGGCGTGTTGCCGCTGGAGTTCAAAGCCGGCACCAACCGCCTGACCCTGGGCCTGGACGGTACCGAGTTGTACGACGTGGTCGGCGAGCGTACCCCGCGCGCCACCCTGACGCTGGTGATCACCCGCAAGAACGGTGAACGCCTGGAAGTGCCGATGACCTGCCGGTTGGACACGGCCGAGGAAGTGTCGGTGTATGAGGCCGGCGGTGTGCTGCAGCGCTTTGCCAAGGACTTCCTGGAAGCGACGGTGGCGTGAGGTAAACGCAAGCTCCCTCTCCCTCTGGGAGAGGGTTGGGGTGAGGGTAGGGCAGACGCCGCCCCTCATCCGCCCTTCGGGCACCTTCTCCCTGAGAGAAGGGAGGCTCCAACGAATTCGAGACGCGACCCATGGCTAACGCACCGCAAATCAAAATCCCCGCCACCTACCTGCGTGGCGGCACCAGTAAAGGCGTGTTCTTCCGCCTGCACGACTTGCCGGAAAGCTGCCAGGTACCGGGCGCGGCCCGTGACCGCCTGTTTATGCGGGTAATCGGCAGCCCCGATCCGTACTCGGCACAAATCGACGGCATGGGCGGCGCGACGTCCAGTACCAGCAAATGCGTGATTCTGAGCAAGAGCACGCAGCCGGACCACGACGTCGACTATCTATATGGCCAGGTTTCCATCGACAAAGCGTTTGTCGACTGGAGCGGCAACTGCGGCAACCTTTCGACCGGCGCGGGCGCGTTTGCGCTGCATGCCGGGTTGGTCGACCCGGCGCGGATTCCCGATAACGGTGTCTGTGTAGTGCGCATCTGGCAGGCCAATATCCAGAAAACCATCATTGCCCATGTGCCGGTCACCAATGGCCAGGTGCAGGAAACCGGTGACTTCGAGCTGGACGGCGTGACCTTCCCGGCGGCCGAGATCGTGCTGGAGTTTCTCGACCCGTCGGATGACGGTGAAGAGGGCGGCTCGATGTTCCCCACCGGCAATCTGGTGGATGACCTGGAAGTGCCCGGCGTCGGCACCTTCAAGGCCACGATGATTACGGCGGGCATTCCCACGGTATTCGTCAATGCCGAAGACATCGGCTACCAAGGCACCGAACTGCGTGAAGACATCAACAGCGATGCCAAGGCATTGGCCCGTTTCGAGGCCATTCGCGTGGCCGGCGCGTTGCGCATGGGGCTGATCAAAACCGCCGATGAAGCGCTGACCCGCCAGCACACGCCGAAGGTCGCGTTTGTGGCCAAGGCCAAGGACTACAAAGCCTCGAGTGGCAAAACCGTGCAGGCCGGCGATGTGGATTTGCTGGTGCGCGCCTTGTCGATGGGCAAGCTGCACCACGCCATGATGGGCACGGCGGCGGTGGCGATTGGTACGGCGGCGGCTATTCCCGGCACCTTGGTGAACATCGCAGCGGGCGGCGGTGAGCGCACGGCGGTGCGGTTCGGGCATCCGTCCGGCAGTTTGCGGGTGGGGGCTGAGGCGGTGCAGGTGGACGGCGAGTGGGTCGTTAAAAAGGCGATTATGAGCCGCAGTGCGCGGATTTTGATGGAAGGCGTGGTGCGGGTGCCTGGGGATAGTTTTTAAGGTGGGGCTGAGAACGCTGCCCTCTCCCCCAGCCCCTCTCCCGTGAACGGGCGAGGGGAGCTCTAACGCGGTTTGCTTTTAGTCCCCTCGCCCCTCGGGGAGAGGGTTAGGGAGAGGGGGCGCTGCAAGCACGACTTAATGGTGGGTGGTACTGAGCAAAACCCCACCGGCGCCGATGAAAAACGCGCCCGTGGTCTTGTTCAACCGCCGCGCCCCGGTAGGCGTCTTGATCAATCGACGAATCTGCCGGCCGAACAGGCCGTAGACCATCGAGGCGAAGAATTCTGCCAAGAGGTACGTGCCGCCCAGGTACACAAACTGTTCGGTGGTGGGCAATTCGGGTTTGATGAACTGCGGGAAAATGGCCGCAAACAGCAAAATGGCTTTCGGGTTGCTGATGCCCACAAGGAACTCTTGAAGCATCAGTTTGGTCACACTCGTGATCGCGGGCGCAGCGTCTGCTACGCTGCTTTCAGCCAGATCGAGGCCGCTGAATTGGTGGCTGCGCCAGGTGCGAATACCGAGGTAGAGCAGGTAAGCAGCACCGATCCATTTCAATGCGGTAAACGCGGTTTCTGAAGCCAGCAGCATGGCGCCCAAACCGACGGCCGAAATGGTCAGGAAGATGGCGTAGGAAATAGCTCGACCCACGGTGGCGGCAACGGCTGTGCCGACACCATGACGGATGCCGTTGTTCAGCGCACAAAAGTTGTTTGGTCCTGGCGTCAGGGCAATAAACACAGCAATTGGTGTGAACAACAAGCAGTCCATCAGGGTCATGTAGGCGTACCTGGTAAGGGCGGGGTTATTTCAGGCGCCGCTCAACGCCTTTTTCCACCAGGATCTTGGCGGAGATTTCTTCCACCGAGAAATGCGTGGAATTGATGTACGGAATGTTTTCCCGACGCAGCAGTTGTTCGACTTCACGCACTTCGAACTCGCACTGGGCAAAACTGGCGTAACGGCTGTTGGGCTTGCGTTCGTTGCGAATGGCAGTCAAACGGTCGGGGTCGATGGTCAGGCCGAACAGTTTGTCTTTGTATGGCTTGAGCGCGTTGGGCAGTTGCAGGCGCTCCATGTCTTCTTCGGTCAACGGGTAGTTGGCCGCACGAATGCCATATTGCAGTGCCATATAGAGGCAGGTGGGGGTTTTACCGCACCGCGATACACCGACCAGAATCAGGTCGGCCTTGTCGTAGTAGTGGGTGCGGGCGCCATCGTCGTTGTCGAGGGCGAAGTTAACGGCCTCGATACGCTCCATGTAGTTGGAGTTGTGACTGATGGAATGGGACTTGCCTACTGAATAGGAGGAGTGCGATGTCAGCTCCTGTTCGAGTGGTGCAAGAAAGGTCGAGAAGATGTCGATCATGAAGCCATCGGACTTGGCCAGAATGTCACGGATATCCTGGTTGACGATGGTGTCGAAAATGATCGGCCGCACACCGTCTTTCTCGGCCGCATTGTTGATTTGCTGTACCATCGCCCGCGCTTTTTCCACGGTGTCGATGTACGGGCGCGTGAGCTTGTGGAACGTGATGTTCTCGAACTGCGCCAGCAGGCTTTGGCCAAGCGTTTCGGCCGTGATGCCGGTGCCGTCGGAGATGAAGAAAGCGGTTCGTTTCATTTGCACCGAGGGCCTTAAGCTAAGGATGATTCTTGGCTATGATAGGCCCCCTTTTGATCGAAGCCATGCCGGTTGGCATTGTTACTTATTTTCCAGGGCCAGGCCACCGTCACACTTGAGCGGCAACGTGTGAGAGTAAATAGGGTCTGAGCTAGTCCAACACCGTTAGTGGAGAGATCACCTTGGCTGAATACGTAGTTTCCCTCGATAAGCTCGGCGTCCATGATGTGGAGCACGTGGGGGGCAAGAACGCATCCCTCGGCGAAATGATCAGTAACCTCGCAGGCGCTGGCGTCTCGGTCCCCGGTGGTTTTGCAACCACCGCCCAAGCCTACCGTGACTTTCTTGAACTGAGCGGCCTCAACGCGCAGATCCACGCCGCACTCGATGCGCTGGATGTCGATGACGTCAATGCTCTGGCCAAGACCGGTGCGCAGATCCGTCAATGGATCATGGAAGCCGAGTTCCCTGAACGCCTCAACACTGAAATCCGCACCGCCTTCGCCGCCATGGCCAATGGCAACGAGAACATGGCCGTTGCGGTCCGTTCCTCGGCGACCGCCGAAGACCTTCCAGACGCCTCCTTCGCTGGCCAGCAAGAAACCTTCCTGAACATCCGCGGCGTGGAAAACGTCATTCGTGCGGCCAAGGAAGTATTCGCCTCGCTGTTCAACGATCGCGCCATTTCCTACCGCGTGCACCAGGGTTTCGACCACAAACTGGTTGCTCTGTCGGCTGGCGTGCAGCGCATGGTGCGTTCGGAAACCGGCACCGCCGGCGTGCTGTTCACCCTGGACACCGAATCGGGCTTCCGTGATGTGGTGTTTATCACCGGCGCGTACGGCCTGGGCGAAACCGTGGTGCAAGGCGCGGTCAACCCGGACGAATTCTACGTTCACAAGAAAACCCTGGAAGAAGGCCGCCCGGCGATTCTGCGTCGCAACCTGGGCAGCAAAGCCATCAAGATGATCTACGGCGACGAAGCCAAGGCCGGCAAATCGGTGAAAACCGTAGACGTCGACCGCGCCGATCGCGCCCGTTTCTGCCTGAGCGATGCCGAAGTAACCGAGCTCGCCAAGCAAGCGCTGATCATTGAAAAACACTACGGCCGCCCGATGGACATCGAGTGGGCCAAAGACGGTGACGACGGCCAGCTGTACATCGTGCAGGCCCGTCCGGAAACCGTTAAGAGCCGCGTCAGCGCCAACGTGATGGAACGCTACCTGTTGAAAGAAACCAGCAAAGTGCTGGTGGAAGGTCGCGCCATTGGCCAGAAGATCGGCGCCGGTAAAGTGCGCGTGATCAACGACGTGTCCGAGATGGACAAGGTTCAGCCAGGCGACGTGTTGGTTTCCGACATGACCGACCCGGACTGGGAGCCGGTGATGAAGCGCGCCAGCGCCATTGTCACCAACCGCGGCGGCCGTACCTGCCACGCGGCGATCATCGCCCGTGAACTGGGTATTCCCGCTGTTGTGGGTTGCGGCGACGCGACTCAGGTGCTGGTCGATGGCCAGGGTGTGACTGTTTCCTGCGCCGAAGGCGACACCGGTTTTATCTTCGAAGGCGAGCTGGGCTTTGATGTTCGCACCAACTCCGTTGATGCCATGCCCGAGCTGCCGTTCAAGATCATGATGAACGTCGGCAATCCTGATCGTGCGTTCGACTTCGCCCAGCTGCCCAACGCCGGTATCGGCCTGGCGCGTCTGGAGTTCATCATCAACCGTATGATCGGCGTGCACCCCAAGGCGCTGCTGAACTACGCCGGGCTGCCGCCTGAGATCAAAGACAGCGTCGACAAGCGCATCGCCGGTTACGACGATCCGGTTGGCTTCTATGTCGAGAAGCTGGTTGAAGGTATCAGCACCCTGGCCGCGGCGTTCTGGCCGAAGAAGGTCATCGTGCGTCTGTCGGACTTCAAGTCCAACGAATACGCCAACCTCATCGGCGGCAAGCTGTACGAGCCGGAAGAAGAGAACCCGATGCTGGGCTTCCGTGGCGCTTCGCGTTACATCAGCGAGTCGTTCCGTGACTGCTTCGAACTTGAATGCCGTGCACTGAAGAAAGTGCGCAACGAAATGGGCCTGACCAACGTTGAAATCATGGTGCCGTTCGTACGCACCCTGGGCGAAGCCAGCCAGGTGATTGACCTGTTGGCGGCCAACGGCCTGTCGCGTGGCAAAGACGGTCTGCGCATCATCATGATGTGCGAGCTGCCGTCCAACGCCATTCTGGCGGACGAGTTCCTTGAGTTCTTCGACGGCTTCTCCATCGGCTCCAACGACCTGACTCAGCTCACCCTGGGCCTGGACCGTGACTCCGGGATCATCGCGCATCTGTTCGATGAGCGTAATCCGGCAGTCAAGAAGCTGCTGTCCAATGCCATTCAGGCCTGTAACAAGGCCGGCAAGTACATCGGCATCTGTGGTCAGGGTCCTTCGGACCACCCGGACCTGGCTAAATGGCTGATGGAACAGGGCATCGAAAGCGTGTCGTTGAACCCGGACTCCGTATTGGAAACCTGGTTGTTCCTGGCTGAAGGCCAGCAGGCCTGAGGTCCGTTGGGCTTCGCGTTGCTCAACCCAACCTACGGTCAATGTAGGTTGGGTTGAGCGCAGCGAAGCCCAACAAAAACACCAAAGAAGGGCGGGTCCATTCCCGCCCTTTTTTCTGCAAGTTTTTTCTGCCAGTCGATCCGCATGCAAAGTAGCAGTGAACTGTTTCCCGTAGCCTTGATGAGTGCCGAGTTTCGTGGCGACCTCAGCGAGGACGTTTATCGCCTCAAACCCTCCAACAGCCCCGACTTCAGCGTGGAGTTGGCCCTGACCCGTTTGGGCATGGCTAACCATGGTGAGGACCGCGGCGTGCCGGTGATTTTGATCCCTGGCAGTTTTTCCAACCGGCGCTTCTGGTATTCGCCCAAGTGCATTGGCCTGGGGCCGTACCTGGCGCGCGCCGGTTTCGATGTGTGGATCGCGGAAATGCGCGGCCACGGCTTGTCGCCACGCAACCTCGAATACCGCAACAACACCGTGGCCGATTACGCCCGCTATGACTTGCCGGCAATTGCCGCCTTTGTTCGCGAGCAGAGTGGGCAGGCGCCGCACTGGATTGGCCATTCGCTGGGCGGCATTACGCTGGCCGGCGCACTCGGTGGCCATTACCTCAACGAGGACGACGTGGCCTCGGTCGCGCTGTTCGGTAGTCAGATCAGTCGCGTGTACTGGCCGCTGAAAATGCCGCCGGTGGAGTGGGGCGCACGCCTGTTGCTCAAGGGCGTTTCCGTGATTTCCGGCTCGCGCCTCAAGCGTGGTCCGGAAGATGAGCCGATTGGCCTGATGCGCGAAAGCCTGCGTTGGCACGGCTTGTTCGGCAGGTTTGGCGAGGGCAAGAAGAACAATTGGTGGAAAGGCCTGGCCGAAGTGAACGTGCCGGTGCTGGCGGTGGGCGCCGATGGTGACCTGCAAGACCCGGCCTGGGGCTGTCGCAAGCTGCTCGAGCAGTTTGGCTCGGAGCACCGTCGTTTTCTTTGCCTGGGCAAGAAGCAGGGTTTTAGCGATGACTTCGGCCATGTCGAGATGCTGGTCAGCAAACAAGCGCAAGAAGAAGTCTGGCCGCTGGCCGAGCACTGGTTGCGCCACCTGAGCCTGCCGGCCGGGTTGGAACCGGCGGCGCAGACCGTGGCGGACGTTTCATCAGCGCAGTGACACGGCTAAGATGTCGCCGTATCGAGCTTTGAACGAGCGGTTTCCATAACCTTTCAAGGAGATTTGCCATGCAATACGTCACTCCCGATTTGTGCGACGCCTACCCGGAACTGGTGCAGGTAGTGGAGCCGATGTTCAGCAACTTCGGCGGCCGCGATTCGTTTGGCGGTGAAATCGTCACCATCAAATGCTTCGAAGACAACTCTCTGGTCAAAGACCAAGTCGACCTGCCGGGCAAAGGCAAAGTGCTGGTAGTCGACGCCGGCGGTTCACTGCGCCGCGCCGTACTCGGGGACATGCTCGCCGAGAAAGCCGCGAAGAATGGTTGGGAAGGCTTGGTGATCTACGGCTGCATTCGTGACGTTGACGTCATCGCGCAAACCGAGCTGGGCGTACAGGCCCTGGCCAGCCACCCGATGAAGACCGAAAAACGCGGCATCGGCGACCTCAACGTCGCCGTGACTTTCGGCGGCGTAACCTTCCGCCCGGGCGAGTTCGTGTATGCCGACAACAACGGCATCATCATCTCGCCGCAAGCGCTGAAGATGCCGGCGTAAACTGAAAACCCGGTGAACCAGGCCGCGTGAAAACGTAACGAGCGAAGGTTAAGCAAGGCAAAAACAGGCGAAAAAGCGGAGTTGACACGTAGTCAACGAGCATTTTTCGCCTGTTTTTAACGCGGCTAAACCGAGCGCAGTAGTTTTCACGGGGCCTGGAAGCCGGGCTTTTGTATTAAGGGTAGGGAATGCACGAAGAAGACAACGCGCAATGGGGGCTGGTGCATGCCTATGTGCTGGACGGCGAGGGCGGTGCCCGCTCCATTGCCCGTCAGCAAATCGATGGGTTAGCGCTGCAACCGCAGGAAAGCCTGTGGCTGCATTGGGATCGTGGTCATCCGCAAACCCACGCCTGGTTGCGCGATGGCAGCGGCCTGAATGAATTCAGCTGCGACCTGCTGCTGGAAGAGAACACCCGTCCGCGCTTGTTGCCGCTACCCAATGAAGAGCTGCTGTTGTTTCTGCGTGGCGTAAACCTCAACCCGGGCGCCGAGCCGGAAGACATGGTGTCGGTGCGCATCTTTGCGGCGGCGCAACGGGTGATTTCTCTGCGCTTGCGGCCGTTGCACGCGACCGAGGACCTTATTGCCGAGCTCGAGGCGGGGAAGGGGCCGAAAACCTCGTCTGAACTGATGCTGTATCTGGCTCAGCATATGACCGGCAAAGTCGACGCGCTGGTGAGCGACTTGTCCGACCTGGTCGATAGCCAGGAAGAGCAGGCCGACGCCGATGAGCGTTTTACCCCGGAACATGGGCAGATGCTGCATATCCGCCGCCGCGCGGCCGGTTTGCGCCGGTTTCTGGCGCCGCAGCGGGATATTTTTGGTCAGCTCACGCGCAGCAGGCTGTCGTGGTTTGCCGACGATGATGCGGACTACTGGAACGAACTGAATAACCGTCTGACCCGTTATCTGGAAGAACTCGAGCTGATTCGCGAGCGGGTCGGGCTGGTACTGGAAACTGAAAGCCGGCGCATGAGTGAACGGATGAACCGGACCATGTATCGCTTCGGTATCGTCACTGGAATTTTCCTGCCGATGAGCTTTTTGACCGGGCTGCTGGGCATCAATGTCGGCGGTATTCCGGGCTCTGAAAGCCCGTATGGGTTCTTGGTGGCGTGTCTGCTTATGGCCGGCGTCGCGCTGGGACAATGGTGGCTTTTTCGTCGATTGCGTTGGGTTTGATGTGACTTGGCAAAAATAGCCCGCGTCTAGCCCTGAGATATCCTGAGGTGCGCATGCACGATCCATTCGAACAATCCTTGCGAGACTTGCTCAAGTCGTCGGCCTCCAGCCACGACGATGACGCAACGCTCGGCCGCGTACTGAAAACCGCCAACCGCCAAGTCGGTGCCGGCGATCTCTTCGGTCTGATGGGCCGGTGCCTTGAAGCGCTACTGATCGCTATCAGCAAAGGCTCCGACCACATCGCGCCGGTATCGCGCCGCACTTCCTCCGCTCGTACTCCCAATAAGGCTGACTGAACATGGAACTCGATCTCTGGACCCAAAGCCTGAAAGAGGCAATGGCTGCGCTGTGGACCAAAGTTGCAGTGTTCATTCCCAACCTGTTCGTTGCCCTGATTCTGGTTCTGCTCGGTTTTGTCGTGGCCAAGCTGCTCGACACCCTGCTGTCGAAGCTGCTCGGCAAGGTGGGCCTGGATCGCCTGATGGCGGGCACTGGCCTGACCAAACTGATTGCTCGTGCTGGCATTCAGGTGCCGGTTTCGGCGCTGATCGGCAAGATCGTCTATTGGTTCGTGCTGCTGGTGTTTCTGGTCTCGGCGGCTGAGTCGCTCGGCCTGCAGCGTGTTTCTGCGACCTTGGATGTGCTGGCCCTGTACCTGCCGAAAGTATTCGGTGCGGCACTGGTGCTGGTGATCGGCATTCTGCTGGCGCAATTGGTTAGCGGTCTGGTGCGCAGCGCTGCCGATGGCGTAGGTCTGGATTATGCCAATGGCCTGGGCCGTATCGCGCAAGGCCTGGTGATTATTCTGAGTATCTCGGTTGCCATCGGCCAGTTGGAAGTCAAAACCGACTTGCTTAATAACGTGATCGCCATCGTGCTGATCTCCGTTGGCCTGGCGGTTGCGTTGGCGCTGGGCTTGGGCAGCCGTGATATCGCTGCGCAGATTCTCGCCGGCATCTACGTGCGCGAGCTGTATGAGGTGGGCCAGCAGCTGAAAGTGGGTGACGTGGAAGGGCAGATTGAGGAGATCGGCACCGTGAAAACTACCTTGCTGACCGATGACGGCGAGCTGGTTTCGCTGTCCAATCGCGAGATCCTCGAGCAACGGGTGAGCAGCCGCTAATTCGCCAATCCCTGCTAATGTATGCCGCCATCTTGGACTGCCTGAGGTTCAGGGCTGTGGCGGCTATTCACCAGACTGCCGGCCCGACTCGTTTTGAATAAAGCTCAATCACTATCTTCCCGTTATGATCCCCGCGAGCTCTCGGATGAAGAGCTGGTGGCGCGTGCGCATGTGGAGTTGTTCCACATAACGCGGGCATATGAAGAGCTAATGCGCCGTTACCAGCGAACCTTATTTAACGTATGTGCGCGTTATTTGGGAAACGACAGGGACGCCGACGACGTCTGTCAAGAAGTAATGTTGAAAGTTTTATATGGGCTGAAGAATTTTGAAGGCAAGTCAAAGTTCAAGACTTGGCTTTACAGCATTACCTACAACGAGTGCATTACCCAATACCGCAAAGAGCGTCGAAAAAGACGCCTCTTGGATGCGCTTAGTTTGGATCCTTTGGAGGAGGCTTCCGAAGAGAAGACCCCTGTAGCCCAAGAGCCTGGCGGTCTTGACCTTTGGCTTGTGCATGTGAATCCGATTGATCGGGAGATTCTGGTGCTGCGATTTGTCGCAGAACTGGAGTTTCAGGAGATCGCCGACATCATGCATATGGGGTTGAGCGCAACCAAGATGCGATATAAACGGGCCTTGGATCGTTTGCGGGAAAAATTTTCGGGAGTTACCGAAACTTAGTTGGGTGAAATACCTCTAACCGACCAGGTGATTCCTGATAGAATCGCCGCCTGAGTTGTCTTGCGTTTGTCAGACAACTTACTGACCACCAAGATAGGGATTTACGGATGAAATTTAAAAACACCTTAGGCGTTGTTATCGGCTCGCTGATCGCTGCTTCCTCTCTTCAGGCGTTGGCCCAAGGCCAAGGTGCAGTAGAAGTTGAAGGCTTCGCCAAGAAAGAAATGTTCGACAGCGCTCGTGACTTCAAAAACAACGGCAACCTCTTCGGCGGTTCGGTTGGTTACTTCCTGACCGACGACGTTGAACTGCGCCTGGGTTACGACGAAGTCCACAACGCTCGTAGCGACGACGGCCGTAACATCAAAGGCTCGAACACCGCTCTGGACGCGCTGTACCACTTCAACGCTCCAGGCGACGTAGTTCGTCCGTACGTTTCTGCCGGTTTCTCGGATCAGAGCATTGGCCAGAATGGCAGCGGCGGCCGTAACGGCTCCACTTTCGCCAACGTTGGCGGCGGTGCCAAGGTTTACTTCACCGAGAACTTCTACGCCCGTGCCGGCGTTGAAGCTCAGTACAACATCGACCAAGGCGACACCGAGTGGGCGCCAAGCGTTGGTATCGGCGTTAACTTCGGCGGCGGCAAAAAAGCTGCTGAGCCAGTAGCTGCAGCTGCTGCTCCAGAAGTTTGCTCCGACAGCGACAACGACGGCGTGTGCGACAACGTCGACAAGTGCCCAGGCACCGCTGCCAACGTAACTGTTGACGCTGATGGCTGCCCGGCTGTTGCTGAAGTTGTTCGCGTTGAGCTGGACGTGAAATTCGACTTCGACAAAGCGAAAGTCAAAGAAGAAAGCTATGGCGATATCAAAAACCTGGCTGACTTCATGAAGCAATACCCAGCAACCTCCACCACTGTTGAAGGTCACACCGACTCCGTTGGTACTGACGCTTACAACCAAAAACTGTCCGAGCGTCGTGCTAACGCCGTTCGTGAAGTTCTGGTTAACCAGTACGGTGTAGGTGGCGCTCGTGTTAACGCTGTTGGCTACGGCGAGTCCAAGCCGGTTGCGGATAACGCTACCGAAGCTGGCCGCGCTGTAAACCGTCGCGTAGAAGCTGAAGTAGAAGCCCAAGCTAAGTAATTAGCGCGGTGTTTCAGAAGAGCCCGGCTTAGGTCGGGCTTTTCTTTGCCTGGAATAAAGTTTGGCTCGAGTTGCCCATGTATGATTCGGGCCTTTCTTGGACTAATCGGGAGCATGCGCAGGTGTCGAAACTTCGATCGTTACTGCTGGTTGGCGGTGTGTTTCTGCTTGTGGCTGCTTGTTCCTCGCAGGTAGTCGTGGCGCCAGAAGTGCGCGCGCTTCCAGAGCGTGTTGAGTTGAACGGCGTACCTTTCTTTGCCGAGACAGCTTTCGAGGGGGCCCCGGGAGCGGTGGCCGTAATGTTGTCTCAGCAAGATGTAGTGACGACTCCTGGGCTGGTAGCCAAAAAAATGCGCCTGCCGGGCCAGGAAACTGTGATTGAGAAAAACCTAACTCGCGTGGTTAACGAGCATGGTTTGCTGGTATACCCGTTGCCCGCGCGTTTGGCTGACGTTTTAGAGCAGGTGTCCGCGGGCTATCCGGTGTTGGTGCGTCTGGACGATGGCAGACTGGTTTCGTCACCGCATTACGCGATAGTTGTGGGTTACGATCGGGTGAAGCAGCGTTTGCTGCTGCGTTCCGGGATGAGCCGTCGCCTGGTGGTGACCTTCAAAGACTTCCAGTCGGCCTGGGATAAGCTTGGCAATTGGGCTGTTCTGATTCAGGCCCCGGCGCAGTTGCCGGTGAATGTTGAGCGCCAGCGCTGGCTGATTGCTGCTACGCAACTTGAGCAGGCCGGCCAGAAATTGGCTGCCGGCAATGCCCGTGAAGCGCTAGAGCACGGTGCGCATTAATAGCTACAAATAAAAACGGCGCCTCCAGGGCGCCGTTTTTATTTGTGATAGGAGTTAAAAACCAAGCTTGTCGCGCAGGCTGTAATACCAGGCGCCCATGGCGGTGAACGGTACGCGCATCAGATGGCCACCCGGGAACGGGTAGTGCGGCAGGCCGGCAAAGGCGTCGAAGCGTTCTGCCTGCCCGCGCAGGGATTCGGCGAGAATCTTGCCTGCCAAGTGGGTATAGGTAACGCCGTGGCCACTGCAACCTTGGGAGTAATAGATGTTGTCGCCGAGGCGACCCACCTGCGGCAAGCGCGATAGAGTGAGCAGGAAGTTGCCTGTCCACGCGTAGTCGATCTTCACGTTTTTCAGCTGCGGGAAAGTTTGCACCAGCTTGGGACGAATGATGGCCTCGATGTTGGCCGGATCGCGAGCGCCGTAAACCACGCCGCCGCCGAAGATCAGGCGCTTGTCGCCACTGAGACGGTAGTAATCAAGCAGGTAGTTGCAGTCTTCTACGCAGTAATCCTGCGGCAGTAAGCTGGCGGCAACTTCGTCGCTCAGGGGTTCGGTGGTGATCACTTGCGTGCCGCAAGGCATCGATTTGGCGGCCAGTTCAGGGATCAGGTTACCCAGATAGGCGTTGCCAGCAACCACCACGAACTTGGCTTTTACGCGGCCCTGTGGCGTGTGTACCACTGGGTTGGCGCCGCGCTCGATGCGAGTGGCTGGGGTCTGTTCGTAAATAACACCACCCAACGATTCAACGGCGGCAGCTTCGCCCAATGCCAAGTTCAAGGGATGAATATGGCCGCCGCTCATGTCGAGCATGCCGCCAATGTAGTTCTCGGTATTGACCACTTCACGGATACGCTTGCTATCCATCAGCTCAAGCTGGGTGTGGCCGTAGCGCTCCCACAGCTTCTTTTGCGATTCCAGGTGGCCCATCTGCTTTTTGGTGATGGCTGCGAAAACACCGCCGTCTTTCAGGTCGCACTGAATGTTATAGGTGGCGATGCGCTCACGAATGATGCGGCCGCCCTCAAACGCCATCTGACCAAGGAGTTGCGCCTGCCTTGGGCCGACGGTGCGCTCAATGACGTCGATATCGCGACTGTAGCTGTTCACGATCTGGCCACCATTGCGGCCTGAGGCGCCGAAACCTACTTTTGCCGCTTCCACGATGGTGACCTTGAAGCCGTTTTCCAGCAGGAAGAGGGCGGTGGAAAGACCGGTGTAACCAGCACCCACCACACAGACATCGGTTTCTACGTCGCCGACCAATTCGGGTCTGGCGGGAACGGCATTGGCCGACGCGGCGTAGTAAGACTGCGGATAAGGAGTGTGTGCCATCTTGCAACCTCTGTTTTATATTTTTTACGAATTGGCCGATGCTACCTGAGTTAAAAATGCCCGGCTAGCCTCCGTGCAAAATATAAAACGCCTCGCTGAACAGTAAAAAATACGTTTATTCAGGTAGTTAGCGAGAAAAGGGTTGACTCTTTTAGCTGCCTCCGTAGAATGCGCCTCCATTGCAGGCACGTAGCTCAGTTGGTTAGAGCACCACCTTGACATGGTGGGGGTCGTTGGTTCGAGTCCAATCGTGCCTACCAAATTTAAAGGGTCACTTCGGTGACCCTTTTTTATTGGGCGCTTGTCAGGGCTTCGGCTTTCTGAAAGCATCCAAAGTCCTAAAAAATCCCCAGTGACTGCGGTTCGGTTCAGGTTGGCCCTCGGGCTCCTGCCACTGTGAGGCGGGTACACCGCCGAATCGCGTACTGGCTCATCCCAACCCATGTGACCTTTGGTAGGGGTCACCACTAGGAGAGGAAGCGCCATGCCTGTTATTACTCTTCCCGACGGCAGTCAGCGTTCGTTCGATCATCCGGTTTCCGTAGCCGAGGTGGCTCAATCCATTGGCGCCGGTTTGGCGAAAGCCACCGTGGCCGGCAAGGTCAACGGCACGTTGGTAGATGCCTGCGATCTCATCAGCAGCGACGCGACTCTGCAGATCATTACGCCTAAGGACCAAGAGGGGCTGGAGATCATTCGTCACTCCTGCGCTCATCTCGTGGGTCATGCGGTCAAGCAGCTGTACCCGACTGCGCGCATGGTGATTGGTCCGGTCATCGAAGAAGGCTTCTATTACGACATCGCCTACGAGCGCCCCTTCACGCTGGACGACTTGTCGGCGATTGAAGCGCGCATGCATCAGCTGATCGAAACTGAGTACGACGTGGTCAAGAAGATGACTCCGCGTGCCGAAGTCATCGCTGAGTTTTCCGCTCGTGGCGAGGAGTACAAGCTGCGTCTGGTCGAGGACATGCCTGATACCCAAGAGATGGGTCTCTACTATCACCAGGAATACCTCGACATGTGCCGCGGTCCCCACGTGCCGAATACTCGTTTCCTCAAAGCCTTCAAGCTGACCAAGCTTTCCGGTGCCTACTGGCGTGGCGATGCCAAGAACGAGCAATTGCAGCGTGTGTACGGCACTGCATGGGCAGATAAAAAGCAACTGGCCGCTTATGTGCAACGCATCGAAGAAGCCGAGAAGCGCGATCACCGTAAAATCGGCAAGCGCCTGAACTTGTTCCATACCCAGGAAGAAGCTCCGGGTATGGTGTTCTGGCATCCGAATGGTTGGACTTTGTACCAAGTGCTCGAGCAGTACATGCGTAAGGTTCAGCGTGAGAACGGCTACCTTGAAATCAAGACGCCGCAAGTGGTTGACCGTAGCCTGTGGGAGAAATCCGGGCACTGGGCCAACTACGCCGAAAATATGTTTACCACTGAGTCGGAAAGTCGCGATTACGCGATCAAGCCGATGAACTGCCCATGCCATGTTCAGGTGTTCAACCAGGGGCTGAAGAGCTACCGCGAGCTGCCGATGCGTCTGGCTGAGTTCGGTGCTTGCCACCGTAACGAGCCGTCGGGCGCGCTGCACGGCATCATGCGGGTCCGCGCGTTCACTCAGGACGACGCCCACATTTTCTGCACCGAAGAGCAAATGCAGGCGGAGTCGGCGGCGTTTATCAAACTGACGCTGGATGTGTACTCGGATTTCGGCTTCACCGATATTCAGCTCAAACTGTCGACTCGTCCTGAAAAGCGCGTGGGATCTGATGAATTGTGGGATCGCGCCGAGGCTGCCTTGGCTTCCGCTCTCGATAGTGCTGGGCTGCCGTACGACCTGCAGCCGGGTGAAGGTGCTTTCTATGGTCCGAAGATCGAGTTCTCGTTGAAGGATTGCCTGGGTCGTGTGTGGCAGTGTGGTACCCTGCAGCTCGATTTCAACCTGCCAGTGCGTCTGGGGGCTGAATTCGTCAGTGAAGATAACAGCCGCAAACACCCCGTTATGTTGCATCGCGCAATCCTGGGGTCGTTTGAGCGCTTTATCGGCATGCTGATCGAGCACTACGAAGGTGCATTCCCGGCTTGGCTGTCGCCTACTCAGGCGGTGATTTTGAATATCACCGACAAACAGGCTGATTTTGCGCTTGAGGTTGAAAAAAGCCTCAATCAAAGCGGGTTCCGTGCCAAGTCTGACTTGAGAAACGAAAAAATCGGCTTTAAAATCCGCGAGCATACTTTGCTCAAGGTTCCGTATCTCTTGGTTATCGGGGATCGGGAAGTTGAAACGCAAACTGTCGCTGTGCGTACGCGAGAAGGTGCTGACCTTGGCTCCATGCCTGTCGCCCAATTCGCAGAATTCCTTACGCAAGCGGTTTCCCGGCGTGGTCGCCAAGATTCGGAGTAATTATTATTAAGCGTGAAATGAGACAAGATAAACGAGCTGCACCGAAAGCCCCGATCAACGAGAATATCTCGGCACGCGAGGTTCGGTTAATTGGCGCTGACGGCGAGCAAATTGGCATCGTCTCGATTGATGAAGCGCTTAGAATCGCTGAAGAATCCAAGCTGGACCTGGTAGAGATTTCCGCTGATGCGGTTCCACCGGTCTGCCGCGTAATGGATTATGGCAAGTCGATCTTCGAAAAGAAGAAACAGGTTGCCGCAGCGAAAAAGAACCAAAAACAGGTTCAGGTTAAAGAAATCAAGTTTCGTCCAGGGACGGAGGAAGGGGATTACCAGGTAAAACTACGCAACCTGGTACGTTTCCTTAGTGATGGGGACAGGGCCAAGGTTTCCTTGCGATTCCGCGGCCGTGAGATGGCGCATCAGGAGCTGGGCATGGAGTTGTTGAAGCGGGTTGAAGGTGACCTTGCTGATACGGCACCGTTGAGCAGCACCCGAAGATGGAAGGACGCCAACTTATCATGGTCATCGCCCCCAAAAAGAAGAAATAACCACCAGGGCACGGCAGGCCTTGCGGTTATGTTTATCAACTGAATGCGGAGTATCCGAACATGCCAAAAATGAAAACCAAAAGCGGTGCAGCTAAACGTTTCTTGAAAACCGCTAATGGTTTCAAGCACAAGCACGCTTTCAAGAGCCACATCCTGACCAAAATGTCGACCAAGCGTAAGCGTCATCTGCGCGGCAGCACCATGGTGCATCCGTCTGACGTGGCAAAGGTCGCGCGCATGCTGCGCGTTCGTTAATTTCGGTCAAGAATTAGAGGAAGTTACTCATGGCTCGTGTAAAGCGTGGCGTTGTTGCTCGCCGTCGTCACAAAAAAATTCTGAAACTCGCTAAAGGCTACTATGGTGCACGTTCACGCGTGTTCCGCGTTGCCAAACAAGCGGTAATCAAGGCAGGCCAATACGCCTACCGCGACCGTCGTCAGAAAAAACGTCAATTCCGTGCTCTGTGGATCGCCGTATCAACGCTGGCGCCCGCATCAACGGTTTGTCCTACAGCCGTTTCATCGCTGGCTTGAAAAAGGCAGCGATCGAGATCGACCGTAAGGTTCTGGCTGATCTGGCAGTGAACGAAAAAGCGGCGTTTGCTGCGATTGTCGAGAAAGCGAAAGCCGTTCTGGCTTAAGTCCCCGACAATCACCGGGCTCGCCCGGTGCTAAACGTCACCAATAGGGGAAGAGCCTTCGAGCTCTTCCCCTATTTCGTATCTGGAGTCTGTAAATGGAAAACCTGGATGCGCTGGTCTCTCAAGCACTAGAGGCCGTTCAGCGCGCAGAAGACGTCAATGCCCTGGAGCAAATCCGGGTTCTGTATCTCGGCAAGAAAGGCGAACTGACTCAGGTAATGAAGAGCCTGGGCAACATGTCTGCTGAAGATCGTCCCAAGGTCGGTGCGCTGATCAATGCAGCCAAGGACCGTGTGCAAGACTCGCTCAACAGCCGTAAGGAGTTGCTCGAGCAAGCAGCTTTGAGCACCAAGCTCGCTGCCGAATTTATCGACGTCACCCTGCCAGGCCGTGGTCAATCTTCCGGTGGTCTGCACCCGGTTACTCGTACGCTAGAACGTATCGAGCAGTTCTTCACTCATATCGGGTTCGGCATCGCCGAAGGTCCTGAAGTCGAAGACGACTATCACAACTTTGAGGCGCTCAACATTCCTGGCCACCACCCGGCGCGGGCAATGCATGACACCTTCTATTTCAATGCCAACATGTTGCTACGTACCCATACTTCGCCGGTACAGGTCCGTACCATGGAGTCCCAGCAGCCTCCGATTCGTATCGTCTGCCCGGGCCGAGTCTACCGCTGCGACTCTGATATCACTCACTCGCCGATGTTCCATCAGGTTGAAGGCCTGCTGGTCGATCAGGACATCAGCTTCGCTGACCTGAAAGGCACCATCGAAGAGTTCTTGCGTGTGTTCTTCGAGAAAGATCTGGGCGTGCGTTTCCGTCCTTCTTTCTTCCCGTTCACCGAGCCGTCTGCTGAAGTCGATATGCAATGCGTGATGTGCAGCGGTAAAGGCTGCCGGGTTTGCAAACAAACCGGCTGGCTCGAAGTTATGGCTGCGGCATGGTGCATCCGAATGTGTTGCGGATGTCCGGTATCGATCCTGAAAAGTACCAGGGGTTTGCCTTCGGTATGGGGGTAGAGCGTCTGGCCATGCTGCGTTATGGCGTTAATGACTTGCGTCTGTTCTTCGACAACGACCTGCGATTCCTTGCGCAATTTCGCTAGATCGCTCGTCCGTTAACGTTTTCTAGGAGAAGAACAGAATGAAATTCAGCGAACAGTGGCTGCGTAGTTGGGTAAACCCACAGGTTTCCCGTGATGAATTGGTAGCTCGTTTGTCCATGGCCGGGCTTGAGGTCGACAGCGTTGCGTTGGTCGCCGGCGTGTTCAGCGGTGTGGTAGTTGGTGAGGTGCTGAGCACCGAGCAGCATCCGGATGCAGACAAGCTCCGCGTTTGCCAAGTCAGCAATGGCGCTGAAACATTTCAGGTCGTATGTGGTGCGCCGAATGTACGTCCAGGCCTGAAAGTGCCGTTTGCCATGATTGGCGCCGAGCTATCGGACGATTTCAAAATCAAGAAAGCCAAGCTTCGTGGCGTTGAGTCCAATGGCATGCTGTGCTCGGCTTCCGAGCTGCAGATCAGTGACGAGAATAGCGGTTTGATGGAGTTGGCCGGCGACGCGCCGGTCGGCCAAGACCTGCGCACCTATCTTGGTCTGGATGACGCCAGCATTGAAGTCGACCTCACGCCTAACCGTGGTGACTGTCTGTCTTTAGCTGGTTTGGCGCGTGAGGTCGGAGCGCTTTATGCGGCGCCGGTCAGCCGTCCGTCAGTTGCCGTGGTTCCTGCTGTTCATGATCAGGTTATTTCCGTTGAAGTACCTGCTTCGAAGGCCTGCCCTCGCTACTTGGGCCGCATTGTTCGCAACGTCGACCTGAGCAAGCCAACACCTCTATGGATGGTCGAGCGTTTGCGTCGTTCCGACGTGCGCAGCATCGATGCTGCAGTAGACATTACAAACTACGTGATGCTGGAACTTGGTCAGCCGATGCACGCATTTGATCTCAATGAGATCAATGGCGGTATTCGTGTGCGTATGGCGGAAGAGGGCGAGAAGCTCGTTCTGCTAGATGGTCAGGAAGTATCGCTGCGTGCGGACACATTGGTGATCGCAGACCATCAGCGCGCTCTGGCTATTGCAGGTGTGATGGGGGGCGAACACAGCGGCGTTGCAGTTGGTACTCGGGACTTGTTCCTGGAAAGTGCTTTTTTCGACACCATCGCCGTCGCCGGTAAGGCACGCTCTTATGGTCTGCATACAGACGCGTCTCACCGTTTCGAGCGGGGCGTGGATTGGAATCTCGCCCGTGAAGCGATGGAGCGGGCAACGGGTTTGCTGCTGGAAATCGTTGGCGGTGAGGCTGGTCCGATTATTGAGGTCGCCAGCGCTGCGGACTTACCCGCGACACCTACCGTCACCTTGCGTGCTGAGCGCATCAATCAAATGCTCGGCATGGAAATGGAGGCGAGCGAGATTGAGCGCTTGCTTACCGCTCTCGGTTTGCAGGTGAGTGCTGCCGCCCAGGGGCAATGGCAGATCGTGGTGCCGAGTCACCGGTTCGATATAAGTCTTGAAGTCGACCTGATTGAAGAGCTTGGTCGTCTTTACGGTTACAACCGCCTGCCGGTTCGCTATCCGCAAGCGCGCCTTGCGCCGCAGGCTAAAGCCGAGGCTCGTGCTGAGTTGCCGGCCTTGCGCCGCCTGTTGGTGGCTCGTGGTTACCAGGAAGCGATCACCTACAGCTTCATCGATCCTCAGCTGTTCGCCCTGTTCACTCCAGGCGTTGAACCGCTGATGTTAGCCAATCCTATTTCTTCCGATATGGCTGCCATGCGTTCGTCATTGTGGCCTGGCTTGGTCAAAGCGGTTCAACATAACTTGAACCGTCAGCAAACTCGTGTGCGACTGTTTGAAAGTGCCTGCGTTTTGTTGGCCAGCTTGAAGGCTTGAAGCAGGAGGCGATGCTCGCAGGCGTAATGTGCGGCTCGCGGATGGCCGAAGGTTGGGCGCATGGTCGTGAAACTGTCGATTTCTACGATATGAAAGCCGACGTCGAAGCGCTGTTGGGTTTCTCTGGTGCACAGAGCGCGTTCAGCTTTGTGCCTGGCGAGCATCCGGCGCTGCACCCTGGTCAGACTGCACGGGTTGAGCGTGCGGGTCTGTTAGTGGGTTATGTTGGTGCGATCCATCCGGAGTTGGCCAAAAACCTCGGAATTGATCAGCCGCTTTTCCTTTTCGAACTCGTGCTGGCGGAAGTGGCTCTTGGGCTTTTGCCGAAGTTCCACGAGCTTTCGCGCTTCCCGGAAGTGCGTCGAGACTTGGCTTTACTCGTGGATCAGGGCATTGCCGCTGATGCAGTGTTGGGAGCTATTCGCGAGGCGGCAGGCGAGTATCTGACGGACCTCAAGCTATTTGATGTGTATCACGGTAAAGGTATTGATCCGCATAGAAAAAGCTTGGCCGTTGGCTTGACCTGGCAACATCCATCGCGCACTCTTAATGACGAAGAGGTGAGCACTACAACGCAGAATATCCTCGCCTCGCTTGAAGAAAGGTTCAACGCCACGTTAAGGAAGTAGCGTATGGGGGCTCTGACGAAAGCTGAAATGGCCGAACGTCTGTACGAAGAGCTAGGCCTGAATAAACGGGAAGCCAAGGAATTGGTGGAGCTGTTCTTTGAGGAAATCCGTCAGGCGCTGGAGCTTAACGAGCAGGTAAAGTTGTCCGGTTTCGGCAATTTTGATTTGCGCGACAAGCGTCAGCGTCCTGGTAGAAATCCCAAGACAGGGGAAGAAATTCCAATCACGGCAAGACGCGTGGTCACCTTTCGCCCAGGGCAAAAATTGAAAGCCAGAGTTGAGGCTTATGCTGGAACCAAGTCATAACGACGAGTTACCGCCCATACCTGGTAAGCGTTACTTCACCATCGGTGAGGTTAGCGAGCTGTGTGCGGTGAAGCCGCATGTGCTGCGTTATTGGGAGCAGGAATTCACTCAACTGAATCCTGTGAAGCGACGCGGCAATCGGCGGTACTACCAGCGCCAGGATGTGCTGATGATTCGGCAGATCCGAGCCCTTCTTTACGATCAAGGCTTCACCATTGGCGGAGCGCGTCAGCGACTGTCCGGCGATGAGGCCAAAGACGACACCACGCAGTACAAGCAGCTCATTCGGCAAATGATTGCTGAGCTTGAAGAGGTTTTGCTGGTATTGCGTAAGTAATAACGTGCTTTCGAAAACCTTCCACTTTTCAAAAGCTTAATGTATAGTCCGATCCGCTTTCGGGTTGTTGGAAAGCGGATTAGATGTACAGTCGGGGCGTAGCGCAGTCCGGTAGCGCACTAGCATGGGGTGCTAGGGGTCGAGTGTTCGAATCACTCCGTCCCGACCATATTTTAAAAAAGCCAATCACTGCTGTGGTTGGTTTTTTTTTGCCTTCTGTTTTTAGGCGGTAGCCGAGCGAGTGGCTTGTGCGGCCTCAAGTTCAACACCGCCAACCGCTTAAGCGTTGGCGGTGTTGGCTGGCGCGAATTACTCGTTTTTCTTGGCCGCATCTATAAAGGGAAGGGTGCTGTTAGGAAGCATGGTGGTTGGCAGCGTTCCATCCCAGCGCTCAGCCTTGGTCAGCTCCACAAGATTTTGGTTGCTGGCGAGTGCTTGTGCGCGGGCTTTGATCGCGTCGGCTTCGGCTTCACCGCGTAGGCGGGTCGCTTCCGCGTCTGCCTTGGCTTCTGCCAATTTGGAGTCGGCTTCGGCCTGGGCCTGGGTGACTCGAATCTGAGCTTGGACTTGTTCTGTCGCCAGCATTTGCTCGCGGGTTTTCACTTCTACCTCGGCTTTCATGCGCAAGGCGATAGAGCGCTCATAGTCGTCGCTGAAATCGATGTTCTCAACTTGCACGCCATCGATTACAACGGGGCCGTTGATCGACTCCTTGATGGCTTTAGCGACATCTGCCACGAACTTGCCGCGTTGCTGCACGGCGGTGACCGCGTTGTATTGACCAAACACGTTTTCCACCTGCGTGGGCACCTGGCGGCTGATCAGGCGGGAGACGAGGCCGTCGAGGTCCTGGTACTGGGTATAAACCTTCGAAACTTCTCCTGGAACCACGTGCCAAGAAACTGAAACTTGCAGGGTCGCGGTCTGTTGATCCTTGCTGTACGCCTGCAGCTCGCGGTAGGACGTCGCCTGGCTTTGCACTGAAATGAACTTTACCTTCTCGATAAAGGGGGTCTTGAATGACAGGCCTGGTTCTATCACGCCCACTAAGGCGCCGTTGCGCAGTAATACGCCGCGCTCGGTTTCATCGACGGTGTACCAGGATGTGGAAATTACTAGCAGTGCAACGGCTGCGGCTATGGCGGCTCCAACGCCCTTACTGTTGAGTCCTTGCATGTTGCTTCCTTATATAGTTGTACTGGATGTTGGGCTGGCCGGGGGTAGCCAAGCTGGGGCTAGCTTATAGATGGTTAATCACGAGGTCTGCTAAGTGAGTCACCTCGCATTTGCTTCGTGGTAGGTGGCCGGGATTGTGGGCGCGCGCGATTTGCCATTTGTGCTCCCTTATTTCAGAATCATTTCAATAATGGCTTGACGGGTTTTCGTGGGTGCTTATAATGCGCACCACTTCCGGCGCGGAAGGCTCTTAAAACTTCAAGTTAATCAATGAGTTAGCTGAAAATTAAGGGTTGCAAAGCAGAGAGATCTGCGTAGAATGCGCCGGGCTGACAAGATTGAGTTTTAGTCTTGTTGGCCGATCGTTAAGTTGATCGAAAGCGGTTTAAAGAGGGTGTTGACAGCGGTTTGAAACGCTGTAGAATTCGCCTCCCGCTGACGAGAGACTGAAGTTGATCGGAGGCGCAAGCGGTTGAGTTTGAAAAGAAATTTTCGAAATCGCTTGACGGAATAAGAGGCTGCTGTAGAATGCGCGCCTCGGTTGAGACGAAAGAATCAACCAACTGTTCTTTAACAACTGAATCAAGCAATTCGTGTGGGTGCTTGTGAGGTAAGACTGATAGTCACTAGATTGTCAGCATCACAAGTAACACTCGTTAATTTGAGAGTTTTTTGCGATTGCTGAGCCAAGTTTAGGATTTTTACAAAATCCGATTATGTTTGAACTGAAGAGTTTGATCATGGCTCAGATTGAACGCTGGCGGCAGGCCTAACACATGCAAGTCGAGCGGATGAGAGGAGCTTGCTCCTTGATTCAGCGGCGGACGGGTGAGTAATGCCTAGGAATCTGCCTATTAGTGGGGGACAACGTTTCGAAAGGAACGCTAATACCGCATACGTCCTACGGGAGAAAGCAGGGGACCTTCGGGCCTTGCGCTAATAGATGAGCCTAGGTCGGATTAGCTAGTTGGTGAGGTAATGGCTCACCAAGGCGACGATCCGTAACTGGTCTGAGAGGATGATCAGTCACACTGGAACTGAGACACGGTCCAGACTCCTACGGGAGGCAGCAGTGGGGAATATTGGACAATGGGCGAAAGCCTGATCCAGCCATGCCGCGTGTGTGAAGAAGGTCTTCGGATTGTAAAGCACTTTAAGTTGGGAGGAAGGGCAGTAAGCGAATACCTTGCTGTTTTGACGTTACCGACAGAATAAGCACCGGCTAACTCTGTGCCAGCAGCCGCGGTAATACAGAGGGTGCAAGCGTTAATCGGAATTACTGGGCGTAAAGCGCGCGTAGGTGGTTCGTTAAGTTGGATGTGAAATCCCCGGGCTCAACCTGGGAACTGCATTCAAAACTGTCGAGCTAGAGTATGGTAGAGGGTGGTGGAATTTCCTGTGTAGCGGTGAAATGCGTAGATATAGGAAGGAACACCAGTGGCGAAGGCGACCACCTGGACTGATACTGACACTGAGGTGCGAAAGCGTGGGGAGCAAACAGGATTAGATACCCTGGTAGTCCACGCCGTAAACGATGTCGACTAGCCGTTGGGAGCCTTGAGCTCTTAGTGGCGCAGCTAACGCATTAAGTCGACCGCCTGGGGAGTACGGCCGCAAGGTTAAAACTCAAATGAATTGACGGGGGCCCGCACAAGCGGTGGAGCATGTGGTTTAATTCGAAGCAACGCGAAGAACCTTACCTGGCCTTGACATGCTGAGAACTTTCCAGAGATGGATTGGTGCCTTCGGGAACTCAGACACAGGTGCTGCATGGCTGTCGTCAGCTCGTGTCGTGAGATGTTGGGTTAAGTCCCGTAACGAGCGCAACCCTTGTCCTTAGTTACCAGCACGTTATGGTGGGCACTCTAAGGAGACTGCCGGTGACAAACCGGAGGAAGGTGGGGATGACGTCAAGTCATCATGGCCCTTACGGCCAGGGCTACACACGTGCTACAATGGTCGGTACAAAGGGTTGCCAAGCCGCGAGGTGGAGCTAATCCCATAAAACCGATCGTAGTCCGGATCGCAGTCTGCAACTCGACTGCGTGAAGTCGGAATCGCTAGTAATCGTGAATCAGAATGTCACGGTGAATACGTTCCCGGGCCTTGTACACACCGCCCGTCACACCATGGGAGTGGGTTGCACCAGAAGTAGCTAGTCTAACCTTCGGGAGGACGGTTACCACGGTGTGATTCATGACTGGGGTGAAGTCGTAACAAGGTAGCCGTAGGGGAACCTGCGGCTGGATCACCTCCTTAATCGACGACATCAGCTTCCTTATAAGCTCCCACACGAATTGCTTGATTCATTGCGAAAGACGATTGGGTCGTCCTTGAAGTTTAAGGAGGATCAGTTACGAGTTGTCAGCCTAGTAGCCCGAACAATTGGGTCTGTAGCTCAGTTGGTTAGAGCGCACCCCTGATAAGGGTGAGGTCGGCAGTTCGAATCTGCCCAGACCCACCAATTGTTGTGGAAGAAGCCTCAGTTAGGGGCCATAGCTCAGCTGGGAGAGCGCCTGCCTTGCACGCAGGAGGTCAACGGTTCGATCCCGTTTGGCTCCACCACGACGACAAGTAAGAGTTCAGAATTGAGTATTCACCGATTGGTTGAATATTGAATTCTGGTCTTTGACTAGAAAGTATTAATCGTTCTTTAAAAATTTGGGTATGTGATAGAAAGATAGACTGGATAGCACTTTCACTGGTGTTTATTCAGGCTAAGGTAAAATTTGTGAGTTCTCTTGAGAGATCAAGAGTATTTCGAATTTTCGGCGAATGTCGTCTTCATAGTATAACCAGATTGCTTGGGGTTATATGGTCAAGTGAAGAAGCGCATACGGTGGATGCCTTGGCAGTCAGAGGCGATGAAAGACGTGGTAGCCTGCGAAAAGCTTCGGGGAGTCGGCAAACAGACTTTGATCCGGAGATGTCTGAATGGGGGAACCCACTTAACATAAGTTAAGTATCTTGCACTGAATACATAGGTGTAAGAAGCGAACCAGGGGAACTGAAACATCTAAGTACCCTGAGGAAAAGAAATCAACCGAGATTCCCTTAGTAGTGGCGAGCGAACGGGGACTAGCCCTTAAGTTGATTTGAGATTAGCGGAACGCTCTGGAAAGTGCGGCCATAGTGGGTGATAGCCCTGTACGCGAAAATCTCTTATCAATGAAATCGAGTAGGACGGAGCACGAGAAACTTTGTCTGAATATGGGGGGACCATCCTCCAAGGCTAAATACTACTGACTGACCGATAGTGAACTAGTACCGTGAGGGAAAGGCGAAAAGAACCCCGGAGAGGGGAGTGAAATAGATCCTGAAACCGTATGCGTACAAGCAGTGGGAGCCCACTTTGTTGGGTGACTGCGTACCTTTTGTATAATGGGTCAGCGACTTATATTCAGTGGCGAGCTTAACCGAATAGGGGAGGCGTAGCGAAAGCGAGTCTTAATAGGGCGTTTAGTCGCTGGGTATAGACCCGAAACCGGGCGATCTATCCATGGGCAGGTTGAAGGTTGGGTAACACTAACTGGAGGACCGAACCGACTACCGTTGAAAAGTTAGCGGATGACCTGTGGATCGGAGTGAAAGGCTAATCAAGCTCGGAGATAGCTGGTTCTCCTCGAAAGCTATTTAGGTAGCGCCTCGTGTATCACTGTTGGGGGTAGAGCACTGTTTCGGCTAGGGGGTCATCCCGACTTACCAAACCGATGCAAACTCCGAATACCAACAAGTGCGAGCACGGGAGACACACGGCGGGTGCTAACGTCCGTCGTGAAAAGGGAAACAACCCAGACCGTCAGCTAAGGTCCCAAAGTCATGGTTAAGTGGGAAACGATGTGGGAAGGCTTAGACAGCTAGGAGGTTGGCTTAGAAGCAGCCACCCTTTAAAGAAAGCGTAATAGCTCACTAGTCGAGTCGGCCTGCGCGGAAGATGTAACGGGGCTCAAACCATGCACCGAAGCTACGGGTATCACTTAGGTGATGCGGTAGAGGAGCGTTCTGTAAGCCTGTGAAGGTGAGTTGAGAAGCTTGCTGGAGGTATCAGAAGTGCGAATGCTGACATGAGTAACGACAATGGGTGTGAAAAACACCCACGCCGAAAGACCAAGGTTTCCTGCGCAACGTTAATCGACGCAGGGTTAGTCGGTCCCTAAGGCGAGGCTGAAAAGCGTAGTCGATGGAAAACAGGTTAATATTCCTGTACTTCTAGTTATTGCGATGGGGGGACGGAGAAGGCTAGGCCAGCTTGGCGTTGGTTGTCCAAGTTTAAGGTTGTAGGCTGACTGCTTAGGTAAATCCGGGCGGTTAAGGCTGAGAACTGATGACGAGTGCTCATTAGAGCGCGAAGTGGTTGATGCCATGCTTCCAAGAAAAGCCTCTAAGCTTCAGATAACTAGGAACCGTACCCCAAACCGACACAGGTGGTTGGGTAGAGAATACCAAGGCGCTTGAGAGAACTCGGGTGAAGGAACTAGGCAAAATGGCACCGTAACTTCGGGAGAAGGTGCGCCGGTGAGGGTGAAGCATTTACTGCGTAAGCCCATGCCGGTCGAAGATACCAGGCCGCTGCGACTGTTTATTAAAAACACAGCACTCTGCAAACACGAAAGTGGACGTATAGGGTGTGACGCCTGCCCGGTGCCGGAAGGTTAATTGATGGGGTTAGCTAACGCGAAGCTCTTGATCGAAGCCCCGGTAAACGGCGGCCGTAACTATAACGGTCCTAAGGTAGCGAAATTCCTTGTCGGGTAAGTTCCGACCTGCACGAATGGCGTAACGATGGCGGCGCTGTCTCCACCCGAGACTCAGTGAAATTGAAATCGCTGTGAAGATGCAGTGTATCCGCGGCTAGACGGAAAGACCCCGTGAACCTTTACTATAGCTTTGCACTGGACTTTGAATTTGCTTGTGTAGGATAGGTGGGAGGCTTTGAAGCGAGGACGCCAGTTCTTGTGGAGCCAATCTTGAAATACCACCCTGGCAACTTTGAGGTTCTAACTCTGGTCCGTTATCCGGATCGAGGACAGTGTATGGTGGGTAGTTTGACTGGGGCGGTCTCCTCCTAAAGAGTAACGGAGGAGTACGAAGGTGCGCTCAGACCGGTCGGAAATCGGTCGTAGAGTATAAAGGCAAAAGCGCGCTTGACTGCGAGACAGACACGTCGAGCAGGTACGAAAGTAGGTCTTAGTGATCCGGTGGTTCTGTATGGAAGGGCCATCGCTCAACGGATAAAAGGTACTCCGGGGATAACAGGCTGATACCGCCCAAGAGTTCATATCGACGGCGGTGTTTGGCACCTCGATGTCGGCTCATCACATCCTGGGGCTGAAGCCGGTCCCAAGGGTATGGCTGTTCGCCATTTAAAGTGGTACGCGAGCTGGGTTTAGAACGTCGTGAGACAGTTCGGTCCCTATCTGCCGTGGACGTTTGAGATTTGAGAGGGGCTGCTCCTAGTACGAGAGGACCGGAGTGGACGAACCTCTGGTGTTCCGGTTGTCACGCCAGTGGCATCGCCGGGTAGCTATGTTCGGAATAGATAACCGCTGAAAGCATCTAAGCGGGAAACTAGCCTCAAGATGAGATCTCACTGGGACCTTGAGTCCCCTGAAGGGCCGTCGAAGACTACGACGTTGATAGGTGGGGTGTGTAAGCGTTGTGAGGCGTTGAGCTAACCCATACTAATTGCCCGTGAGGCTTGACCATATAACACCCAAGCAATTTGCTTAATCGCAGATTGACGGTGTGAAGACGAAAGAACCGAAAATTCGCAACACACAAATTACCGAATCCGAAAAACACATACCCAATTTGGAGTAACGCGAAAGCGAGACTCCACCCGAATTGCTTGACGACCATAGAGCATTGGAACCACCTGATCCCATCCCGAACTCAGTAGTGAAACGATGCATCGCCGATGGTAGTGTGGAGTTTCTCCATGTGAGAGTAGGTCATCGTCAAGCTTAAATTCCAAACCCCTCATTCGCGCAAGCGAGTGGGGGGTTTGTTTTTGCGCCGAGAAAAGTTAGCGCGCGTTTGCACCAGGCGCACGCGGCGCTTGGTGCGGAACGGAACGGCTTAGTTCAGCCAGTTAACCTTGCTGAATTTACCGAAGAACTCTTCCGGCATTGGCACAACCTTCGACACGCTGTAGTCGAAGAACACGAAACCCGATTTGGCCATCGCAATCAGGCTGTTATCGGCAGGGCGTGTGATGCGAAAGGTGATATCGCCGCCATATTTGTTGAAGTCCATAACGCCAACCTCAAACAGCAGTTGATCCCGCGCATGCGCTTCGGCCTTATAGGTTGTGGCCAGGTCCGTGACGATAATGCCGAGGCCCGTTCCGTTGGTTTCCTGAATGCCAAAATCAAACAGAAAGCGTGCACGTGCCTCGGAGATCATGGAAATCATCGAGTCATTGCCCAAGTGATTGCCTGCATTGATATCGGTAACCCGAACGGTCAGGTGGGTGCTGTAGCAAAATTGATCTTCAGGGAATTGCAGCTGCAGGCGGGCCATTTCAGTCTCTATAGCGTGGGCGGAAGTGAGCGCATTTTACCCGGCTAAAGGCGCCTGTACTTCACGCTATTGCGCCTTTAACGATGAACGCTATTCAGCCAGTAAAACGTCACGCGGCCTCCCTCATTGGTCGGGCCATAATTGTCCTGAATATACGCGCCAGCCTTGAAGTAAAAGCGCTGGTTGCCCCAGTAACCACTTAACTGCCGATAGTACGAACCGCCGTCTCCGTCGGTACTCTGCACTTGGATACCTAATTTGCCTGTCGGCGTAAGGCGAACGTCATAGCTAAAGCGCTCATTGAGCTGCACATTCTCGGCGAGCAGAATGTTTTCCACCTCGCTGTCGCCTGGGCGCTTGCGTACCAGCGCTTCTAGCCGGCCAACTCCTCGCAGGTAGTGATATTGCAGCTTAAGCAGAGGATCATTCTGGCTCCCCGGTTGATCGTCACTGTGAATCTGACCAATGATGATCTTGCCTTTACTAGGCACCTGATCCACCGATAAAACAGCACTCAAATAGCTATCGGCGAGCTGGTACGGCCAATAGCTGAGCGTGCCATCGGTTTGGGTTTCGCGTAACTCTGTGCGCGGGTAATGGCTGTCTTCGGTGGTGCTGCCGGTAACCGGCACCCAGAAGGTGATGCTGTGATCGGTATGGCGGCGAAAGTACTGGCTCTGGTAGCCGTTATTAAGGCGGGCGGTGTCGATAGAAGTGGCGGAACCGTGAGCGGGGACCGTCAGGTTCCAAGTCGTGAGATCAAGCATCAGAAGGGCCTTGTCCGGGAAAGAAAAAGTACCCGTTCGGTAACCCTCGGCACGACAAGTTCAGCGGTAATGGATGAGCGGGGGCCACCGTTAATCCAACAGTGGCTCCGCTAGAGCATATGTTCCGTCGTTAAACGGTGTCGCCCTTACCTTTAGCCAGCAGGCCGTCCGTACGGAACATGGCCTTTATGCCGCGAACCGCCTGGCGAATACGGTCCTGGTTTTCGATCAAGGCGAAGCGCACATGATCATCGCCGTAATCCCCGAATCCGAGGCCCGGCGAAACGCAGACCTTAGCTTCAGCCAGCAATTTCTTGGCAAACTCCAGCGAACCCAGCTTCGCATACGGCTCCGGAATCTTGGCCCACACGTACATTGATGCTTTCGGGTTCTCCACCATCCAGCCCGCCTCATGCAGTCCGCGCACCAGCACATCGCGGCGCTGTTGGTAGTTGGCGGTAATCTCATGCACGCACGTCTGATCGCCTTCCAGAGCCGCAATCGCGGCTACCTGCAACGGCGTGAAGGTGCCGTAGTCGTGATAGCTCTTGATCCGCGCCAGTGCGTTTACCAGCTCCGGGTTGCCGACCATGAAACCGATGCGCCAGCCCGCCATGTTGTAGCTCTTGGACAGGGTGAAGAACTCCACCGCGATATCCTTGGCGCCCGGCACCTGCATGATCGACGGAGCTTTCCAGCCGTCATAGACGATATCGGCATACGCCAGGTCATGAACCACCAGCACGTTGTACTGCTTGGCCAGGGCGATGATGCGCTCGAAGAAATCCAGCTCCACGCATTGTGCGGTGGGGTTGGACGGGAAGCCGATAATCAGCATCTTCGGCTTCGGAATGCTTTCGCGAATGGCGCGCTCTACTTCAGCGAAGAAGTCGACACCGGGCACCAATGGCACCGAGCGCACCTGAGCGCCGGCGATCACGGCGCCATAGATATGAATGGGATAGCTGGGGTTAGGTACCAGTACCGTGTCGCCCTGGTCCAGGGTGGCCAGCATCAGGTGCGCCAGGCCTTCCTTCGAACCGATGGTGACGATCGCTTCATTTTCCGGATCGATCTCTACTTGATAGCGATCCTTATACCAACGCGAAATCGCCCGACGCAGGCGTGGAATGCCGCGTGAAGTCGAGTAGCCGTGGGTATCTTCACGTTGCGCAACCTGCACCAGCTTTTCCACGATATGGGGCGGCGTGGCGCCATCGGGGTTGCCCATGCTCAGGTCGATGATGTCTTCGCCGCGCCGACGCGCAGCCATCTTCAGCTCAGCCGTGATATTGAAAACGTAAGGGGGGAGACGATCGATGCGCGCAAAGCGGCGCGGAGCTTGTTCAGCCATGTGTTCCTCGAAGACGTAAGCGCCCGGAACCGTCCGAGCGACGTTGGCCAGTGCACTGGCCAGTGGCGAAGATAAGTGGGGCCGTTACGCTTGTCGAGAGGGCAGCAGAAATTTCAACTGTCTGTACTGCATAAAAGATCCCGTAACTGCAGGACCTTTCGTCGCATCGATTACTCAGCGCTCCAGCATTTGCTTCACGGAGGACTGCGGGATTTGCTGCGTACGACCTTCGCTATCTTCGAACTCCAGCATGCCGGTTTTTTTGTCCAGCTCAGGTTTGCCATCGCTGGTGAGCATCTGGCCGTCGGTGGTCGTGATGATGTATTCGCTTGAGCAGCCGGCGAGGGCGGTAAGGCAAAGAACAGCAAGAACCCAGTGCTTCATGATGAACTCCCGGTTGGCAAACAAGGGCGTCGCAAGAGGGCGCGCCACGCCTTTACCCTAGCAGGGCTCTGCCTTCCTGCCAGCGCGCCCATAAAAAAGCCCCGCACTAGGCGGGGCTCTTTTTGAGGCGGTGTAACGTTACGCTTGAACGACCGGAATCTGGGCGTTCGCGGCAGCGTCGCGGAATTCCGCGATCTGGTCGAAGCTCAGGTAGCGGTAAACGTCGGCAGCCATGCTGTCGATGCTCGCCGCGTATTCCATGTATTCGGCAACGGTAGGCAGCTTGCCGAGGATGGACGCTACAGCGGCCAGTTCAGCAGATGCCAGGTACACGTTGGCGCCATCGCCCAGACGGTTCGGGAAGTTACGGGTCGACGTCGACACAACGGTCGAGTTCGCCGCTACACGTGCTTGGTTACCCATGCACAGCGAGCAGCCCGGCATTTCCATGCGCGCGCCGGCTTTGCCGTAGATGCCGTAATAGCCTTCTTCGGTGAGCTGGTGTGCGTCCATCTTGGTCGGCGGCGACAGCCACAGACGCGTTGGGATCGAACCTTTGACCTTTTCGAGCAGCTTGCCGGCAGCGCGGAAGTGGCCGATGTTGGTCATGCACGAACCGATGAACACTTCGTCGATCTTCTCGCCCTGAACGGTCGAGAGCAGACGAGCGTCGTCCGGGTCGTTCGGCGCGCAGAGCACGGGCTCTTTGATGTCGGCCAGGTCGATTTCAACGATTTCGGCGTATTCGGCATCGGCGTCAGCCGACAGCAGTTCCGGATTGGCCAGCCAGGCTTCCATCGCTTGAGCGCGACGTTCCATGGTGCGTGCATCGCCGTAACCTTCGCTGATCATCCAGCGCAGCAGGGTGATGTTCGACGTCAGGTATTCAGCAATGGCTTTTTCCGGCAGCTTGATGGTGCAACCTGCAGCGGAACGTTCGGCCGAGGCGTCGGACAGTTCGAAAGCCTGTTCAACGGTCAGCTCGTCCAGACCTTCGATTTCCAGAATGCGGCCGGAGAAGGCGTTGATCTTGCCCTTCTTCTCAACGGTCAGCAGGCCGTTCTTGATGCCGTAGTAAGGGATGGCATGTACCAGGTCACGCAGGGTGATGCCGGGTTGCAGTTTGCCCTTGAAGCGCACCAGAACCGACTCAGGCATGTCCAGCGGCATAACGCCGGTGGCAGCGGCGAAGGCAACCAGGCCGGAACCGGCTGGGAACGAGATGCCGATCGGGAAGCGGGTGTGCGAGTCACCACCGGTACCGACGGTATCCGGCAGCAGCATGCGGTTCAGCCAGCTGTGGATGATGCCGTCGCCAGGACGCAGGGACACGCCGCCACGGGTGCGGATGAAATCCGGCAGGGTGTGGTGGGTGGTTACGTCGATGGGTTTCGGGTAGGCCGCGGTGTGGCAGAAGGACTGCATTACCAGGTCAGCCGAGAAGCCCAGGCACGCCAGGTCTTTCAGTTCGTCACGGGTCATTGGACCGGTGGTGTCCTGAGAGCCGACGGTGGTCATTTTCGGTTCGCAGTAGGTGCCAGGACGGATGCCCTTGCCAACTGGCAGACCGCACGCCTTGCCGACCATTTTCTGCGCCAGGGTGTAGCCCTTGCCGGTATCGACAGGTGCTTCCGGCAGCTTGAACAGATCGGTTGGGCCCAGGCCCAGCTCGGCGCGTGCTTTCTCGGTCAGGCCACGGCCGACGATCAGCGGAATACGGCCACCAGCGCGAACTTCGTCCAGCAGAACCGGGGTTTTCAGTTCGAAGGTGGTGAGGACTTCATCGGTACCGTGCTTGCAGACTTTGCCAGCGTGCGGGTACAGGTCGATCACGTCGCCCATGTTCATGTTCGACACGTCGAACTCGATCGGCAGTGCGCCGGCATCTTCCATGGTGTTGTAGAAGATTGGAGCGATTTTCGAGCCGAAGCAGAAACCGCCAGCGCGCTTGTTCGGCACGTACGGAATGTCGTCGCCGAAGAACCACAGCACCGAGTTGGTGGCGGATTTACGCGAAGAGCCGGTACCGACCACGTCACCGACGTAAGCGATAGGGAAGCCTTCGCCGCGCATGGTTTCGATCTGCTTCATCGGGCCGATGGCGCCTTGAACGTCAGGAACGATGCCCTCACGCGCCATTTTCAGCATGGCCAGGGCGTGCAACGGGATATCCGGACGGGACCAGGCGTCTGGCGCCGGGGACAGGTCGTCGGTGTTGGTTTCGCCGGTTACTTTGAAGACGCGCAGGCTGATCTTGTCGGCCAGGGTAGGGCGCTTCTTGAACCACTCGCCGTCAGCCCAGGACTGCAGCACGCCTTTGGCGTGTTCGTTACCGTTCTTGGCTTTTTCGGCTACGTCGTGGAACGCATCGAACATCAGCAGCGTGTGCTTGAGTTGTTCGGCTGCGGTAGCGGCCAGCTCAGCGCTGTCCAGCAGCTCAACCATAGTGGCGATGTTGTAACCGCCTTGCATGGTGCCCAGCAGTTCAACAGCGCGTTGCTTGCTGATCAGCGGGGAGCTGGCTTCGCCTTTGGCGACAGCGGAAAGGAAACCGGCTTTAACGTAGGCAGCTTCGTCTACGCCTGGCGGTACGCGGTTGGTGATCAGATCAACGAGGAATTCTTCCTCGCCTGCAGGCGGGTTTTTCAGCAGATCAACCAGGCCGGCAGTTTGTTCGGCGTTTAGCGGCTGGGGCACGATACCCTGAGCTGCACGCTCTGCAATGTGTTTGCGATAGGCTTCAAGCACAGTTATTACCCTCATCAGTGGTCCCATAGGGTTGTCCGGGACGCATCCAGAAGCTGCTTTCAAAGTTTTACGCCTGCAGGACGTTTTGATGAGGGCTGGCTGGACTGTCGGTGATTCGTGACAACCCAGCCAACTGCGTTCCTGCGGGATTAACTGTGCTCGTGACGCTTTGAAAACAGCTTCTAACGGACATCACGCCTAAGAATGGCCCGACGATTCTACTGGAAAAGCGCAGTAAAGGTAAGACAAACCCCTACATACACCGGGGTGACCCTCCTTAGACAAAGGGCTAAGATGCCGGCCTGTTCTTCCTGCCCTGTAATCGTCTGCCTATGTCCAATCACCGTATCAAAACGCCCTGCGTCGGCCTCTGCTCTACCGTTTACGGGGATCTGGTCTGTCGCGGCTGCAAGCGTTTTCATCATGAGGTGGTGAATTGGAACCTTTATAGCGACGAAGAAAAGCGCGCCGTCTGGCTTCGGCTGGAAATTCTCCTCGTTCAGGTAATGGCGGCAAAAGTCGATGTATTCGACCCTCCGCGCCTGCGCCAGCAGCTTGAACAGCGGCAAATCCGCTTCGTACCTGAACAATCGGAATATTGCTGGGCCTATCAGTTGATTGCCCGTGGCGCGCGGGTGATCAATCAGTTGGAGGCCTATGGCATGGTGCTGCTGCCGGAGTTTCGTGACTGGACGCTGCCCGAACTACGCGATGCCATCGACCGCGAGTTCTTCCTTTTATCGGAAGCGCACTACGACCGCTACATCGCCCCGCGCTTTCTGCGTGACGGGATGGAAAGCCGGGTTTGACCCCATAAAAAAACCGCCAGACAGGGCGGTTTTTTCAAACGGTAAAGATCAACGTTGCTCGACCAATTCCTCAAGGTGGGCAATTACGGTGTCCGGCTTGAGCACCAGCACATCGCTTTCCAGCATATCCAGCACCACTTCGGCGGTATTGCCGATCAGCGCACCGGAAAGACCGGTGCGGGCCACAGTGCCCATTACGGTTACCGCGGCGCCGAGCTTCTTGGCCATAAAGGGAATCAGCACATCGGCAGGCCCTTCAAGGATATGCAGCTGCTCATCGCTAAACCCGTACTCCTCCTGAAAACTTCGGCATTGGTCGCGGTAGCGCGCTTCGATGGTTTCCCGCAGCTGGAATACCGGATCGGCAGACGCCAGCATCGGCGAGGGGTGAGCATTGATTACATGCAAACTGCCTTTGGCCAGCCCGGCAATTTCGTACGCATGATTAATGATGCTGGAATGCAGGGTGCGGTGTTCGCCGTCGGAGTTGCCGACGTCTACCGCCGCCAGAATTACGCTTTCAGCCCACGGCCGTTCGGTTTTTACCATCAGTACGGGGCAAGGCGAGTAGCGCAGCAGCTTCCAGTCTTCCGGGGTGAGCAGGGCTTTTTTCAGCGGGTTGTCGGGGCGGTGGTCTTTGATGATCAGGCCGCAACCTTCGGCTTGCTGAACGGTAATGATGGTGTGGTGCAGGTTGTCGTGCCAGGTCTGCTGGCTCGAGACGCTGTAGCCATCCTGGCGCAACGCATTGCTCAGCACATCGAGCATGCCGGAGTGGTCATGCTTTTTGTCGCATACGAGCAGGTGCAGGTGCGACTGGGTAACCCCAGCGATCAGCTTGGCGCGTTTTAGCGCGAAGCCTTCGGGGTGTTCGGGTTCGATGATCACCAGGATGCTGCGAACGGCTTGCATGGTCGTGTCCTCACTGTGCAGACGGCTTATGCGCGCGGCCGTCACTATAGGTTTAGCCCACCGCCGCGCTTGCTGATGCAGATCAAGCCTTTCCCACGCGCGTAAGACCGCGCAGCCCCGTATAATCCCGCGCCTGCCCCATAGCCCAGCCGTGATTTATGCCCGTACTTCCTGAAATCGATGCCTTTCTGTTGTGCCCCACACCCGCCAGTTGGGTGGCTGCGGCGTTGAATAACCTCGATATCCTGCTTATCGACCATGCCAATAATGAAAAGAAAGCCGCCGGCTCGGCCTTTCAGTTCATGTTCCAGTACAGCAACAAGCTCGACCTGCAGAACAAGATGTCGCGGCTGGCCCGTGAAGAACTGCGCCATTTCGAGCAAGTGCTGGGGTTGATGAAAAAACGCGGCATGCCTTGGTTCAACGTGGGCTCGGCGCGTTATGCAGGCGCCTTGCGCAAGCTGATCCGCACCCACGAACCCTATCGCCTCACCGACTCGCTGCTAGTCGGCGCGATCGTTGAAGCCCGTTCCTGCGAGCGCTTCGCGGCGATCGCCCCGCATCTGGATGAAGAACTGGGCAAGTTTTACAGCAGCCTGCTGAAGTCCGAAGCGCGGCACTTTCAGGACTACCTCAAGCTCGCCTACCAATACGGCGACGAGGCGGATATCCAGGCCAAGATCGCGGAAATCGCCGAGAAAGAGCGCGAATTGATCGAGTCGCCCGACGCCGATTTCCGCTTCCACAGCGGCGTTCCTGCCGTTAGCTAAACCTCTTCCCCTACGCAAAAATACGAAACCGTCCGAGATCTATCGGACGGTTCGATCGTACCTATCCGAAATAAACCGCTAGCAAGCTAACTAATTCGTTGACTTTAACTGCCTAGGCAGTAAAATTGGACGCCCTACCTGCCTAGGCAGCTATCGGTGATTCCATGACCCATTACACCCCTGAAAATTTCGAGTTCGTGCGTATCGGCATTCTGGTCGGGCGCGCGTCGTTGCTCAAAGACCGTCTCCTCGACGGGTACCTGGTGCCCCACGGCATCACGTCCGCGCAGTTCAAAGTACTGATGATCATCCTGCAGGGCTTCAACACCCCGGCCGACCTGTGTCGGCATCTGTCGCTCGACAGCGGTTCCATGACCCGCATGCTCGATCGCCTGGAGCAGAAAACGCCTGATCAGCCGCACCCGCAGCGAAAAGCGACCGCCGCCAGATCCGCTTGTCGCTCACCGAAGAGGGGCGGGCGCTCAAGCCTTGCTGCCGACCATCGGCCGCAGCGGCCATGAATGATTTCACCGAGGTGCTTACGCCAGCGGAACTGCAAACCTTGGAAAGCCTTCTGAAAAAGATGCTGCTCGCAGCCGGCGACTCTCTGATATCCGAACGTTTTGGTGACGTGTGAACCGATCCTTGAAAACCAGCCTGAGCCTGACGTTCGCTGCCATGCTGCTCGCCGGCTGCGCTAACTACAGTGGCCTCGACACCCAGGGCGTCAGCCTTGACGCGCAAAGCCTGAAAGCCGGGCAAAGCCTCAATGGCATCACACTCTGTCGCCGGCCGCCTGGCCGCAGCGCGACTGGTGGAAGGGCCTGGGCGATAACCAGCTCGAGGCCTGATCAGCGAAGCGTTGCGCGACAGC
>NZ_JBWBZC010000023.1:0-86194 GCF_056174845.1 Pseudomonas sp. CC11G
TTGCTGCAATTGCAGCCAGAAGATGCTGAAGCTTTCATCGAACGATGCCCGCCGGATCGCTGGCCAACAGGCTGGCGTCGGCGCCGATATAGCGCGGCGCCTCAACCTGCGGCCAGGCTTCCGGCGTGGTAGAGGTGCGCGGCGGCTTCGAAGTCGCAGTGCAAATCCAGCACCACGTCGGCCTGGCAGGCCAGGCGCGCAGGGTGACGCGCTGCGACTGCAAACTGGGTTTTCGGCGTGTGGTTGAGCAGTGCTTGCTGCAGGCTGGCGCGAATCAGTTGCAGGTTGTGCGCCGCGTCGTCGTTCAGCAGCGCTTCCACTTCGTCGCCCACTTGCTGGCTGACGTTGATAAAGGCGCGGTTGAAGTTTTCGCGGGTTTCCAGTTCGTAGCGGCCCAGCGGCATATCCATCACCACCTGCGCCTGACCAATCGGGTTGGCCATCGGCACCAGGTGATTTGGCCGAGCAATGGGCCGGCGTTTTCCAGTTCGGTCAGGCGTTGTTTTCAGATGCCAGGCCACCAGCATGCCGGGCAATTCATCCGCATGCAGCGAGGCCTGGATGTAGGCACTTTTTGCCGACTGCTGCGGCCCGAAATGAAAGCTGTGAATCTGCCGGGCAGTGCCAGGCACCGGGGCGAGCAGGTCGTGTTGAAGATGGCGCATAAATAACTGCCTTAGTGCGCGGGGCCGAGGAAGGCCAGCCAGCGTTTTTCCGCCAGGCGGGAACAGGCCCACCAGGGTAAAGGTGATGGCGAGATAAATGACCGCCGCAATGCCGAACGACTGGAAGGTCAGGAAGGTCGCCGAGTTGGCATCGCGCGCCACTTTCAGAATGTCCGGCACGGTGGCGGTGAAGGCCACGGTGGTGGAGTGCAGCATCAGGATCACTTCGTTGCTGTAGTACGGAATCGAGCGGCGCAGCGCTGACGGCATGATCACGTAGGCATACAGCTTCCAGCCGTTCAGGCCATAAGCCTTGGCCGCTTCTACTTCACCGTGGTTCATGCTGCGAATGGCACCAGCAAAATCTCGGTGGTGTAGGCGCAGGTGTTCAGCGAGAAGGCGAGGATGGTGCAGTTCATGGCATCGCGGAAAAACGAGTCCAGCATCGGCACTTCACGCACCGCGGCAATGCTGTAGATGCCGGTGTAGCAAATCAGCAACTGGATATACAGCGGCGTGCCACGGAACAGGTAGGTGTAGAACTGCACCGGCCAACGCACCCAGCGCGACGGCGAAACACGGGCAATGGACAGCGGAATGGAGACGAGAAAACCGAAGAAGATCGACGCACTCAGCAGCCACATGGTCATGGCCAGGCCGGTGATATTGACGCCGTCGGTGTAGAGAAAGGGTTTCCAGTATTCCTGCAGCAACTCGATCATCGCACTGCCTCCCGCGCGCCGGCCGCATAGCGCCGTTCGAGGCGTCGCAATACAAAGTTCGAAGCACTGGTAATGGCCAGGTAAATCAACGCCGCCAGTACGAGGAAATAAAACAGCTGGTACGAGCTTTTGCCGGCGTCTTGCGCGGCTTTCACCACGTCGGCCAGACCGATGATGGACACCAGCGCGGTGGCCTTGAGCATCACCATCCAGTTATTGCCGATGCCCGGCAGAGCGAAGCGCATCATTTGCGGGAAACACTAACGAAAGCGTGGCCGCGTTTCAGGCCATACGCCGTGGCCGCTTCCACCTGCCCGCGCGGAACCGCGAGAATCGCGCCGCGAAAAGTCTCGGTGAAGTACGCGCCGTAGATAAAGCCCAGGGTGATAACCCCGGCAGCGAAGGGATCGATCTCGATGTAATCCCATTCCATTGCGTCGGTGAACGACGACAGCCAGGTTTGCAGGCTGTAGAAAATCAGCAGCATCAGCACCAGATCGGCACGCCGCGAATCAGGGTGGTGTAGAGCTGCGCCGGAATGCGCAAGGCGCGCACGCTCGACAGTTTGGCACTGGCGCCCAGCAGGCCGAGAACCACGGCCACCAGCAGCGACAACACCGATAATTTGATGGTCATCCAGGTGCCGAGCAGCAGCAGCGGGCCAAAGCCCTTCAAGCTGAAGGCGGACAGCCCCAGAAAATTCAGCAGAGTTTCAAACATCAATCGTGCTTCCAATAAACGCCCACCTCGAGAGGTGGGCGATAGAGCGGGGCGGGGTTAGCGCCGCCTCGCTCGGCAGAACTTACTTATTGCCCAGGTACAGATTCAGATCACCGAAGTGCTTCTTCTGGATTTCAGCGTATTTGCCGTCATCGTGCAGGGCTTTGATGCTTTGTTCAGCAGCGCTTTCAGCTCGGTGTTGCCTTTGGAGATGCCGATAGCGGTTTTGGCTGGCAGCAGTTCGCTGTCGATGGCTTCGCTCACTTCGTAGTCAGCGCCTTGGGGCGATTTCAGGAAGCCCAGCTCGGTTGCAGCATGTCCTGGATGGAGGCATCCAGACGGCCGCTGGTGAGGTCGGCGTAAACCTGGTCCTGGTTCTGGTAGGCCTGGGTTTTCACGCCGGCTTTGTCCAGAACGGCTTGGCGTAGGCTTCCTGAATGGTGCCTTGCTCGTAGCCAACGGTTTACCTTTCAGGCTGGCAACGTCGGCGGTCAGGCCTGCGCCTTTCTTGAACACCAGCGAGGTTGGGCCGGAGAACAAGCTCGTCCGAGAAGTCGATGACTTTTTCGCGGGCCGGGGGAACGGTCATGGAGAGATCACGACCGTCGAATTGCGTGCTTCAAAGCCAGGGATCATGCCGTCGAAATCGCTTTCGACCCATTGCACTTGACCTTCAGCTCAGCGCAGATGGCGTGCCCAGGTCGATATCGAAGCCGACCAGGCTGCCGTCAGCGGCTTGGACTCGAAAGGAGCGTAGGAAGGATCAACCCCGAAGCGGATTCTTTGAATTCTTTGGCTTGCAGCGAGCCGGCGCCAATGCAAAGGGCCAGAGCAGAAAGAGTCAGCCATGCTTTCTTCATTGAGTGTGTCCTTATTGTGTTGATCACGTGAGATAACGGGGAAGTTCGACGGGAAACAGCCCCGAGCGAGTGTATGCCAGCAATTTTCGAACCATTGTAAAAATGACGACATATTGCATCAGAATCCCGGCGCTTTTGGCTATTTGCCAGGCCGGTAAAACACTGTCAAGTAACGAAAAATTTGAAATGCACCACAGTGGTGCTGCCCACCGGGGCGTTAAGTAACAGAGTGGTGCATCGCGGTAGCGTGAACGCCGTTGCAGAAGCGCAGCGGCGGCAGTTTTTCCGTGCAAATACACAGAACGAATGCACCACCCGGTGCTCTACAGCACAAGAGGCCCCTGGATTACCGAGGGCCGCGTGGCGTGCGGCCAATAGACCCGTCGTCGACAGGGCCGTTATGATCTGCCACCCGCCATATAAATTCTTACTGCTCCCCGGAGCCTGCATGCCCCAGGTAAAGCGCAAAGCCGACCCGTTGATGAGTGACGACCGCTATCGGATGTTGCTCGACGCCGTCACGGACTACGCCATCTATATGCTCGACCCGCAAGGGTTGGTCAGCAGCTGGAACGCCGGCGCCAAGCGCTTCAAGGGCTATGAAGAAGCCGAAATTCTCGGCCAGCATTTCTCCCGTTTCTACACCGAAGAAGACCGCGCCAAGGGCATGCCGCAACGCGCCTTGCACACCGCAGACGTAGAAGGCCGCTTTGAAGGCGAGGGCTGGCGCCAGCGCAAAAACGGCGAACGTTTTTGGTGCCATGTCGTGATCGACCCGATTCGCGCATCCGGCGGCGCCGTCGTTGGCTACGCCAAGGTCACCCGCGATTTGACCGAGCGCAAAAAAGCGGAAGAAAGCCTGAAGCAAAGCGAGCAGCAATTTCGCCTGCTGGTCGACGGGGTTACCGACTACGCCCTTTATATGCTCGACCCTACCGGCGTGATCACCAACTGGAACACCGGCGCCCAACGCATCAAGGGCTACACGCCGCAGGAAATCATCGGCCAACACTACTCGGTATTTTTCAGCCCGATGATCAGCTCAAAGGCGAACCGCAGCGCGGTCTGGACCGGGCAATTGCCGAAGGCCGTTTCGAAAGCCAAGGCTGGCGCATTCGCAAGAACGGCACGCAGTTCTGGGCCAGCGTGGTGCTCGATCCCATCCGCAACGACCTGGGCGACCTGATCGGTTTTGCCAAGATCACCCGCGATATCACCGACACCATGGAAGCCCAGAAGGCCCTGGAAAAAGCCCGTGAATCGCTGTTCCAGTCGCAGAAAATGGAATCGCTCGGCCGGCTTACCGGCGGCATCGCCCACGACTTCAACAACCTGTTGATGGTCGTGCTGGGCAGCCTGGAAGTGGTGCGCCGCCGCTTGCCGCCCGACCCGAAAATTCTCAACCTGCTCGACAACGCCATTCAGGGCGCCCAGCGCGGCGCCACGCTCACCCAACGCATGCTGGCCTTTGCCCGCAGCCAGAAACTGGTGGTGGAAGCGCTGGATGCCCCGGCGCTGGTGCGCGGCATGTCCGACATGCTGCAACGCGCCCTCGGCCCGCAAACCCGTATTGAAGTGCGCTTTCCATTGCGCCTGAGCCCGCTCCTGGCAGACAGCAACCAATTGGAAATGGCCCTGCTTAACCTGGCCGTAAATGCCCGTGATGCCATGGCCAGTGGCGGCCAGATCGTGATTGCCGCCCGCGAAGAAACCCTTGAAGCAGACGATGCCGAACTGGTGGCCGGGCGGTATATCTGCCTGTCGGTGACCGATAGCGGCGAGGGCATGGATGCCGAAACGCTAAACCGCGCCCGCGAACCGTTCTTCACCACCAAGGGCGTGGGCAAAGGCACTGGCCTCGGCTTGTCGATGGTGCATGGGTTTGCCCAGCAGTCCGGCGGACGGCTGATGCTCAGCAGCGTAAAAGGGCAGGGCACGACGGCCGAAATGTGGCTGCCAGTGGCGGAACAACCGGTGGTGCCGGAGGTTATCGAAGATATTCCGGTGTTTGCTGCTTCAACCGTGGTGCATGCGCTTACGGTGCTGGTGGTGGACGATGATCCGCTGGTGCTGCTCAGCACTGCCGCGATGCTCGACGACCTTGGCTACACCGCTGTGCAGGCGGCGTCTGGGGCTGAAGCGCTGGAGGTATTGGGTAGCAGTCGGCGGATTGATGTAGTGGTAACCGATCTGGCCATGCCGCTGATGACTGGGCTGGAGTTGGCGCAGCAGATCAAGCAACGCTGGCCAACCTTGCCGGTGTTGTTGGCCAGCGGGTATGCCGACAAGCTCGATGAAACCGAGTTGGCGTTGCCGCATATTGGTAAGCCGTTTAATCAGAATGAGCTGGTGCAGGCGCTGATAGAGCTGACGTAGGGCGTTGGCCGGTTCGTTCAACCATCTTCTGAACGAATCATCGAGGCTGAAGCCTCTCCCACAAGGAACCGCGTTCCTCCTGTGGGAGAGGCTTCAGCCTCGATGCTTTGGATGGTCCAATAAAAAAGCCCGGCATCGCCGGGCCTTTCTTCAGAGGGTTAAACCACCGGCGGATGGGTCTCCCGCTCAGGGAACCGGTGCTTGGCAATGCCCTGAATAAAATCACCCAGCACGCCTTTATCCGCCTTATCGCCAACGAAGATACCCGGTGGGTTATCGCCCAACGGAATATCCGCCGCCGCCAGCAGCTCCTTGCCCGCACCCACCGCCAGAATGGCTTTGCCATGGCGGAACGCGTCGCGCAAAAACTCCAGCGCACGGCCGTCGACTTTCAATGCATCGATAGCGGTTTGCCCATCCGGCACCACCACGGCGTCAAAGGTCGGCGAAGGCTGGTTATTCAAGGACGCGTCTGCAATCACCTCCGGCCCGTCAGCCGCCACAAACGGCCCTACGCGGTGCCCCACCAGACGCACGATGGCACCCTGCGCGGTCAAGGTATCGGCCGTGGCCTTCACACCAGCCCCGTCGATACCCGTGCCGACAATCACGGCCACCATCCGCGTGGCGATGCTGCCATCACCCGGACGCGCCAACAGCGATAGAGCGGGCGACAGATCCACTTCCGGCTTGATCGGATTAGGCGCCGCTTTCGGCAGCGGATCAGGCAGTGGCGCGCCCAAACCGTTGGCCACTTCCTGAGCCAACACGTCGGAGATATTGCGCAACATCGCCAACACGCGCGTGCGCACAGCCGGCACCTGCACCTTGCTCAGCTCAAAGCGCAGCGCATCAATGATGTGCTGCTGCTCAAACGGCGCCTGGCTGTTGAAGAACAATGTGGCCTGGTTGTAGTGCTCGGCAAATTTCTCCGGCTTGCCGCGCACTTCATCGCCCACTTCCAGCGGTTCGGGGAACGGCACGAACCCGATCTCGCCGGTCTGGAACGGGCAACCACCCGCCAGGGAGTTCGGCTCATACGACACCCGGCCACGGTTAATGGTCTGGCGATGCATGCCGTCGCGTTGGTTGTTGTGCACCGGCGCCAGCGGGGCGTTGATCGGAATCTCGTGGAAGTTGGCGCCGCCCAGTCGGCTGATCTGGGTATCCACATACGAGTGAATGCGCCCGGCCAGCAGTGGGTCGTTGGTAAAGTCGATGCCGGGAATCACATGGGCCGCGCAGAACGCCACCTGCTCGGTTTCGGCGAAGAAGTTGTCGGGGTTGCGGTTCAGCACCATGCGACCAATCGGGCGCACCGGCACCAGTTCTTCGGGAATCAGCTTGGTTGGGTCGAGGATGTCGAAGCTGAATTTCTCCGCCTCTTCCTCACTGACCACCTGCACGCCCAGTTCCCACTCGGGGTAGGCGCCGGCTTCGATGGCGTCCCACAGGTCGCGGCGGTGGTAGTCCGGGTCGGCGCCCGAGACTTTCACGGCTTCATCCCACACTTGGGAGTGGGTACCCAGTTTCGGGTTCCAGTGAAACTTCACAAAGCTCGACTCACCGCGCGCGTTCACAAAGCGGAAGGCGTGTACGCCGAAGCCCTGCATCATTCGGTAGCTGCGCGGAATGCCACGGTCGGACATGGCCCACATGATCATGTGCGCCGACTCGGGCGACAGCGAAATGAAATCCCAGAACGTGTCATGCGCCGACGCCGCTTGCGGCATGCCGTTGTGCGGTTCGGGTTTGACGGCGTGAATCAGGTCGGGAAATTTCATCGCGTCCTGAATGAAAAACACCGGAATGTTATTGCCCACCAAATCCCAGTTGCCTTGGTCGCTATAGAACTTCACGGCAAAGCCACGGGCATCGCGTGCGGTGTCTTTCGAGCCGCGTTCGCCGGCCACGGTAGAGAAACGCACGAACACCGGCGTTTGCTTGCCCTTGGCGGCAAACGGTGCCGCGCGGGTCAGCTCGCTCAAGTCTTCATAGGCTTCGAAGAAACCATGGGCCGCCGAACCGCGGGCATGCACGATGCGCTCTGGAATGCGCTCGTGGTCGAAGTGGGTGATTTTCTCGCGCAGGATAAAGTCTTTGAGCAGCGCCGGCCCGCGCAACCCGGCTTTCAGCGAGTTCTGGTTATCGGCAACGGGCACGCCCTGGTTGGTGGTCAGCCCTTGCGCGGCGCTGTCGGCCTGTACGCGGGGCAGTTCACCGCTGTTGGCATTTACGCCGGGTTGCGCCACGCCGGTTTTGTCGCTGGCGTTGGTTTCGCTCAAGGTGCTGGCGCCGGCAATCGGCGGCGCGTCCACGGTCTCGCCCGGGGTCGGTACGGCAGACGCCGCGCCATATTCCTTGGCCTTGTTGGCATTGAACGGGCAGCCGCTGACGGCTGTGTGCGCAGCTTCGGCCTGGGCTTTCTGGTCGGCAGTGGCGCTGTAAGGAAGTCCGGCGGTGGCCGGTGGCGGGGTGCCGGTGGAGTCTTTGGTTTTGGCAGGTGCAGGTTTTTTCGGCGTAGCCATCAGTATCAATCTCCTGGTCAGGTTGCTGCGGTCTCAAAGGGCAAGAAGGCAGGTGAACAGGCGAACGAGCGGTTTTTCATCTAATTCTGGCTCGCTAGCCTCGAGCCTCCACGGTGGGCCCTATGGTTTATCGAGACGGGTACCACGCGGAAGGTTCAGGGATTCTGTCCGACGGTCATTCGCGGCCAGCGCCGTAACCTGACCAACTGCGGCGGCGAAATGATGGCGACTGGCCTAGGCTTGGAACCACCTTCTGGTAAACCGCCCACGAGGTTTAACCGTGAGACGCTCCTTTCCCGCTGCCTGTTTACTACTGCAGGAACACTTCGCCCCGCTCGGGGTAGAGGCGAGCATGGATAGCCCACACTCGATGCTGGTCCGCATCTTTCAGCCCGACACCGGCGCCACACTGCTGTCCATTGCCGGCATCGCTTGCAGCGCCAGCCTGCACCGTGACGACATTGCGCGAATCATCGACGAGATCGAATCGGACATGCGTTTGTTGCAACCGCAATTGCTTAGCCAGAGCGGCGACGCGTATTCCGTAGGTTGATCGTTGCCCTATACACTCCGCCCCTTGCCCACTGCCGCCTAAGGAGCGCGTGTGTCGGTCTACCTCGTCGTACTCTTCGCAGCGCTGCTGCACGCCAGCTGGAATGCCATCGTCAAAGGCGGGCCCAACAAGCTATTGAGCACCGTGCTGCTCACCAGCTGCGCCGCGCTGATGGCCGCCGTGCTTCTACCCTGGCTCCCCCAGCCAGCCCCCGCCAGTTGGCCCTTTCTAGCCGCGTCCGTGCTGCTGCACGTCGTCTACTTCGGCCTGGTGGCGCGCGCCTACGACCTGGCCGATATGAGCCAGACGTACCCGATCATGCGCGGCACCGCGCCCTTGCTGGTGGCGCTGGCCAGTCTGGTTTGGCTGGACGACGTATTGGGTATGGGCGCGCTGTTAGGCATCGTGCTGATCTGCCTGGGCATCCTGACCATGGCCCTGGCCCGCCACCCCGGCAAACGCTCCGCCAACCTGCGCCTGGGCCTCTTGATGGCCCTGCTCAACGCCGTGGTGATTGCCGCGTACACGCTGGTTGATGGCGTAGGCGTGCGGCACGCCGGCGCGGCGGCGGCCTACACCTTGTGGCTGTTTATGCTGACCGGCGTGGCGATGCTGGGCTGGGCACTGCTGGCCCGCCGTGCAGCGTTTGTGGCCTACGCCAAAACCTACTGGCGCATGGGCGTGCTGAGCGCGTTTGGCACCGTGGCTTCTTACAGCTTGGTGCTATGGGCCATGACCCAGGCGCCGGTTGCGGTTGTGGCCGCACTGCGCGAAACCGCGATTCTGTTTGGCATGTTGATCGCTGGGGTGTTTCTCAAAGAACGGTTGAGCACCGCACGAATTGTGGGAGCGTGCGTGATTGTGGCGGGGGCGGTGGTGTTGCGGTTGGCCTAAAGCGCTAACCAGCCCTGAGGGCCACCTTCACCAACACGCTCAGGAGGGGCCAGATCACAAGCCAGGTCAAAAGATCGAGGCTGAAGCCTCTCCCACAGGGACCGAGGTGTTTGTGGGAGAGGCTTCAGCCTCGATTTTTTGATCTTGATCTAGCTTTAGATCTACCCGCCCCTTTAGCGCCAGGCCGAGCGTAGTCGTTGCGTAAGGGGTCGTAGCGGCCGGGAGCCGCGGAGAGGGATGGGGCCATGGATGGCCCTCAGCCCGGCCCCTGGAGCGGCGACGTAGCGAGGGTAGTTTTCACGCAGTGAAAACCCCAGGTAGGGGCAAGCGTTTTTGGTTACTTTTGTCGCAATGACAAAGTGACTCGCGCGTAAGGCGCGAAACAAAAACGCCCAGCCCACGCGGTAACGAATACCACCGAAAAACAACTAAGCACTCACCGATCCTGAGCATCCTGCGAATCCGCCTCAGCATTCCTCTCATGCACCTTCTTCAACTGCTCATCAGTAAGCGGCAACTTAGTCGCCGTATCCCGCAACATCATCAACCCCCCCACAATCGAGCCAATCGCCAGCACCAGAATCAACCAGGCATACCAAGGCATAACAGTCTCCTTAACCCCATAAGCGAAGCAGAGGAATTCCCCCGCACTGCAGTTTGGATCATCTGCGCCCACATTGCGTTCAGGCTACCTACACACAGCCCATTGTGAACGCTGTCACATGTCGGCAACTTGGCGCTGGTTGAATGGCGAACGCGTTTCCTCAAGGATGCATTCGCCAATGACCACCGCCAGTGCCCTCAGTCGTTTGCTCAAGCCCGTCGAGCCGCTGTTGCCGAGCATGACCATCAGCGACGTCGCCGACCGTCTGCTGACTCCCGAACACAAAGCCTTTCTGTCCCTGCCCGTGGTCGACGGCGACCGCCGCCCCAGCGGCCTGGTCAGTCGCACCGTGCTGCAAGACATCTTCATGCAACGCTTCGGCCGCGACCTGCGCGGCCGCCACCCCGTGCACGAGGTGATGAACCCCGCGCCGCTGGTGGTGCGCCTCGACGCCAGCCTCGACGACGCCGCCAAGCAGATCACCGGCCAACTGCAATACCCCATCACCGAAGACTTTATTCTGGTGGACGGCGAAGGCCGCTACCAAGGCATCGGCACCGTGCTCGACCTGCTCAAAGCCATGGAGGCGCGCATCGCCCAGCGCAACACCGTGCTGCGCAAAGCGCTGGTTGACCTCAAGGAATCGCAGACCCAACTGGTGCAGTCGGAAAAAATGGCCTCGCTGGGGCAGATGGTTGCCGGCGTCGCCCACGAGCTGAACACCCCGCTGGGCTACGTGAAAAACAACGTCGAACTGCTACGCGATTTGACCGCGCCGCTGTTCACCCTGGCCACCGCGCAAGCCGCCTTGGCCGATTGCCTGGCCGACGACAGTTGCGACGAAGCCCAATTGGCAGCGGCGTTTGCCACCGCCGCCCAGGCCCGCGAGGACGCCGCGCCGGAGCTGCTGGTCGAGGACCTCAACCAGCTGTTTAACGACACCCTTTACGGCCTCGGTCAGATCGCCGAGCTGGTGGTCGGGCTGAAAAACTTCGCCCGCCTGGACCGCGCCATGAGTGAGGAAGTGGACCTCAACGAATGCATCCGCAGCGCCCTGGTCATCGCCCGCAACGCCACCAAAGACAAAGCCGAAGTCATCACCCAACTTGGCGAGCTGCCACGCATCGCCTGCGCGCCGTCGCAAATCAATCAGGTGCTGCTCAACCTGCTCACCAACGCGGCCCAGGCCATCGACGGCTACGGGCACATTCAGGTGAAAAGCTGGAGCGACGAGGCGGCGGTGTTTATCTCCGTGCAAGACAACGGCAAAGGCATGCCGGCGGCAGTACTGGAACGGATTTTCGACCCCTTCTTCACCACCAAACCGGTAGGGCAGGGCACGGGGCTGGGTTTGTCCATCAGCTTCAAAATCATGCAAGACCACGGCGGCCTGATTCGGGTGGCTTCCGAGCTGGGGCGCGGCACCCGCTTTCTGTTGCGCCTGCCGCGCCAAACGGCGGCCAGTGAGCCGGCACCTTCCCTCACCCCTATGCAGCGGAGTGCTTGAGATGACCACGCGAATTCTGTTTATCGACGATGAAGAACGCATTCTGCGCAGCCTGGCGCTGCAATTTCGCCGGCAGTACGAAGTGCTCACCGAGAGCGACCCGCTGCGCGCCCTGGAGCGGCTGAAAACCGAGCACGTGCACATCATCGTCTGCGACCAGCGCATGCCACAGATGACCGGCGCGCAGTTGCTGGAACAAGCGCGGGAAATCGCCCCCAACACCCTGCGCATTCTGCTCACCGGTTACAGCGACATGGACGCCGCCATGGCGGCCCTGAACAGCGGCGGCATCTTCCGCTACCTGAGCAAGCCGTGGGACCAGCAAGAGATGGCCTTTACCCTGCGCCAGGCCGCCGAAATCGCCGCGCGGCAAACGCCGGTGCTGGTGTTGCCCAGCATGAGCGATGCGCCGCTGAGCGTGCTGTTGCTGGACGAAGACGCCGACACCCTGGCCTGCGTCGGCGACTTCTGCAGCGCCGGCGGCCACCGCCTGCTGCGTGCGCGTACGGTCGCCGAGGCAGTCGCCGTGCTGAATAGCGAGCCCGTGCACCTGGTGGTCAGCGACTTGAGACTGGCCGGTGAAGATACTGCGCCGCTGTTGAAAAGCCTGGCCCAGGCGCACCCCGGTTTACTGAGCCTGGTGGTCACGCCGTTTTGCGATACCCAGGCGCTGCTCAAGCTGATTAACGAAGCGCAGATATTCCGCTACCTGCCAAAACCGATTCGTCGCGGGTTGTTTGAAAAAGGTTTGAAAGCGGCGGCAGAACAAGCAGCCATCTGGCGCGCGGCGCCGGCGCAGCAGATCAATCGGGTAGCCGAGCAGCCTAAAGACGATAGCGAGCGGGACAAGGTGGGGAGTTTGTTTGGGATGTTGGGGCGGTTGCGGGAAAGGTTGTCGGCCTGATTCAGCAATGCCGTTTTCAGGTACGGCCAATCGCGGCTGAAGCCGCTCCCACAACGAGTGTGGGAGCGGCTTCAGCCGCGATGCTTTTAGTCCCCCAATCGCAGCAACAAACTCAACACCCCAGCCCCCACCAATAACCCCGCCAGCACCAACAGCGCCACCGCCAAACTGCTGCCATGGGCAATAAAGCCGATAAACGCCGGCCCCAGCAAAATGCCGCCATAACCCAAGGTAGAAACCGCCGGAATGGCCACATTCTCGGCCATCACCTTCTGCTTGCCGATCAGGCTGAACATCACCGGCACCACGTTCGAACACCCGGCGCCGACCAGCACAAAGCCCAGCAACGCCAATTCCCAGTTCGGGCTCAACGTCACCACCACCAGCCCCAGCGCCGCCATCAAGGAGCCCAGCAACACCACGCGCTGGCGGCCCACGCGATGCACCACGCGGTCGCCAGTCAAACGGCCCGCCGTCATCGCGCACGAGAACGCCACATAGCCAATACCGGAATGCGCCGAAGCCAACTGCTTGGCCTCCACCAAAAACACCGCGCTCCAATCCAGCATCGCGCCTTCGGCCAAAAACAGGATGAAGCACACCGCGCCAATCAACAGCACCACACCATGGGGAATGGCAAAGGCCGGGCCAGTGCTGGCGCTGCCAAAGGGCAGCAGATCACGCGCCGAATGCAGCAGCACGGCAATCACCGTGGCCACCACCGCCACAGTCGCCAGCAGCGGCCCGCTGCCCAAAGCCAGTAACAGGCTCACGCCCGCCGCGCCGGCGATACAGCCCACGCTGAACAACCCATGAAAGCCCGACATCAACGGCCGGTCGCTGTTCTTCTCCACCAGCACCGCCTGCAGGTTGATGGTGCAATCCATGCAGCCCAACGCGCCGCCAAACACCGCCAGGGTGATGGCCAGGAGCGGCCAGGAATCCGCCACCGCCAGCAACGCAAGGCCACGCACACCACGGCGGCAGCGGCGACAATCACCCGCCGGCAGCCAAAGCGCGACGCCAGCGCGCCGGCCAGCGGCATGGTCAGCAACGAGCCCACCCCCAGGCACAGCAACAGCAAGCCCAACGAGCCTTCCGACAACCCGGCCCGCGCCTTGGCGAACGGCACCAACGGAGCCCAGGCGGCCATGGCAAACCCGGCGATAAAAAACGCCCAGCGCGTCGAGCTTTTCTGCTGCGCGTGGGTGGGAATGGCCAGGGAAGTTTCAGCAACAGACATGCAATTTCCTTAAACAAAAGCGCCAGCGAGGGGAGAGCAGTGTGACCGATCAAACGGGTACGCGTTCAGCCCAACCTTACCGCGTTCCTATAAGGCCCAGCGCCTAAGCGTGCAGGACGTTTACTCGCGCCTCTGTAGGTGATGTCGCAATAGTGGCCGGCGAGTCACAAAACGGTCGCCAGATTTTTGTTCAGCCGGTTTAATCCGCGCCGTCCTGTGTTTCCCCCTCACCTCAAGGGATTGAAGGTTATGCCTGCTCTACGCCCTAGGGCACAGCTGTGTGCCTTGTTAGCTGTTACGCCCACCGTCTTTGCCGAGTTGCCCGCCGACCGCGACCTTATCCGCGACCGCCAGGAGCGCGTGCTGCAAGAGCAGCAAAAGCGCCTCGAAGACCTCCAGCAGTTGCCCGGCAAGCCCGCCGTACAACTGGCCCCGGCCGCCAACCCCGACGCGCCGTGCTTCCCCATCCGCCATATCACCCTGCAAGGCGCCACGCTGATGGCCGCCGACCGCCAGGCCGATCTGCTGCGTCCCTATGAAGGCCAATGCCTGGACACCAGCCAGTTGAACGAGCTGGTGATAAGCATCTCCCAGTTCTATATCGATCGCGGCTACGTCACCTCCCGCGCCTACCTGTCGCAGCAAGACCTGGCCAGCGGCGAGCTGCAAGTGCTGGTGGAGGAAGGGCGTCTGGAAGGTCTGGACGCCTCCGCCATCGCCAGCCCGCGGGAGATGGCCATGGCATTTCCCGGCCACGAAGGCGAGGTGTTGGACCTGCGCGAGCTGGAGCAAATGGTCGACCAGCTCAACCGCCTGCAATCGCGCCCCGCACAAATGGAATTGGTGCCCGGCAGCCAGGTCGGCGGCAGTCGCGTGCACTTGCAAGGCGAGCCCGGCAAACCCTGGCAAGCCAACCTCAACCGCCATAACGACGGGCAAACCTCCACCGGCGAACAGCAGTGGGGCGCGGGTCTGGTGTGGGACAGCCCGCTAGGCCTGGCCGACCAACTCAGCCTGCGCAGCGGTGGCGACACCGTGAGCGACCACTGGAGACACTCGGCCAACCAGAGCGTCGGCTACAACGTGCCGTATGGCTGGTGGTCGCTGAACTACAGCTACAGCCAGAGCTACTACCGCACCCGCAGCGAAGGCGCCGGTTTCACCTTCGGCTCCGACGGCGATAGCAAAACCCACAGCTTGCGCGCCGAACGGGTGCTTTACCGCGACGACGTCAGCAAGACCGCCGCCAACTTCGGCATGAGCCACCTGCAAACCCGCAACTACCTGAACAAAACCTGATCGACGTCTCCAGCCAACGCCTGACCGAAAGCCAGGTCGGCTTCAACCACGGGCGGCGCATCGGCAACGCCTTCGTCAACCTCGACCTCGGTTGGCAACAAGGCACCGGCGCCTTCGACGCGCAAGGCGACGGCGACCGCACCACAACCAGCCCGTGGCCCGTTACAACAAGTACAGCCTCACCGCCAGCTACCTGCAGCCCTTCACCCTGTGGAACGAAAGCTTCAGCGTCGACAGCCTGGTTAACGGCCAGCGCAGCGAAGACGTGCTGTTCAGCCCGCAACGCATCAGCCTCGGCGGCCTGAGCTCGGTACGCGGTTTCAAAGACCAATCCTTGTCCGGCGACAGCGGCGCGTATTGGCGCAACCAACTGCGCTGGCGCCGTGCGGTGGCCTGGGAGCCGCTGCGCCCGTTTCTGCAGGAATACGCCGTGGCCTTTGCCTACGACATGGGCGTGATTTCGGGCAACCGCCACAACGGTGACCAGCACGGGCGCCTATCCGGTAACGCCGTCGAGTTCAGCACGCGCGGGCGCAACGTTGCCGCCAGTGTGACCTTCGCCCGCTCACTGGAGCGCCCCGACGCCGTCGAGCGTCAGGAGCACCCCGTGTACTTCCGTTTCGACCTGTTTTTCTAAGCCCTTTTTCAACGATTTAGTGTCGCTGCCCCGGCTGGAGTTTTTGTATGGACGTTCGTAGCCCGCTGTTCCAAAACATCGCCTGCATCCTGATGGGTGTGCTGTTCCTCAACCCCATTGTCAGCACCGCCGCCGAGCTGACCGTCGACGCCGCCGCAGGCGGCAACACGCAACTGGGCAGCGCGCAGAACGGCGTGCCCGTGGTGAATATCGCCACGCCAAACGGCAGCGGCCTGTCGCACAACAAATTCACCGACTACAACGTCGGCCAGCAGGGGCTGATCCTCAACAACGGCACGGCAGCGTTCAACGAAACCCAGCTCGGCGGGGTGATTCTGGGCAACAGTAACCTCAACGGTCGCGCCGCCACGCTGATCCTCAACGAAGTCACCGGCGGCAACCAAAGCCAGCTCAAGGGCTACACCGAAGTGGCCGGGCAGGGCGCCCATGTGGTGGTAGCCAACCCCCACGGCATCAGCTGCGACGGCTGCGGGTTTATCAACACACCGCGCGTGACGCTGAGCACCGGTGTGCCGGTTATCGCAGACGGGCAACTGCGCCAGTTCGCCGTGGATGGTGGGCAGATTGTGATTGATGGCGCGGGGATGAATGCCGTCAATGTCAGCCAGGTCGACATCATCACTCGCGCCGCAGAACTCAATGCCGCCCTCTACGCGGAACGCCTGAACATCATCCTTGGCCGCAACGAGGTCGACGCCGACACGCTGGCCGCCATCGCCAAGTTGGACGATGGTTCCGAGAAGCCCTTGCTGGCCTTGGACAGCTCCGCCATCGGCGGCATGTACGCCGGCGCCATTCGCCTGATCGGCACCGAGAAGGGCGTCGGCGTGCATATGGCCGGCGATATGGCCGCCGGCAACGGCGACTTTGAGATCGATGTAAACGGCAAGCTCACGGTTAAACGCGCGGTCTCGGCGGGTGAGTTGCGGGCGAAGGCCCAGGAGATTGTGTTTGCGGACAAGGTGCATGCCGATGGTCACGTTCGTATCGAAGCGAGCGGCTCGGTAGACGTTGTCCGGAGTCTGACTAGCGCTTCTGATGTGTCGGTTAAATCCGCCAGCCTGACCAACCACGGCACCCTAGGCGGCGCAGGTTCTGTGCGGTTGGAAATGCCCGAGCTGGTTAACCAGGGCGGCCTGATTTTCAGCGGCCAGAACATGGTGCTGAAGGTCGACAGCGTCACCAATCGCCTCGGTGACGTTTACAGCCTGGGCGACCTGGCCATTGCCGCCAGCGACCATGTAGACAGCTTGATCAACTGGTACAGAACGACCAGAACTTGCTCTTGATGTCGTCGCAATTGGTCGGGGTTGCAGCCGCCGCTGCAGTGGATGGCGACCTGCAGCAGGGAGCGACGATTGCGAAGGATGCGACGAACTATAACTACCTGACTCATAAAGAGATCCAGGACTCGTTAGACAAACAGGCCCAGTGCAAAACCGACGACTGTAAGAACGAAATAAGGGAAGCCGACGCCGAGCTAAATGAAAGTCGCAACCAAGGCCTTGCTGCAGTCTGCCAAGCCTCACCGACTGATTGTGAGGCGATTTCAGCAAAACTACTCGCAGAAAGACCGCAACTTCTTGAGTTGGCAAAAGAGGCCGGAAAAGACAATTTAGGTGCTTCGGCCTTTATCCTTTTCGTGTCAGAGTCGAGTAACCAAGAGGCCCAGAGCCAGATCGCCACCGAGTTAGCGGCGCTCAAAGGCGGCGACAGCGAAAGGTTTTTTGTTCAGCTTGGAAGTACATTGCTCGGGGCTGTCTTTAGTGCGAGAGGACCTGCCGGCACCAAAGCATCTAACGCTGGTGCGGATGACACGATCAAGGCATTACCAGCTCCAAGACAAATAGATGCATCGTGGAGCGCGAGCACTTACAACAAAGGTGGGCTGATGACTGGTATTGAGCACGTTTTCTATCGTCATGGGCCTGACTCAGGATTTTCGAACGTTAGTAAATTTTCACAAGGAACGTCCGTTAAAGACGTGTCTACTTATGTGGATAACGCAATGAAATATGGAAAGGTAATTCCCAATGGTCCAAATGGCCAAATTGTTGAGTACAACGCGGGCAAGGTGATAGGAGTAAGCGTCTCAGGTGCTCCGACGTCAGTAATCAAAATAAATATTCGGAATGGTGTTATTCAGACCGCATTTCCATATTAATTAGGAGTGGTTATGAATAGTGGTAAGAAGTTGATGGAGTTATTTGTTTGTCAGGAATTAGACGACAATGTTAGAGCTATTTTGAAAGACGCCCTTGAAGAACGTATTCGATCAGAGAGTGTGTCGGTGCGTGAGTTTGAGTTTAATTGTTTTGACGTGGCTCTGGATTTCGAAAAAGACATTGTCAGGTTGCAATATGTCCTATCTTCAGAAGAGGGTAGTTTTCTTGATATGCCGATACTCGAATTTATCGTTGCTTGCGGCTTGGGTTGAATGAGGTCATTAAATTTAAAAGAGGGGGTGGACCATTTTTTCGGTTATGAATATGAAGATAGCCAAAGATGGTGGGTACATAGTCCGAAATGACCGGACTGGAGCAATCGTACAAGTATCAGATAAAAATGATAAAAATTGGGTTGCACGGTGGGAGTAGAAAAAATGAAAGAGTTTTTTTAGATTTTGGTCCTAAACCTACCAAGGTTTGGGGCGAGACGCCGTTATTTAGCTTGAGCGATAGTCATGAGTTGCTGAGTTACTGTGATTCTCACGATGCAGCTGTGCTAGGGATTGAAGGCTTTAAAATCCTAGGAGATAAGAGAATTCCTGAATTAGATTGTATTGCGGATTTCTCTACTTTGGCGATGGTTGCCGGTGAAGCGTTTCCTGAATTGTCAAGAAAGGCGGCTAGGAATTTTATTGACTCGATTTCAGATTGCGAAATATTTTTGGAGTTTGTTTTGGTTCGGAGTTGAAGGTGAAAATACATTAGAGGAGAGAGGGGAAAGATTTATTGTGAGGAGTAGAGGAGAATAAGGGGCAGACCACGTTTTTTGATATTGAAATATAAGGATAGGAAAAGTAGCAAAATGTTCTAGAAAACGTTGTCTGTCCCCGATTTATGAACTTAGAGTTGAACAATAAATCTGTCCCCTTCAGGCAAAAGCGCTGGGATGCTCCTCTGATCAACCAAAATCGTAGGTTATATTTTTAACAAAGCACATGAACAATAACGTTGGTTTTCTCGTTTCCATTTTTTGCGATTTCTATTTTTAATCTGAAAATTTCAGGAGCCCCCATGTACTCCCCTCGTGAAGCTAGCAAAGATCACCTCTACACCAATTCCTTTGTATCCCTTCTGTTGCTGATCCCCTTGGCGCTAATGATGCTGTTGTCCAAAGGTGAGGGCATTCCGCATCTCAAGGTGGTGATGGCCACGGACACGGCGCAAGGTGTGATAGAGCAGGTGGAGCCGGATCCGAACTTCAGGGAATACAGCTTGGTTCACTATCGGTTTGTCACGGCCGATGGCCGCGAGATTGAGAGCGGCTACGCGCAGGACACTTTCAACCACAAGACGGTGTATTCCCCAGGACAGCCGGTGTCGATTGTGTACTCTCGCTGGTTCGACAGCGCCGACGCAATTGAGGAGGTGTTTGAGCGGAGCACTATTGGGTTTTATATCTTCATCACCTGTTTAGGCTTGATGTTTCTCTGTGTGCTGTTTTCCTTCTGGAATCTGCGAAAGTTGATGAAGCATACGGCTGAAGAACGTTTTTATTGATCCATGGTGCGGTGCTTGCGCCGTGCCTGTTCCAGTTCCAGTGTCGAAGGGGAGTCGACAGTTTTTTCGAATAAGGGACAGGCCACATTTTTCAGAGCCAGCCGCCGCTCGTTCACCCGCCACGCGTGCTGATGTATTTAACCCCGCACTTCACCGATAATGCCGGCCTTTACGCACCTGCCAAGGCCTTGCCCATGCTCCGTCTTTTTACCGCCTTTGGGTTTCTGACCCTGACCGCCTGCAGCAGCTTCAATTACAACGGTTACCAGACGGATATGGTCGCTGTGCAGCCTACCGATTTAGCGCAGAACGCCTCCGCCACGTCGGTGATTTATTTCAGCACCGCCGCCGAGCGGGAAGCCGGCCTGTCCGTGCACCGTCTGTTACTCGCCACCCACCTGGACGGCCGCCTGCTGGCCGGCGCCACTACGAGCGCGCCGATACGCGGTTTTCAGGCGTTGAAGGTGCCGGCGGGTAAGCATTCGCTGCAATGGTGCTGGCTGTCGAAAAACGCCATGGGGCCGGGCGGCGAGCGCTGTGGCTTCAAGGCCGACAATGTCGAGTTCAAGGCTGGCCAGCGCTACCTGGTGAGCTGGCGTAACGCCAAGGCATTCGAGGGGCAGGCGACCTTTGTGCGCATCAACTCGCAGATCGAAAATCTCGATTCCCACGAAGTGGTTTTTCATCAAGAGCAGTAAGCCCTCAGCGCTTGATCACCGTCAGGGCTATCAAGCGCGACACCACCAGCGCCAAGTACATCACGCCGACAAACTCCTCAATCATCACCAGCGACCGCGCCATAGGCGTGAGCGGAATGATGTCGCCCAGGCCCACACCGGACAGGGTGGTAAAGCTCAAAAACAGCAACTCCATCCAGCTGCGCGCCGCCTGGGGATCTATCAGCGCGCCAAAGCTGCCTGGCAGCAGCAGTTGGCAGAAGGTGTAGAGGTGGGCGAAGGCCCATGCCAGTAGGGTGAAGGTGGCGCCGGCGGCGAAGAGTTCGTCGGTGGTGGCGCGGTGGTCGGCGTTCATATAGATGATCAGGCTGACGGCGGCGTACAGGTAGAACAGCGCCTCGAGCAGCGAGATCAGCGCTTCCAGGCTGACGGTGGGCATCAGTTGGTCGAGCACCGACAGGCCGAGCACCATCGCAGCCAGCACCACGGCAACCCAGGTTTGCGCTGAGCTGCGCTTTACCACGTGCAGGGCCAGGCCCAGTACCACCAACCCAAAGGCGCCGAACAGGGCGCGGCCCATGGGGGTGTCTTCCATCCAGGGGTAGAGCAGCACGCCGAGAAGTTGTATGAACAGCAGGCCGGCGGAGGGGTGGCGTAGCAGGTAGGAGTGGGCTTGCATGGGTGACCTGTGCGGGAGCGGTTTGTGGGTCAGACCGCGCGATGCGATGCGGGTGCTGTTCGTTTTCGGCGTAGGGTGTGTGTTTCCTGCGGAGCTGTGGGTTAACGCCATTCATTACTTCAGACGGATCTGGCGGAGAAAACAATGGGCGGTGGTTACGGTCGTGGGCCGCTTTCCAAGGTAAGGCCATCATGAGTGATAACGACAAAAAACAGTGCCACATCCTGATGTCGCAGTTTCCGCTGCTACAGGTGTGCGGCCATAACCTGCTGGTGTTGGTGGACGAAGCCGGCACGGTGATCGCCGAGTTGGACGGGCTTGCCACCAGCAAAAAGGGCGCGATCAAGCCGATTGGGTATTTGCCGTCCGACCGGCTCAAGGCTTACCAATTCACTGGCGCCTACCTGTACCGCCACCAGCAACCCAAAGCTGTGCTGTACAGCGGTTGCCGGGTGCAGGTGGAAAGACGTTGGCAAGCGGCAGTGCGCGGCACAGAGGCCATCAACGACCTGGCCCAGGCCTATCCCTTTCTCGGCCTGGGCCGTAACAGCAACTCGGTGACCAGCACGTTAGTGGCCTGCATGGGCCTTGAGGCTGTGCCGATGCGCGGCGCAAGGCCGGCGCCGGGGCAGCAGAAGTTGGTGCTGCCACGGGAAATCATCGCGTCGATTCGCAATGAAATGGCGGCCGGTGCCAATACCGGCCTGCGACTGGATATCGAGTAGGCGTTACCGCCCGCTGAGCACATCCAGCGGGTATTCCACCACCACGTACAAACGGTCGATATCGCGCCCGGCCTGGGCGTCGTTGCCGCGATGGGTCACCAGCGACAGGCTCAGGGCCAGGTCTTTTGCGGCGCCAGATTGCACGCGGTATTTACCTTCGATATCCCGTTCCCAATGTTTGCCGCCGTCGCCCTGGTTCGGTACGTAGCTGCCCAGTGCGTCGTCGTAGGGGTTATAGGCGCCGCCTTTGGGCGCGTGGGTGCCGTCGATATCGCTGCCGCGTACGTAGCGGGTCATAAAGGTCAGGCCCGGCGTGAACAGCTGACTGAGGTCGAGGTCGTAGCGCACTTGCCATGACTGCTCGTTGGCGCCGTTGAAGTCGGCGTATTTGATGGAGTTGGCCAGGTAAATGGAGTCGCCGCCGACAAAGTCGAACGGCGTGTCGCCACTGATTTTCTGATAACCGAGGCTGAATGCCTGCTCGTCGACGCTCAGCTTGGCCAGCAGGCTGGCGGCCGTGGTGTTGATGGCGCCGGCCTTTTGCGCGCCGGTGCCCAGGGTGCGGTACAGGTTGGCGTCCCAGGCCAGGCGGGTGCCGGCACTCAGGGGTTGGTTGAGGTGCAGATTGGCGTAGTACTGGCGCCAGGTGTCGCTGAGTTCGCCCATGTACACGGCACCACTGAGTGCGGCGGCGGTGTCGCTTTGCAGGCCGAGCAGGCTGATGCTTTCGTGGCGGGTGGAGGCGCCGTAGCCGTCGAAGTCGCTGCCAGACGAGCTTTCATCCTGATTTTTGAAAGCGTTGAAATGGCCGGCCGTCCAACTCAGTTCGCTGCCGGCCTTGCCTTGCAGCAGGGCGCCGGTGGCGTATTCGGGTTGCAGGCGTTTGTCGGCGGTGTCGAATACCGGGGTTTCCACTTCCATTTCGCCGAGCTTGAGGCGGGCGTCGCCGAGTTGCAGCTTGAGGGCGCCGCCGGCGCTGGAATACTCGCCCGCTGCCTTGCCGGAATCACCCACGGGCAGCAAACCGGTGCCGGCACGGCCGCCGCCCGAGTCCAGGCGCAGGCCGACAAAGCCGTGGGCGTCCACGCCCACGCCGAGCACGCCGGGCGTGTAGCCCGACTCGAAACGGCCAATAAACCCCTGCGCCCATTCGCGGTTATAGCTGTCGCCGCTATGGCCGGTGCGGGTGTCGTTGTTCAGAAAGAAATTGCGGCTGAGCACGTTGAACGTGGCATCGCTTAACAGCGGCGGGGCGTCGGCGTGTGCGGCCGTAACCCAAGTGGTCGCCAGCAAGGGCGCGCAAAACAACAGGGTGGCCCGCATGGGGGAGCTCCAATGGCGAAAGCTGGAGTATCCGGGTTGGGGGCGGTGGGGGATTGAAAGTCTGTGCTATGGCAACGGCTAGAGCGCGATGAGGACTTTTTTGCGTATCGCGCACGGCTCGAAATTCTGGGCCCCAGCCTGCGCTGGGACGACGGAGGTTTTTGCATCCTCCACCGTCATTCCCGCGCAGGCGGGAATCCAGAATCTAGCCGTGCGCGACCTCTGAATCACCCGCGGTAGTACCGCTGCGGTACGAACGGGGTTTTAGCCACTTTCATCGGCACACGCTTGCCGCGCACCAAGGCCCATACGGTGTTTTCCAACGCGTTATGCCCGGCGTTCACATAGCCCATCGCCAGCGGCGCGCCGAGGGTCGGGCCGAAGCCGCCGCTGCAGATGCTGCCAATCACGATGCCATCGGCATCCACAATCTCGCAGCCTTCACGCACCGGCGTGCGCTCTTGCGGCAGCAGGCCGACGCGTTTGCTCGCTACGCCTTCCTGTTGTTGGGCGAATACGCGGGCGGCGCCGGGGAAACCACCGGCACGCGCGCCATCGGCACGACGGGCTTTGGAGATGGCCCACAGCAAGCCGGCTTCAATCGGCGTGGTGGCGGTGCTCATGTCGTGGCCGTACAGGCACAGGCCGGCTTCCAGGCGCAGCGAGTCGCGGGCGCCTAGGCCGATGGCGTGTACTTCCGGTTCGGCCAGCAGGGCGCGGGCGATTTTTTCGGCGGCGTCCGCTGGAATGGAAATCTCGTAGCCGTCTTCACCGGTGTAGCCGGAGCGGCTGACGAAGCAGTCCACACCCAGCAACGTCACGGGCTGGAAGTTCATAAAGGTCATCTTCGCGACTTCCGGCGCCAGGCGGGCGAGCACGGTGACGGCGGCCGGGCCTTGCAGGGCGAGCAGGGCGCGGTCGAATTGGGCGACGACTTCGCACTGGCCGCTCAAGTGCTGTTGCAGGTGGGCCAGGTCTTCGTTTTTGCAGGCGGCGTTGACCACTAAAAAGAGGGTGTCGTTGCCGAGGTTGGCGACCATCAAGTCGTCGAGGATGCCGCCGTTTTCGTCGGTGAACATGGCATAGCGCTGCATGCCGACGGGCAGGTCGATGATGTCGACCGGCACCAGGGTTTCCAGGGCGGCGGCTGCGTTGGCGCCTTTGAGCAGAATCTGGCCCATGTGCGACACATCAAAAAGACCGGCCTGGTCACGGGTGTGTTGGTGTTCTTTGAGCACGCCGAGGGGGTATTGCACGGGCATGTCGTAGCCGGCGAACGGCACCATGCGCGCGCCGAGTTCCAGGTGCAGGGCGTGGAGTGGGGTTTTGGCCAGGTTTTCTGTGGTCATGGTGTGCTCCTTGAAAATGGTGTTCTGGCGGGGAAGGGCCCCTCACCCTAGCCCTCTCCCGCACGCGGGAGAGGGGACTGATCGAAGTTAGATGGGGCATCGTTAATCTGCTCCCCTCGCCCGCTAGCGGGAGAGGGGCTGGGGGAGAGGGCAGCAGGCGACTCGGTCAACATTCGATAATGTTGACGGCCAACCCACCGCGCGCCGTCTCTTTGTACTTGTTGTTCATATCCGCCCCGGTCTGGCGCATGGTGCGGATCACTTTGTCCAACGACACAAAATGCTGCCCATCCCCGCGCAGCGCCATGCGCACGGCATTGATGGCTTTCACCGAGCCCATGGCATTGCGTTCAATGCACGGCACCTGCACCAACCCGCCAATGGGGTCGCAGGTGAGCCCGAGGTTATGTTCCATACCGATTTCAGCGGCGTTTTCCACTTGCTGCACGGTGCCGCCCAACACTTCACACAGCGCCCCGGCGGCCATCGAACAGGCCACGCCCACTTCGCCTTGGCAGCCGACTTCGGCGCCGGAGATGGAGGCGTTTTCTTTGTAGAGGATGCCGATGGCGGCGGCGGTCAGTAAAAAGCGCACCACGCCGTCGTCGTTGGCGCCGGGGATAAACCGCACGTAGTAGTGCAGCACCGCCGGCACAATACCCGCCGCGCCGTTAGTGGGTGCGGTGACCACGCGGCCGCCGCTGGCGTTTTCTTCGTTCACGGCCAGGGCGTAGAGGTTGACCCAGTCGAGCACCGACAACGCATCACGCAGCGCCGCTTCCGGGTTTTTGCACAGTTGCCGGTGCAGCGCGGCGGCGCGGCGCTTCACTTTCAAGCCGCCGGGCATGATGCCTTCGTTGCGGCAACCGGCTTCGACGCAGTCTTGCATTACTTGCCAGATACGCAGCAGGCCGGCGCGGGTTTCGGCTTCCGGGCGCCACACGCTTTCGTTGGCGAGCATCAGTTGGCTGATGGAAAGGCCGTGCTCGACGCAGTGGGCCATCAGCTCGTCGCCGCTGTGGAACGGGTAGGGCTGCACGGTGGCGTCTTCTACGATGCGATCGGCGCCGGCGGCGTCTTCGTCCACCACAAACCCGCCGCCCACCGAGTAGTACTCGCGGCTGCGCAGTTGCAGGCCCGCTTCATCGAAGGCGCGGAAGATCATGCCGTTGGGGTGTTGCGGCAGCGGCTTGCGGATCATCGCCAGGTGCTGTTTTTCCACGAATACGATGGACTTTTCACCGAGCAAGTTAAGTAAACCGCTTTTGCGGATGGCGGCCAGGCGGGCGTCGACGGTGGCGGTGTCTACGGTGTCGGGGTGCTCGCCTTCGAGGCCGAGTAGTACGGCTTTGTCGCTGCCGTGGCCTTTGCCGGTGGCGCCGAGCGAGCCGTAGAGCTCGACTTTTACGCTGTGGGTGGGGCTAAGCAAATCGTCGCGGCGCAGCCCTTCAACGAAACGGGCGGCCGCGCGCATGGGCCCGACCGTGTGGGAACTGGAGGGGCCAATACCGATCTTGAACAGGTCGAACACGCTAAGTGCCATAAAGACCTCGGATTAGACGGCGGGCTTATCGAGGCTTAAGCCTCTCCCACAAGGACATGCAAACGTGTGGGAGAGGCTTCAGCCTCGATGCTTTTTCAGCAGACTCAGGCGTCAGCGTATTCGCTGATAGACGGGCAGGAGCACACCAGGTTGCGGTCGCCGTACACGTTGTCGATACGTGCCACCGGCGGCCAGTACTTGGCCTCGACCAGACTGGCCAACGGGTAGGCGGCTTGCTCGCGGGTGTATACGTGCGGCCATTCGCCGAGCAGTTCCTGGGCGGTGTGCGGGGCGTTTTTCAGGGGGTTGTCCTGGGCGTCCGACTCGCCGCGTTCAATGGCGCGGATTTCGTTACGGATGCTGATCATGGCGTCGCAGAAGCGGTCCAGCTCTTCCTTGGATTCGCTTTCGGTCGGCTCGATCATCAGGGTGTTGGCCACCGGGAACGACATGGTCGGCGCGTGGAAGCCGTAGTCGATCAGGCGCTTGGCCACGTCGTCCACGCTGATGCCGCTGGTTTCTTTCAGCGGGCGCACATCCAGAATGCATTCGTGCGCCACCAGGCCATTGCTACCGGCGTACAGCACGGGGAAGTGCTCTTCGAGGCGGTTGGCAATGTAGTTGGCGCTGAGAATGGCCAGCTGCGAGGCGCGTTTCAGGCCTTCGCCGCCCATCATTTTCATGTACATCCACGAGATCGGCAGAATGCTCGCGCTGCCGAACGGCGCGGCGCTCACGGCGCCTTCTTTACGGGCCATATGGCCGTGGCCGGGCAGGAACGGCGCGAGGTGCGATTTAACGCCAATCGGGCCAACGCCCGGGCCGCCACCGCCGTGGGGGATGCAGAAGGTTTTGTGCAGGTTCAGGTGCGAGACGTCGCCGCCGAATTTGCCCGGGGCGCACAGGCCGACCATGGCGTTCATGTTGGCGCCGTCGATGTACACCTGGCCGCCGTTGTCGTGAATGATCGCGCAGATATCGCGGATTTCTTCTTCGAACACGCCGTGGGTGGACGGGTAGGTGATCATCAGCGCGGCCAGGCGGTCTTTGTGTTCCAGGGCCTTGGCGCGCAGGTCTTCGACGTCTACGTTGCCGCGCGTATCGCACGCGGTAACCACCACGCGCATGCCGGCCATGTTGGCGGTAGCGGGGTTGGTGCCGTGGGCGGAGGAGGGGATCAGGCAGATGTCGCGTTCACCTTCGCCACGGCTGGCGTGGTAGGCGCGAATGGCCAGGAGGCCGGCGTATTCACCTTGCGAACCGGCGTTGGGCTGCAGCGACACGGCGTCGTAACCGGTGGCCGCGCAGAGCATGGCTTCGAGTTCGTCGGTGAGCTGTTGGTAGCCTTGGGCTTGGTCTGCCGGCACGAACGGGTGCAGGCCGCCGAAGGCGCTCCAGGTGATGGGCTGCATTTCGCTGGCGGCGTTGAGCTTCATGGTGCACGAGCCCAGCGGGATCATGGTGCGGTCCAGGGCCAGGTCTTTGTCGGCGAGGCGACGCAGGTAGCGCATCAGCTCGGTTTCCGAGTGATAGCGGTTGAACGACGGGTGCTGCAGGAAGGTGCTGGTGCGCAGCAGGGCTTCGGGCAGTTGCAGCCCGGCCTTGGCGGTCAGGGCGGTGAAGTCTGGAACGGTCTGACCGTCGGCAACGAACAACGCCCACAGCGCTTCGATATCAGCTTGAGTGGTGGTTTCGTCGATGGACAGGCCCAGTTGACCAGCGCCGATCTGGCGCAGGTTGATTTCGGCAGCCCACGCTTTGGCGTGCAGCTCGGCGGTGCGCGCGCCGGTGTTCAGGGTGACGGTGTCGAAGAAGCTGGCTTGTTCAACCGGCAGACCCAGCTGGGCCAGACCTTGCGCGGCGATAACGGTGAGCACATGCACCCGCTTGGCGATCTGGGTCAGGCCTTGCGGGCCGTGGTACACGGCGTACATGCCGGCGATATTGGCCAGCAGAACCTGCGCGGTGCAGATGTTGCTGGTGGCCTTCTCGCGGCGGATATGTTGCTCGCGGGTTTGCATGGCCAGGCGGTAGGCCGGCTTGCCGTGACGGTCGATGGACACGCCGACCAAGCGGCCCGGCATATCGCGTTTGAATGCATCGCGGGTGGCGAAGTAAGCGGCGTGCGGGCCGCCAAAGCCCAGCGGCACACCAAAGCGTTGCGCGCTGCCCAGGGCCACGTCGGCGTTGAATTCGCCGGGCGGGGTGAGCAGGGTCAAGGCCAGCAGGTCGGCGGCCACGGCCACCAGGGCGCCGGCGGCGTGGAACTGCTCGACCAGGGCGCGGTAGTCAAAAATGTCGCCATTGCTGGCTGGGTATTGCAGCAGCGCGCCGAAATAGGCGGAGAAGTCTTCGATGGCACTTTCGTCGCCCACTTCCACGTCAATGCCCAGCGGCTCGGCACGGGTGCGCAGCACGTCGAGGGTTGCGGGTGGCAGTGCTTGGAGGCGAAGAAGGTCTGGCTGGCTTTGTTTTTGCCAGGCGTTTGCAGAAGGTCATGGCTTCGGCAGCGGCGGTGGCTTCGTCGAGCAACGAGGCGTTGGCGATTTGCAGGCCGGTCAGGTCGCAGATCATGGTCTGGAAGTTGAGCAGAGCTTCCAGACGGCCTTGGGAAATTTCTGGCTGGTAGGGGGTGTAAGCGGTGTACCAGGCCGGGTTTTCCAGCAGGTTGCGCAGGATAGGCGCCGGGGTCAGGGTGCCGTAGTAGCCCTGGCCGATATAGGTTTTGAACTGTTTGTTCTTGTCGGCGATGGCTTTGATTTCGGCCAGGGCCGCCGTTTCGCTCAGGCCTTCGGCAGGTTGAGCACGCTGGTGCCCTTGATGCTGTCGGGGATCACGCTGGCGCTCATGGCTTCCAGGGAGTCGTAACCCAACTGCTGGAGCATGGCGACGATATCGCGCTCACGCGGACCGATATGACGGGCGATAAATTCGTTACGGGTGTCGAGGGAAATGGTCATCGTCGGGGCCTCAGGCGTCGTCGTTGGCTTTGAGCAGGCGGTCGTAGGCGGCTTGGTCGAGCAGGGTGGCGAGCACGCTGTTGTCGGCCAATTGCATACGGAAGAACCAGCCTGCACCGAGGGAATCTTCGTTAACGGTTTCCGGTGCGTTTTCCAGGGCGGCGTTCACTTCCACCACCTCGCCGTCTACCGGCATGGCGATGGTGCTGGCGGCTTTCACCGACTCCAGCACGGCCACTTCAGCGCCGGCGGCATGGGCGCCGAGCTCGGGCAATTGCACGAACACCACATCACCAAGGGCTTCTTGAGCGTAGGGGGTAATGCCGACGGTAACCAGGCCATCACTGTCCAGACGCAGCCATTCATGTTCGCTGGTGAATCGCAATTCGCTCATGTCGCTTCCTAGTCGAGGGCGGCCCGCTCTGCTGGCGGGCGTTGCCGGAGTAATGCCCAAGGCTGTTAGCAAGGGCGGTGCCAGGTTCGACGGAGGTAGGTAATCCGCGGCTTTGCGCGGTGTAAGGGATTTCCGCGAGAAGTGATCTGGAATGAAAACGATACAGTGACGCGCCGGTCGAGATTTTTATTGCGCTAGAGCGGCTGGCAACGTGGGTTTAGTGTCTTTTGGAGCGATAACGTTACGGTGTATTGAATTCGATACGGTTACATTTGCGCCGGGAACCCGAGCGGTCTACTACAGTCCTTTACCCACCTGCCCATGGAAAAGGATGCTCGTTATGCAAAAGATTTCTCGTCATTTGCTCGCCGCCGCCGTGCTGCTCGGCGCTGCCACGGCCGCCCAGGCCGCTGAATCGCTCACGGTGCAATTGAACCAGGCCACGGAGAACGGTGCCGGTAAGCCGGTGGGGAATGTGGTGGTCACTGAGTCGAAATACGGCTTGGTGTTTACCCCGATGCTCAGTGGTTTGCAGCCTGGCATTCACGGCTTTCACGTGCATATGAACGGTAGCTGCGATGTGGCGACCATTGACGGCAAAGTGACGCCGGCTGGTGCGGCGGGTGGCCATTGGGACCCGGAAAAGACCGGCAAGCACGGCTTTCCGTGGGAAGACGGCAACCACTTAGGGGATTTGCCGGCGTTGTTGGTGACCGCCGATGGCAAGGCCGCTCAGCCGGTGTTGGCGCCGCGGTTGAAGAAGCTGTCGGAGTTGAGCGGGCATGCGTTGATGGTGCATGCGGGTGGGGATAATCACTCGGATCATCCGGCGCCACTCGGTGGTGGCGGGGCTAGATTTGCGTGTGGGGTGATTAAGTAAGGGGCGCGCACTCTTCGCTTGGTGTCCCCTCCGAGATTCTGGGTCCCCGCCTTCGCGGGGACGACGGTGGACTTAACCCAACCCGCCGTCATTCCCGCGAAGGCGGGAATCCAGAATTTTGGATTAGGCGTGCTACTTGGAAATTCCGTACTTCTTCAACCGCTTGGCAATCGCCGTATGCGACGTCATTAACCGCGCCGCCAATTGCCGACTCGACGGATAACTTCCGTACAGCTTCTCCAACAACCCCTTCTCAAACCCATCCACCGCTTCCTCCAGACTGCGCACATCCCCTTCGTTTTGCGGCGCCATGGCGGTGCTGGCGATATCCAGATCCCCCACGTCCACCAACGGGCTGTCGCACACGGCGGCGGCGCGGAAGATTACGTTCTGCAGTTGCCGCACATTGCCCGGCCATGGGTTGCTGAGCAGCGCGGGATAGGTGCCGGGCGTAAGGCGGCAGATGGGCCGCTGAATCTGCGCACAGGCTTGCTGCATAAAGTGCCGGGCCAAACCAGAATGTCGTGGCCGCGCTCACGTAGCGGCGGCACTTCTAACGTCAGCACGTTCAGGCGGTAGAACAGGTCTTCACGAAAGCTGCCCTGGCTCACCATTTTTTCCAGATCGCGGTGGGTGGCGCTGAGAATGCGCACGTCCACTTTCATTTCGCGGTCGCCACCCACGCGGCGAAAGCTGCCGTCGCTAAGAAAGCGCAGCAGCTTGGCTTGCAGGTAGGGCGACATTTCGCCGATTTCATCGAGAAACACGGTGCCCAGGTGGGCCAATTCCAGCAGCCCCGGTTTGCCGCCCCGTTGCGCGCCGGTAAAGGCGCCGGGGGCGTAGCCGAACAGTTCGCTCTCGGCGAGGTTTTCCGGCAGTGCGGCGCAGTTGAGGGCCAGGAACGGCGCGTTGCTACGCGGGCTCAGGGCGTGGCAGGCGCGGGCGACCAGTTCTTTGCCGGTGCCGGTTTCGCCACGAATCAGCAGCGGTGCGTCCAGGGTGGCAATGCGTTGGGCGCGGGCTTTCAGGTTGCGCACCGGCTGCGAGTCGCCGAGTAGCGAGTCGAAGCCTTCGGCATGGTCGTGGTGCAGCGCGGACAAGCGCTCGCCGATGCGGTTGGGCAGGTACAGGGTCAGCAGGCCACCGGCCAAGTGCGCGGTGTCGTCGGTGATCGGCATGGCATCAAGCAGCAGCGCTTGGCCCTTGAGCGATACCTCGCGCATGGGCAGCCGAAAGCCGTGTTCGATCAGCGCTTGTTGCAGGCCTTCGTCATCGAACAGGGCGGTGAGCGGTTCGCCGGCGGCGTCGTGGCCGCACAGGGCGGTGAGCGCGGGATTGGCCAGCAGCACGTGGCCGGAGTCGTCCACCGCCAGCACCGGATCGGTCATCGCGGCGAGCAAGGCGTCGAGCTGCAGGCGGCGGCGCTGGCCCGGCAGGATGTCGACCACATGCATGCTCTGCACGCCCTTTATTTGCAGCAACGCGTCGCGCAGTTCCTCGAGCACCTGGGGGCTCAAGGTAGGGGCGTCGATATAGACGTTGGGCGGGATCATCTCCACGGCGTCCAGGTTGAGATTTCGCCCGCCGAGAAGGGCGAGCACTTCCTGGGTGATACCAACGCGGTCGATAAAACTGACGTGAATACGCATACGGGGCCGCTAGTTCGGTGGGAGCGGGGCAAGTATGCCGTTTCGCGCCGGTGCCCGAAACCTGCTGATCGCCGGGCCTGCCGCAGCCAAGGTGGCTTGCGCTACAATGCGCGCCGCTTTCGACCACCGACTTCTGACCACCGAGACCCATTGCCCATGTCCGCCTGCCAGACTCCTATCATCGTCGCCCTGGATTACCCCACCCGCGAAGCCGCGTTGCAGCTGGCCGACCAGCTCGACCCGAAGCTGTGCCGGGTGAAAGTGGGCAAGGAGTTGTTCACCAGCTGCGCGTCGGACATCGTCACCACCCTGCGTGACAAGGGTTTTGAAGTATTCCTCGACCTCAAATTCCACGACATCCCCAACACCACTGCCATGGCGGTTAAAGCCGCAGCGGAAATGGGCGTGTGGATGGTGAACGTGCACTGCTCCGGCGGCCTGCGCATGATGGCGGCCTGCCGCGATGTGCTGGATAAATTCAATGGCCCCAAACCGCTGCTGATTGGCGTGACCGTGCTGACCAGCATGGAGCGTGAAGACCTGGCCGGGATTGGTCTGGATATCGAGCCGCAGGAGCAGGTGTTGCGCTTGGCGGGCTTGGCTTCGCAAGCCGGTATGGACGGCCTGGTGTGCTCGGCGCAGGAAGCCCAGGCGCTGAAGGCGGCGCATCCGAATCTGCAATTGGTCACCCCTGGCATTCGCCCGGCGGGCAGTGCGCAAGATGACCAGCGCCGCATTTTGACGCCGCGTCAGGCGTTGGATGCGGGCTCGGATTATCTGGTGATTGGGCGGCCGATCAGTCAGGCGGCGAGTCCGGCGCAGGCGTTGGCGGCTGTTGTGGCTGAGCTGGCGTAAGCCCTCACACCGTCGTCCCAGCGCAGGCTGGGACCCAGACTTGCGTGTCGTACGACAGATTCCGTCCCTTGCACGATTCTGGATCCCAGCCTGCGCTGGGACGACAGTGGTTTTTTTCTAAACTCCGATACGCCATTTCCGCCTTTTTCCATACTTTCGTTGTAGCCGACCGCTTTAGTCTGGCTATGCTCTTCCCTGAACACGTAAAAAGTGAAGCTGAACACTATCGGGCCCTGGCGGTGTGCGTTGCCAACGGGGTTTAGAACAAGAAAGCCATGCCGCCACCGAGTGAGCGAGCAGGCAAAACGGAGTGCGCTATGGCTACCGAACAGTTCGATGTATTGATTATTGGCGCCGGTCTGTCCGGTATCGGCGCTGCTTACCGACTGCAAACCCTTTGCCCGACCAAGCGCTACGCCATTCTTGAAGGCCGTGGCGACATCGGCGGCACCTGGGACCTGTTCCGCTATCCGGGGCTGCGTTCCGACTCCGATATGTTCACCCTCGGTTACCCCTTCCGCCCGTGGCAAGAGGCCAAGGCCATTGCCGACGGCGACTCGATTCTGCGTTACATCAAAGACACCGCCACGGATGCTGGCATCGACCAGCACATCCGCTTCAAGCAGATGGTGAAGTCGGCGGCCTGGTCGAGCCATGACGCCTTGTGGACCGTGGAGGTGCAGCACCCCGAAAGTGGTGCGCTGACCACCTACCGCGCCAACTTCCTGTACGTGTGCAGCGGCTACTACGACTATGCCGGCGGCTACAGCCCGGAATTCCCGGGCAGCGAGCAGTTCAAAGGGCAGATGATTCACCCGCAGAAATGGCCGGAGAACCTCGATTACACCGACAAGAATGTGGTGGTGATCGGCAGCGGCGCCACGGCGGTCACCCTGGTGCCAGCGATGGCCGAGAAGGCCCGCAAGATCACCATGCTGCAGCGCTCGCCGAGCTATATCGCCTCGTTGCCGGCCAAGGATGTGATTGCCGATGTGCTGCGCAAGGTGCTGCCCGAGCAGCGTGCCCACAGCATCGTGCGCTGGAAAAACGTGCTGCTGACCCTCGGCTTTTTCCAGTTCTGCCGCCACGCGCCGGGCATGGCGCGCAAGCTGCTGCGCTTCGGAGTAAAACGCGCGCTGCCGGCGGGCTATGCCGTGGATACCCATTTCAATCCCAAGTACCAGCCGTGGGACCAACGCCTGTGCGCGGTGCCCAATGGCGACCTGTTCCAGGCGCTGAAAAGCGGCAAGGCCGAAATGGTGACCGAGCAGATCGACACCTTGACCGAAACCGGCATTCGCCTGAAGTCGGGCGAGGAGTTGGCCGCCGATATCATCGTCACCGCCACCGGCCTCAAGTTGCAGGCCTGCGGCGGCATGCACCTGGAAGTGGACGGCGTGCACGTGGATATCGGCGATACCCTGGCCTACAAGGGCATGATGCTCAGCAACGTGCCCAACTTCGCGTTGTGCGTGGGCTACACCAATGCCTCGTGGACCCTGCGTTCGGACCTGGCCTCGGCCTATGTGTGCCGGGTGCTGAATTACATGGACGAGAACGGCTACAAGATGTGCGTGGCCCGTCAGGTGGGGAACTCGGTGGAGAAACGGCCGTTGCTGGATATCTCGGCGGGGTACGTGTTGCGCGCGGCAGATGTATTGCCCAAGCAAGGGCCGGGCGCGCCGTGGCAGTTGAAGCAGAACTACATTCTCGACCTATTCAACCTGCGCTACGCGCCGTTGGAGGACGGCACCCTGACTTTTCGCCGCGACCCCGCGTTAGGGCTGACGCCGCGGGTGGTTGAGCGGGCGGTGTCGGCGGCGTAGGGCGATCCACTTCGCGATTCTGGGTCCCCGCCTGCGCGGGGACGACGGTGAATGGGACGAAAACCCCCGTAATTCCCGCGCAGGCGGGAATCCAGAATGGTGAGGCGAATACAGGTTTTAGACTTTTACGCCCTGTTCCCTTAACCGCTTGTACAACGTATTCCGGCTCAACCCGAGATGCCGCGCCAGGTGCGAAATATTCCCCCCACATTGTTCGTACTGACTCTTCAAATCCCCATCGCCCACCGCCGCGTACTCGACCACCTTCGGGCTGTCACTCGCCGGCAAATCGGCAAAAAAATCATCGGGCAAATGCTCGGCATGAATCGGCTGGTCGTCGGCCATCGCCAATGCAATCTGCAGCACGCTGCTGAGTTGGCGCAGATTGCCGGGCCACGGGTGGCGCAATAGCAACTCCATCACTTCACTGCTCAAACCGGCCCATTGGTAGGGCTCGCGGTGGTGTTCCCACAGGCGTTGGATCATGGCTTGTTTGTCGGTGCGCTCGCGCAGCGGCGGCAGCTCCAGGTTCAGGCCGCTGATGCGGTAGTAGAGGTCCTGGCGGAACAAACCGCCGTCTACGTCCTGGCGCAGCGCGCGGTTGGTGGCGGAGATCAGGCGAATATCCACCGGGTACAACTCGCTGCTGCCCAGCGGCTGCACGCAGCGCTCCTGCAATACGCGCAGCAAGCGCGCCTGCACGCGCAGCGGCATATCGCCGACTTCGTCGAGAAACAGCGTGCCTTTATGGGCCTTGCGAATCAGGCCGATGCTGCCTTTCTGGTTGGCGCCGGTGAAGGCGCCTTTCTCGTAGCCGAACAGTTCCGACTCCACCAGATCGGCCGGAATGGCCGCGCAGTTCACTGCGATAAAACTCTGCTGGGCCCGCGAACTGGCCTGGTGCAGGGCTTTGACGAATACCTCTTTGCCGACCCCGGTTTCGCCGTACACCAGAATGGGGATGTCTTTTTCCAGCAGGCGTTCGGCCTGGCGCACGGCCTTGTCGACACGCGGGTCGCCGAGGTTGATGGCGGCCAGGGTAAACGGGCTGGTCGGCGGCGGGCTTGGCGGTTCAACAACCGGCGCGGGGCGGAAGTCGCGGGCCTGAATCGGCACCGGCTGTTGCGGGCGCTTGAGCTGGGCGTGGAAGCGGAAACGGCCGCCAGCGCGCAAGTTAAAGGGCAGGTTTTGCGGCTGATTGAGCAGCTGTTGCAGCGGCACATCGAAGAGGCTTTCGATATTCACGGCGGCCAGGCTAATGCCCAACAAGCTGTCGGCCCGGCGGTTGGCCGATACCACCTGGCCTTGCTCATCAAACACCACCAGCCCGGCCCAGGGGCTGTCGAGGTTGTTCAGGCTGGTGTTGAAGGTGAGCTGAAAATAGCGCTGCTGGAACAGGTTGAGGATCAGCCGGTTTTCCACCGACTGGCTCATCATTTTCACCATGCCCAGGGTGTGCGAGGGCGGCAGATAGCTGTCGCTGGACACATCGAGCACGGCAATCATCTGCCGCTGTTCATTGAAAATCGGTGAGGCCGAGCCGGTCATAAACCGGTTGGCTTTCAGAAAGTGTTCGTCGTGCTGGATATGCACCGGCTGCGCGCAACTGAGTGCGGTGCCGATGGCGTTGGTGCCGGTGTAGCGCTCCAGCCAACTGGCCCCGGCGACGAACCCGGCGGCGTGGTTGGGCTCGATAAAACGTTGGTCGCCCCAGCTCTGCAGCACCTGGCCCTGGTTGTCGGCCAGCATGATCAGGCAGTTGGAGTTCGCCAGAATATTGCCGTAGTAGGGCAGCACTTCTTTATGGGTGGTTTGCACCAGCGCCTGCTGGCTTTCGAGCAGTGCCGACACATCGCCGGGGCTCGGCTGGGTAAACACCGGCGTGCTCTGGTGGGTTAGCCCAAAGCTGCGGCAGCGCGTCCAGGAGTCCTGAATGATGGTGTCGTGGGGCAGGGCGGCTTCAGCCATGACAGGGTCTCGCGTGGTTTTATTTTTATTGTCAGCCAGCAATCGACCGGTCTTTGCCGGGTCGGTTCAGTGTCGTCCATGACTGTTCAAAGTCAACAACGGCCACTGTTCACCTGTTCACGTTTGAGTGTTCAAGGCTGTTCAGTGGTGGACTGGTTGGGCACTGCTGGATCTGTTCAATTCCTTTCTAAACAGTTACTTGCCGCTGCTAATCGCAGGTTGGCATAGAACTGGCTCTAGGAGATTGCAAAGGTCGCTCCAAGCAGCCGACAACAAAAATAAGATAAGGACGCTCTATGTCTCTGACGCTTGAGCACGTAACGCGGGTTGTCGATGGGATTACCCATATCGACGACGCCTGCCTCAGCTTCGAACCCGGTTCGTTCAATGTGTTGCTGGGCCGCACGCTGTCGGGCAAGACCAGCCTGATGCGCTTGATGGCCGGCCTCGACAAGCCCAATAGCGGGCGCATTCTGATGAATGGCGCAGACATGACCAACGTGCCGGTGCGCAAGCGCAACGTGTCGATGGTGTACCAGCAGTTCATCAACTACCCGACCCTTACGGTGTTTGAAAACATCGCCTCGCCGCTGCGCCAGGCCGGGTTCAAAGACGCCGACATCAACGACAAAGTGCACGCCACGGCGAAGATGTTGCGCATCGACGCGTTGCTCAAGCGCTACCCGCTGGAGCTGTCCGGCGGCCAGCAGCAGCGCACCGCTATGGCCCGCGCGCTGGTAAAAGATGCCTCGCTGATTCTGTTCGACGAGCCGCTGGTGAACCTCGATTACAAGCTGCGTGAAGAGCTGCGCCAGGAAATGCGCGAGCTGTTTGCCGCGCGCCACACCATCGCCATTTATGCCACCACCGAACCCAACGAAGCCTTGGCCTTAGGCGGCACAACCACGATTCTTCACGAGGGTCGCGTAGTGCAGAGCGGCAAGACCGCCGACGTGTATCACCGCCCGCAGCAAGTGCTGGCCGCCGAGCTGTTTTCCGAGCCGCCGATCAACCTGATGCCTGGGCGCATCAGTGGCACCGAGGTGAGTTTTGCCGAGGCCGTGCACTTTCCGCTCAACCCCGACCTGCAAAGCATTGGCGAAGGCGAGTACCGCTTTGGCGTGCGCCCCAGCCATATCGGCCTGGTGCCGAGCAATGACGATGACCTGGAGTTGGCGGTAACCGTGGAGCTGGCGGAAATTAGCGGCTCGGAAACCTTCCTGCATGTGCGCAACGAGCAATTCGTGCTGGTGCTGCATTTGCCCGGCGTGCACGAGTACGACGTGGATACCGCGATCCTCATCTACATCCCCACCCACAAGCTGTTTGTATTCGCCGCCGATGGCCGCCTGATTCAGGCCCCCAGTCGCCGCGTCGGGAGGGTTGCCTGATGGCCGAGATCCGTTTGCACCATCTGGCCCACAGCTACAGCAAAACCCCGAGCGGCCCGGACGATTACGCGATTCGCGAGATGAACCATATCTGGGAGCAGGGCGGCGCCTATGCGTTGCTGGGGCCGTCGGGTTGCGGCAAGTCGACGTTGCTGAACATTATTTCCGGCTTGCTCAGCCCCTCCGAAGGTGAGGTGCAGTTCGACGGCAAAGTGGTGAATTTGCTGGCGCCGGAGGAGCGCAATATCGCCCAGGTTTTCCAGTTTCCGGTGGTGTACGACACCATGACGGTGTTCGACAACCTGGCCTTTCCGCTGCGCAACCAGGGCTTGAACGAAGCCAAGGTACTGAGCAAGGTGAACGAGATTGCCGAGGTGCTCGACCTGCACCCGTTGCTGCATAAAAAGGCCAAGAACCTGACGGCGGACGAGAAGCAGAAGGTGTCGATGGGCCGCGGGCTGGTGCGTGACGATGTGTCGGCGATTCTGTTCGACGAGCCGCTGACCGTGATCGACCCGCACCTCAAGTGGAAGCTGCGGCGCAAGCTCAAGCAGATTCACGAGCAGTTCAATATCACCATGGTCTACGTCACCCACGATCAACTGGAGGCCTCGACCTTCGCCGACAAGATTGCGGTGATGTATGGCGGGCAGATCGTGCAGTTCGGCACGCCGCGTGAGTTGTTCGAGCGGCCGAGCCACACCTTTGTTGGCTACTTTATTGGCAGCCCCGGCATGAACCTGATCGACGTGACTCGCTGCGAGGGCGGGGTGACGTTCGGCAGCACTGCGCTGCCGTTAAGCGCGACGCTTAATCAGCGGTTGGCGGCCTTGCCCGAGGCACAACTGAAAGTGGGCATTCGCCCGGAATTTATCCATATCTGGGACGGCCCTTACGACGATGCTCTGTGCGGCGAGGTGCAGCACGTCGAAGACCTGGGCACTTACAAAATTCTTACGCTGAATCTCGATGGCCAGCAGCTGAAAGTGCGCTTGCAGGAAGACCAGCCGGTGCCGCAACAGCAGGTGTACCTGAGTTTTCCGGCGCAGTGGTTGATGGTGTACGCCGACGACTATCTGGTTGATGGGCTGGTCGACGCCCACGTGGAGGTGTCGCCATGAAGGTGCAAAACAACAAGGCCTGGTTTCTGGTATTGCCGGTGTTTTTGCTGGTGGCCTTTAGCGCCATCGTGCCGATGATGACGGTGGTGAACTACTCGCTGCAGGATATTTTCGACCAGAGCAGCCGCTATTTTGTCGGCGCCGATTGGTACCGCCAGGTGCTGGCCGATGAGCGTTTGCACGACTCGCTGCTGCGTCAATTTATCTATTCGGCCTGCGTGCTGCTGATCGAAATTCCCCTGGGGATCGGCATCGCGCTGTGCATGCCGACCAAGGGCAAGATGGCATCCTTGGTGCTGATTGTGCTGGCCATTCCGTTGCTGATTCCGTGGAACGTGGTTGGCACCATCTGGCAGATTTTCGGCCGCGCCGACATCGGTTTGATGGGCTGGACCCTCAACAAGCTGGGCATTTCCTACAACTACGCGGCCAATACCGGCGATGCCTGGGCGACCGTGCTGATCATGGATGTGTGGCACTGGACGTCGCTGGTGGCGCTGTTGTGCTACTCGGGCCTGCGCGCCATTCCCGATGTGTATTACCAGGCCGCCCGCATCGACCGCGCTTCGGCCTGGGCGGTGTTCCGCCATATCCAGTTGCCCAAGCTGAAAAGCGTGCTGCTGATCGCCGTGATGCTGCGCTTTATGGACAGCTTCATGATTTACACCGAGCCATTCGTGCTCACCGGCGGCGGGCCGGGCAATGCGACCACTTTCCTGAGCCAAACCCTGACGCAAATGGCGATCGGCCAGTTCGACCTGGGCCCGGCGGCGGCGTTTTCGCTGGTGTATTTCCTGATCATTCTGCTGGTGTCGTGGGTGTTCTACACCGCCATGACCCACAACGATAAAAACCGCTGAGGCCGACCATGACGATGCGCAAAAAAGTGGTGCTGGTGCTCTATATCCTGTTTTTGCTGGTGCCGATCTATTGGCTGCTGAACATGTCGTTCAAGACCAATAACGAGATTCTCGGCGGCCTGAGCCTGTGGCCGAGCAATTTCACCCTGGCCAACTACCACGTGATTTTCACCGACCCGAGTTGGTACAACGGCTACCTCAACTCGCTGTACTACGTGAGCCTGAACACGGTGATTTCGCTCACCGTGGCGCTGCCGGCGGCGTACGCGTTTTCCCGCTATCGCTTTCTGGGCGATAAGCACCTGTTCTTCTGGCTGCTGACCAACCGCATGGCGCCGCCAGCGGTGTTTTTGCTGCCGTTTTTCCAGCTGTATTCCTCGATTGGGCTGTTCGATACGCACATTGCCGTGGCGCTGGCGCACTGCCTGTTCAACGTGCCGTTGGCGGTGTGGATTCTTGAAGGGTTTATGTCTGGCGTGCCCAAAGAAATCGATGAAACGGCCTATATCGACGGGTACAGCTTCCCCAAATTCTTCGCCAAGATTTTTATCCCGCTGATTGGCTCGGGCATCGGCGTGACGGCGTTTTTCTGCTTCATGTTTTCGTGGGTCGAGTTGCTGCTGGCGCGCACCTTGACCTCTGTGAACGCCAAGCCGATTGCCGCGGTAATGACCCGCACTGTGTCGGCCTCGGGTATCGATTGGGGCGTGCTGGCCGCCGCCGGGGTGCTGACTATTTTGCCGGGCATGCTGGTGATCTGGTTTGTACGAAACCATGTAGCCAAGGGCTTCGCCCTGGGCCGGGTGTGAGGAGCTGACGATGGAATGGATGGCCTGGACGACCCCGACCGCCGCTTTTTTCGGCGCCATTGCCTTGCTACTGGCTGGCATGACGGTGTGGGAGCTGCGCTCGCCGTGTGTGGAGCGCCGTGGATTTCTGCCGATTGCCACCACCCGTGGCGACCGGCTGTTTATTGGTCTTCTCGGAAGCGCTTACCTGCATTTGCTGGTGATTGGCGCGACTGAATGGAGCATCTGGGTGGCGAGCGCGCTGTCCCTGGTGTGGCTGTTGGCTGTGATGCGTTGGGGGTAGCCGACGGCGGGTCGGAACTGCCGTTGTTGGCCGGCCTAGAGCGTTTGGTGTCCCACCTAATAATTACCAGGAGGTGTCTATGTTCAACAAAAACAACAAACTGCGACATAGCGTGACGTTAGCGGCGATTTTCGCCCTGAGTGGCTTGAGTGCAACGGCCTGGGCAGACGCTTACGAAGACGCGGCGAAAAAATGGATCGGCGCGGAGTTCAAGCCGTCCACCCTGACGGCCGAGCAGCAACTGGATGAGCTGAAGTGGTTTATCAAAGCCGCCGAGCCGTTCCGTGGGATGAAGATCAATGTGGTGTCGGAAACCCTCACCACCCACGAATACGAGTCCAAGGTACTGGCCAAGGCCTTTAGCGAAATCACCGGTATCGAGCTGACCCATGACCTGCTGCAAGAAGGCGACGTGGTGGAAAAACTGCAAACCCAGATGCAGTCGGACAAGAATATTTACGACGGCTGGGTAAACGACTCCGATCTGATCGGCACCCACTTTCGCTACGGCAAGACGGAATCGATCACCGACCTGATGGCCAACGAGGGTAAGAACTTCACCTCGCCGACCCTGGATCTCAAAGACTTTATCGGCATTTCGTTCACCACCGCGCCGGACGGCAAGGTGTATCAATTGCCCGATCAGCAGTTCGCCAACCTCTATTGGTTCCGCGCCGACTGGTTCGAGCGTGCCGACCTCAAGGCCAAGTTCAAAGAGAAGTACGGCTATGAGCTGGGCGTACCGGTGAACTGGTCTGCCTATGAAGACATCGCCAAGTTCTTCAGCGAAGACGTGAAGGAAATCGACGGCAAACGCGTGTACGGCCATATGGATTACGGCAAGAAAGATCCGTCGCTGGGCTGGCGCTTTACCGACGCCTGGTTCTCCATGGCCGGCGGCGGTGACAAGGGCCTGCCGAACGGCTTGCCGGTGGACGAGTGGGGCATTCGCGTAGAGGACTGCCATCCGGTGGGTTCGAGCGTCACCCGCGGCGGCGACACCAACGGCCCGGCGGCCGTGTTCGCCACACAGAAATACGTGGACTGGCTGCGCGCCTATGCGCCGCCAGAGGCGGCGGGCATGACGTTCTCCGAGTCTGGCCCGGTGCCCTCGCAGGGCAATATTGCTCAGCAAATCTTCTGGTACACCGCGTTTACCGCCGACATGACCAAACCAGGCTTGCCGGTGATGAACGCCGACGGCACGCCGAAGTGGCGTATGGCTCCGTCGCCGCGCGGCCCATATTGGGAAGAGGGCATGAAGCTGGGGTATCAGGACGTGGGTTCCTGGACCTTCCTCAAGTCCACGCCGGAGAAACAGCGTTTGGCGGCCTGGCTGTATGCGCAGTTCGTGACGTCGAAAACCGTATCGCTGAAGAAAACCATCGTGGGCCTGACGCCGATTCGTGAGTCGGATATCAACTCGCAAGCCATGACCGACCTGGCACCGAAACTGGGCGGCCTGGTGGAGTTCTACCGCAGCCCGGCCCGCGTGCAATGGACGCCGACCGGCACCAACGTGCCGGACTATCCGCGCTTGGCGCAGCTGTGGTGGAGCCATATTTCCGAAGCGGCCAGCGGCGAGAAAACCCCGCAGGAAGCGCTGGATGGCTTGGCCAAAGACCAGGACGCGATCATGACGCGGCTGGAGCGGTCGAAAGTGCAGCCGATCTGCGGTCCGAAAATGAACCCGGAAAAGGATGCGCAGTACTGGTTCGATCAGCCTGGTGCGCCTAAGCCGAAACTGGCTAACGAGAAGCCTAAAGGCGAGACCGTTAACTACAACGAGCTGTTGAAGCAGTGGGAAGCGGCGCGTAAGTAAGTAGAGTTTTTCTCGCGGCAATAAAAAACGGCACCTCGGGGGGGGCCGTTTTTTTTTGACCCTGTGGCGGTTAGTCGTGCAAGTGCTCTGCGGCGTACAGGGTGTTTTCCAGCAGGCAGGCGCGGGTCATCGGGCCTACGCCGCCCGGTACCGGCGTGATCCAACCGGCGCGGGGCAGGGCGGTGTCGTACACCACGTCGCCCACCAACTTGCCGTCTTCCTGGCGGTTGATGCCGACGTCGATGACGATGGCGCCCGGCTTGATCCACTCACCTTTAACCAGGCCCGGCTTGCCGGCGGCGACCACGACCAGATCGGCACGGCCGACGTGGCCAGCCAGGTCTTTGGTGAAGCGGTGAGTCACGGTGACGGTGCAACCGGCGAGCAGCAGCTCCATGGCCATTGGGCGACCGACGATATTGGAGGCGCCGACGATGACCGCGTCCAGGCCGTACAGATCGACGCCGGTGCTGGCCAGGAGGGTCATGATGCCCTTGGGCGTGCACGGGCGCAGCAGCGGGATACGCTGGGCCAGACGACCGATATTGAAGGGGTGGAAGCCGTCGACATCTTTGTCGGGGCGGATGCGTTCGAGCAGTTGCGAGGCGTCCAGATGTTCTGGCAGCGGCAATTGCAGGAGGATGCCATCAATGGTGGCGTCATCGTTGAGGCGGTCGATCAGCTCGCGCAGTTCGTCCTGGCCGGTGCTGGCCGGCAGGTCGTAGGCGTGGGAAAGAAAGCCGACTTCTTCGCAGTCTTTACGCTTGTGCGAAACATACACCTGCGATGCGGGATCGCTGCCTACCAGGATCACAGCCAGGCCGGGGGTACGAAAACCTTGCTCGCTGCGTTCGGCGACACGTTGGGCGATCTGCTTGCGCAGGCTAGCGGCGATCGCCTTGCCGTCGATAAGTTGTGCGGTCATGACGCTTGGTTAACCATCGGAAATGATTGAAAAAGGACGCGCATTCTCGCATGGCCGGTCGGGCGGGCAAAGGCTGGCGGTCAGCATTTTCCCGTAACTCCTTTATCTCACTGAATTTTTTACGTTTTAGTGTTGACGAGTGCAAAGCTCGTCTATAACATTCGCCCCGCTTGTCGAGCACAGCCAAGTGCCCGTAGCTCAGCTGGATAGAGCATCCGCCTTCTAAGCGGATGGTCGCAGGTTCGAGTCCTGCCGGGCACGCCATCAGGCTGTTTGGCAATACAGGCAAAGGTGTTGAAAAACATCGCAACACAGCAACAACGCTAGATGGTGGGCGTAGCTCAGTTGGTAGAGCACGGGATTGTGACTCCCGTTGTCGAGGGTTCGATCCCCTTCGTCCACCCCATATTCGAAAAGACGCCAGACCTTAACCAGTCTGGCGTCTTTGCTTCAAAGCTCCGCGGACGTGGTGGAATTGGTAGACACACTGGATTTAGGTTCCAGCGCCGCAAGGCGTGAGAGTTCGAGTCTCTCCGTCCGCACCAAATAACGCTGTTCGCGCAGCGACAGAAAAGGCAGCTCCGAAAGGGCTGCCTTTTTTGCTTTCTGGCGTTCGGTGTTTCTGTCTGGGGCGGTGCAATTCCTCCTTATATATAGAAGAAGGCGATTACCCATCTACCTCGTTATGTAGGAAATACCTGTTCGATTTAAGACTGAGTCAGTGTGTGGTGACTTCTTGAGTTTTCGCCACTAGAATGCATGCCCTTGATTCTGGGGTCGGAAACGGCCGGCTAACGTCTGTGCAACGAGGAATATCCATGCAAGTTTCTGTTGAAAATACTTCCGCTCTTGAGCGTCGTATGACCATTGGCGTTCCTGCTGAACGCATCGAGACCGAAGTAAACAAGCGTCTGCAGCAGACTGCACGCCGTGCCAAAGTCCCGGGCTTCCGCCCAGGCAAGGTGCCAATGAGCGTTATCCGTCAGCGTTACGAAGACGCTGCTCGCCAGGAAGCGCTGAGCGATCTGATCCAGGCCACCTTCTACGAAGCAGTGGTTGAGCAGAAGCTGAACCCGGCTGGCGCTCCTGCCGTAGAGCCAAAAACCTTCGAAAAAGGCAAAGACCTCGAATACGTCGCCACCTTCGAAGTGTTCCCAGAATTCCAGGTTGCTGGTTTTGACAGCATCGCCATCGAGCGCCTGGAAGCCGAAGTCGCTGATGCCGACCTCGACAACATGCTGGAAATCCTGCGTAAGCAAAACACCCGTTTCGAAACTGCTGACCGCGCCGCTCAGAAAGACGACCAGGTCAACATCGACTTCGTTGGCAAGGTTGACGGCGAAGTATTCGCTGGCGGCTCGGCCAAAGGCACTCAGCTGGTTATCGGTTCCGGCCGCATGATCCCTGGCTTCGAAGACGGTCTGGAAGGCGCCAAAGCGGGCGAAGAGCGCGTTCTGAAGCTGACTTTTCCAGCTGACTACCAGAACCTGGAATTGGCCGGCAAAGAAGCCGAGTTCACCGTTACTGTGAACAGCGTTGCCGAACCAAAACTGCCTGAGCTGAACGACGATTTCTTCTCCCTGTTCGGTATCAAGGAAGGCGGTCTGGAAGGCTTCCGTGCCGAAGTTCGCAAGAACATGGAGCGCGAACTGCGTCAGGCCATCAAGTCCAAAGTTAAAAACCAAGTAATGGAAGGCCTGCTGTCGGCCAACCCGATCGAAGTGCCAAAAGCACTGCTGAGCAACGAAGTTGACCGTCTGCGCGTACAAGCTGTGCAGCAGTTCGGTGGCAACATCAAGCCAGATCAACTGCCGGCCGAACTGTTCGAAGAGCAAGCCAAGCGTCGCGTTGTGCTGGGTCTGATCGTGGCTGAAGTGGTCAAGCAATTCGAACTCAAGCCTGACGAAGCCCGCGTTCGCGAGATGATTCAGGAAATGGCTTCGGCTTACCAAGAACCTGAGCAAGTCGTGTCCTGGTACTACAAAAACGACCAGCAACTGAACGAAGTTCGTTCGGTTGTACTGGAAGAACAAGTTGTAGATACTGTCCTGCAGAAGGCCAATGTGACCGATAAGCAGGTCTCTTACGAAGAAGCGGTCAAGCCGGCAGAAGCTCCACAAGCAGCCTGACCCCAACCGTCGTACGAGCAACCATAAGCCAGCCTTCGTGCTGGCTTATGTGTATTTGAGACATGACAAAAAGCTAGGGAGCGTCGGATACATGTCCAGTAATCCTTTTATGCCGCAAATGCATGACATCCAGGCCGCTGGTGGTCTGGTGCCTATGGTCATCGAGCAGTCCGCCCGTGGCGAACGTGCTTATGACATCTACTCCCGTCTGCTCAAAGAGCGCGTGATTTTCCTCATCGGCCCAGTAGAAGACTACATGGCCAACCTGGTGGCGGCGCAGTTGCTGTTCCTGGAAGCGGAAAACCCGGACAAAGACATTCATCTCTATATCAACTCGCCAGGCGGTTCGGTGACTGCGGGTATGTCGATTTACGACACCATGCAATTCATCAAGCCTGACGTGTCCACCATCTGCATCGGCCAAGCCTGCAGTATGGGCGCCTTGCTGCTGGCTGGCGGCGCTGCGGGCAAGCGTTACTGCCTGCCGCACTCGCGCATGATGATTCACCAGCCGCTGGGTGGCTTCCAGGGTCAGGCTTCGGATATCGAGATTCACACCCGTGAAATCCTCACCATCCGCGACCGCCTGAACCAGATTCTGGCGCACCATACCGGTCAACCGATTGACGTCATCGCCCGTGATACCGATCGCGACAACTTCATGAGTGGAGAAGTGGCGGTTAATTACGGTTTGATCGATAAGGTCCTGAGCAAGCGGGAAATGGCTGCTCAGTAAGCCTTTTGGCGGCGGTCAGTGATACACGGCCGCCTTGCGGGCTTGAAAATGCCTGCATTTGCCCTCATCTTGTGTTTCAAGCCTATCGGATTGGATTGAACGAATGACTGACACCCGCAACGGCGAGGACAACGGCAAACTGCTTTATTGCTCCTTCTGCGGCAAAAGCCAGCATGAAGTGCGCAAATTGATTGCCGGCCCCTCGGTCTTTATCTGCGACGAGTGCGTTGACCTGTGCAATGACATCATCCGCGAGGAGGTGCAGGAAGCTCAGGCGGAAAGCAGCGCTCATAAACTTCCAGCTCCCAAGGAAATCAGCACGATCCTCGATCAGTACGTGATCGGTCAGGAGCGAGCGAAGAAGGTTCTGGCGGTAGCGGTTTACAACCACTACAAACGCCTCAACCAGCGCGACAAGAAAGACGATGTCGAGCTGGGTAAAAGCAACATTCTGCTGATTGGTCCGACGGGCTCGGGTAAAACCCTGCTCGCCGAGACTTTGGCACGCCTGCTGAACGTTCCGTTCACCATCGCTGACGCCACCACACTGACCGAAGCCGGCTATGTCGGTGAGGACGTGGAAAACATCATTCAGAAGTTGCTGCAAAAATGCGATTACGACGTAGAGAAGGCCCAGATGGGTATTGTCTACATCGACGAAATCGACAAGATTTCGCGCAAATCCGATAACCCGTCGATTACTCGCGATGTTTCCGGTGAGGGCGTGCAACAAGCCTTGCTGAAATTGATCGAAGGTACGGTCGCTTCGGTTCCGCCCCAAGGCGGTCGCAAGCACCCGCAGCAGGAATTCCTGCAGGTCGATACGCGCAACATCCTGTTTATTTGCGGTGGTGCGTTCTCGGGTCTCGAGAAAGTGATTCAAGGTCGTTCGGCCAAAGGCGGCATCGGCTTCAACGCCGAAGTGCGCAGTATCGACCTGGGCAAAAAAGTGGGCGAGTCGTTGCGTCAGGTTGAGCCTGATGACTTGGTCAAGTTCGGTTTGATTCCGGAGTTTGTGGGCCGCTTGCCGGTTATCGCAACCTTGGACGAGCTGGACGAAGCTGCGCTGATGCAGATTCTGACTGAGCCAAAAACGCGCTGACCAAGCAATACGCCAAGCTGTTCGAAATGGAAGGCGTGGACCTGGAATTCCGTCCGGATGCCCTCAAGTCTGTCGCTCACCGTGCCCTGGAGCGCAAAACAGGCGCTCGTGGCCTGCGTTCCATTCTGGAAGGCGTTTTGCTCGACACCATGTACGAAATCCCGTCGCAATCTGACGTGAGCAAAGTGGTGATCGATGAAAGCGTGATTGCCGGCACCTCCAAGCCGTTGCTGATTTACGAAAACAGCGAGCCGCCTGCGAAGGCCGCGCCAGACGCGTAAAACACGGTTGTCACATGTTGAAAGCAAGGGGCCTGCGGGCCCCTTTGCTTTTCCTGCGTCAACGCTTGTTTTTTGTTTTGGCTGCCCCCATCTTAGGTCCAAGGGTATTTCCCACCTGTTTACGGCCGAATGGCCGCCGTAGAGCTGAAAATCATGAAGACAACAGTCGAATTGCCTCTCTTGCCACTGCGTGATGTCGTGGTTTACCCACATATGGTGATCCCGCTGTTCGTGGGGCGCGAAAAATCCATCGAGGCTTTAGAAGCTGCGATGACGGGCGACAAGCAGATTCTGCTGGTTGCTCAGAAGAATCCTGCAGATGATGATCCTGCCGAAGACGCTCTCTATCGCGTCGGCACCGTCGCCACTGTTTTGCAATTGCTGAAACTCCCCGATGGCACCGTCAAGGTGCTGGTCGAAGGCGAGCAACGTGGCTCCATCGAGAGTTTCACCGAAGTCGACGGCCACTGCCGCGCGCAGGTGGCCTTGATCGAAGAAGTAGACGCCGCCGAACGCGAGTCCGAAGTCTTCACTCGCAGTCTGCTTAGCCAGTTCGAACAGTACGTGCAGTTGGGCAAAAAAGTCCCGGCTGAAGTGCTGTCTTCGCTCAACAGCATTGATGAGCCAAGCCGCCTCGTGGACACCATGGCCGCGCACATGGCGCTGAAAATCGAGCAGAAGCAGGAAATCCTCGAAATCACCGAGCTGGCCCAGCGTGTTGAGCACGTATTGGCGCTGCTGGATGCCGAGATTGATTTGCTCCAGGTCGAGAAGCGTATTCGCGGCCGTGTGAAAAAGCAGATGGAGCGCAGTCAACGCGAGTACTACCTGAATGAGCAGATGAAGGCCATTCAGAAAGAACTCGGCGATGGCGATGAGGGGCATAACGAACTGGACGAGCTGAAAAAGCGCGTCGAGAACGCCGGCCTCACCAAAGAAGCCCACACAAAAGCGCAGGCTGAGCTGAACAAGCTCAAGCAGATGTCGCCGATGTCGGCCGAAGCCACCGTGGTGCGTTCCTACATCGATTGGCTGGTTAACGTGCCATGGAAAGCCGAGAGCAAGGTGCGTCTGGACCTGGCCAAAGCTGAAGATATTCTCGATGCCGATCACTACGGTCTGGACGAGGTCAAGGAGCGCATCCTTGAGTACCTCGCCGTGCAAAAGCGCGTTAAAAAAGTCAAAGGCCCGGTACTCTGCCTGGTAGGCCCGCCTGGTGTCGGTAAAACCTCGTTAGCTGAATCAATCGCCCATGCTACCAACCGCAAGTTCGTGCGGATGGCGTTGGGTGGTGTGCGCGATGAAGCGGAAATCCGCGGTCACCGTCGTACCTATATCGGTTCGATGCCGGGTCGTCTGATTCAGAAAATGACCAAGGTTGGCGTACGCAACCCGCTCTTCTTGCTTGATGAAATCGACAAGATGGGCCAGGACATGCGCGGTGATCCCGCGTCGGCGTTGCTGGAGGTGCTCGATCCTGAGCAGAACCACAACTTCAACGACCACTATCTGGAGGTCGATTACGACCTTTCAGACGTGATGTTCCTCTGCACCGCGAACTCCATGAACATTCCGGCACCGCTGCTGGACCGTATGGAAGTCATCCGTCTGCCCGGTTACACCGAAGACGAGAAGGTCAACATTGCGGTCAAGTACCTCGCATCGAAACAGCTGCAGGCCAATGGTCTGAAGAAGGGCGAGTTGGAGTTCGAAGACGCGGCCATTCGCGACATGATCCGTTACTACACCCGTGAAGCGGGCGTGCGCAGCCTCGAGCGACAAATCGCCAAAGTGTGCCGCAAGGCGGTGAAAGAACACTTCCGCGAGAAGCGCATGAAGGTGCAGGTAGCGGCTGATTCGCTCGAGCATTTCCTCGGTGTGAGCAAATATCGCTACGGTCTGGCCGAGCAACAGGACCAAATTGGTCAGGTTACCGGTTTGGCCTGGACGCAAGTGGGCGGTGAATTGCTGACCATCGAAGCGGCTGTTGTTCCGGGTAAAGGGCAACTTATCAAGACCGGTTCGTTGGGCGATGTGATGGTCGAATCCATCACTGCGGCACTGACTGTTGTGCGCAGTCGGGCCAAGAGCCTGGGTGTCGCTCTGGACTTCCACGAGAAGCGCGACATCCATATCCACATGCCGGAAGGGGCGACCCCTAAAGATGGCCCCAGCGCTGGCGTTGGCATGTGTACGGCCCTGGTTTCAGCCCTCACTCAGATCCCGGTTCGCGCCGATGTGGCAATGACCGGTGAAATCACTTTGCGGGGGCAGGTTCTTGCCATCGGCGGCCTGAAGGAAAAACTTCTGGCAGCGCATCGCGGTGGAATCAAGATCGTGATTATTCCCGAAGAGAACGTTCGTGATCTGAAAGAGATTCCGGAGAATATTAAAGCCGACCTGCAGATTAAACCGGTTAAATGGATTGACGAGGTCCTGCAAATTGCGCTGCAATACGCCCCGGAGCCCTTGCCCGATGCGGCTCCGGAGATGGTTGCAAAGGATGACAAACGCGAGACTGATTCCAAGGAGCGAATTAGCACGCATTAGCCGGGGGGCTTCCTTGACACATTTTTAGAGCCCTTGTTATAAAGCGGCTCTTCTTGTGCCAAATGGCCTTCCAGCACCGTTTTTGCTTTCACCCAAAAATTAAGAAATAAACTCAAACAGGAATAAGGGGACTTAGAGTGAACAAGTCGGAACTGATTGATGCTATCGCCGCATCTGCTGATATCCCGAAAGCTGTAGCTGGCCGTGCGCTGGACGCAGTAATCGAATCCGTAACTGGCGCTCTCAAGGCTGGTGATTCGGTTGTACTGGTAGGCTTCGGTACTTTCGCTGTTAAAGAACGTGCTGCTCGTACTGGCCGTAACCCACAGACTGGTAAGCCGATCAGCATCGCTGCTGCTAAGATCCCAGGCTTCAAAGCCGGTAAAGCTCTGAAAGACGCCGTTAACTAAGCGTCTTTTGGTTTTGCCCACCTCGATCAGCTTCAACACTGATCGAGTCGCGAGGCGGTAGAGCAGGGTCGGTTAGCTTACAGACCCAACGCTCAGAGAGGCTCCACCGGAGCCTTAATCGCCCCGCCAGCTACGAGAAGGCGCATCCTCGGATGCGCCTTTCTTCTATCCGGATTCTACCCACGCTCCACGGCCGCTTATTTCAGTACGGTCGTTTCTGGGGGACGCATGCTGCAGAACATCAGGGACAATTCACAAGGCTGGATTGCCAAGACCATTATCGGTGTCATTGTTGCCTTGATGGCATTCACAGGCATCGAGGCTATTTTCACCTCGCAGAGCACCAAGCAACAGGCTGCCAAGGTCAACGGTGAAGAAGTCAGCCAGAACGAACTGAGCCAGGCAATGGAAGCCCAGCGCCGCCAGTTGATGCAACGCCTCGGTAAAGATTTCGACGCTTCCTTGCTGGACGACAAACTGCTGCGTGAAGCGGCGTTGAAAGGTTTGATCGAACGCAAGCTGCTGCTGCAAAGCACCAAAGATGCCCACTTCGCTTTCTCCCAGCCGGCTCTGGATCAGTTGATTCTGAACACCCCCGAGTTCCAGGTTGACGGCAAATTCAACTCCGATCGTTTCGACCAGGTTATTCGTCAGATGGGCCATACCCGTCTGCAATTCCGTCAGATGCTCGAGCAGGAAATGCTTATCGGCCAACTGCGCGCAGGCGTATCCGGCAGCGGCTTCGTGACCGATGAAGAAGTGCAGAACTTTGCCCGTCTGGAAAAACAGACCCGCGATTTCGCCACCCTGACTCTCAAGGCCGATCCGCAAGCGGTGAAGCTGTCTGACGATGAAATCAAGGCGTACTACGACGAGAACGCCAGCCAGTTCATGAGCCCTGAGCAGGTTGTGCTCGACTACATCGAACTGAAGAAAGATGCGTTCTTCAGCAAGGTCGACGTCAAGGACGAAGACCTGCAGGCGGCGTATCAGAAAGAAATCGCCAACCTCGCCGAGCAGCGTGAAGCCGCGCATATCCTCATCGAAGTGAACGACAAGCAGACCGACGCCCAGGCCAAAGCCAAGATCGATGAGATCAAGGCCCGTCTGGATAAAGGCGAAGACTTTGCCAAGCTGGCCAAGGAAGTTTCGGAAGATCCGGGCTCCAAGGCTAACGGCGGCGACCTCGGCTATGCGGGCAAGGGTGTCTACGACCCAGCCTTCGAAGAGGCGTTGTACGCCTTGGACAAAGGTGCTGTATCGGCTCCGGTTCGCAGCAGCTTCGGCTGGCATGTCATCAAGTTGCTGGGTGTGCAGGCACCGGAGGTTCCGACCTTCGCCAGCCTGAAAGAAAAACTCACTCGCGATCTGAAAACTGCCCAGGTTGAGCAGAAGTTCGTTGAGGCCAGCAAGGCGCTGGAAGACTCCGCGTTCGAAGCATCCGATCTCAGCCAGCCGGCGCAAGAGCAAGGCTTGCAAGTGCAGACCACTGCACCATTCGGTCGTGAAGGCGGCGAAGGTCTGACCGCTAACCGCCAAGTGCTGCAAGCTGCATTCAGCCCTGAAGTGCTGGAAGAAGGCTCGAACAGCGGTGCCATCGAGCTGGATCCGGACACCGTGCTGATCGTGCGCGTCAAAGAGCACAAGAAGCCTGAGCAGCAGCCGCTGGAAAAAGTGACCGCCGCTATCCGCGATCACCTGATTCAACTGCGTGCCGCTGAAGCCGTTGAAGCCAAGGGCAAGGCGTTGCTGGCGGATCTGCGCGACGGCAAAACGCCGGTTGCTCAGGCCAAAGGCGAGCCAGGCTGGAAAGTGGTTGAAGCGGCTACCCGTAGCCAGGAAGGCATTGAGCCGTCCGTGCTGCAGGCGCTGTTCCGCATGAGCAAGCCAGAAGCTGCTGACAAGGCCACCTTCACCGGTGTGACCCTGGCCAACGGCGACTACGTGGTTATTCAGCTCAAGGGCGTCAGCGAGCCGAAAGAAGGGCTGAGCGAAGAAGACAAGGCGATGTACCGTCGTTTCCTCGCTTCGCGCAGTGGCCAGCAAGACTTCGCGGCGTTCCGCGCCGAGCTGGAATCCAAAGCGAAAATCGAACGTTACTGATAGTCGATTAACGCCCACAAAAAACCCCGCCCAGTGCGGGGTTTTTTGTGGGCGTTAATCGACTTGTCGGCTTCCGGGTCGTCGGCCATGCGGCGTTGAAAGCCGACTTTAAATGCTCACGTACTCAAGTACGCTGCGCTTTAAAGCCGACTTTCGCCTGACTCGCTGGCGCTCGCCCTGCGGGCCAGCCTACGGCTGTTACTCCCGATGGTCGTTGGTCCTGACCTTAGCCCCGAAACCCTCGACTGAGTTACGGCCGCAAACGTAAGAGCAAGAGCACACCGCCGCCCGTAGGAGCGAGCTTGCTCGCGAATCTCAACGAAAGCACGTAGGCCGCGCGTGCCAATGGCCAAACCCGATAAGTCGGGCCCACAAAAAAGGCCGCTCATTGAGCGGCCTTCCGGTTACATCAAGAACGCTTAATCTTCGATGCTGCCCATCGCTGTGGTATTGAAACCCCCATCTACATAGGTGATTTCGCCACTGATACCCGAAGCCAAATCGGAGCACAGGAAGGCGCCCACGTTGCCGACTTCATCAATCGTCACATTACGACGTAGCGGCGTTTGCGCTTCGTTGGCGGCCAGCATCTTGCGGAAGCTCTTGATGCCCGAAGCCGCGAGGGTGCGGATAGGACCTGCCGAGATGCAGTTAACGCGAGTGCCTTCAGGGCCCAGGCTGCCGGCCAGGTAACGTACACCGGCTTCCAGGCTGGCCTTAGCCATGCCCATCACGTTGTAGTTCGGCATGGTGCGCTCGGCACCGAGGTAGGAGAGGGTGAGCAGGCTGCCGTTGCGGCCTTTCATCATCTCGCGGCCGGCCTTGGCCAGAGCCACGAAGCTGTAGGCGCTGATGTCGTGGGCGATGCGGAAGCCGTCACGGGTGGTGACTTCGGTGAAGTCGCCGTTCAGTTGGTCGCCCGGGGCGAAGCCTACTGAGTGGACGATCACGTCCAGGCCGTCCCACTTCTTGCCCAGTTCAACGAACACGTTGGCGATTTCTTCGTCGCTGGCTACGTCGCACGGGAAGCACAGTTCAGGGCTCGAGCCCCAGCCAGCGGCGAATTCTTCGACGCGGCCTTTGAGCTTTTCGTTCTGGTAGGTGAAGGCGAGTTCAGCACCCTCGCGGTGCATGGCGGCAGCGATGCCGGATGCGATGGACAGTTTGCTAGCGACACCGACGATCAGTACGCGCTTACCGGCGAGAAAACCCATGGTGTTATTCCTCTTCCTGCTTTCAAGGATTAATCGGCAGTGGCTGGAGCCAGGAAAGCGGCTTCCAGCAACTGCTGCGTATATACGTGTTGCGGGGCGGCGAAGATGGCTTCGGCTGGCCCCTGTTCCACAACCTGACCATGCTTGACCACCATCAAGTGGTGACTCAGCGCCTTGACCACCGCCAGGTCATGGCTGATGAACAGGTAAGTCAGGTTGTACTTGCGCTGCAGCGATCGCAGTAATTCCACCACCTGGCGCTGCACGGTACGGTCCAGCGCCGAGGTGGGTTCATCCAGCAGAATCAATGCCGGTTTGAGCACAAGTGCCCGGGCGATGGCGATTCGCTGCCGTTGCCCGCCGGAAAACTCGTGGGGGTAGCGGTGCCGGGTTTCCGGATCCAGACCTACCTCCAGGAGTGCATCGATTATTGCCTGCTCCTGTTCTTCGTCACTGCCCATCTTATGGATGCGCAGCCCTTCGCCGATGATCTGACACACCGACATCCGCGGGCTCAAACTGCCGAACGGGTCCTGAAACACCACCTGCATCTGGCGCCGTAATGGCCGCACTTGATGCTGGGTCAGGCCGTGCAAATCCTGGCCTTGAAAACAGATGGCACCTTGGCTGGCAATAAGCCGCAAGATGGCCAACCCGAGGGTCGACTTGCCGGAACCACTCTCGCCCACAATGCCCAGGGTCTGGCCCTGATGCAGGCTGAAGTTGATGCCGTCCACCGCTTTCACATAGTCGACCGTACGGCGCAGCACGCCTTTCTTGATCGGAAACCACACCCGCAGGTCATCGACTTCGAGCACTGGCTTGCCGGCTGCGTTGGCGACCGGCTTGCCGCTGGGCTCGGCACCGAGCAGTTCCTGGGTATAAGGATGCTGCGGATTGGAGAACAGCTCATCGCATGACGCCTGTTCGACGATCACTCCGCGCTGCATGACACATACGCGGTGCGCAATTCGTTTAACCAGGTTCAGATCGTGAGTAATCAGCAGCAGCGCCATGCCCAGGCGGGCCTGCAAATCCTTGAGCAATTCGAGGATTTTCAGCTGCACCGTCACGTCCAACGCCGTGGTCGGTTCGTCGGCAATCAGCAGCTCCGGCTCGTTGGCCAGGGCCATGGCAATCATCACTCGCTGCCGTTGGCCGCCAGAGAGCTCGTGGGGCAGCGCTTTAAGGCGTTTGTGCGGCTCGGGTATGCCCACCAGCTCCAACAGCTCCAGCGTGCGCTTGGTGGCCGCTTTGCCGGTCAGGCCTTTGTGCAGGGCGAGGACTTCATTGATCTGCTTTTCAATGTTGTGCAGAGGATTCAGCGAGGTCATCGGCTCCTGAAAAATCATCGCGATGCGGTTGCCACGGATATGCCGCAGCTTTTTCTCGGTGACCGTCAGCAAGTCGTGCCCGGCGTAGCGAATAGTGCCGGCCGGGTGGCGCGCGAGCGGGTAGGGCAGCAGGCGCAGAATCGAGTGAGCGGTAACGGACTTGCCCGAACCACTTTCGCCCACCAGCGCCAGGGTTTCGCCCCGGCGGATATCAAAGTTGAGGTCATGCACCACGCATTGGCTGCTGGTGCCAGTCACAAACTCGACGGCCAGATCGCGCACTTCAATCAGGTTTTCCGGCGCGGTGTTGTCAGCCGTTTTGTTGGAAGGCTTGGCCATGTTATTTCCTCGGGTCGAAGGCATCGCGAGCAGCCTCGCCGATAAACACCAACAGGGTCAGCATCAGGCCCAGCACGGCAAACGCGCTGATACCCAGCCACGGCGCCTGGGTGTTGGCCTTGCCCTGAGCCACCAATTCACCCAGCGACGGCGAGCCGGCGGGCAGGCCGAAGCCGAGGAAGTCCAGGGCGGTTAGGGTGCCGATGGCGCCGGTCAGAATGAACGGCAGAAACGTCATGGTCGAGATCATGGCGTTGGGCAGAATATGGCGGAACATGATGCCGCTGTTCTCCATGCCCAGCGCGCGAGCGGCACGCACGTATTCCAGGTTGCGCCCGCGCAGAAACTCGGCGCGTACCACGTCCACCAGGCTCATCCAGGAAAACAGCAGCATGATGCCCAGCAGCCACCAGAAGTTGGGCTGCACAAAGCTGGCGAGGATGATCAGCAGGTACAGCACCGGCAAGCCCGACCACACCTCGAGAAAGCGCTGCCCCAGCAAGTCGACCCAGCCGCCATAGAACCCCTGCAGTGCGCCGGTGACCACACCGATGATCGAGCTGAACACCGTTAGCGTCAGGGCAAACAGCACCGAAATGCGGAAGCCATAAATCACCCGGGCCAGCACATCGCGGCCCTGGTCGTCGGTGCCCAGCCAGTTATCGGCGGAGGGCGGGGCGGGGGCCGGCACCTTGAGGTCGTAGTTGATCGTGGCGTAGCTGAACGGAATCGGCGGCCACACGGTCCAGCCATCCTTTTGCGCGATCAGCTCGCGGATGTAGGGGCTTTTGTAGTTCGCCTCCAGCGGAAACTCGCCACCAAAGGTGGTTTCCGGGTAACGCTTGAACACCGGGAAATACCAGCCGCCGTCGAAGTGCACCACCAGCGGTTTGTCATTGGCGATCAGCTCGGCGCCCAGGCTCAGCACAAACAGAATCAGGAATAACCACAGCGACCACCAACCCCGTTTGTGCGCCTTCAGGCGCTCGAAGCGGCGGCGGTTGAGCGGTGACATTTTCAATGCAGTGCCCATGCTCAGCCCTCCCGATTGGCGAAGTCGATCCGCGGATCGACCAGGGTGTAGGTGATATCACCGATCAACTTCACCACCAGGCCGACCAAGGTGAAGATAAACAGCGTGCCGAACACCACGGGGTAGTCGCGGCTGATGGCGGCTTCAAAACTCATCAGGCCCAGGCCGTCGAGGGAGAAAATCACTTCAATCATCAGCGAGCCGGTAAAGAAAATACTGATAAACGCCGACGGGAATCCGGCAATGATCAGCAGCATGGCGTTGCGAAACACATGGCCGTAGAGGATGGCGTTGTTGGTCAGCCCCTTGGCCCGTGCGGTGACCACATACTGTTTGTTGATCTCATCGAGAAAGCTGTTTTTGGTCAGGAAGGTGAGGGTGGCGAAGTTGCCGATCACCAGCGCCGTCACCGGCAGCACCAGGTGCCAGAAATAGTCCAGAATCTTGCCGCCCATGCTCATCTGGTCGAAGTGATTGGACGTCAGCCCGCGCAGGGGAAACCAGTCGTAATAGCTGCCACCGGCAAACAGCACGATCAGCAGAATGGCGAACAGAAACGCCGGAATTGCATAGCCAACGATGATCGCCGAGCTGGTCCATACATCAAACGTGCTGCCGTTACGCATGGCCTTGGTGATGCCTAGCGGAATGGACACCAGGTACATGATCAAGGTGCTCCATAAGCCGAGCGAGATCGACACCGGCATCTTTTCCACAATCAGGTCCACCACCTTGGCGTCGCGGAAAAAGCTGCTGCCAAAATCGAGCTGCGCATAGCTTTTCAGCATCAGCCAGAAGCGCTCCGGTGCCGATTTGTCGAAGCCATACATCTTCTCGATTTCTTTCACCAGTTCCGGGTCCAGGCCCTGGGCGCCGCGATAATTCGAACCGGCCACCGACACTTCGGCACCGCCCCCGGAAATGCGGCTGGTCGCGCCTTCAAAGCCTTCGAGCTTGGCGATCATCTGCTCAACCGGGCCGCCCGGCGCGGCCTGGATGATGATGAAGTTGAGCAGCAGAATGCCGAACAGCGTGGGAATGATCAGCAGCAAGCGCCGCAGAATATAGGCGAGCATTTATTCGGTTTCCTTGGGTGGGGCCGCGGGTGCCGCTTGCGGTTTGCTACCCTCGGCTTTTTCGCTGGTTTGCCACCAGGTCATCATGCCAACGTCATATTTCGGCGTAATGGCAGGCCGTCCAAACTTGTTCCAGTGGGCGATACGGAACGTGTCGATGTAGTAATTGGGGATCACGTAGTTGCCCCACAGCAGCACCCGGTCGAGGGCGCGCGCATGGGTGACCAGGCTTTTGCGCGAGTCGGCGCGAATCAGGCCTTCCACCAGCTTGTCGATGGCCGGGTCACGCAGACCGATGTAGTTGCGGCTGCCTGGGCTGTCGGCACTGCTCGAATGCCAATACTCGCGCTGTTCGTTGCCCGGCGAGCTCGACTGGCCCCAGGTGGCGGTGGTCATGTCGAAGTCCCGCGAGCGCATGCGATTGACGTACTGCGAGGCATCGACGCGGCGGATCTGCATATCAATGCCCAGCTCCGCCAGGTTACGCATAAACGGCAGCAGTACCCGCTCCAAATTCAGCTGATAGAGCATAAATTCGATGGTCAAAGGCTGGCCGTCCGGGCCGACCATCTTGTCGTTTTCGATCTTGTAACCGGCGTCCAGCAGCAGCTTGTATGCCTTGCGCTTCTGATCGCGGATCATGCCGTCGCCCGTGGTCACCGGCGACTTGAAGACGTCGGTAAATACCTTGTCGGGAATCTGCCCGCGCAGCGGCTCCAGCAGTTTTAGCTCGTCGGCATCGGGCAGCTCGTGGGCGGCCATGTCGGAGTTTTCAAAGAAACTGTTGTTGCGTTTGTACGCGCCGAAAAACAGTTGTTTGTTCGACCATTCGAAGTCGAACAGCTGGGCGATCGCCTCGCGCACTCGCGGGTCCTGGAACTTGGCGCGGCGCAGGTTGAAGGCGAACGACTGCATGCCCACCGGGTTCTGGTTGGGCAGGGCTTCCTTGATGATGCGCCCATCGCGCAGGGCCGGGCTGTCGTAGCCGGTGGCCCAGTCTTTGGCCGAGTACTCGAGGTTGAAGTCGAACTGCCCGGCTTTGAACGCTTCCAGGGTTACCGAGGTGTCGCGGTAGTAGTCCACTTCAATCGTGTCGAAGTTGTAGTAACCGCGGTTCACCGGCAGGTCTTGGCCCCACCAGTCCTTCACCCGTTCATAGCGGATGGTACTGCCGGGGGAAATATTGGTGATGCGATACGGACCGCTACCGAGCGGCACTTCTAGATTGGCTTTGCTGAAGTCGCGCGTGGCCCACCAATGCTTGGGCAGCACTGGCAGCTGGCCGATGATCAGCGGCAGCTCGCGGTTGCCTGGCTTGTTGAAGTCAAAACGCACCGTCAGCGGGCCTTCCGCTACCACCTGGGTGACGTCGGCGTAGTACATGGCGTAAGTCGGCGCGCCTTTGCTGCGCAGGATGTCGAAGCTGAAGATCACATCGTCGGCGGTCACCGGCGTGCCGTCGTTGAACTTCGCCTTGGGGTTAATGAAGAAACGCACGTAGCTGTCGTCCGGCGCTTTCTCGATTTTCTCGGCGAGCAAGCCGTACTCGGTAAACGGCTCGTCGGGGGAGTGGTAGGTGAGGGTGTCGTACAGCAGCGACAACTGATCGGCCTGCACGCCCTTGGAGATAAACGCGTTAAGGCTGTCGAAACCGCCACTGCCGCCCAGGCGCAGCGTCCCGCCTTTGGGGGCGTCGGGGTTCACATAGTCAAAGTGTTTGAAATTGGCCGGGTACTTGGGCGCTTCGTCGTACAGGGTGATGGCATGTTGCGGCGCCGCAGCGGCTGCCAGGCAGAAACCGGCGAACAGGGCGCCGCTGCCAACGCGCAGCACGGTGCGCAAAAACAAAGTCATAGAGCCTTCTCCGTAGGCTTCAGCCACCAGGCGCGCAACCCGAGGGTGTACGGCGGCGTGGTGACGAAGGCGAACCGGTTGCGGTACGCCAGGCGGTGATAATTGAGGTACCAGTTGGGAATCATGTAGTGCTGCGACAGCAGTACGCGGTCCAGGGCGCGGGTGGCCGCTACCTGTTCATCGCGGGTCTGTGCGGCCAGCAGACTTTCCAGCAGGCTGTCGACGACCGGGCTGCGCACGCCGGCGTAGTTTTTACTGCCTTTGACGTTGGCCTGGCTGGAGTGGAAGTACTGCCATTGTTCGAGGCCGGGGCTGAGGTTTTGCTGCAGCGTCATCAAAATCATGTCGAAGTCGAATTGGTCCAACCGCTGTTTATATTGCGCCCGGTCGACCGTGCGCAAGTGCGCTTGAATACCGATGCTGGCGAGGTTTTCCACATACGGTTGCAGGATGCGTTCAAGGTTGGGGTTCACCAGCAGCAGCTCGAAGCGCAGCGGTTCACCTTTGGCGTTTTGCAGGCGTTGGCCATTGAGCTTCCAGCCGGCGTCGGCTAATAGACCCAGCGCGCGCCTGAGGGTTTCGCGCGGAATGCCATTGCCCTGGGTTTTCGGCACCGTAAAGGGCTCGCTGAACAGGCTGGGCGGCAGTTGGTCGCGAAACACCGACAGCAGTAACCATTCCTGGCCCTCGGGTTTACCGCTGGCGGCGAACTCGCTATTGGGGAAGTAGCTGGTGGCGCGGGTGTAGGCGTTGTTGAACAGGGTGCGATTGGTCCACTCGAAATCCAGCATCAGGCCCATGGCTTCGCGCACCTTGCTGTCGGCGAAGGCAGGGCGGCGACTGTTCATAAACAGGCCCTGGGTTTGCGTGGGAATCTGGTGGGGGATTTGCGCGCGAATGACGTCGCCGCGTTTTATCGCCGGAAAGCGGTAGCCATTGGCCCAGTTCTTCGCCTGGTGCTCGATATAGAAGTCGAACTCGCCGGCCTTGAAGGCTTCGAATGCCACATCGGCGTCGCGATAGAACTCGACTTCCATGCGGTCGAAATTGTATTTCCCACGGTTAACCGGCAGGTCTTTGCCCCACCAGTCTTTCACGCGTTCGAACACCAGGCTGCGGCCAGGATTGATTTCGGTGATCTGGTAGGGGCCACTGGTCACCGGCGCTTCGAAGGTGGTGGCCTTGAAGTCGCGGTCTTTCCAATAGTGCTGCGGCAATACCGGCAGCTCGCCCAGGCGCAGAATCAGCAGCGAATTGCCGGCGCGCTTGAGCACGAAGCGAATGCGGTGGCGGCCGAGAATATCCACCCGCGCCACTTCCTGCAGGCTGGTGCGGTATTGCGGGTGGCCTTGTTTGAGCAGGGTGCGGTAGGAAAACGCCACGTCGTAGGCAGTAACCGGCTTGCCGTCGTTGAAGCGCGCTTCGGGACGCAGGTTGAACACCACCCAGCTGCGGTCTTCGCTGTATTCCACGGACTTGGCGATGAGGCCGTAACTGGACGCCGCTTCATCGCCGGAAGGGTCGTACTGGCCGGTGCCGGCCATCAGCGGTTCGTTCAGCTCACCAATGCCGTACTGGGCGAAATTGGGAGTAGACGAAGGGCTGCTACCCTTAAAGGTATAAGGGTTTAGAGTGTCGAAGGTGCCAAATGCCATCACTCGAATCGTGCCGCCTTTGGGTGCGTCGGGGTTAACCCAATCGAAGTGGGTAAAACTGGCGGGATACTTGAGTGTGCCGAACTGGGCATAACCATGACTTTCGCTGATGGTCGCGAAAGCAGGAACGCACATAGCCAGACTCAGAAGTAGCGAAAGGAGGCAACGCATCAGGCTAGGTGGTCCGTTCCGTAGCGGCATTGGGCTTCGTGCCGGTACAGTAACAGCTTGTATCCGCTGGAAAAAGAGAAAGCCCGGAGGCCTGTTTCAGAGCCCGATGGCAATAATGAAAGATTGCTTTGCGAGGTTTTTACTTTGGCAGCACGCACCCATGGATTGCAGTCATGGATCGATCGTTTGAATCAGGCCGAGTTACCGGCATTGGCAGCCGTGGTGCAGGACTTGCACCACCTGGCCCAGGCAGAAAAGTCGTCGGTGCAACAATTGGCCGATGTGTTGTTGCGTGACGCCTCACTGACCTCCAAGGTGCTGCGCGTGGGCAATAGCGTGTACTACAACCCCGCCCAGGAACCCATTCGCACCATTTCCCGCGCCATTGTGTTGATCGGCTTCGACAACGTGCGCCTGATCGGTCTGTCGGTCAGCCTGATCGACGGCCTGCTCGGCCGCGCGCCCAGCGAGCAGCTTTACGAGCTGCTGGCCCGTTCGTTTCACGCTGCTGTACAGGCGCGCAATATCGCCGGCTATGTGCTTACCAAAAATCAGGAAGAAGTGTTTATCGCCGCCTTGCTCTACCACCTCGGCGCATTGGCGTTCTGGGGCTGTGCGGGCGAGCAGGCCGACGAACTGGCCACCGCCCTGGCCCGGCCAGGTATCAATGAAGATGAAGTGGTGCGCGAAGTGCTCGGCACCAGCTTTCGCCACTTGACCCAAGGCCTGGTTAAAAGCTGGAACCTCGGCGAAATCGCCAGCCTGGCGCACAACACCGCCAACCATAACGACCCCGCCGCTTTTGCCGTGCACTTAGGCGCGCGCATCAGCGAAGCGGCGCTGGAGGGCTGGGACTCGCCAGCGATGGAAACCCTGGTGCAGCAAATGGCGACCTTCACCGGCATCACGCCCGAGGAAGCCTTGCAGCAGGTGCTCGACAGCGCCGACGAAGCCGTGAAAGTGGCCGCCACCTTCGGCGCCAGTTCGCTGTGCCGGCTGATCCCCTCCACCGACCCGGAGCTGATCCGCACCCAGCAGGAACAGCGCAAAGCGCGTCTGCTGCAACCCGATTTGCTAGTTCTGCAACAGTCGCTGCAAGACCTCGGCATGATGGTGTCCAAGCGCGCCGACATCGGCCTGATCCTCGACAGCTTGTTCAAGGGCTTGCACCAGGGCGCCGGGCTGGAGCGGGTGATGCTCGCGGTGTTGGCGGAGGAGCAGACGCGCTTCAAGGTCAAGCGCGCCGTGGGTGAGAAGACCGAGCGTTGGGTGACTGACTTTCTATTGCCGGCCGAACAGCCCGAGCAGCCGCATATCTTCAGTTATGTGCTGCGGCACAGAGAAGCGCTGTGGATGGGCGTGCCGGCCAGCTACAACCTGAACGAGCTGGTGACCCAACCGATTCGCCAGTGGCTGGGGCAGGGCATGTTCTTTATTGCGCCGCTGATGGCAGGGACGCGGCAGATTGGCGTGCTGTACGCCGACAGCCGGATTTCCGGGCGAGCGTTGAAGCATGAGCAGTTTGTGGCGTTTCAGCGGTTTACACAGTTGACGGGGCGGTGTTTGGAGGCGTTGACCAAGAAGTAGTAGCTGCGGGATTGGTCGTCGGCTGCACGACTCTGGGTCCCCGCCTTCGCGGGGACGACGGTGGAATACGCAAAAACATCCGTCATTCCCGCGCAGGCGGGAATCCAGAATCGAGCAGGAAACAGGTGAACTAGCGGTCAGTGAGATACAGCGTAATAGTCTGCCCAGGCGTCAGATCATGGGTCGTCTTCGGATTCCACGTCTTCAGGTTCTGCATCTCAACGTTGAACCGCTTGGCGATCATGTACATCGAGTCGCCTTTCTGCACCTTGTAATAGGTGACCGTCTCCCGGCCTTGCGCCGGATTGTTCTTGGCGATGCTGCGGATAACTTGCTGCGTGCCTTGCAGGGCCAACGTCTGGCCGGGCTTCACGGCGTTGTTTTGCAGGTTGTTCCAGCGGCGCAGGTCGGCCACATCCAGCTTGTTGGCCTTGGCGATCTGGTAAAGGTTGTCGCCGTTCTTAACCTTGTAACTCTTGAGCTTGACGCTGGTGGTCGTGCTGCTCGCCACTGCAGTCGGCTTGGCCGTGGTGGTGGGGAAGGGCGAGGTGCCGGCCGTAACGGGGATGGTCAGGGTCTGGCCGACGCTCAGGCTGTTGCCCGACAAATCGTTGGCTTCCTTCAAATCATCAGTCGACAGCTGATAGCGGCTGGCGATGCCGTGCAGGCTGTCGCCTTTGCGTACCCGGTATTCCTGAAAATCAGTGATGTCGCTGGGCTGGATCTGCGCCAAGGACGTGGTCAGGCGCTCGGCTTTTTCGTGCGGTACCAGCAGGTGCGAAGGGCCGCCGCGGGTGATATTGCGTTTGAAAGCCGGGTTCAGCTGAATCAGTTCGTCTTTGTCGATATCGGCCATGGCCGCCACACGGCTCAGGTCCATCGGCTTGTCGAACTCCACGACTTCGAAGTAGGGCTCGTTGGCGATCGGTTCGAGGTTGATGCCGTAGGCCGCCGGCGCGCTCACCAGTTGCGACAGGGCCAGCAGCTTGGGCACGTAGTCCTGGGTTTCCTTGGGCAGCGGCAGGTTCCAGTAGTCGGTGGGCAGGCCGAGGCGCTGGTTGCGCTCGATGGCGCGGCTCACGGTGCCTTCGCCAGCGTTGTAGGCCGCCAGGGCCAGCAGCCAGTCACCGTTGAACATCTCATGCAGGCGCGACAGATATTCGATAGCGGCGTTGGTCGAGGCGGTGATATCGCGGCGGCCGTCGTACCAGGTGGTTTGCTGCAGGTTGAAGTTGCGCCCGGTGGAGGGGATGAACTGCCACAAACCCACCGCATCGCTGCGCGACAGGGCAAACGGGTTGTACGAGCTTTCAATCACCGGCAACAGGGCCAGTTCCAGCGGCATGTTGTTGGCTTCCAGGCGCTCTACCACGTAATGAATGTAGAGACTGCCACGGCCGCTGGCGCTTTCGAGATAAGAAGGTTTGCTGGCGAACCACAGGCGCTGTTGCTCAATGCGCGGGTTGATGCCGATTTCGTCTTGCAGCTGAAAGCCGGCGCGCATGCGGTCCCACATGTCCTGGGGCTTGTCGCTGCTGGAGGTGTCGGTCATCCATTCAGGCGGCTGGGAGCGGCTGCTGAGGGCGACGTTGTTGCTGGGGCTCGGATTGTGCGTGCCACCCGTGCTTTGGCAACCCGCCAGAATGGCCGCAAAGACAACCGGAAGCGCACGAGCCAGACGGGCCAATGTGTCGATATTCCGGGACTTCTGGGCAATTGACTGCATCGGCGGCGGGTGTGATCCGGGCAAAAAGATCGGCCGATTCTAGGAACGCCGCCTAATGTGGTCAAGTTTTAACCGGCCGCCTGGTTAGGCACCAATGGACTTAAAACTGGTCTTTCCACGCCCGCAACCGAGCAAACACCTCGCTCGGCTGGCGTTGCGCGATGCCGTCCCGTTCGTCGATTTTTGCGACCACGTTCGCAACCTCACTGCGCAGAAACGGATTGGTCGCCCGTTCCAGAGCCAGATTCGACGGCAAGCTGATGGTGCCTTCCTCACGCCAGGCCGTTACCTGGGCCAGGCGCGCGCTGACGTCGGGGTTGTTCGGCTCCACGGCGTGGGCGAAGCGCAGGTTGCTCAGGGTGTATTCGTGGGTGCAATAAATAGCGGTGTTATCCGGCAGCGCGGCCAGGCGGCTGAGCGACGTGAACATCTGCTCCGGCGTGCCCTCGAACAAGCGGCCGCAGCCGGCGGCAAAAAGCGTGTCGCCGCAGAACAGCAGCGGCGCGCCGGCGGCGGTCGGCGCCTCGGCCACGTAGTAGGCGATATGGCCCAGGGTGTGGCCGGGCACGGTGAAGATGCGCAGGGTAAGGCCCAGCACTTCGATCTGGTCGCCGTCATCCAAGGCAATATCGCGGCCGGGAATTTTTTCCTGCGCGGGGCCGTAGACCTTGGCCCCGGTGGCGGTTTTCAATTGCTCCACGCCGCCGACGTGGTCGAAGTGGTGATGGGTGACCAGGATCTCGGTCAACTGCCAGCCCGGGTGCGCTTGCAGCCAGGCGAGAACCGGAGCGGCATCGCCGGGGTCTACTACGGCGCAGCGCTGGTTGGCAGTGTCTTGTAACAACCACAGGTAGTTGTCGTTAAAAGCGGGTAGGGCATCGATCTGTATCATCGTCGGGTCGCCAAGCTTTATGTATTGGCGCATCTTACTGCAATGCCGATGGAGCACAGAGAGGCGGTTATGACGGACAAGGCTTTCGCTCAAGCGGACCCCGATTGGCTCGAACTGATCAGCGCCGCCCGTGGCTGGCTCAATGGCCCGCTGGGGCAAATGATGCTCGGCGAAGAGCGGCGTTTGCTGGAAGACGAACTGGCGCGGTTCTTCGGCGGCTACCTGGTGCATTACGGTCCCCACGCGGAAAAACCGCCGGGCGCCAACCAGATTCAGCGCTGCGTGCATGTGGGCGCGCCATTGCCTGGCGCCGAGATCGTGTGCGAAGAGCAGGCCTGGCCGCTGACCGAGTCCGCGGCCGACGTGCTGGTGCTGCAACATGGCCTGGATTTCTGCCTGTCGCCCCACGGTTTGTTGCGCGAAGCGGCCCGCAGCGTAAGGCCGGGCGGGCATCTGATCATTATCGGCATCAATCCCTGGAGCACCTGGGGCCTGCGTCATGTGTTCGCCCGCGATGCCCTTGGTGATGCCCGCTGCATCGCGCCTAACCGGGTGACGGACTGGCTGCGCCTGCTGGGTTTCGCGCTGGAGAAACGCCGCTTCGGGTGCTATCGTCCGCCGCTTGCTTCAACGGCCTGGCAATCACGGCTGAGCCGCCTGGAACAATGGGGCGGCGCCTGGCAAATGCCCGGAGCAGGCTTCTATCTATTGGTGGCGCGCAAACTGGTAGTCGGTTTGCGGCCATTGCGTCAGGCACAGCGAGCGCCCATGGGCAAGCTGATGCCCATGCCGGTGGCCAAGGTCAGCCGGCGTGATTCAAACAGCGATACCTGAGCAGCAGAATTCATGAGCGAACAGATCGAAATCTTCACCGACGGCGCCTGTAAAGGTAATCCTGGCGTTGGCGGCTGGGGCGCCTTGTTGGTGTTTAAAGGCGTGGAGAAAGAGTTGTGGGGTGGCGAGCGCGACACCACCAACAACCGCATGGAGCTGACCGCCGCCATCAAAGGGTTGGAAGAACTCAAGCGCCCCTGCGAGGTGCTGCTGGTAACCGACTCCGAATACGTGATGAAAGGCATGCAAGAGTGGTTGGTGAACTGGAAAAAGCGCGGCTGGAAAACCGCCGCCAAGCAGCCGGTCAAAAATGCCGACCTCTGGCAAGCGCTGGATGAACAGGTCAACCGCCACACCGTCACCTGGAAGTGGGTGCGTGGCCACACCGGCCACCACGGCAACGAACGCGCCGACCAACTGGCCAACCGTGGCGTCGATGAAGTACGGGGAATAAAGCATGCGTAGTGTTGTACTCGATACCGAAACTACCGGTATGCCGGTCACCGATGGCCACCGGGTCATCGAGATCGGTTGCGTTGAACTGATTGGCCGCCGCCTCACCGGCCGGCATTTTCACGTGTACCTGCAGCCAGACCGCGCGAGCGATGAAGGCGCCATCGCGGTTCACGGTATTACCGACGAGTTTCTCGCCGACAAGCCGCGCTTCAAGGAAGTGGCCGATGAGTTTTTCGAATTCATCAAAGACGCCCAACTGATCATCCATAACGCCGCGTTCGACATCGGCTTTATCAACAACGAATTCGCCCTGCTGGGTCAGGACGACCGCGCCGACATCACCGAGCACTGCAGCGTGCTCGACACCCTGATGATGGCGCGCGAGCGTCACCCGGGGCAGCGCAACAACCTCGATGCCCTGTGCAAACGCTACGGCGTCGACAACTCTGGCCGCGAACTGCACGGCGCGTTGCTCGATGCCGAGATTCTCGCCGACGTTTACCTGACCATGACCGGCGGCCAGACCAGCCTGTCCCTGGCCGGCAACGCTTCCGACGGTAACGGCGGCAACGGTGGCGCCAACCAGGCCAGCGAGATTCGTCGTTTGCCGGCAGACCGCCCGCGTACCCGTGTGGTGCGCGCCAGTGAAGAGGATCTGGTGGCCCACGGCGTGCGTATGGGTTTGCTGGAGAAAGCCTCCGGTGCGTTGCCGTTGTGGGTGCAGATGGATGCGCCGGCGGTGGAAGCGGAAGCTGCCGAAACGGCTTGATTCTGTCGTTTTCAGGCCCGGCCAATCGAGGCTGAAGCCTCTCCCACAAAGGATCTCGGTCTCCTGTGGGAGAGGCTTCAGCCTCGATGCTTTTAGGGCTCGGAAATCACCCCGTTTCCCCGCTGATTTATCCGCGTGCGACGTTTTCGTATACGTCGCGCCACAGGGGTTACGCCTGTTCGGGCGAGCCTCTACCCTGACGACTGCACGGGCCAGGGCCCGGTCACTCTTCAGGCGCTACTAGAATGTATAAAGACCTCAAGTTTCCCGTTCTCATCGTGCACCGCGACATCAAGGCCGACACCGTGGCCGGCGACCGCGTGCGGGAGATTGCCCGCGAGCTGGAGCTCGAAGGCTTCACCATCATCTCCACCGCCAGCTCCACCGAAGGCCGCATCGTGGCTTCTACCCACCATGGCCTGGCCTGCATTCTGGTGGCCGCCGAAGGGGCAGGGGAGAACCAGCGCCTGCTGCACGATGTGATCGAGCTGATCCGCATCGCCCGCGTACGCGCGCCGCAGTTGCCGATCTTTGCCCTCGGCGAGCAAGTGACCATCGAGAACGCGCCGGTCGAAGCCATGGCCGACCTCAACCACCTGCGCGGTCTGCTGTATCTCTTCGAAGACACCGTGCCGTTCCTTGCCCGCCAGGTTGCCCGCGCAGCGCGTACTTACCTCGATGCGCTGTTGCCGCCGTTCTTCAAGGCGTTGGTGCAGCACACCGCCGAGTCCAACTATTCCTGGCACACGCCGGGGCATGGTGGCGGCGTGGCCTATCGCAAGAGCCCGGTCGGCCAGGCGTTCCACCAGTTCTTCGGCGAAAACACCCTGCGTTCCGACCTCTCAGTCTCGGTGCCGGAACTGGGTTCGCTGCTTGATCACACCGGCCCGCTGGCCGAAGCCGAAACCCGTGCCGCGCGCAACTTTGGCGCTGACCACACCTACTTCGTGATCAACGGCACCTCGACGGCGAACAAGATCGTCTGGCACTCCATGGTCGGTCGCGACGACCTGGTGCTGGTGGACCGCAACTGCCACAAATCGATTCTGCATTCGATCATCATGACCGGCGCCATCCCGCTCTACCTGAGCCCGGAACGCAACGAGCTGGGCATTATCGGGCCGATTCCGCTGAGCGAATTCACCCGTGAATCCATCCAGGCCAAAATCGACGCCAGCCCGCTCGCCCGTGGTCGCGAGCCGAAGGTGAAGCTGGTGGTGGTCACCAACTCCACCTACGACGGTCTTTGCTACAACGCCGAGCTGATCAAAAAAACCATTGGCGACAGCGTGGAAGTGGTGCACTTCGACGAGGCTTGGTACGCCTACGCCGCGTTCCACGAGTTCTACGCCGGCCGTTACGGCATGGGCACCTCGCGCACCGACGACGGCCCGCTGGTATTCACCACCCATTCCACCCACAAACTGCTGGCCGCCTTCAGCCAGGCGTCGATGATTCACGTGCAAGACGGCGGCGCTCGCCAGCTGGACCGTGACCGCTTCAACGAAGCCTTCATGATGCACATCTCCACGTCGCCGCAATACGGCATCATCGCTTCCCTCGATGTGGCCTCGGCGATGATGGAAGGCCCGGCCGGGCGTTCGCTGATTCAGGAAACCTTCGACGAAGCCCTGAGCTTCCGCCGCGCCCTGGCCAGCCTGCGGCAGAACCTCAGCGCCGATGATTGGTGGTTCAGCATCTGGCAGCCGCCGTTGGCCGAAGGTGCCGACCATGTGACGACCGCCGACTGGGTACTACAGCCCGACGCAGACTGGCATGGCTTTGGTGACGTGGCCGACGACTACGTGTTGCTCGACCCGATCAAGGTCACCCTGGTCACCCCTGGCCTGACTGCCGGCGGTGCTTTAAGTGAGCGCGGTATTCCCGCTGCGGTGGTCAGCAAGTTCCTTTGGGAGCGTGGCCTGGTGGTGGAAAAAACCGGTCTGTATTCCTTCCTGGTGCTGTTCTCTATGGGCATTACCAAGGGTAAATGGAGCACCTTGCTCACCGAGCTGCTGGAGTTCAAACGCAGCTACGACGCCAACGTGCGCCTGAGCAATTGCCTGCCGTCCATTGTTCGTGAAGACGCCCGCTACCAGAATATGGGCCTGCGCGACCTGTGCGATGCGCTGCACAACTGCTACCGCGAAAACGCCACACCCAAAGCCCTCAAGCGCATGTACACCGTGCTGCCGGAAGTGGCGATCAAACCAGCCGATGCCTACAACCACCTGGTGCGTGGCGAAGTGGAAGCGGTGCCGATCGACCAGCTGCAAGGCCGTATTGCGGCGGTGATGCTGGTGCCGTATCCACCGGGCATTCCATTGATCATGCCGGGCGAGCGGTTTACCGAAGCGACCCGCTCGATCATCGATTACCTGTCGTTCGCCCGCACCTTCGACCGCAGCTTCCCCGGCTTCGATACCGATGTGCACGGCCTACAACACCAAGACAGCCCCGAAGGACGCTGCTATACCGTGGACTGCATCAAGGAGTAATTGAGCTTCGGGGGATACATGCAGGATCAAGAGCAACAGAACAATACGGGGAGTATGGGGTTCTGGACCTGCTCGGCACTGGTGGTAGGCAATATGGTGGGTTCGGGGGTGTTTCTGCTGCCCTCGGCCCTGGCCGCGTTCGGCGGCCTGAGCCTGTTCGGCTGGCTGATCTCCAGTGCCGGCGCGGTGATTCTGGCCCTGACCTTCGCCCGCCTGTCACGCCTCAACCCGTCCGCCGGTGGCCCGTACGCCTATACCCGTGACGGGTTTGGCGCCTTCGCCGGTTACCTCTGCGCCTGGACGTACTGGAAAGCCGCCTGGATCGGCAACGCGGCCATTTCGGTAACCCTGGTCGGTTACCTGCAAGTGTTTTTCCCCGCGCTGCGCGACCCGACCCTGGCGATTGGCACCGCCATCGCCGCCATCTGGTTATGCACCCTGATCAACTTGCGCGGCATCGGCGCGTTTGGCGTGGTGCAGAACATCCTCACCGCGCTCAAGCTGATTCCGCTGCTGCTGATCGGCGTCCTTGGCTGGTTCTCCTTTCACCCCGAATACCTGGCGATTCCGCCGGTGGAATCCTTGCCCGGTGGCGGCGGTTACGCCACGGCCATCGCCACCACGGCGGCACTGACGTTGTGGTCGTTTATCGGGCTGGAGTCGGCGACTGTGCCGGCTGAGCACGTCAAAGACCCGAAACGCACGATTCCGCGCGCGACCATTTTCGGCACGGTGGTGGCGGCGTCGGTGTACATCCTCTCGATCACGGCTGTGCAGGGCGTGTTGCCGCCGGACGTGCTGATGCGCTCCACCGCGCCGTTTGCCGATGCCGCGCAGGTGCTGCTGGGGCCATGGGGTTACTACTTTGTGGCCGGCGGCGCGGTGATCGCCTGCCTGGGTGCGTTGAATGGCTGGGTGCTGCTGCAAGGGCAGATTCCGATGGCCACGGCGCGGGACGGCTTGCTGCCGGAGTCGCTGGCCAAGGTGAATAAACACAATGTGCCGGCCAATGGCTTGCTGGTTTCCGGGGTGCTGGTGACCTTGCTGGTGCTGATCGACGGGCAGGGCGATCTGGTGGAAGTGTTCAACGTCATCATTCTGCTCGGCACCATGACCGGCGTGGTGCCGTACGCGTTCTGTACCGCGGCGCTGCTGCAATTTCTGGCGGTAAAACCGGAAGCCTTCAAACCCCGCGAGCGCGGGCTGCTGGTTGTCATAGGCAGCCTTGGATTTATCTATTCGATGTGGGCGCTGTATGGCACCGGGCAGCAGGCGATTTTCTGGGGCTTTCTGGTGCTGATGGCGGGGATTCCGCTGTACACCTGGCGGCAGTGGCGTAACCGCGTGCATGGCGTCGCGACGCTGTAGGCCGGCGGCTGCGTTCACCTTGAGATTCTGGATTCCCGCCTTCGCGGGAATGACGGTGAAAGTTGTAAAAACCTCCGTCGTCCCCGCGTAGGCGGGGACCCAGAATCGTTCAGGAGAACGGCGTTCTCACAACCAATGCGCCACCGCCCACCACCCCAACACACTCATCACGATCGTGTACGGCAACGCCATCCACGCCATGCGCCCGTACGACAACCGCACCAACGGCGCCAACGATGAGGTCAGCAAAAACAGAAACGCCGCCTGGCCATTTGGCGTGGCCACGCTCGGCAAGTTGGTGCCTGTGTTGATCGCCACCGCCAAGGTTTCGAAATGCTCGCGGCTCATATTGCCGGCGGCGAATTCGCGTTTGACCTCGGTGATATAGATGGTGGCCACGAACACGTTATCGCTGATCGCCGACAGCAACCCGTTGGCAATAAAGAGCATGGTCGGCTGCTGGTCGGTCGGCAGGGCCAGCACCGCCTGGATGATCGGGCTAAACAGCTGCTGTTCATGAATCACCGCCACGATGGCAAAAAACACCACCAGCAATGCGGTAAAGGGCAGGGCGTCTTTGAACGCATTGCCGATGCGGTGCTCGTCGGTGATGCCGCTAAAGGCGGTGATCAGCACGATCACCAGAAGGCCGATCAAGCCGACTTCGGCGATATGGAACGCCAGGCAACCGATCAAAATCAGCGCTGCCAGCCCCTGCACAATCAAGCTGGCGGTGTCCGCCACCGTACGGTTTTGCGCCTGGCGCGCGGCATGCTCGGCCAGCACGCTGCGCACCGACACCGGCAGCTCCGTGCCGTAGCCAAACCAACGGAGTTTTTCCAGCAGCACGCAGGTAGCCAAACCGGCGAACAGCACGGGCATCGACACCGGCGCCACATGCTTGAAGAAGGTGACAAAGTCCCAGCCCACTTCATGGCCGATCAGCAGGTTCTGCGGCTCGCCCACCAGCGTGCACACGCCGCCCAGCGCCGTGCCGACGGCGCCGTGCATCAGCAGGCTGCGCAGGAACGAGCGGAATTGGTCGAGCTCCTGGCGTTGCTGGTCGGCGATGTCGTTATCGTCGCTAGCGTCGTCATGGTTGTTCTGGTTGGAGGCGAAGCGATGGAACACCTGATAAAAACCGAGGCAGACGGTAATCACCACGGCAATGACCGTAAGTGCATCGAGAAAGGCGGAAAGAAACGCGGCCAACAGGCAGAAAGTCAGGCCCAGCAGTGCTTTGGACTTCACCCCCAGCAGCAGTTTGGAGAACACCAACAGCAGTAGGTCTTTCATAAAGTAGATGCCGGCCACCATAAACATCAGCAGCAGAATCACCGGAAAGTTATGCGCCAGTTCGTCGTACAAAGCCTGCGGTGTGGCCATATGCAGCTGCAGGGCTTCAAGCACCAACAGGCCGCCGGGCTGCAGCGGGTAGCATTTGAGCGCCATGCCGAGGGTGAAAATGAATTCGGCCACCAGCATCCACCCGGCGACTACCGGGCCCAGGGTCCACAGCGCGAGCGGGTTGAGTACCAGGAACGCAAGAATGCAGAGCTTGTACCAGCGCGGGGAATGCCCCAGAAAGTTTCTGCCAAAAGCATGGGCCAGAGAGGTTGTAGTCACGCGGTAGACCTTATTCGAATGGTTTTAAGGCATCGGCAAGATGCCAGACAGATCAAGCGCTTAAAGGCTTTACTCAAGCAGGGGTGTGAAGACCGGCAGCGTGGTCTGCGTCACACCAGCGGCATCGACTTTTGTTCCGTGCTTGTTATAGTTGGCCGGTTTTATTCATAACAACATTCTATGCACGCGCGTGCAGCAGAAGAGGAAGGCCAAGATGTCCGCCTACAAAGCGTTTCGTGTAGAACTGGCCGACAAGATCGCCCATGTGGTGATTAACCGTCCAGAAAAAATCAACGCCATGAGCGCTGAGTTCTGGACCGAAATCGTGGAAATCTTCAACTGGATCGACACCAACGACGAAGTGCGTGTGGTGGTTATTTCCGGCGCCGGTAAACATTTTTCCTCAGGCATCGACCTGATGATGCTGGCCCAGGTCGGCAACCAGTTGGGCAAAGACCCCGGCCGCAACGCCGACGTGCTGCGCCGCAAAATTCTTGAGTTGCAAGCTTCGTTCAATGCCGTTGACGCCTGCCGCAAACCGGTGCTGGCGGCCATTCAGGGCTATTGCCTGGGCGGCGCCATCGACCTGATCAGCGCGTGCGACATGCGTTATTCCACCCTCGATGCGCAGTTCGCTATCAAGGAAATCGACATGGGCATGGCTGCCGATGTCGGCACCTTGCAGCGCCTGCCTCGCATTATCGGCGACGGCATGATGCGTGAACTGGCGTATACCGGCCGCACCATCGGCGGTGAAGAGGCGCGCAGCATTGGCCTGGTCAACCGTACCTTCGTTGACGAAGCCGCCTTGCTCGACGGCGTGTTCGGCATTGCCCGCGAAATCGCCAGCAAGTCGCCGATCGCCATTCGCGGCACCAAGAAAATGATTGGCTACATGCGCGACCACCGCGTCGACGATGGCCTGGAATATGTGGCCGTGTGGAACGCCAACATGTTGCAGTCGCCTGATTTGCGCATCGCCATGACGGCGCACATGAGCAAGCAAAAGCCGGAATTCGCAGACTGATGCGCGCGTATTTCTCACTGGCGCGGGAGGCGCAGTAGGCCATGGTTTCTGGAGCCACATCCCTTAGCTTGGTGCGCGATGAGCTGTTCGCCACCATGGAAGAGGCGGAACTGAGCCTTGAGCAGTTTATTGCCGAACGCAACAACGGCAGCCTGCTGCAACAAGCGGTGGAGTACTTGCAGCAAATCCGCGGCACGCTCAATCTGATCGAGCTGGCTGGCGCCGAGTTGCTGGCCCAGGAAGTGCTGGAGCAGGCCACCGATATTCCCGAAGGCGCCGGTGAAGAGCGCGATGTACAGCTGTCGGCGTTGAACAACGCCCTGCATGTGCTGCGCCGCTACCTGGAAAACGTCGAGATGCACCGCCAGGAGTTGCCCGAGCTGCTGCTGCCGGCGATCAATGATCTGCGTGCCGCCGGCGGTCAGCCGCCGTTGCCGGAAAGTTTTTTCTTCAGTGCCCGTCTGGACCAGATTCGCCCGGAAACCGCTGCAGCGGTGGACGTTGCCGCGCACGCCGCCGACCTGCGCCGTCTGCGCCAGATGTATCAGATTGGCCTGCTGGGTTTTATCCGCGAAGACGGCCCGCAAGCCGGCCTGAAGCTGATGGGCCGCGCTCTCACCCGGCTCGACAACCTGTTCGCCAGCCAGCCCCGTGGCCGCCTGTGCTGGATCGGTGCTGCGGCGCTGGAAGCCCAGGTCGACGGCCAGCTGCTGCCGCGTAAAGCGCGCAAGCAACTGTTCGCCCGTATCGACCGCGAGCTCAAGCAACTGCTCGGCAACGCCAGCTACGAAGCCCCGCGCAATCTGCTTAAAGAGCTGCTGTACCTGGTGGCCCTGGCCGACAGTCGTGGTCCGTTGGCGACCCAGGTGCGCGAAGTATTCGGCCTGACGGCGCTGCCGTTTACCGATCAATTACTCGAAGAAGAATCGCAACTGCTGGCCGGTCCCGGCCGCTCGGTTATGCGTTCGTTGTCGTCGGCCATCCGCGAGGAACTGGCCAGCGTCAAAGACCTGCTCGACCTGATCGAGCGCGGTACCGTCGACAGCGAGCGCCTGACCACGCTGCACGGTCTGCTCGGCAAGCTGGCAAAAACCCTCGGCATGGTCGGCCTCAGTTCCGCAGGCGCCACCCTCAGTAGCCAGCTGCAAGTGGTGGCCGGTTGGAACGATGCCGAGCCCATCGAGGTGCCGGCGCTGCACAAGATGGCCGACGCCGTGCTGTATGTCGAAAGCATGGTGGCGAGCCTCGAAAGCGGCGAGCGCCGTGATGCCCGGCCGCAGGAAGTGCAGCCAGGCGATGAAGCGACTTCCTTCGCCCAGCACCAGTTGAACGAAGCCCGCATTGTGGTGGTGGACGAGTCGCAGGCGGGCCTGGCCCTGGCCAAGCGCGCCATTACTTCGTACCTGGAATCCAACGGCGACAAGCTGCACCTGGCCAACGTGCCATTTAGCCTGCAAGCGGTGCGTGGTGGTTTGTGGTTCCTCAATCAGGAACGCGCCGCGCTGCTGGTAGGTGCCTGCGCCGATTACATCCAGACGCAAATGTTGGAGGCCGCGCAAATGCCGTCTGAACAAATGCTAGAAACCCTCGCCGATGCACTGACCAGCCTTGAGTACTACCTCGAAGGCGGCGCCGTGCTGCGGCCGGAAACCGTGCCGAGCGTGCTCGACCTGGCCGCCGAAAGCGTGCGCGCCCTGGGACTGCAGGTGGCTGCCTGATGAGTAAGAGTTGGGAGCCGGCAGTACTGGATATCACCCAGGGCGGCGGTTGGGCCCTGGCGCATTTTCGCCAAGGTTTTCTCGCCGACAGCAACGGCGTGTTGTTCCCCCGCGACTGGCTAAAACGCCAGGATCTGCCGGCGTTTGAAGAGCACGGCCTGGGCCATTTCGATGGCGACGCCGTGTACTTGCTCGACTTTGCCCACGCGCCCGAGCTGGAAGGTTGCACGCTGCAGGGTTTGCGGCAGTTCATGATGCAAGCTGATGCCGACACCTTCCGCTTGCTCGGGTTTGCCGCGCAAATTGCCACCTGGGCCGATAACTACCGTTTTTGCGGCAGCTGCGGTACCCGCACCGTGCGCTCGGTTATCGATCGTTCGGCGACCTGCCCGAATTGCCAGGTTGGCCATTACCCACGGCTGTCGCCGAGCATGATCGTGCTGGTAACCCGCGGTGATGAAATTCTGCTGGCGCGCTCGCCGCGTTATATCCCGGGCATGTACAGCACGCTGGCCGGTTTCGTAGAGGCAGGCGAGTCGGTGGAAACCTGCGTGGCGCGCGAGGTGCGCGAAGAAGTGGGCGTGGAGATCAAGAACATCCAATACCTGGGAAGCCAGGGCTGGCCGTTCCCGCACTCGCTCATGCTGGGTTTTCACGCCGAGTACGCCAGCGGCGAGATCGTGATGCAGGAAGAGGAAATCGAAGACGCGCAGTGGTTCAAGCTGGATAACTTGCCGCCGCTACCGTTCCACCGCTCGATTGCCCGCTATCTGATTGATGTGTATCTGGCGCGCCGTTCAGGCCTGCCCGAACCAGTGCTGCCAGGCTAGTCGCACAGTCAGCGCCAACACCACCAGAATGAACACCGGGCGGATAAATTTCGAGCCGCCCGAAATCGCCGTCCGCGCCCCCAGAAATGCCCCGGCCATCAGCGCCACGCCCATGCTCAACCCGAGCACCCAGGCCACTTGCCCACCGATGATAAATACCGCCAGCGCGGTGGCGTTGCTGACGAAATTCATGGTCCGCGCCACGCCGCTGGCGCGCAGCAGATCAAGTGGATACAGCAGCAGCGAGCTGACCGTCCAGAACGCACCAGTGCCCGGCCCGGCAACGCCATCGTAAAACCCCAATGCGAACCCTTGCGGCCATTGCCGGCGGCGCGGAATCGGCGCGTCGCTACTGATGGGGGCGGTTGGCGTGCGGCTGAACAGCAGGTAAACGCCACAGGCGAACACCACCACCGGCAGCATCTGCATCAGCCATTCAGCCGGCAACCAGTGAGCAATCAACGCGCCAATGGCCGAGCCGACGGCGGTGGCGATCAGGGCGTAGCGCCAGGCGCTGGGGTCGAACAGTTTGCGGCGGTAGAAGGTCAGGCTGGCGGTGGCCGAGCCGAACGTCGCGCAGAGTTTGCTGGTGCCCAGCGCCAGATGCGGTGGAATGCCGGCAGTGAGTAGCGCAGGCATGGTGAGCAGACCGCCGCCGCCGGCAATGGCGTCGATAAAGCCGGCGATAAAGGCGACGCCGGCGAGAATGGCGAGGGTGGTCGGATCTACAAGCAGTTCGAAAGGCATAAAAAAGGTCGACTGGTGTCAGATTGCGCCGAATGCCGGCTGGCCGTGGACGGGGCGGCTGCGCATAATGCCGCCTATTTGCCGCAGAAGGAATTGGCTTTATGCAGTATGACGGTCTGGCGTGGGGCATCGCCCTGCTGGCGTTACTGGCCGTATTGGTCGCCGCACGAATTCTGCTCAACCGCAGCTGGTTTCTCGGCTGGCTGCGCGGCACCGTGGGCTTGGCGTTTCTGGCGCTGGCTGCGCTGATCGGCGTGGTGGCGTATGACCTGGTCAGCTACGACGCGTTGCCGCAGGACAAGCCCATCGTCACCCTGAGCTTCCAGGCCGAAGGCCCGCAGCGCTATCGCGTCACCCTGCTGGAAGGCGCTGATGAACGCACCGTCAACCTGGAAGGCGACCTCTGGCAACTGGATGCGCGGATGTTTGAATGGCGCGGGCTGGCGGCGCTGATTGGCTTGCAGCCGGGTTATCGGTTGGAAAAACTCTCCGGGCGTTTCCTGGCCATTGAACAGCAAGAATTGGCGCAAAACGCGACCGCCACGTTGGCCCGTAGCCCCTATGGCATCGACCTGTGGCGCTGGCTGCGGCTGGGGCAGCACGATCTGTTTCTGTTCAAGCCGCAGGCGCTGCGGGTGACGTATTTGCCGATGGCGGATGGGGCGGTTTACGCGGTGAGCCTGTCGCCAACCGGGTTGATGGCCAAGCCATTGAACCAGGCGGCGGATCAGGCATTGAAGGATTGGAAGTAGGGCTTGCACGGCATGGGTTTCGCTGCGCTCTACCCATCCTACGGGCTCTCGTAGGATGGGTAGAGCGCAGCGAAACCCATCAATTTTTCAGCGGCGTCCGAAGATGATCAACATTACCCCGGTCAGCGTCACCAGACACGCCACCAAGGCGGCCATCCCCAAGCTTTCACCCAGCAGCAAATAGCCCAGCAACAGAGCAATCACCGGGTTCACGAAGGCAAAGGTCGACACCAGGCTCGGCCGCACTTCACGCAGCAGCCAGAAGTACGCCGGGTACACGCCCAGGCTCACCGGCAGCACCAAGTAGGCCAACCACCACCAGCCATGCACCGACAGTTGCGACAGGTGCAGGTCATGCCATTCGCCACGCCAGGCGGCAAACAACGCCAGCATCAGCGCGCCAATCAGCATCTGCAGGCTCATGCCCAACCAGGTGGAGCGGAACGACGGCCGACTGCGCAGCAGCCACGCGCCCACGGCCCACATCAAGGTCGCGGCCACTACCAGGCTGCCGGCAAACCACTGTTGAGCTGTGGCGGCGCTACCCAGGCCGTTGCTCATCAGCAGCACGATGCCGATGGAGGCGAGCGTCAAACCGCACAGCACCCACAGTGGCGGCCGGTCTCCCAATATCCATTCCAGCGCCACACTCCAGATCGGCAGCGTGGTGTAGAGCATCGCCAGCAAACCGGTGGGCAGGAATTGGTTGGCGTAGAGCAGGGCGCCTTGGCCGACGGTGATCAGCATCAGCCCGCCGATAAACGCACCGCCCCAGTCGCTGCGCTGAATCCGCGCTTGGCCGCTGACGAATACCCAGATCAACGCCAGGCTGCCGGCCAGGAAAAAGCGCAGCGTCACGATGACGAAGGGCGGCAGTTCCAGCAGGAGAAAGTGGTTGGCCAGGTACGTGGTGCCCCAGCCGATATACACCGCAGCAAAGGACAACAGCAGCACCAGCGAACGGGCGCGAGGGGAGAGCGTAGACGACATGGGAAGCCTGAAAAGCGCACGCCGGCTAGGCGCCGGCGTGTGGTGAATGAATAAGGTTAGTGCGCCGCGCCGCCGGTAGCGCCAGCGGGTAGCGCCTTGGTCAGCAGAATGGCGACCATGCCGATGGCCATGGCCAGACCGACGAAATGGAAGGCGTCATTGTAGGCCATGATCATCGCCTGCTGGTGCGTGATCTCGCTGAGCTTGGCCAGCGCCGCCGTTTCGTTGCCCAGGGTTTGCGTCAGGCTGTTCAGGCGTTCGGCTACTTGCGGGTTGCTCGGCACAATCGATTCGCGCAGGTAGTCGAAGTAGGTCTTGGAACGGGCATCCAGCAGGGTGGCGAGCAGGGCAATGCCGATGGCGCCGCCCAGGTTTCGCAAGATATTGAACAGGCTGGAGGCCGAGCCGGCGTCTTGCACATTGATAAACACGGTGGCGATCAGCGAGATGGTCACCATGATCAACGGCTGGCCAAAGGCGCGCAGCAGCTGGATATGGTTGAACTGCGGGCCGGCGAAATCCAGGTTAAGCGACCCGGACAAAAAGCTGCCCAGGCCAAACAAACCAAAGCCCGCCGCGCACAGCCATTTGGGTGAGACGAACTTCATCAGCTTGGGCACGAAGGGAATCAGAAACAGCTGGGGAACCCCCATCCACATGATCACTTCGCCAATCTGCATCGAGTTGTAGCCCTGAATCTGCGCCAGATACAGCGGCAGCAAATAGATCGAGCCGTATAAGCCCACGCCCATGCCCACGCTGGAAATGCTCGACAGGCCGAAGTTGCGGTTGGCCAGAATGCGCAGGTTGATCAGCGGATTTGGCTTGGAGAGCTGCACGATCACGAAGGTGATCAGGCTGGTAAACGCAATGCTGCCGAGGGTGACGATAAAGGACGACTCGAGCCAGTTTTTGCGGTGACCTTCTTCCAGAAAAACCTGCAGGCAGCCCAGGCCAATACCGAGGGAGAGAATGCCGGAGTAATCGGTGCTTTTCAGCAGCTCCCAGTGCGGCGCCTTTTTCTCCAGGCCGTAAAGCAGGCCGGCAATCATCAGCAGGCCGGGCGGCACGTTGATGTAGAAAATGTATTCCCAGCCCCAGTTTTCCGTCAGCCAACCGCCCAGCGTCGGGCCGATGGAGGGCGCGAAGGTGGCGGAAATGGCGAACAAGGCCATACCAATCGACCGTTTGCTTTCCGGCAGCTTGATCAACACCAAGGTGAAGGCCAGCGGAATCAACGCACCGCCGGTAAACCCCTGCATGGCGCGGAACACGATCATGCTTTCCAGGTTCCAGGCCATGGAGCAAAGCAGGGAAGAGATCAAAAAGCCGATGGACACGTACACCGACAGGCGCCGCGCCGAGAGCAACTGCACCAGCCAGGCGGTGAGCGGGATCATGATGATTTCCGCCACCAGGTAGGAGGTGGAAATCCACGAGCCTTCTTCGAGGGTGGCCGACAGCGCGCCCTGAATATCCTTGAGCGAGGAGTTGGTGATCTGAATATCCAGCACGGCCATAAAGGCGCCGAGCATGGCGCTCAGTACCGCAATCCAATCGCGCCGTGACGGTTCGCCTACTGGGCGAACCAGTTCTTCACCTGCCACTGTCATCAGCCTTGATGGTGACTTTCACGGTAACCGACATGCCCGGGCGAATTTTGCCCTTGAGCGGGTTATCAGCGGCGAAGGTGAGCTTCACCGGGATGCGCTGCACCACCTTGGTGAAGTTGCCGGTGGCGTTATCTGGCGGCAGCAGGCTGAACTGCGCGCCCGAGGCGGCGAACAGGCTCTGCACCGTGCCTTCGATGGATTTGCCTGGGTAAGCGTCGAATTCCAGTTCGGCTTTCTGGCCGGGCTGCATCTCGCCGATCTGGGTTTCCTTGAAGTTGGCCTGTACCCAGATGTCTTCATCGGGGACCAGCGACATCAGGTAGGCGCCGGCCGAAATGTATTGGCCGCTGCGCGCGGCGCGCTGGCCGATCATGCCGCTGATGGGCGCATGGATTTCGGTGCGGCTGAGGTTGAGCTTGGCTTGTTCGAGGTCGGTGCGGGCGTTTTTGATCTGCGCCTGCAGGCGTTTGATATCGGCGTTCAGCGAGTTCACTTGTTGGCGCTGGGCCTGCAGGTCGGCCTGGGCCTTGCTCACTTGCGAGCGAGCGACGCGGTTGTCGGCGGCCAGGGTGGTGACGCGCTCTTCCGATACATAGCCGGGTTTACGCAGGGTTTGTGCGCGGGACAGGTCCATTTGCACGCGGCCCAGGTTGGCTTCGGACGAGCTGACGTCGGCAGCGCTGGCGGCGATCATGCTGTCTTGTTGGGTGAGCTTGCTTTGCGATTGCGCGAGTTCCGCTTCGCGGGTGGCCAGGGTGGCTTCGGCGCGGTCGACAGCGATGCGGAAGTCTTCTGCATCCAGCACCACCAGCAATTCACCTTTTTCCACGTGCTGGTTGTCATGCACCAACACGTTGTCGATGCGCGCGCTCAGTTGGCTGGAAACACGGGTGATTTCGCCTTGAACGTAGGCGTTGTCGGTGGTTTCCACGAAACGGCCGACAAAAAACCACTGCGCAAAGAATGCCCCGGCGACGATGACGACGAGGGCGATAAACACAAAAAGACGGCGTTGTAGTTGGGCAGGCATGCGGGTGCTCGTAGGCAAGTGCTTAAAAGGCAGGCAAAAAGTGTAAGCGAATCTAACAGTGTTCCATGCGGCTATATAGCCGATACAATTCAGAAACTTTGTTGCTTATGGGGAACAATAATGGGGCTGGATGATGCGCTGATCTTCACCCGCGTCGTGGAATGCCACAGTTTTACCCAGGCCGCGCAGGTGTTGGCGATGCAGAAGTCGACGGTTAGCCGGCGCATTGCTTTGCTCGAAGAGCGGCTGGGTGTGCGCTTATTGAACCGCACCACGCGCAAATTGCGCCTTACTGAAGTCGGGCAGGCGTACTACGAGCGCTGCCGGCAAATCATGTTGGATTTTGCTGAAGCCGAGCAGGCAGTCATGCAGCTGCAGCAGGAACCGTCCGGCTTGCTGCGCATTACCGCGCCCATCGAATTTGGCCAATTGTTTCTCGGTCGGGTGCTGGGCGCCTTTATGTTGCAGTACCCGCAGATCACCGCCGAGGTGGAAATCACCTCGCGGCATGTGGACCCGCTGGAGGAGGGCGTCGATATCGCCATTCTGATCGGCCAGCCGCAGGACTCGACGCTCATCGCCCGCAAGCTGTTTTCCAGCGGCCGCCGTCTGTGCGCCAGCCCTGTTTACCTGGCGGCCCACGGCACGCCGAACGTGGTGGGCGATCTGGCCAATCACCGCGCCATTCTGTTGCCGCAAGACTCCATCCGCTATTGGCCGCTTCTGGGGGAAAACATTCCCTGTCAGCGCGTGCTGTCGTGCAACAACCTGACGTTTGCCCGCGAGGCGGCGTTATCCGGCGCTGGCATAGCCGCGCTGCCGTTGATGCTTAGTGAAGATCAGGTGGTACGCGGGCAACTGGTGGAATTGCTGCCCCATGTGCGTCTGCCGATTGGCGAGGTGTATGCCGTGTACCCGTCGCGGCGTTTCCAGGCCATGAAGGTCAAAGCCTTTCTGGACTTCCTGATGCGCAGCTTGCGTCTGGAGGACGGCAGTTTGCTGGAGCCTTCCGTGGTGCGGCTGGTAACATTGCCGCCCACTTTCTGAATTCTCGCCTGCTGGCTCCGGTGCCGGCGGCGAAGTGTCTTATTAATTGATCTGCTGATTCGAGACTGTCCATGACTAAAGTACGCACCCGTATCGCGCCGTCCCCCACTGGTGACCCGCACGTTGGCACCGCTTATATCGCGCTGTTCAACCTGTGCTTTGCCCGTCAGCACGGCGGCGAATTCATCCTGCGTATTGAAGACACCGACCAGTTGCGCTCCACCCGCGAGTCGGAACAGCAGATCTACGACGCTTTGCGCTGGCTGGGTATCGAATGGAGCGAAGGCCCGGACGTCGGCGGCCCGCATGGCCCGTACCGGCAGAGCGAGCGCGGCCCGATCTACCAGAAATACAACGCCGAGCTGGTGGAAAAAGGCCACGCCTTCCACTGCTTCTGCACTGCCGAGCGCCTCGACAAACTGCGCGCCGAGCAAACCGAAAAGAAAGAAACCCCGCGCTACGACGGCCTGTGCATGAACCTGCCGGCAGCCGAAGTGGCCCAGCGCATCGCCGCCGGCGAGCCGCACGTAACCCGCATGAAAATGCCGACCGAGGGCGTGTGCGTGGTGCCGGACATGCTGCGCGGCACCGTCGAAATTCCGTGGGACCGCATGGACATGCAAGTCCTGATGAAAACCGACGGCCTGCCCACCTACTTCCTCGCTAACGTGGTCGACGACCATCTGATGGGCATCACCCACGTGCTGCGCGGCGAAGAGTGGCTGCCGTCGGCGCCCAAGCTGATCAAGCTGTACGAATACTTCGGCTGGGAACAACCGCAGCTGTGCTACATGCCGCTGTTGCGTAACCCGGACAAGAGCAAGCTCTCCAAGCGCAAGAACCCCACCTCGATCACCTTCTATGAGCGCATGGGCTATCTGCCGCAAGCGATGCTCAACTACCTCGGCCGCATGGGTTGGTCGATGCCGGATGAGCGCGAGAAATTCACCCTGGACGAGATGGTCGAGCATTTCGACATTCAGCGTGTGTCGCTGGGCGGGCCGATCTTCGACCTGGAAAAACTCTCGTGGCTTAACGGCCAGTGGATTCGCGAGCTGAGCGTCGAAGACTTCGCCGCGCAGGTGCAGAAGTGGGCGTTGAACCCCGAATACCTGATGCAAATCGCCCCGCACGTGCAGGGGCGGGTGGAAACCCTGAGCCAGGTTGCGCCGCTGGCCAACTTCTTCTTCGCCGGCGCGTTGCCGCTGGATGCTGCGTTGTTCGAGCACAAGAAGCTGTCGCCGGAGCAGGTGCGCCAGGTGATGCAGTTGATTCTGTGGAAGCTCGAAGCGCTGCGTCAGTGGGAAAAAGACAAGATCACCGGCTGCATTCAGGCGGTGGTCGAGCACCTGGAACTCAAACTGCGCGATGCGATGCCGCTGATGTTCGTGGCTATCACTGGCCAGGCGAGTTCCGTGTCGGTGTTGGATGCCATGGAAATTCTCGGGCCGGACCTCACGCGTTTCCGTCTGCGCCAGGCCATCGAACTGCTCGGTGGCGTGTCGAAGAAAGAAACCAAAGAGTGGAAAAGCTGCTGGCGAGCATCGCTTAACCCGCGATTTTCGCGGCGTTGGCGGCTGGCAAAAGCTGGAAGGGCAGGGTAAGTAGTTGTTCTTCCAGCTAAAAAAATAAGTATGTAGGAAAATATTGTTGACAGCCCCAAGGCTCACGCTTAACATGCGCCCCGTCCTCGAGATGGGGCTATAGCTCAGCTGGGAGAGCGCTTGCATGGCATGCAAGAGGTCAACGGTTCGATCCCGTTTAGCTCCACCAATCTCTAAAGCCGAAAGGCTTGCCACAACCGGTTCTCAGAACGGGTTGAGTTGTTAGAAGGGTTTTGCGTCCCTTCGTCTAGTGGCCTAGGACACCGCCCTTTCACGGCGGTAACAGGGGTTCGAGTCCCCTAGGGGACGCCACGATTTAAAATGCAGCACCGCAAGGCGCTGTGAGCCGTGAGGCGATAATCTGGGGGTATAGCTCAGCTGGGAGAGCGCTTGCATGGCATGCAAGAGGTCAACGGTTCGATCCCGTTTATCTCCACCAATTTTGCACTACGCTTTACGAGTGCCACGGGCCAGCTTAATGCTGGCCTTGTTTTTGAAGGTTTTGTCCCTTCGTCTAGTGGCCTAGGACACCGCCCTTTCACGGCGGTAACAGGGGTTCGAGTCCCCTAGGGGACGCCAATTTATCCGCTTTGCGGACTTTTGAAGGGTCATTCCAATGGAATGGCCTTTTGTTTTTCTGGGGTTTGAACCTGTAGGAGTCAGCTTGCTGGCGAACCCTGCAAACAAAAGCTTCGCCACCAAGGTGGCTCCTACGGATGCGCAGCGGCCGACGTAATTGCCAGGCGCCATTCACGATCCTTATCCCGTCGCCCATTTCTCGCCCACGTTGCTAAACTGCCGCCTCGCCGCCATGGAGAGTCGTATGAACTGGGATTTGCGAACGCCATTTGTGATCGACCTGCAGGTCGTTGCCGACGACATCGACGGTCTCGGTCACGCCAACAATGCCGTGTACGTCAGCTGGCTAGAGCGCTGCGCCTGGCGGCATTCTCAGAGTCTGGGGCTGGATCTCACTGAATACCGCCGTCTGGACCGGGCCATGGCCGTCGTGCGCCATGAGGTGGATTACCTGGCGAGTGCTTATGAGGGGATGAATTGCAGGTGGCGACCTGGATCATCGAGTCCGACCAGAACTGCGCATGAGCCGCCATTTCCAGCTCACCCGGCCGGCCGACGGCGTCACGTTGTTGCGCGCCAAAACCACCTCGTGTGCATCGAACTCAGCACCGGCAAGCCCAAGCCATGCCGCCGGAATTTCTCGAAGGCTACGGCCCTGCAGTGATCAACCGCTAAGCCGTTGCTTACGGCGCCTGCGTATCGGCCGGGGAAAGAAACGCCCCGGTGTCGTCCACCACAATGCGGAACTCGCGGGTTTCCCCAGCGGTAAACACCGCCGATTGCGCATTGGCCGGCATATCACTTACGCAATACCCCGACCCGCCGCGCGACACGCTGATCGACACTTCCCCGCCGGCACATCCCCGCAATGGATTGCTTGGGCGCCAACTGCGCCACCAACTGGTTCTGCACATACAAGTCCACCGCGCAGGCATTCGCGCCATGTTGTCGCGGCTGACTACCAGCCGCGCCATGGCTTCGCTATCGGGCGCGGCGGTAAGCGTACGTCCGGGGCGGCACCAGGGATTCGGCGCTGGCAGGGCCCAGATAAAACAGGCCGGTCAGTGCCAGCAAAGGGAGGAGGGCGCGCATAGAAGTGTCCTTTCATCGGGTTCTATGGGTTGTGACCGCACCTCGCGCGCCGTAATTCAGATTGAATCGTCGCCTTGCCTGGCGCCGGTCCTTACACTAGGCGCCTTTTTCGCCTGCTCTAAAGA
>NZ_JBWBZC010000024.1:0-95048 GCF_056174845.1 Pseudomonas sp. CC11G
CCTTACGCGCGACTTACTTTAGCATTGCCCTAAAAGTAAGCAAAAGGTCTAGCCCCCCACCTTGGGTTTTCACTGCGTGAAAACTCCCCTCGCTCCGTCGCCGCTCCAGGGGCCGGCGAGAAGGGCCATCCATGGCCCTCACTCCTTTCGCGGCTCCCGGCCGCTCAACCCCTTCCACGACGACTGCGCTCGGCCTGCGCTCAAGGGGCGGGCAGATCAAGATCAAAAGCCAGATCAAAAACAGATCAAGTGCCCCTCACCCCACCCTCTCCCGCAAGCGGGAGAGGGCAAATCGGAGTGGTTTTTTCGCCCTATGTCCCCCCTCGCCCGGGTGGCGGGAGAGGGGCCGGGGGGAGGGGTCTTTGATCTGGCTTTGATCTACCGCTTGTGATCTAACCGCCCTTTAGCGCCAGGCCGAGTGGAGTCGATGCGTAAGGGGTCGTAGCGGCCGGGCCGCGGAGAGGGCTGGGGCCATGGATGGCCCCAGCCCGGCCCCTGGAGCAGCGACGGAGCGAGGGAAGTCGCAGCGCAGCGCAGACCCCAGGTAGGGGCAAGCGCTTTTGGTTACTTTTCTGGCGATTGAGAAAAGTGACTCGCGCGTAAGGCGCGAAACAAAAACTCCCCGCAGACGCGGTAACGAAGAACACCACCACCCTGAAAGCACCCATAAAACCTCAATACCGATACCGCTCCAACGCATGCGGCAACGCCCAGCTTGCATAGAAGCCCAACACCGCCACACACGCCGGCACAATCAACCACCACCCCGCGGCGACATCGCCGGCAACGGCTCCCGCCACTGCGAAATCGTCAAACTGATCGCGCACGCAGTCGCCGCCAACAGCGCGCCAGCAATCACATCAGTCGGCCAATGCACCCCCAGATACACCCGCGACAGGGCAATCGACAACGCCGGAATCACCGCCAGCAGCAGCCAGGTCAACCGCATCCGCACCGGCTGCCCACGTGCCGCAAGCACCGCCAGCGTCAGGAAAAACGCAAACGACGCCGAGCTATGCCCGCTGGGCATGCTGAGCTATGCAGCGGCTCCAGCAGAATTTCCGGCCGCGCGCGGCCAACAGCAACTTCAGAAATGATTGGCGATGGCGCAGCCGAGCAGCGTGCCGGTGGCGAAGAAAAACGCGCGGAATTGGCGGGCCACCAACAGCATCAGGCAAAGCATGACGCCGACCGTAAGCTGGGTTTTGAAGTCGCCCAGGCGCGTGATGATGGTGACGACACCGTCCATGGCCGGCTTGCGTTGTTCTTGCACCAGCGCCATCAAACCTTGGTCCAGTTGGGCCAACAATGGGTAGCCAATCAACAGGGCAATCAGCAGCACCGCGCCGAGCCCGGCCATGATCGCCGTGGCCCAACGCTGTTGGCGCCAGCTGGCTTGCAGGCTCACGCCGATCAATACCGCAAGGCCTGCAGCCACCACGGCCGCCTGGCCCCAGAACCCTTCCGGCAACGGCAAACGCATGGCCGCACCGTAGCCCAGCCGGGCAGCAGATAGGCCACCGACCAACCGGCTGCGGCAATCACGCTGACGATGATAAAGCGCGGCAGTGGCATATCGAGCATGCCCGCCACCATCGGCAACATGGGCCGCAGCGGGCCGATATAGCGGCCCACCAATAGGCTGATCACGCCGTAACGCTGGAAATAACTCTCGGCGCCGGCCAGCCATTCTGGATGGCTGCGCAGCCCCGGCAAGCGGCGGATGTTCTGGTGAAAACGCCGGCCCAGCCCGTACGACAGCGCATCGCCCAGCAGGCCGCCGGTGTAGCCAGCAGCAGCGTTTCACCGAGGGTCAGCGCGCCGCTGCCGGCCAGTACGGCGATGGCGAACAGCAGCACGGTGCCCGGCACGATGATCCCGGCAATCGCCAGGCATTCCACGCAGGCCACCACAAAAATGGCGATACCCAGCCATTGGGGGTTGGCGCTGAGCCAGCCGGTGAGGTGGTTAAGCCACTCGGTCATGGGGCGAGGTCCTGTTGCTGGCGCATAAGGTAGAAATCCTGGTTTTCCTGTTGCCCGCGCCGTAACGGGTTGCGGGTGCAATGGCGGGCGTACGCAGCATCGACAAAGCGGTAGAGCAAATGTTCATCACGACCTAGCGGAATACCCAAACGGGTGGTTTGAATAACCTGCTCGGGCGTGTAGCCGACGTCTTCGACGAACAGCCGCTCGGGGTCGAAGCGCTTGGCGTCCCAGGCCGGCACTTTAAGGCCGAGGGCGCGGCAGAGCAGGGTCTGACCGTTACAGAGTTTTTCCAGCGGGCGCGGCTGGCCGAGGCTGTCGGGCGTTTTTCCCATGGGATTGTTGCGCTTCATTTGCTCAAGGCTGTCCGGCCCGCTGTGGGCGTCGGTATACGGGAACGCCGATTTGATCAGCACCGCATTGCCCGGCCCGTGGGCGCTGAAGTTCAGCGAGTCGCCGCCACGGGCGTAGTACATATAAATGTGCCCGCCATCGAGAAAGAGCGCCCGGCGTTTCTCGGTGTAGCCGAGCGAAGCATGGCTGCCTTTTTCGGCGAAGTAGTAGGCCTCGGTTTCGATAATGCGCACCGCCAGCCAGCGGCCGTCGACGTAATGGCGAATGACTTTGCCCAGCAGCGCCTGGGCTAGCACCTGCGCATCGCGGTCGAAAAAAGAGTCGGGCAGGGCGCGGCCCGCTGGCCAGGCAGACAAGCTCCGGTCAGACAAACTAAGGGTGGGTTCACTCGGCATGGGCTGTTATCGCAACGGGGCAGGGCTTAGGCTCGGGCGATCATAACAATAAGAGCCTTGGCCATGTCCGACCGCAGCCGTGCCGACAGCGCCCATATCAGCCCCAGCGCCCACTACACCGGGTATGTCTGGTACCGCCACCAGCTCAGCGATGCCGCCTTTGCCACCTCCTTCGGGCGTTGGGTGCATGGCCTGCTGACGCCTATTGCCTGGGGTGCGCGGGTGGGGTTCGGGCTGGATATCGAACATCTGCTGCTGCAACGCCATCTGCTGCTGGATGCGCGACTCACCGCTGCCATTGAAGAGCGCGGTGTGCGCCAGGTGGTGGAGATTGCTTGCGGGCTGTCGCCACGGGGGCGGCGGTTTTGTCAGCGTTATCCCGAGCTGCGTTATCTGGAGGCGGACCTGCCCGGCATGGCGGTACGCAAACGCCTGCTGCTGCACAGCGAGGGTTGGCTTAACGGGCGCCATCAGGTGCGTTCGGTGGATATCCTGGCTGAGCAAAGTCTGGAGTCGCTTTTTGCCGGGCTGGATCGCAATGAGCCGGTGCTGGTGATTACCGAAGGCCTGGTGAATTACTTCGAGCGACCGGTGATCGAGGGATTCTGGACGGCGCTGGCGGCGCAGCTGAAAGGATTTCCGCAGGCGACGTATTTGACGGATTTGTATCCGGACCTCAAAGAGCATCCGCGTTATCGGCAGTTGCGTTGGGGCGTGGGTATTGTTGGGACGCTGACGCGTGGCAATTACCCGCTGCATTACCGTAATGCCAGTGAAATTGTCGAAGCGTTTGGCCGCTGCGGGTTCGGGCGCACCGAGGTGCTGGACCCGGCGCTGCATAGCCAGGGGTTGCCGCCGATTACGCAGGCGACGTTGGTTAGGGTGATTGAGGCATCGGTGTGATCCGTAGGTTGGGTTGAGCGCAGCGAAGCCCAACGAGCCGTTCGACGTTCGTTGGGCTTCGCTTTGCTCAACCCAACCTACGTACTAGCTTGCTAGCGAAGCTTTTCCGTTTGCAGGGGTCGCGATCAAGGTCGCTCCTACGGCCCGCTCCGCCAACGCCGCGCTCCCGGCCGCATCCGTATGCGGAAACACCCACGCCAACTCCGAACTGCTGCTGCGCAACGGCAAAATCGCCAGCGCCGGCATATCCACCATCTGCAATTGCCAGCCGCGCTGCGGCACATGGCTTGGCAAATCGCCGTGCAGTAACCCACCAAAAAAGCCCAGCTCGCTGACGTCCACCGTCAATTCGCCGACTTCAGCATGTTGCAGCCGCGCGCGACTGTGCAGCGGCGCATGCCTCGGCTCATGGCGTTTTTCCAGTTGTAACCACTGACTGCGCGGCAGGTGCGTGCTGCCGGGGCTGATCAGCGGCAGCGGCTCGGCACGCAGAAACGGGGTGTAGAGGCTGGCGCAGGCAGTGCGCTGTTCGAAGTTCGCCAGGTGGTCGGCGTTGTGGATAAGGGCGCATTCGGCTGCCGCGCAGGAACTGGCGAACAGTGTGTGTTCCCACGGTTGGGTGAAGTGGTCGTACTCGCCGGCCAGCACCAGGGTCGGGCAGATGGGGTGCTCGGTGAAGCCGCTGAAGTCCAGCAGCCGCTGGCTGTTTTGCCGATACCGCTCAATTTCGCTAGCCGACAGCCGCTGCAACTGGCGCAACAGGGCTTTGCGAAACACCGGGGCCACGCCGGTTTCCCGGCTGCGGGTGGGGTTGAGCAGGCCGGTGACGGCGCCGTGGGCAAATTCGGCAGCACGGCCTTCGGCGAGCAAGGCCAGGCTTTCTTCCAGCAACACCCGCGCGCCACGGCGGCCAAAGGCGGTGATGCCGGCCAGCAGCAACCGCGAGCAGTGCTGCGGATGGCGCGCGGCGAACAGCGCGGCCAGCGCCGAGCCGTAGGACAGGCCGATGGGCATCAAGGGCGGTATATCGAGTGCCTGAACAAAGCCGGCAATCAGGTCGGCCAGCCCTTGCAGGTTCAGCTCGGGCGCCAGTTGCAGATTGCAGCCCTGGCTCGGCAGGTCGAGGAGGATGACCGGGTGATCGGCCAGCAACTCTTCCACTTCGCTGGCGAATGAGCGAAAGCATTGGAAGGCGCCGCCGAGGAATAGCACAGGGTGGCGCGGGTCGTCGGCGTGGGTGGAATAGGCCTGGTAGTGCAGGTGCCAGTCGCCGAGCTGCAGCTGTTGGCTGGTTTCGCCGAGTAAGGCCGGACTGTAGTCGGTGCGATAGCGCATGGCCGCTTCTCCTCTTTCTTTTGGGCGCCCGTCCTTGGGGTGGGCGGTTGGCTATGCCTGCAAGGTAGACATCTGCGGCCTGTTTGTTTACCTAACCTTCGGGCGGGGAATGGGCGGCGTTGGCGGGCAAGTGTCACCGTCTCCCGGCAAGCCCCGGCGGCTGCGCTTGCGAGTGTTACCGGGGCCTGTGTTGTAACGCCCTGTTTACCACCCGCCAGACGCCGCTGGGCGTGGGCCCGCCGCGCCGCTATAATCAGCCGCTTTCCCCACTGCCAGACCGACGAGACCATGACTGAGTCCGTGCTCGACTACATGACCCGCCTGGGTCGCACTGCCCGCGAAGCCTCCCGTGTGGTGGCCCGCGCCAGTACCGCGCAGAAGAACCGTGCCCTGCACGCCGCGGCCGCCGCCCTCGACGCCGCGCGCGCCGAGCTCAGCGCCGCCAACGAACAGGACCTCGCCAATGGCCGCGCCAATGGCCTGGAACCGGCCCTGCTGGACCGCCTCGCCCTGACCCCCGCGCGCGTCGACGAGATGATCGAGGGCTTGCGTCAGGTGGCGACCCTGCCTGACCCCATCGGTGAAATTCGCGATATGCGCTACCTGCCTTCGGGCATTCAGGTCGGCAAGATGCGCGTGCCGTTGGGCGTGATCGGCATCATTTACGAGTCGCGTCCGAACGTGACCATCGACGCCGCCAGCCTGTGCCTGAAATCCGGCAACGCCACCATTCTGCGTGGCGGCTCGGAAGCGATTAACTCCAACCGCGCCATCGCCGCCTGCATTCAGCAAGGTTTGGCGGAAGCCGGTTTGCCGGCCGCTGCCGTGCAAGTGGTGGAAACCACCGACCGCGCTGCCGTCGGCGCGCTGATCACCATGCCGGAATACGTGGACGTGATCGTGCCGCGTGGTGGCAAGAGCCTGATCGAGCGCATCAGCCGCGATGCCAAAGTGCCGGTGATCAAACACCTGGACGGCATCTGCCACGTGTACATCGACGTGGCGGCCGATATCGACAAAGCCATCCGCATTGCCGACAACGCCAAAACCCAGCGCTACTCGCCGTGCAACACCATGGAAACCCTGCTGGTGCACGAAGGTATCGCCGAGCGCGTATTGCCGCCGCTGGCTGCCATTTACCGTGACAAGAGCGTCGAGCTGCGCGGCTGCGAACGCACTCGCGCGCTGCTGGGCAACGATGTCCTGGAAGCCACCGAAGAAGACTGGCGCACCGAGTACCTCGCGCCGATTCTGTCGATTCGTATCGTCGACAGCCTCGACGAGGCCATCGAGCACATTACGAAATACAGCTCCCAGCACACCGACTCCATCGTCACCGAGAACTTCACCTCGGGTCGTCGCTTCATTACTGAAGTGGATTCGGCCTCGGTGATGATCAACGCCTCGACGCGCTTTGCCGATGGGTTCGAATACGGCCTGGGCGCGGAGATCGGTATTTCCACCGACAAACTGCACGCCCGCGGCCCGGTTGGCCTGGAAGGGCTGACCAGTGAGAAGTACGTGGTGTTTGGCGACGGTCATATCCGTACTTGAACACCGAGCAGACATCCGTGGGCAAGCGCATCGGCATTCTGGGCGGCACCTTCAACCCGGTGCATGTCGGCCATTTGCGCAGTGCCCTGGAAGTTGCCGAACAGCTGGCTCTGGATGAGCTGCGCCTGATTCCCAACGCGCGCCCGCCACACCGGGACGCGCCGCAGGTGTCAGCGCAAGACCGCCTGGCGATGGTCGAGCATGCCGTTGCCGGTGTGCCGTTGCTGACGGTGGACGACCGCGAACTCAAGCGCGACCGGCCGTCCTACAGCATCGACACGCTGGAGTCGTTGCGCGCTGAACTGGCGGTTGAGGATCAACTGTTTTTACTGCTGGGGTGGGACGCCTTTTGTGGCCTGCCAACCTGGCATCGCTGGGAAGAACTGCTGGACCATTGCCACATCCTGGTATTGCAACGCCCGGATGCCGACAGCGAAGCGCCGCAAGCGCTGCGTGATGTTCTGGCGGCCCGCAGTGTCAGCGACCCGCTGGCCCTGACCGGGCCCAGCGGCCAGATTGCTTTTGTCTGGCAGACGCCGCTTGCGGTGTCTGCCACCCAGATCCGGAATCTGCTGGCCAGCGGAAAGTCGGTGCGTTTTCTGGTGCCCGATGCGGTGCTGGCCTTTATCAATGCACGCGGGCTGTACCGCGCGCAGAACTGAACACGAGAAAGAGTTAATTATGAGCAAGCCTGTAATGCCGAGCGAAGACCTGGTCAAACTGGCCGTCTTTGCCCTCGAAGACGTTAAAGCCCAAGACATCACCACCATCGATGTACGCGGCAAAACCAGCATCACCGATTTCATGGTGATCGCCAGCGGTACCTCCAACCGTCACGTCAAATCCCTGGTGGATAACGTGCTGGAAAAGGTCAAGGAAAAGGGCGTGCGCCCACTGGGCAGCGAAGGCCTGGACACTGGCGAATGGGCTCTTCTGGACCTGGGTGACATCGTCGTGCACGTGATGCTGCCGACCGCTCGCCAGTTCTACGACCTTGAGCGTCTGTGGCAAGGCGCCGAGCAGAACCGTGCGCAAAACCAGAACAGCCCGGAACAGTTCAACAGCGGCGACGAGTAAGGGTTCCCCTTGCGTATACGATTGATCGCTGTCGGGTCACGCATGCCGCGCTGGGTGGAAGACGGCTGGCAGGAATATGCCAAACGTCTGCCGGCCGAGCTGCCGCTGGACCTGGTGGAAATTCCCCTCAACACCCGCGGCAAGAACGCCGACGTGGCGCGCCTGATCCGTCAGGAAGGCGAAGCCATGCTGGCCAAGGTGCAACCGGGGGAAAAGATCGTCACGCTCGAAGTGACCGGCAAGCCGTGGAGCACCGAGCAGTTGGCGGTGGAGTTGGAACGCTGGCGCCTGGATGCGCGCACCATCAATTTGATGGTCGGCGGCCCCGAAGGGCTGGCACCCGAGGTGCAGGCTCGCAGTGAACAGCGCTGGTCGTTGTCGCCGCTGACCCTGCCGCACCCGCTGGTGCGGATTCTGATCGGTGAACAGATTTATCGCGCCTGGACCGTGTTGTCCGGGCACCCTTATCACAAATAAGCCCTCGTAATGCCGCAGCCGATCCGCCTCAAGGACCACGAGAAAGACGCCCGCCAAGTTCGCAATCGCGTGGTGGTGGGGGCGGTCGCCATCTGTTTGCTGATCATGGTGTTGATCGCGCGCCTGTATTTCCTGCAAGTGATTCAGTACGAGTACCACTCGACCCTTTCTGAAAACAATCGCGTACACGTGCAGCCGATTCCGCCCACCCGTGGGCTGATCTTCGACCGCAACGGCGTGGTGGTGGCTGACAACCGGCCGAGTTTCAGCCTGAGCATGACCCGCGAACGGGCCGGCGACTGGCAGCAAGTGCTCGACGTGATTGTCGAAGTGCTGGAGCTCAGTCAGGAAGACCGCACCCTGTTCGAGCGGCGCATGCGTCAGGGCCGTCGGCCATTCGAGCCGGTGCCGATTCTGTTTGAGCTGAGCGAAGAACAAATCGCCCGCATCGCGGTAAACCAGTTCCGCCTGCCCGGCGTGGAAGTGGTGGCGCAGCTGGTGCGGCATTACCCGCAGGGTGAGCATTTCGCGCACTCGGTGGGCTATGTCGGGCGTATAAACGAGGCCGAGCTGAAAGTGCTCGACCCGGTCAACTACAGCGGCACCCACCATATCGGCAAAACCGGCATCGAGCGTTTCTACGAGCCACAGCTGCACGGTCAAGTGGGTTACGAGGAAGTGGAAACCAACGCCCGTGGCCGCGTGCTGCGGGTGCTCAAACGCACTGACCCGGTGCCCGGTGCCGATATCGTGCTGAGCATGGATATCCGTTTGCAGGAAGCGGCCGAGACGGCGTTGGGCGGCCGGCGGGGCTCCATCGTGGCCCTCGATCCGAACACCGGCGAAGTGCTGGCGATGGTTAGCCAGCCGAGCTTCGACCCCAACCTGTTTGTAACTGGTATCGGCTTCAAAGCCTATTCCGAGCTGCGCGACTCGCCGGACCGTCCGCTGTTCAACCGCGTGCTGCGCGGCCTGTACCCGCCCGGTTCGACCATCAAACCGGCGGTGGCGATTGCCGGGCTGGACAGCGGTGTGGTCACGCCAAGCACGCGGGTGTTCGACCCCGGCTTTTATCAATTGCCCAACTACGACCACAAGTACCGCAACTGGAACCGCACCGGCGACGGCTCGGTGGATTTGCAGGCGGCGATCATGCGGTCCAACGACACCTACTTTTATGACCTGGCCCACAAGCTCGGCATCGACCGCCTGGGCAGCTACCTGAGCCGCTTTGGCATTGGTCAGAAAGTCTCGCTGGATATGTTTGAAGAGTCGCCAGGCCTGATGCCGTCGCGGGAATGGAAGCGCGCCCGCTATCGTCAGGCGTGGTTCCCGGGTGAAACCCTGATTCTGGGGATCGGCCAGGGCTATATGCAGACGACCCCGTTGCAGCTGGCGCAGGTATCCGCGTTGGTGGCCAACCATGGCAAATGGATTCGCCCGCACCTGGCGAAAACCGTCGATGGCGTGCCGCCCGTAGACCCGAACCCGATGCCCGATATCGTGCTGCGCAACCCCGGCGACTGGGCGCAGGTGAGCGCCGGTATGCAGCAAGTTATGCACAACCCGCGTGGTACCGCGCACAAGGTCGGCGACTCGGCCGCTTACCGCATTGCCGGTAAAAGCGGTACGGCGCAGGTGGTGGCGATCAAGCAGGGCGAGAAATACGACCGCTCCAAACTCGATGAGCGCCACCGCGACCACGCCCTGTTTATCGCCTTCGCCCCCGCCGACGCGCCGAAGATTGCCGTGGCGGTGATGATTGAAAACGGCGAGGGCGGTTCCAGCGTTGCCGCGCCGGTGGCCAAGGCGGTGATGGATGCCTGGCTGCTGGGCGACAACGGTCAACTGAAAACCCAATACGCACCACCGGTAACGGCCGAGGCACCTTCACGTGAGTAACAACTTCGACCGCTCGATCTCCGACGAAGACGTGATGCGCCGCCGCGCCAGCCTGCTGCAGCGCCTGCATATCGACGGCCAACTGTTTTTGCTGCTTACCGTGCTCGCGGCCGGCAGCTTGTTCGTGCTGTATTCGGCCAGTGGCAAGAACGTTGACCTGCTGCTCAAGCAGGCCACCTCGTTTGGCCTGGGTGCCGTGGCCATGTGCGTCATCGCCCAGTTCGAACCGCGCTTTCTCGCCCGCTGGGTGCCGCTGGGTTATATGGCCGGTGTAGGCCTGCTGGTGGTGGTGGATGTAATGGGCCATAACGCCATGGGCGCCACCCGCTGGATCAATATTCCCGGGGTCATTCGCTTTCAGCCGGCGGAATTCATGAAGATCCTGATGCCGGCTACCATTGCCTGGTACATGGCTCGACACAATTTGCCGCCACGGCTAAAACACATCGCCATCAGCCTGGCGCTGATCGGTATTCCGTTCGTGTTGGTGATCCGCCAGCCGGACCTCGGCACCGCGCTGCTGGTGCTCGCTTCCGGCGCGTTTGTACTGTTTATGGCTGGCCTGCAATGGCGCTGGATCCTAGGCGCGGTAACGGCTGTAGTGCCGGTGGCGGTCGCCATGTGGTTCTTTGTGATGCACGACTACCAGAAGCAGCGAGTGCTGACATTCCTCGATCCGGAGAGCGATCCGTTGGGTACCGGCTGGAACATTATTCAGTCCAAAGCGGCCATCGGTTCGGGTGGCGTTTTCGGTAAAGGCTGGCTTTTGGGCACGCAATCGCACCTGGATTTTTTGCCGGAAAGCCATACGGACTTTATCATCGCGGTTTTGGGCGAAGAGTTCGGTCTGGTAGGTATCTGCCTGTTGTTGCTCGTGTATGCGTTGCTGATTGCGCGCGGCCTGGTAATTACTGTCCAAGCGCAGACGCTGTTCGGTAAGCTGCTTGCCGGCAGCCTCACCATGACCTTCTTTGTATATGTCTTCGTCAACATCGGTATGGTCAGTGGCCTGTTGCCGGTGGTTGGGGTGCCGCTTCCTTTCATTAGCTACGGCGGAACTTCGCTGGTGACACTGATGTCTGGGTTTGGGCTTTTAATGGCTATCCACACGCACCGTAAGTGGATTGCTCAGGTTTGATTGGGGTGAGGGATTTAATGCTAGGTTTGCGTCGCTGGGCCACGCGCACGGCACATTTGGCCAGCCTTGCTGGTATCTGCGGTTTCGCCCAGCAGGCTGTTGCCGCTGATTACGAAGGGTCGCCGCAAGTTGCCGAATTCGTTGCCGAGATGACCCGCGACTATGGCTTTGCCGGTGAGCAACTGGTGAACCTGTTCCGCGAAGTGGAGCGCAAACAGTCGATCCTCGATGCCATTTCCCGTCCGGCCGAAAAGGTTAAAACCTGGGCTGAATACCGTCCCATCTTTATTACCGACCGCCGTATCAACCAGGGCGTGGAGTTCTGGAAGCAGCACGAAGCCGCCTTGGCCCGTGCAGAACAGGAATACGGTGTGCCGGCTCAGGTAATCGTCGCCATCATCGGCGTCGAAACGTCCTATGGCGCCAACACCGGTAGCTACCGGGTGATCGACGCGCTGTCGACCCTGGGCTTCGATTACCCACCGCGTGCCGACTTCTTCCGCAAGGAACTCAAGCAGTTCCTGCTACTGGCCCGTGAACAACAAGTTGACCCGCTGACCCTCAAAGGCTCCTACGCCGGCGCCATGGGCATGCCGCAATTTATGCCGAGCAGTTTTCGCGCCTATGCTGTGGACTTTGACGGCGACGGCCACATCAATATCTGGAACGACCCGGACGATGCCATCGGCAGCGTGGCCAGCTACTTCAAACGCCATGGCTGGGTAACCGGCGAGGCCGTAGTCAGCACCGCGCAAATCAGCGGCGAGCAGGCCGAAGACGGCCTGACTGTGGGCCTGGACCCGGTGAAGACCGTGGGCGAGCTGCGCGCTATGGGCTGGTCGAGCCATGAAGCGGTGCGCGATGACGTTTCTGTGACTGCCTTTCGTCTGGATGGTGAAGCCGGCCCGGAATATTGGTTAGGCTTACCCAATTTTTATGTCATCACTCGTTACAATCGCAGCGCGATGTACGCCATGGCGGTGCATCAGCTGTCCGATTTGATTGTTCAGGCCCGGGGCACCAAGTAAATGCAGGCAACGCCGTTCAAGCTCTTCGCCTTTGGCGCCCTGGCCGTGATGCTCGCCAGTTGCTCCAGCAGCCGTGCGCCGCAGCCTACGCAATCTACCGCCACGTCTGGCCCCGGCGATTTCTCCCGCCCGCACCGCGATGGCGCGCCGTGGTGGGATGTCGACGTTTCGAAGATTCCCGATGCCGTGCCCATGCCGTATTACGGCGCATACAAAGCCAACCCCTACACCGTGCTGGGTAAAACCTATTACCCGATGCCCGATGCCAAGCGGTATCTGGCCACTGGCACGGCGTCCTGGTACGGCACCAAATTCCATGGTCAGGCCACCGCCAACGGTGAGAAGTACGACCTGTACGGCATGAGCGCCGCGCACAAGACGTTGCCGCTGCCCAGTTATGTGCGGGTGACCAACCTCGATAACGGCAAGAGCGTGATTCTGCGGGTCAACGACCGTGGTCCGTTCTATTCCGACCGCATTATCGACTTGTCTTTCGCCGCAGCGAAAAAGCTCGGTTACGCCGAAGTGGGCACCGCACGGGTAAAAGTGGAAGGCATCGACCCGGCCGAGTGGTGGGCCCAACAGGGTCGCCCGGTGCCGATGGTGCTGGCCCAGCCGCAGATGGCCGCCGTGCAGCCGGTCAAGCCGACCCTGGCGCAAACCATGGCCCAGCCTGTTGAGCAGTACACCCCGCCGCCGGCCCAACACGCCGCCGACGTCGTGCCCGCGCAGGTGCAAATCGACGCAAAAAAAAACGCTTCACTCGAGCCATCTGGCCTGTATCTCCAAGTCGCAGCCTTCGCCAATCCGGACGCTGCGGAACTCCTGAAGGACAAGCTGAGCACGATGGTGAATGCCCCGGTGTTTATCAGCTCGGTGGTGCGCAACCAACAGACCTTCCACCGCGTGCGGATGGGGCCGGTAAGCACGCAGGGTGAAGCGACAAAACTCCAGAACAGCGTGCGGCTGGCCAACCTCGGTCAACCGACATTAGTGAAGCCCGAGTGATTCCCTGAAATCGCCGGCTTTAACCGACTTGCTCGCAAGAGCCTGTTTGCCATTAGTAACTTGAGAGACTGATGAATATCACCGCCTTTACCCGTCGTCTGAGTCTGTTCGCCCTCCTGATCACCGCCCCCGCTACCTGGGCTGCCGAAACGGCCGTTCCGGCCGCGCCGGAACTGGCTGCCAAAGCCTATGTGCTGATGGACGCCGCCAGCGGCAACGTGCTGCTGGAAAACAACGGTGACCAGCGCCTGCCGCCAGCCAGCCTGACCAAGCTGATGACCGCGTATATCGCCACCCTGGAAATCCGCCGTGGCCAGATCAGCGAAACCGACAAGGTGATGGTCAGCGAACACGCCTGGCGTACCGGCGGTTCGCGCATGTTCATCAAGGTCGGCACCGAGGTCGCTCTGGGTGACCTGCTGCACGGCATCATCATTCAGTCCGGCAACGACGCCAGCGTCGCCACCGCCGAACACATTGCCGGCAGCGAAGACGCGTTCGCCGACATGATGAACACCACGGCCGAAAAACTCGGCATGGTCGGCAGCCACTTTATGAACGCCACCGGCTTGCCTAACCCGGAGCACTACTCCACCGCGCACGACATGGCGCGGCTGGCCCGGGCAATCATCTACGAAGACCCGGCGCACTACGCCATCTACTCGCAGAAAGAGTTCTTCTGGAACAACATCAAGCAGCCCAACCGCAACCTGCTGCTGTGGCGTGACAAGACCGTCGACGGCCTGAAAACCGGCCACACCGACGAAGCCGGTTACTGCCTGGTGGCCTCGGCCGTGCGCGACGGCATGCGTTTGATCGCCGTGGTATTCGGTACTAACAGCGAACAAGCCCGTGCCGCTGAAACCCAGAAACTGCTGACCTACGGTTTCCGCTTCTTCGAAACCCAGACCTTCTACCAGAAGGGCACTGAGCTGGCCCAAGGCACCGTATGGAAAGGCGCTACTCGCCAAGTCAAAGCCGGTCTGGCTGAAGACCTGACCATGACCATGCCGCGCGGCCAGCTGAAAAAACTCAGCGCAAACATGACCCTGAACCCGCAGTTGGTTGCCCCGATCAAGCAGGGCGACGTGATTGGTAAAGTGGAAGTGAAACTGGAAGACAAAGTGGTGCACAGCGCGGACCTGATCGCCCTGGAGCCCGTAGACGAAGGTGGCTTCTTCCGCCGCGTGTGGGATAGCATCCGTCTATTCTTCTTCGGCCTGTTCAACTAACAGCCGCGTTAACCGATAGCCACAGGCGCCGGCACAGCCCCAAAAGGGCGGGCCGGCGTCTGCTTCCGCAGGCCAAAAGCCCGCCGAGACCGCCATGACAGACGCCACATCCGTAACCATCGAGTTTCCCTGCGAGCGCTACCCGATCAAAGTAATCGGCGATGCGGGCGAGGGTTTTACCGAACTGGTCATCGATATTCTCAAGCGCCACGCGCCAGATCTGGACGTGGGCACTCTGGTGCAGCGCGACAGCCGCAACGGTAAATACCTCACCGTGCAACTGCTGATCACCGCCACCGGCATCGAACAACTGCAAGACATCAACAGCGACCTGCGCGCCACTGGCCGCGTGCATATGGTGCTCTGATGACCCAGCGCCTGGGCTTTCGCGAGCTCGGCCAGGTCCCTTACGAACCGACCTGGCATGCCATGCAGCACTTCACGGACTCCCGGGTGGTAGATACCCCCGACGAGATCTGGCTGCTCGAGCACCCGCCGGTATTTACCCAAGGCCAGGCCGGCAAGGCCGAACACGTGTTGTTCCCCGGTGATATTCCGGTGGTCAAAGTCGACCGCGGCGGCCAGGTGACCTATCACGGGCCTGGTCAGTTGGTCGCTTACCTGATGCTGGACGTACGCCGCTCGAGCCTGGGCGTGCGTGAGCTGGTCAGCCGTATCGAGCTGAGCCTGATCGAGTTGCTCGCCAGTTATGGCGTGCAGGCCGAGGCCAAGCCGGATGCGCCTGGCGTGTATGTAGACGGGGCGAAGATTGCCTCGCTGGGTCTGCGCATTCGCAACGGTCGGTCCTTTCATGGCCTGGCGTTGAATGTGGACATGGACCTGCAACCCTTCCAGCGCATCAACCCTTGCGGGTATGCCGGAATGGCCATGACCCAACTGCGTGACCAGGTGGGACCAATTGAATTTGCCGAAGTAAGTGCCCGGCTGCGCGCGCAGCTCGTCACACACCTCGACTACGCTGAACAGACGACCCTGACGGGCGGAATTGAATCGCTATGAGCATTGAAGTAGCTGGCAACGAAGCAACCGCGGTTAAAGCCCCACCGGCCAAGGTGGAAATGGGCGTGAAACTGCGCGGCGCCGAGAAGATGGCGCGGATTCCGGTGAAGATCATTCCTACCGACGAGCTGCCGCGCAAACCTGACTGGATTCGCGTGCGCGTACCGGTTTCGCCGGAAGTCGACCGCATCAAGCAACTGCTGCGCAAACACAAACTGCACAGTGTCTGCGAAGAAGCGTCCTGCCCGAACCTGGGTGAGTGCTTCTCCGGTGGTACCGCCACCTTCATGATCATGGGTGACATCTGCACCCGTCGCTGCCCGTTCTGCGACGTCGGCCACGGCCGACCAAAACCGCTGGACGCCGACGAGCCGATGAACCTGGCCGTCGCCATCGCCGACCTGCGTTTGAAGTACGTGGTAATCACCTCGGTAGACCGCGACGACCTGCGCGACGGCGGTGCCCAGCACTTCGTCGACTGCCTGCGGGAAATTCGCAAGCTGTCGCCGGGCGTGCAACTCGAAACCCTGGTGCCGGATTACCGCGGCCGTATGGACGTGGCGTTGGCCATCACCGAACAAGAGCCGCCAGATGTGTTCAACCACAACCTGGAAACAGTGCCGCGTCTGTATAAAGCCGCGCGTCCGGGCTCGGATTTCGAGTGGTCGCTGGACCTGCTGGAAAACTTCAAGAAGCGCGTTCCGCACGTGCCGACCAAGTCAGGCCTGATGCTCGGCCTGGGCGAGACCGACGAAGAAGTGATCGAAGTGATGAAGCGCATGCGCGAGCACAACATCGATATGCTGACCCTCGGCCAATACCTGCAACCGTCGCGCAACCACCTGGCGGTGCAGCGTTTCGTGCACCCGGACGTCTTTGCCTGGTTTGCCGAAGAAGGTACCAAGATGGGGTTCAAGAACGTGGCATCTGGCCCGTTGGTACGTTCCTCGTACCACGCCGACCAGCAAGCGCACGGTGCCAAGAAGTAACCGATCGGCTGCGCGTCGGCGGTGCGGCGTTAAAAATGCTTTTTGAATGCTCATTGGCTACAGCCAACTGCGCTTCAAAAAGCATTTTTGCCTTGCCCCGCTCTAGCTCGCTCGATCTCGAAAGATGAGCGGCTGAAATCGCAAAAGCAAAAAGGGCGACCCTCGGGTCGCCCTTTTTATTGGTGGTGGCGTTACTGGCTTCGCAGTCGATTCAACAAGCTGTGATCCGCATACCCATCCGCCGGCAGATTGAGCTGCTGCTGATAAGCCCGCACAGCCTTACGCGTGTTGGCGCCCAGAATGCCATCAGCGGCGCCCGGCTCGAACCCATGCGCGGCCAGCAACTCCTGCAACTCAATGCGCTCGCTACGGCCCAACTGCGGGTCGTCACGCGGCCAGTCGGCCAGCACCGCTGCGTTGGCGCCACGGATGCCGTCGGACAGCAAGCCAACGGCCAGCGCATAGGACGACGAGTTGTTGTACTTGAGGATACTGCGGAAGTTGCTCAGCAACAGAAACGCCGGGCCGCGATGGCCTGCGGGCAGCAGTAGGGTTGCCGACTCGCCGGACAAGATCGGCGCCAGCGCTTTTCCGCTGGCGGGCATTACGCCGAGGGCGGTCCACTCGGCCACGCTTCTGCGCGTGTCCGGATCGGCCAGGGCGTAATCAAACGCCTTGGGCAAGCGCACTTCAAACCCCCACGGCTTGCCCAGCTGCCAACCCGACTGCTGTAGGTAATGGGCGGCCGAGGCCAGGGCATCTGCCGAGGAATACCAGATATCGCGGCGGCCATCGCCGTCGAAGTCCACGGCGTGCTGGTTGTAGGTGGTGGGCATAAATTGGGTCTGGCCCATGGCGCCAGCCCAGGAGCCGACTAAACGCTCCGGTGTGATATCGCCATGCTGGAGAATCTGTAGCGCGGCAATCAGCTGCTCACGCCAGAACGCGGCGCGGCGGCCTTCGTAGGCGAGGGTGGCCAGTGAGCGGATGACGTTGTTGCTACCGATGTTATTGCCATAGGCACTTTCCATGCCCCACACCGCCACCAGCACTTCAGCTTGCACGCCGTAGCGTTGCTCGATGCGGCTCAGGGTTGCTTGCTGCTGGGCGTACTGCGCCTGACCGTTAGCGATACGTCGGGCGGACACGGCGCCATCGAGGTATTCCCAGACCGGGCGGGTGAATTCGGGTTGGCTGCTGTCAGCGGCGACCACGGCGGGGTCGAGGGTGACATTGGCAAAGGCGCGGTCGAACAAGGCGGCGCTGATGCCTGCATTGACGGCATCGCTGCGCAATTGGCTGCGCCATTCTTCGAACGTTTGCGTCGGTACAGGGGCGGCAGGCTGGACGGGGGCGCCAGCGGCGGTGGGCGCGGCGGCTGCGGTCGGCAGGGCGGAGGCAGTAGACTGTGGCGCTTGGGGCGCTTCGGCGCAGGCGGTGAGCAGATTGAAGTGAAAGCTCAGTACGGCGCAGGCCAGGGTGCGCGATGACAGGTTGAACATCAGCAGGTCTCAAAGCGGTAAACAGCGGCCACCTTACCACGCTGACGGAGTGGAATCCTTTCAGGCAGCCAGAAAGCCCGCAGCAAAAAAACCAGGCCCCAGAAAGACAGAAGCCCCCAGTTTTGCTGGGAGGCTTCGCGGCGGTAGCTGCCTTTGCCTTTCTTCGGCTGTTCCTGGCGGCTGCGGAACAGGGGTTGGGCAATGATGGATTTAGCTTTATTGGGGCGTTTCTTCGATGTGGCCATGACAGTCCTCGGGCGGGGCGGGTGGCTGGGCTTTGATAACAGAAGAGGGGTAGCCCCGCGGCGCGGATCATCGGCCTGTGTCGGGCGTCTGTCCAGTGCCGCTTATCACTCCTGAGGAAGCGACAGACGTTGACCGGCGAGCAACAAGGTCAGCCGGCTGATATCCAGCCAGGGGTCGCCAGCGGCCTGGCCCTTGATCTGCGCGTCGATGCGCTGGGCGTCCTGCAGCATCTTGCTCCAGCGTGCAGCGGAGTGGCGTTGCAGGGCTTTGCTCACCAGCGGGCGGCGTTTGTCCCACACCGGCGGGCGGGCCTGGCTGAAGGCTTTTTCCAGCGGAATGCCTTGGCCGTACTGCTGCGCAATGGTCGCCAGCAGACGCAGTTCGCGGGCCAGGGCCCATAGCACTACGGTGCTGTCGACGCCCTCGCCGCGCAGCCCTTCGAGGGTGCGCAGGGCGTGGCTGGCTTCGCCATTGAGAGCCGCATCGATCAGGCCGAATACGTCATAGCGGGCGCTGTCGGCCACGGCGGCCTGCACGGTGCTGGCGTCGATCTGATTGCCGTCGGCTAGCAGCTTGAGCTTCTCGATCTCCTGCGCAGCGGCCAGAAGGTTTCCTTCCACGCGGGCGGCAATCAGGTCGACGGCTTCCTGGGTGGCGTTCATCCCCGCCTGGTTCATGCGTTGACGAATCCATTGCGGCAACTGGTGCACTTCCACCGGCCAGATCTGGATGAACTGCGCCTGGGGGCCGTCGATGACCGCCTTGGCCCATTTGGTTTTCTGCGTGCTGCCATCGAGCTTGGGCAGGCTGATCAGCAGCAGGGTGTCTTCGGGTGGACGCGACAGGTATTCCAGCAACGCCGCCGTGCCTTTGTCGCCCGGCTTGCCGTTGGGAATGCGCAATTCCAGCACGCGCTTTTCGGCGAACAGCGAGAGGCTGTTGCCGGCTTGCAGCAGCGTGCCCCAGTCGAAACTGGCATCGGCGTTGAACACCTGGCGTTCAGTAAAACCCTGGGCGCGGGTGGCTGCACGAATGGCGTCGGCGGCTTCCTGGCACAGCAGCGGATCGTCGCCGCTGATGGCATACACCGGGGCGAGACTGCTTTGCAGGTGTTTGGCGAGTTGTGCGGGGGCGAGCTTCATAGGCGGGAGTGCTGGGCCGCCGGAGCGGCCCGAGCGGTCTTACTGGACTTTGATCGGCAGTTGCAGCGGCGATTGCTGGGGCTTCTCGGCCTCGGCCTTGCGCGCGGCTTCGATAGCGTCAGCTTCGGCTTGTGCCTTGGCGTCGGCATCGGCTTGTGCCTTGGCGTCGGCATCGGCTTGCAGCTTCTCGAGCTGGGCCGGGGTGATCAGTTGCAGGCGCTGAGCCAGTTGAGTAACCAATTCATGCCGCAGTTCTTCACTGAGCTGGAGGGACTCCTGCTCGGAACCGATCAGGTTGTTTTCGTCGTTGACGTAGGTGTTCTGCACGTCAACGGTATTTTGCAGCAGCACAACGTCTTTGGCGCCGCGCAGTTCGTAGGTCACTTCCATGGTGGTTTCGTATTCGGCGCTACGAGCGCTGCCGGTGTAGCTGACCGTACGGTTTTTGGTGCTCTCGCTGGTCAGCGCCACGGTGTAGGGCGCGCCGGCGTGCACATTCACGCCGCTATTGGTCAGCGTCTGGCGCAGTTCCTTGACCGTCGCGCCGTACGCATCACGGGCCGTCAGGTTGATTTCGGTGAGGGCGAAGGCCATGTCGCCGGTGCCGCGCAGCTGGAAACCACAGGCGCTAAGCAAGGTTGCCAGGCCGACTACCATCAGATTCCGTTTGATCATCTGTTATCCCCTTAAACCATCTGTAGCGCTGCCAATGCTGCAGCGCCAACTCAATTAGGTGTTCGCGGCGCCAATGGCGGCCGCGATACGTCATCAGCTCGCGACGATATTGACCAGCTTGCCCGGTACCACGATGACCTTGCGAATGGTCAGGCCGTCGAGGAAACGCAGTACGTTTTCGTTAACCCGTGCAGCGGCTTCGACTTCTTCGCGGCTGGCGGTAGCCGGCACGTCGATCTGGCCACGCAGCTTGCCGTTCACCTGTACCACCAGTTGCAGGTTGTCCTGCACCAGGGCGCTTTCATCCAGCACTGGCCACTGGGCGTCGATAACGGCGTTTTCATGGCCCAGTTCCAGCCACAGTTCATGGCTGATATGCGGGGTGATCGGTGCCAGCAGCAGGGCCACGGTTTCCAGACCTTCTTGCAGCAGGGCGCGGTCGGCGTCGCTGTCTTGCGCGGCTTTTTCCAGCACGTTCATCAGCGTCATCACCTGGGCGATGGCGGTGTTGAATTTGTGGTGTTGGCCAATGTCCTGGCTGGCCTGGCGGATGGCCAGGTGAATGGCGCGACGCACGTCTTTCTGCGCGTCGGTGAGGCTGGCCACATCGAGGCTGCCAGGCACGCCACGGGCCACATGGGCCTGGGCCAGACGCCAGACGCGCTTGAGGAAACGGTGCGCACCTTCAACACCTGAGTCGGACCATTCCAGGCTCATATCGGGCGGCGAGGCAAACATCATAAACAGGCGGCAGGTGTCGGCACCGTACTGGTCGATCATCGACTGCGGGTCAACGCCGTTGTTTTTCGACTTGGCCATCTTCTCGGTGCCGCCGATTTCCACCGGCAAACCGTCGGTCTTCAGGGTGGCGCCGATGATCTTGGCCTTGGCATCACGTTCGATTTCAACGTCGGCCGGGTTGAACCAGGTTTTGCTGCCGTTGGCTTCAAGACGGTAGTACGTCTCGGCAATCACCATGCCCTGAGTCAGCAGGTTCTTGAACGGCTCATCGGAGTCGAGCAGGCCTTCGTCGCGCATCAGCTTGTGGAAGAAGCGCGCGTAGAGCAGGTGCAGAATCGCGTGTTCGATACCGCCGATGTACTGATCAACCGGCAACCAGTGGTTGGCGGCAGCCGGGTCGACCATGCCTTTGGTGTAGTTCGGCGAGGCGTAGCGGGCGAAGTACCAGGACGATTCCACGAAGGTGTCCATGGTGTCGGTTTCGCGCTTGGCCGCGGCGCCGCATTTCGGGCAGGTGCAGCTGTAGAACTCAGGCAGACGCGCCAGCGGGCTGCCGGCGCCGTCCGGTACTACGTCTTCTGGCAACACGACGGGCAGTTGGTCTTCCGGCACCGGCACATCACCGCAGGTATCGCAGTGGATGATCGGAATCGGGCAGCCCCAGTAGCGTTGACGGCTAATGCCCCAATCGCGCAGACGGAACTGGGTGCGAGCCTGGCCGAGGGCTTTTTTCTGCAGCGCTACTTCGATGGCATCGAAGGCGCCGGCGAAGTCCAGGCCATCGAACTCACCAGAATTGATCAGTTGACCGTGCTCGCCATAGGCGGCTTGCCACGGCGCCGGGTTCTCGTCGCCGGCGCTGGTACGCACCACCGATTTGATCGGCAGGCTGTACTTGTGGGCGAATTCGAAGTCGCGCTCATCGTGCGCCGGAACGGCCATGACCGCGCCGTCGCCGTAGTGCATCAGCACATAGTTGGCGACCCACACCGGCAGCTTTTCGCCGGTCAGCGGGTGCTCGACAAACAGGCCAGTCGCCAGGCCTTTCTTTTCCTGGGTGGCGATATCGGCTTCAGCCACGCCACCGCGTTTGCATTCGTCGATAAAGGCTTGCAGCTCCGCGGCTTTGTCCGCCGGCAGCTTCTGCAGCGCGATGGCGGCGAGCGGGTGTTCGGCGGCCACGGCTACATAGGTCGCGCCCATCAGGGTGTCGGCGCGGGTGGTGAAGACGTTCACCTTGCCGGCCTGGCCGATGGAGGCCTGGTCGTAGGGGAAGCTGACTTCCATGCCGCGGGATTTCCCAATCCAGTTGCGCTGCATGGTCTTGACCTGTTCAGGCCAGCCCGGCAGGTCGTCGAGGCTGGTGAGCAGCTCATCGGCGTAGGCGGTGATCTTGAAGTAGTACATCGGGATTTCGCGCTTTTCGATCAGCGCGCCGGAACGCCAGCCACGGCCGTCGATAACCTGCTCGTTGGCCAGAACGGTCTGGTCAATCGGGTCCCAGTTCACGGTGCCGTTTTTACGGTAGATCACGCCCTTTTCGAACAGCCGGGTGAACAGCCATTGTTCCCAGCGGTAGTAGTCCGGTTTGCAGGTGGTGACTTCGCGCGTCCAGTCCACCGCCAGGCCCAGGCTTTTCAGCTGGTTCTTCATGTAGGCGATGTTTTCGTAGGTCCACTTGGCGGGCGCGACGTTGTTTTTCATCGCGGCGTTTTCCGCCGGCATGCCGAACGCATCCCAGCCCATCGGCTGCAGTACGTTTTTGCCTTGCATGCGCTGGTAGCGGGCGATCACGTCGCCAATGGTGTAGTTGCGCACATGGCCCATGTGCAGCTTGCCGCTGGGGTAGGGGAACATCGACAGGCAATAGAAGGTGTCTTTGCCTGGTTGTTCACTGACTACGAAGGACTTCTGCTCGTCCCAGTAGGTTTGCGCGGCGGCTTCGGTTTCACGGGGCTGGTAATGTTCGTGCATGGCTACTTTGGCTGTGAAAAAGGACGTTTCAAAGAACGCCGTAGCATACATGACCCCGCCGGGGGCTGGGAAACCCTGATTACGCCTGTCGCCTGAGCCTCCGCCGTTGGTCGCGGCGGCCGGCTCGTTGCGAGGGCGAAACTATGCTTGCAGGAAGATCAATGGCACGGAGCTGGCGAGGTTGCAGATGGCGGAGTTACGGCACGAAGAAGCACAGGGCGGTCTCTACGAGCGCCTGCTGCATCGTCTTGCCATAGCGCTGGATGAAGCCGACAGCGACAGCCGCTGGCAGAACAAAACCCCGCAAGAATTAGAACTTCGTGGCCTTAGTCCGGCTGAGCTGGAACTGATTCGCGCCTACCTGGACCGGGACCTGCACTGGCTGCGCGGCTGGCATGCGGCGGCCAAGGAACTGGCGCTGATCGAGCAAAGCCCGGCGCCCACCATCAAGCCTCCACGCCCTGGCCATATCGCCAAAATGGCCAAACCCAAAGGCCTGATGCGCCGCCGACAAAAGCTGCTCTGCGCACTGTGCGGTACCGCTGCCTTCTGGCATCCCGGCGAAGGTATTCAGGCCTGCAGCGCCTGTGGCTCGCAGTTGTTCCGCGCCTCCAAACCCCGGTAGGCTTCGGGCACCTTTGGGAGGTGCTCGATGGTCCTGCGTTATTTCTTCAAACAACTTCTATTGCCGCCCGGCTGCCTGTTTCTGTTGCTTCTGGCCGCCTGGTGGTTGCGTCGGCGTATGCCCCGTGTGGCGTTGGCGTGTTTCGTTCTGGGCCTGGGCGGCTTGTGGATCAGCAGTTTGCCCATCGCCGTGGAAACCTTGGCGCGGGTGGTAGAGCGCGAGCCGGCGCTGACGCCCCAGCAGATCGAAGGCCTGACGCAGCGGGTGGATGCCATTGTGGTGCTCGGTGCCGGCCGCGAGCGGGAAGACCCTGCCTGGGGCGGCGACCAAGCCAGTCATCTGGCCGTGGAACGCCTGCGCTATGCCGCGCGGCTGGCGCGAAGCACCGGCTTGCCCGTGCTGATCAGCGGCGGCGCACCGTATGACGAACCCATCAGCGAGGCGCAGCTGATGACGGAAGTGATGGTCAGAGATTTTCGCGTGCCCGTGCGCTGGCAGGAAGGCCGCAGCCGTACCACGTTGGAAAACGCCGAGTTCAGCGCGCAGATGCTGCAAAAGGACGGCATCCGCCGGGTGTTGTTGATCACCCAGGCCGCCCATATGCCACGGGCGCGCTGGTGTTTTGAGCGTGCCGGGCTGGAGGTGGTGGCGGCGCCGGTAGGATTTATGAGCGTGCCCAACTTGCGGCCGTTGGGTGGCTGGTTGCCGGAAAGCAAAAGCATGTGGCAGACCGGCATATTGCTTAACGAAGTGGCGGGGCAGATTGCCTATCCGTTGTTTTATCGGTAACCCGCAGGTTTCTTTCGCTCATATACCCGTCATCCCCGCGAAGGCGGGGATGACGGTGGTAGGGGTTGGTGTGCTCAAACCGTCTTGGCAATCCGGCTCGCCAACAACGCCCACCCAAACAGCAGAAAACACACAATTACCAACGGCCACGAGCGCCATTGCAGGTAGGGCGTCAGCTTCTGCATCGGCACCACTTCGCCGTACAGCACGCCCTGTTCGAATTGCGGAATCTGCGTGGTGATATGGCCAAACGGATCGATCAGCCCGGTCACGCCATTGTTGGTGGCGCGGATCATCCAGCGGCCGGCTTCCAGTGCGCGCATCTGCGCCATCTGCAAGTGTTGCAGCGGGCCGATCGAGGTGCCGAACCAGGTGTCATTGCTCACCGTCAGCAGCAGTTGGCTTTGCGCCGACAGGCCGGCGGCAAATTCCGGGTACACCACTTCGTAGCAAATAAACGGCGCGATCTTGTAGCCCTTGGCATCCAGCAGTTTCTGGTCGGAGGGGCCACGGGCGAAGTCGGACATCGGCAGGTCGAAGAATGCGATCAACCCACGCAGTACGTCCTGCAGTGGCACGTATTCGCCAAAGGGTACCAGCTTCTGTTTCCGGTAGGTGCCGCTGCCATCGCCAACGACGGTGATGCCGTTGTAGTAACGCTTTTCGCCTTGGGCATTGGTTTCGCGCAGTGGCACACCGGTGATCAGCGCGGCCTGGCGGTCATTGGCGAAACGGCCCATGACATTCAGGTAACCGTCAGCGAACTCCTTGAGAATCGGCACTGCCGTTTCCGGCCAGACGATCAGGTCCACCGGCTTGGCGCTGAAGGTCATGTCGCGGTACAGGCCCAGCTGCGCATTCAGGTGCTCGGGGTTCCACTTCATTTCCTGGGCGACGTTGCCCTGGATTGCAGCCACTTTCAGCGGTGCACCGGCGGGTTCGGTCCAGGCATGGGTTTTCAGGCCCAAGGCCAGGGCCCATGGTGCGATCAGCAGTACAACGCCCACGGCTAGAAACGCCTTGCGGTCGCCCAGACGCGGCAGGTTGATCAGCAGCGCCGCCGTCAGCGCCAGCACAAAGGAAATCAGCCACATGCCACCGACCGGCGCCAGACCGCTCAGCGGGCCGTCGAGTTGGCTATAGCCGGCGTACAGCCAGGGGAAACCGGTGAGGAACCAACCGCGGAACGCTTCCTGGGCCAGCCACAACGCGGCGAAAGCCAGGGCGTCGGCCAGCGGCGCTTCGACACGGCGCAGCCAGCGTGCCCACACAAAAGCGGGCAGGGCGAAGAACCAGGCGACGCACGCGCAGAACCCTACAGTGAGGAACAACGCCAGCGGCGCCGAGGCACCGCCGTAATCATGGATGCTGACGTAGATCCAGCTGGTGCCGGCGACAAACACACCAAAGCCAAAGCACCAGCCACGGCCCAGGGCCTGACGCGGCGTGAGGTCGCGCAGGCCGAGGTAGAAAAGGGCGATGGACACCAGGGCCAATGGCCAGATATCGAAAGGGGCGAGGGCGAGGGTGGTGATGGCGCCTGCGGCGAGGGCGACTAAATTGCCGACCCAGCCGGCCTTAGAAATCCAGTTCATTGTTTTCCTGTTGGTCGGTAGATCGGTGTTGGGGGCATATGCGTATCGTTGGGCTTCGCCTGCGACTCAACCCAACCTACGTTCCGTTTTACCGGTCGATACGGGTCAGGCGCAGCAAGTGAATGCGACGGCTATCGGCGCTCAATACGCGAAAACGGAAGTCGCCGATCTCGGCAATTTCGTTGCGCTTGGGCAGATGGCCGAAGGCGCTCATCACAAGGCCGCCGACAGTGTGGAATTCGTCGTCGGTGAATTCGCTGTCGAACGACTCGTTGAACGCGTCGATCGGTGTCAGGGCCTTGATCAGGAAGTCGCCGCTGGGCAGCGGTTTGATATAGCTGTCTTCCTCGACGTCGTGCTCGTCTTCGATATCACCGACGATCTGTTCCAGCACGTCTTCGATGGTGACCAAGCCGGCCACGCCGCCGTATTCGTCGATGACGATGGCCATGTGGTTGTGGTTGGCGCGGAACTCGCGCAGCAGCACGTTGAGGCGCTTGGACTCAGGCACAAAGGTGGCCGGGCGCAGCATGTCTTTGATGTTGAAGGCCTGGCTGTCGCTCTGCAGTACCAGCGGCAGCAGGTCTTTGGCCAGCAGTACGCCAATCACGTCATCGAGGCTTTCGCCGACGACGGGGTAGCGCGAGTGGGCGGACTCGGTGATCGCCGGGATCAGCTCCTGAGGCGTCAGGCCGGCCTTGATGCTGACCATCTGCGAGCGCGGCACCATGATGTCGCGAACCTGCAGGTCGGCCACCTGAATGGCACCTTCGACGATGGCCAGCGCTTCGCTGTCCAGGAGTTTGTTCTGATGGGCTTCGCGCAGCAGCTCTAGAAGCTCCTGACGGTTTTTCGGCTCATGGGCAAAAGCCTGGGTAATTTTGCCTAACCAGGATTTTTGCCCGCTGCTCGATCGGTCTTCGCTCATGCTGTTTACTCAGTGTTCCTTTCTGGTGCCTGGGAGCCAGGCTATTCGTCGCCTGCATAGGGATCAGGATGACCCAATTCAGCGAGCAATTGTTGTTCCAAGGTTTCCATTTCGACGGCTTCGTCATCGTCAATATGGTCGTAGCCCAATAGATGCAGGCAGCCGTGAATCACCAAGTGAGCCCAGTGGGCCTCGGCGCTTTTGCCTTGTTCGGCGGCTTCACGGTCCACCACCTGCACGCAGATCACCAGATCGCCCAATAGCGGGATATCCAGTAATTCATCGGGCACGTCGGCGGGGAAAGACAGCACATTGGTGGCGTAGTCTTTCTGCCGGTAGGTGTGGTTGAGTTCGCGCGCCTCAGCTTCGTCTACCAGGCGAATGGTCAGCTCCGAATCGGCCGTGCGCTGGCGCAGCGCCAGTTCGCACCATTGGCGGAACTGGGCTTCGCTTGGGCTGGCGGCGCTGCTGGCGTTTTGCAGATCAAGCTCAAGCATTGCCGCGGTCTGCCTCGGGTGCATTCTTGTTTACAGAGGCAGTGCTTTCAGCAGCCGTTTCGAAGCGCTCGTAGGCTTCGACAATGCGCTGCACCAGCGGATGGCGCACCACGTCCTTGGACAGGAAGTGGGTAAAGGAAATGCCGGGCACGTCCTTCAACACATCAATCACGTGGGTCAGGCCCGACTTGGTGCCGCGCGGCAGGTCGACCTGGGTGATGTCGCCAGTGATCACAGCCGTGGAGCCAAAGCCGATACGGGTGAGGAACATCTTCATCTGCTCGAGGGTGGTGTTCTGACTCTCGTCCAGAATGATGAAGCTGTTATTAAGGGTACGGCCGCGCATATAGGCCAGCGGTGCCACTTCAATCACCTGTTTCTCGATCAGCTTGGCCACTTGCTCGAAGCCGAGCATCTCGTACAGCGCGTCGTAGAGCGGGCGCAGGTACGGGTCGATCTTCTGCGACAGGTCGCCCGGCAGGAAGCCGAGCTTTTCGCCGGCTTCGACCGCCGGGCGGACCAGCAGGATGCGGCGGATCTGTTCGCGTTCCAGGGCATCCACGGCGCACGCCACGGCCAGGTAGGTTTTACCCGTACCGGCTGGGCCGATGCCGAAGTTGATGTCGTGGTTGAGGATCGACTTCACGTAGCGCTGCTGATTGATGCCGCGCGGGCGAATCATGCCCTTGCGGGTGCGCAGGGCGACGCTGGCTTCCACCGTATTGCTGGCCAGCTCTTCAACCGCAGATTCCTGCAGGAACAGATGGACAATATCGGGGGACAGTTGGGTGGCGTTGGTTTCCCGGTACAGGCGGCGCAGCAGCTGCTCGGCGGCCTGGGTGGTTTCGGGAGCGCCGACCAGTTCGAACTGGTTGCCGCGGTTGCGGATCTCGATGGCCAGGCGCTGTTCGATCAAGCGCAGGTGCTCGTCGAATTGCCCGCACAAGTTGGCGAAGCGGCGAGCTTCAAAGGGTTCGAGGATAAAACGATGCGGTTCTATGGGTGCGTTCAAGGTCGTGTCGGTAGCCACTGAGGTGGGTCGAAGGATAACCCCGGATGCCCGAGTGGGAAAGCTCGGGCATCTGCGGCTTTAGTGGCAGTCAGCCACTGCTTCGTCTTCTGTAACCAGCGTACCGCGCAAGGAATGCGGTCTGGCCTCATCGATCCGTACGTCGGCGAACTGCCCGATCAGACGCGCGTTGTCGCAGCGGAAGTTGACGATACGGTTGTTCTCGGTGCGCCCGGTGAGTTGGCCAGGGTCGCGTTTGGAGAAGTCATTCACCAGCACGCGCTGAATGCTGCCAACCATCTGGCGGCTGATTTCAAAGCCCTGCTGGTCCAAACGGTGCTGCAGACGGGCCAGGCGCTCGCGGTTGGTTTCGGCCGGAATATCGTCCGGCAGATCGGCTGCTGGTGTCCCCGGGCGGGCGCTGTAGACGAAGGAGAACGAGAAATCGAAGCCGACATCGGCCACCAGCTGCATGGTGTTCTCGAAGTCTTTTTCGGTTTCGCCTGGGAAGCCGACGATAAAGTCCGAGGTGATGCTGATACCCGGCACGGCCGCTTTGAGCTTGCGGATGATCGACTTGTATTCCAGCCCCGTGTGGTTGCGCTTCATCGCCGCCAGAATACGGTCGGAGCCGGCCTGCACCGGCAGGTGCACGTGTTTGACCAGCTCCGGCACTTCGGCGTGGGCGCGAATCAGGCTCTCGGAGAATTCCAGCGGGTGCGAGGTGGTGTAGCGAATGCGGTCGATGCCGTCGATGGCGGCGACTACGCGGATCAGCTCGGCCAGATCGGCGGTGCGGCCGTCATGGGTCACGCCCCGGAAACCGTTGACGTTCTGCCCCAGCAGGGTCACTTCACGTACGCCGTGCTCGGCCAGGTGAATCACTTCGGCCAGCACATCATCGAACGGCCGGCTGACTTCTTCGCCACGGGTGTAAGGCACGACGCAGAAGGTGCAGTACTTGCTGCAGCCTTCCATGATCGACACGTACGCGCTCGGGCCGTCGATACGCGGTTCGGGCAAACGGTCGAATTTTTCGATTTCCGGAAAGCTCACGTCCACCTGGGGCAAGCGGGTAATGCGCGCGGCGTCGATCATTTCCGGCAGGCGGTGCAGGGTTTGCGGGCCGAATACCACGTCCACATAGGGCGCGCGGTCGCGAATCGCCGCGCCTTCCTGGCTGGCCACGCAACCGCCAACGGCGATCACCATGTCCGGCTTGGCCAGTTTCAGTTCACGCCAGCGGCCCAGTTGCGAGTACACCCGGTCTTGGGCGCGCTCACGAATCGAGCAGGTGTTGAGCAGGATGACATCGGCGTCTTCAGCACGGGCGGTGACTTCCAGGGCCTGATGTTCGCCCAGCAGGTCGATCATGCGCGAGCTGTCGTACTCGTTCATCTGGCAACCGTGGGTTTCGATATACAGCTTCTTGCTCATGCGCGTTCTGAATCTCGGGGAGATGGGGTGACGTGAGAACCGCGCATTATAGGGATGCCGACCCAAAGGGCCTAGCATTGCCTGCCGGGAGGCTATGCTATGATCCCGCCCCCGAAAATTTCCCACGGTTTTTCCCCTCCCCATGAGCAAGCGTGAACCTATCTATAAGGTGATCTTCCTCAACCAAGGCCAGGTGTTCGAGATGTACGCCAAGCAGATCTATCAAAGCGATCTGTGGGGTTTTCTCGAGGTCGAGGAGTTTGTCTTTGGCGAGCGCACGCAGGTGGTGGTTGATCCGAGTGAGGAGAAGCTCAAGGCGCAGTTTGAGGGCGTGGTACGGAGTTTTGTGCCGATGCATGCGATTGTGCGGATTGATGAGGTGGAGCGGTTGGGGACGCCGAAGATTAGTGAGGCTAGGGCTGGGGTGGGGAATGTGATGCCGTTTCCGATGCCTATGCCGGATAAGTGATTTCTTCCGAAAGCGTTCTTCTGGCTGGCTTTGTTTTTCTTCGTTACCGCGTGTGCTGAGCGTTTTTGTTTCGCGCCTTACGCGCGACTGACTTTTGGCATTGCCCCAAAAGTCAGCAAAAGGTCTAGCCGGTACGACTCACCCACATAGGTAACAAATCAGTTCAACCACATGGGTAACAGTTTTTAACCTAGTGGGGTCTCCTCAGGAGGGTGCCCCATGCCGTGGCGAGAACTGAAACCTATGGACGAGAAAGTGTTGTTTATTGCTGACTACCTCAGGCAGGTCAGCAGCTTCACTGCGTTGTGCGAGCACTTCGGCATCAGTCGAAAGACCGGCTACAAGTGGGTGGAACGCTACAACCTAGCCGGTATGGAGGGGTTGGCTGAGCAAAGTCGCCGCCGCCGCGAACAGGTGTGCACCCCCTTTGTTATTCGTGAATACATCCTCGATCTGAGGCGCCGATCTGCCGTTGAGCTGGGACCGAAGAAGATCCAGGCACTGGTGGAGCAGCGATACCCTGGGCAGAGTCCTTCCCGGACCACGATCTACACCATCCTTAAGCAGGCGGGGTTGGTCACGCCCCGCCGGCTTCGTAAGCGGGTGCCCAGCTATCCAAAGCCGCTTAAATCCACCAACGAACCTAATGAACTCTGGAGCGCCGACTACAAAGGCCAATTCCTGACTCAGGACGGGAAGTGGTGTTATCCGTTGACGGTGATGGATCACGCCAGCCGCTTTCTGCTGGCTTGCGAAGGCATGTCTGGCACGCGATTGAAGGAAACCCAGTCGGCTTTTGAACACCTGTTTCGCTGCTACGGATTACCTTCGCGCCTGAGAACAGACAACGGAACCCCTTTCGCCAGCGCTGGCAAAACCGGCCTAAGCCAATTGTCCATTTGGTGGTTACGGCTGGGCATCATTCCTGAGCGAATAGCACCTGGTCGCCCCGAACAGAATGGGCGCCACGAACGCATGCATCGCACGTTGAAACGCGCCGTCACTCACCCCTGTTCTGCGCATATGGCAGAGCAGCAAAAGCAGTTCGACCTGTTTCGTCACAACTACAATGAGCAGCGGCCGCACGAAGCGCTAAACCAGAGCACGCCCAAATCGCACTACCAGAGTTCGCCACGCCCATACCCTGAACGGTTGCCGGAGCCGGCCTATCCTGGCTATGTCGAACCACACCGTGCCGACTGCAGCGGAATCATCAATCGGCACGGCATGCGCATCTATGTGGGGCACCTGTTGAAGCACGAGCTAGTTGGGCTGGAGCAAATTGGCGATGATCTTTGGGCCATACATTTCGGCCCGGTAGTGATCGGTAGGCTGGACGAAAGGGAGCAGAAGGATGGATATCTATCCTTGAAAGTGTCACCCATGTGACTGAACACTTTTGTTACCCATGTGGTTGTCTCGTACAAGCCCCCACCTTGGGTCTACGCTTAGCTCCGACTTCCCTCGCTACGTCGCCGCTCCAGGGGCCGGTCTGAAGGGCCATCCATGGCCCTCATCCCTCTCCGCGGCTCCCGGCCGCTACGACCCCTTACGCAACGACTCCACTCGGCCTGGCGCTAAAGGGGCGGGCAGATCAAAAACCAGATCAAGATCAAGATCCAGAGCCAAATCAAACCTTGGCCGCGCCGCGATTGAGTTCCCCTCTCCCGCTTGCGGGAGAGGGGCTAGGGGTGAGGGCCGGCTCAAACGCAGATTTGTAGGAGCCAGCTTGCTGGCGAACCCTGCAAACCCCATTCTCGAGTCCCATCTCCAAACCCCCATCCAGCTGTACACCCAATCCCCTCCCTGACTGTGCCTGTCCCGCCCTGCGTTTCACCTCCTACACTCCCCCTCTTGCCTGCCGCCCGCCGAGCCCTTCCATGCGTCCGCGTATTCCGCTGCTGCTTATCGCTGCCTTTGCCGCTCTCTACATCATTTGGGGCTCTACCTATCTGGTAATCCGCATCGGCGTGGAAACCTGGCCGCCGCTATTAATGGGGGCGGTGCGGTTTCTGATTGCGGGTAGCCTGATGTATGGCTTTCTGCGCTTGCGCGGCACCCCGGCTCCCACCTGGCGGGAGTGGCGTGCGGCAGTGTCGGTCGGCACGTTGTTGCTGGCTTTCGGCAATGGCGGGGTGACGCTGGCCGAGCATGCCGGTGTGGCGTCGGGCGTGGCGGCGTTGGCGATTGCGACGGTGCCGCTGTTTACCTTGTTGTTTAACCGCTGGTTCGGCCATAGCAACTCGAAGCTGGAATGGGCCGGCATTGGCCTGGGTATGACCGGCATCGCCTTGCTCAATTTCGGCTCCAACTTGCAGGCCAGTCCTGCCGGGGCGGCGCTTATTCTGTTTGCGGCGGCCAGCTGGGCGTTTGGCTCGGTGTGGAGCAAAACCCAGCCGCTGCCCAATGGCCCCATGGCCAGCGCCACGGAAATGCTCGGCGGCGGCGCGGTGATGTTGCTGGGCAGCGTGCTCAGCGGTGAGCGCATGACGCAACTGCCCAGCGCCGCCGGCTGGGGCGCGTTGCTGTATCTGATTTTCTTCGGCTCGATTATCGCGTTCAGCTCGTACGTCTACCTGCTCAAGCATGTGCGCCCGGCTGCTGCCACCAGCTATGCCTACGTCAATCCGGTGGTGGCGGTGTTGCTCGGCATTCTGTTTGCCAATGAGCAGATCGGCGCCGAGGAGTGGCTGGCGATGCTGGTGATCATCAGCGCGGTGGTGCTGATAGGCTTGCCCCAATGGCGCCGCCTGCCTGTTCAATAGGGCCTGCCCAGGAGTAGCGTCGGCGGCCAGGCTGGCTAAGCTAGCTGAGCAAGCTCACGCAATGGAGGCAGTATGGGTGGTTGCAAGGCATGGCTGGTTGGCCTGCTGCTGGCGTTGGCCGCTGTGCAGGTGCCGGCGGCGCCGTTAAACCTCAACCCCGAGGAACGCGCCTGGGTGGCGGCCCATCCGTGGTGCGCGTCGGGTATTCAGCGCGGCGGCTGGGAGCCGTTTGATGTATTGGGCGAACTGGGTCAGCACACGGGTATTTCCGGCGATTACCTGGCCCTGCTCGGCAAACGCCTGGGCATTCGCTTCGAAGCGGTGCAAGTGGGCGATTGGGCCGCGGTACAGGAGGCTATGCGTACCGGGCAGATCGACCTGATTCCGTCGGTGGCCAAAACCGACGCCCGTGAAGCGCGCATGGCCTTCACCGAGTCCTACCTCACCAGCAACAGTCTGATCTTCACTCGCCACGAGCTGGCCATTTACCGCACCGAAGACTGGTGGGCAAACGCGTCGCCATTGAGCGCGGCTACGTCACCGAAGACCTGCTGCGCGCCGCCGTACCGCAGGCGCAACTAGTTGAAGTGGCGAGCGCCGAAGAGGCCCTGCGCGCGGTGTCTTCCGGCGGCGCCGATGCCTATATCGGCAACATGATTGTGGCCAGTTACCTGGTGCGCAAACTCAGCCTGGCCAATATCGAAATCCGGGGTGAGTCGGGCCTCTTGCGCAGCGAATTGCATTTCGCCGTGCGTCGCGACTGGCCGCAGTTGGTGGCGGTGCTCAATAAAGGTCTGGAAAGCCTGGACCGCGAAGAACACGAGCAAATTCTCGACCGCTGGCTGCCGCCGCTCTCGGCCTTCAATTGCGCAGCCTGTTTATCGTCGGTTGGCCCTATATGTTGGGAGTGCTGGCCGCGCTGATCGTCGTCGTGCTGTGGAACCGCCACCTGCGCACGCAGATTCGCCAGCGGCGTCTGGCCGAAGCCGAAGTGGTGCGCCAGCGCAGTACCTTGCTGGCCATCATCAACGCCATTCCCGATCCCATCTGGTTCAAGGATATCCAAGGCCGTTATCTGGGCATCAATCAGGCCTGCGCCGAGCTGTTCGGGCAGAATAGCGAGCAGGTGCTGGGCAAGCGCGACCATGAGCTGCTCAACCTCGAATGGGCCGCCGCGCGTGAAGAGCACGACTACACCGCCATCACCCGCGACAGCACCTACGAAGCGAAGGTCGGGTGCGCTACCCCGATGGCCGCTGGGTGGTGTTTGACACCCTGCGCACCATCTTTCGCGATGACCGTGGCGTGCCGCTGGGCCTCGTGGGTGTGAGCCGCGATATCACCGTGCGCAAAGAGGCCGAAGCGGCCATGGCAGACGCCAGGAGCTGGCCGAGGAAGCGGCGCGGCTCAAGTCGGATTTCCTCGCCAATATGAGCCACGAAATCCGCACGCCCATGAACGCCATTATCGGCATGGCCCACCTGGCGCAGAAAACCGACCTGCAACCGCGCCAGCGCAGCTACGTGGACAAAATTCAGCAGGCCAGCCAGCACCTGCTGGGGGTGATCAACGACATCCTCGACTTTTCCAAGATCGAGGCCGGCAAGCTGGGTATCGAGCACATCGACTTCAACCTGCAACAGGTGCTGGAGAACGTCGCCAACCTGATTGGCGACAAGGTGGCCGGCAAGAACCTCGAGCTGGTGTTTAACCTCGACCCCAAGCTACCGCTGCAACTGGTGGGCGACCCACTGCGTATTGGTCAGATATTGATCAACTACGCCAATAACGCCGTGAAGTTCACCGAGCGCGGCGAGATCGAAGTGCTGATCCGCGCTGAACAGCAGGAAGCTGGGCAGGTGCAGGTGTACTTCGCCGTGCGCGACACCGGCATCGGCATCAGCCATGACCAGCTGGAGCGGCTGTTCGAATCGTTCCAGCAGGCCGACAGCTCCACCACCCGCAAATACGGCGGCACCGGTTTGGGCTTGGCCATTTGCAAACGCCTGGCCGAAGCGATGGGCGGGCGGGTTGGCGTGCAGAGCCAGGCAGGGCGCGGCAGCCTGTTCTGGTGCCGGTTGCCATTGGGCATTTCCAGCGAAACCCAGCACGTGTTGCAGCCTCAGCCGAATTTGCGCGGCCGCCGGGTGTTGGTGGTGGACGATAACGACAGCGCCCGCCGGGTGCTGCACGACATGCTGGTAAGCATGAGTTTTCGGGTGGAGACGGCGGTATCCGGCGGGGCGGCCTTGCGCCAGGTGCAACTGGCCGACCACGGCCGGCCGTTCGACCTGGTGTTACTCGACTGGCATATGCCGGACATGGACGGCATCGAAACCGCGCGCCAACTGCAGGGCCTGGCGTTGCAGGCGCAGCCGCGGATGCTGATGGTCACCGCCCATGGCCGCGAAGAAGTGCTGCACGATGCGCGGCAGGTCGGGGTCGACGATGTGCTGCTCAAACCGCTCAATCCTTCGGTGTTGCTGGATGCGGTGGTCAATACACTGGCCAACCACGACAGCAAGGTGCCGGTCAGCGAAGTGGCGGTCACCGATTCCGGCCTGCCGAACCTGGCCGGCAAGCGCGTGCTGCTGGTCGAAGACAACGAACTCAACCGCGAAGTGGTCTGCGGGTTGCTGGAAGAAAGTGGCTTGCAGATCGAACAGGCCGAAGACGGCGCGCAGGCGGTGGCTATCTTGCTGGCCAAAGGCGCGGGCCACTTCGATCTGGTGCTGATGGATATGCAGATGCCGGTGCTCGATGGCCTTGCCGCCACCCGCCGCTTGCGTGCCGAACCGCAATTCGCCCAGCTGCCGATCGTGGCCATGACCGCCAACGCCATGCCCGCCGACCGCGAGCGCTGCCTGGAGGCCGGCATGGACGACCACCTGGGCAAACCGCTAGACCCCGACCAACTCTGGCGCACCCTGGCGCGCTGGCTGCGAGTGGCGACGCCAGGCAGCAACGAGCCTGCCAGCACACCGCCACCCGCCTGGGAATTGCCCGGTGTGGATCTGGCCAGCGGCCTGCGCCGGGTGCTCGGCAAGCCCGAGCTGTACCAGCGTCTGCTGCTGAAATTTGCCGCCAGCCAGAAAGACTTCACCGGCCAATTACGTTTGGCAATGAACCAAGGGGAGGGCGAAGCTGCCGAACGTCTGGCCCATAGCCTCAAGGGCCTGGCCGGTAATCTCGGCGCGGTGGATTTGCAAACCCAGGTAGCGCTGCTGGAGAACGCCCTGAAAGATTCTAGGGCCAGTGATGAGTTGGAACCCTTGATCAATGAGGTGAACCAAAGCCTCAGCGCGCTGGTGCAGGCCATTGAACAGCTTTGGCCGGTAACCCTGAGCGACGCGCCGGTAGCGGTAGACCCCAAACAACTCACGGCGGTGTGTCAGCAACTGGCCGGCCTGTTCGCCCACGACGACCCGCGTGCCGGCAAAGTGTTCGAAGCCCAGGCCGGTTTACTGCGCAGCGCCTTCGATGGCGATTACCCGCCGTTGGCCGAGGCCGTTCGCTGCTACGATTTTGAACAGGCACTGACGTTATTGCGCAAAACCAGTGAACAGCGTGGCGTGAACCTTCAGGGCTCAGCCTTTGATGACAGGAGAGGGTGATATGGACGGGATACTCGACCGACCCGAGCAGGCGCTGGTGCTGGTGGTGGATGACACCCCGGAGAACCTCGAGCTGATGAGTGAACTGCTGCTGCCGAGCTATAGGGTGAAAGTCGCAAGCTCCGGGCTCAAGGCCCTGCGCATCGCCATCAGCAGTCCGCCGCCGGACTTGATCCTGCTGGACATCATGATGCCGCTGATGGACGGCTACGAAGTGTGCAAACGCCTCAAGGCCGACCCGCAGACCCGCGATATCCCGGTGATTTTTCTCACCGCCAAAACCGAGGTGGCCGATGAGCAGAACGGCTTTAACCTCGGTGCCGTGGACTACATCACCAAACCCATCAGCCCGCCGCTGGTGCTGGCGCGGGTGAAAGCGCAGCTGCAACTGAAGGCCGGTGCCGATTTTCTGCGCGACAAAGGCGAATACCTGCAGCTGGAAGTGCGCCGCCGCACCCGCGATATCGAAAAGCTCCAGGAAGTCACGATCGAAGCCATGGCCAACCTGGCGCGCATGCGCGAAAACCCGGGTGGCGGGCATCTGGCGCGCATCGAGCCGTATATGGTCGAACTGGCTTCTGCGCTGGTCAGCCAACAGCCGGCCTTGGTCGACGAGTTGACGCCAATCCGCATTGCCCGTCTGGGCAAGTCGGCCATGCTCCACGGCATCGGCCGCCTGACTTTGCCTGACCGCATTCTGCACAGCCTGGTGCCGTTGGAAGATACGGACGTCGAGATGCTCCATCGGCATGCCGAGGCCGGCTTTGCCGCCTTGCAAGCCGCCGAAGATAAACTCGGCAGCACCGAAAGTTTTCTGACCGACGCCAAGCATATTGTTCACAGCCAGCACGAACGCTGGGATGGCAGTGGTTATCCACAGGGCCTGCGCGGCGAGCAGATTCCGTTGCCGGCGCGGCTGATGGCCGTGGTCGGCCGATACGAAGAACTGACCGCCCACCACCCGTACCGACAAACCGCCAGCCATGCCGAGGCGGTGGAACTTATCAGCGCCGGCAGTGGCACCGAGTTCGATCCGTTGGTGGTGATGGCCTTCCTCGGCGCAGCCGATGAGTTCTGCAGTTTGGCGTTGGGGCTGGCCGATAACGCCGAAGCCATTCACTCCGACCTGCAGCGGCTGGATGAGTCGTTTGGGGAAACGATTGAGCTGACGTTGCCGCAGGAGCCTGCCTGACTATTCTTAATTCGCTTCACGATTCTGGGTCCCCGCCTTCGCGGGGATGACGGGGAAGGGTGCCAAAACCTCCGTCATTCCGGCGCAGGCCGGAATCCAGAATGTTGGAAGAGACTCAGCTAGCGACCGTAAACCGCTGCCGCACCTGCTTGCCCTGCTCCAACTCATCCACAATTGCCACCGCCAAGTCCGCGACACTGATCCCCGCTGGCGCCGCGCCATCCATTAGCAGCTCTTCGCCACCCACCCGGTAATGGCCTGTGCGCTCACCCGGTTGCAACAACGCCGGCGGCGACAGAAAGGTCCACGACAACTGGTGTTCATTGCGCAGCTGATTCAGATGCTGACGAGCGCCTTCGGCGCCATTCTTGTAGGCCGCCGGGAAGTCTGGCGTATCGATCAATTGCAGGCCCGGCGCCACATACAGGCTACCGGCACCGCCCACCACCAACAGACGACCGACCGCGGCCGCTTTGCTCGCCGCCACAATCGCGCTGCTGCCCTTGAGAAACAGCGGCAGGATATCGGCCTTGTCCCAACCGGGATTGAAGGCGCTTACCACAACGTCGTGCCCCTTCAACACAGGTGCCAGCGCCGCCGCGTCATAGGCATCGGCTTTCACGGCCGTGAGCTGGGCATGGGCCGGCAGTTTTTCTGGGTGCTGAACGATACCGGTCACTTGGTGACCACGGTTCAAGGCTTCTTGCAAAACGGCCGCGCCAACAAAGCCGCTGGCGCCGATCAGGGCGATTTTCATGGGTGTCTCCGACTGGGTAAGTAAGTGGTGGCTATCATCTGCGATGGGTAAAGGTCGGAGAAATAGGCTAAAAAGGCTTAAACACTTAAGCAGAACTTAATAATGGAACAGCTCAAGCGCATGGCCGTGTTCGCCACGGTGGTGGATAAAGGCTCGATGGTGGCCGCCGCTGCCGAGTTGGGCATGACGGCCTCGGCGGTCAGCCAGCAGATCAGCAAGCTGGAGGCCAGCACCCAGGTCAGCCTGCTGCACCGCACCACCCGCAAGCTGACCCTTACCGAAGCTGGCGCCACCTTTTACCGCAGCTGCGCCCAAGTGCTGGCGTTGGCCCAGGAGGCCGAGCAACGGTTGCTGGAGTTGCGCGACGCGCCGGTGGGGGAGTTACGCATTGCCGCTCCGGTCGGGTTTGCCGGCGGCCGTTTGAGCCGGGCGCTGGGGCCGTTGTTGGCCGCGCATCGGCAATTGCGCCTGCAGATTTTCTTCGACGATGAGCAGGTGGACCTGATCGAGCACCGCATCGATATCGCCCTGCGGGTCGGCCGCCTGGAAAACTCCAGCCTGGTGGCGCGCCATGTGGTCGATTGGAACGCCGTGCTATGCGCCTCGCCGGCCTACCTGGCGCAGCATCCGCCGATCGAAACGCCGGAGCAGTTGGCCGACCTCGATTGGCTAAGCCTGAGCACCCAGCACCTGCCGCAGCAATTGATCCTCTCCAACGCCAACGGCGAAGAACGTCGGCTCAAGCTGGAAAGCCGCATCAGCTGCAACAACATGATTGCTGCGCGCGAGTTCACCCTGGCCGGTATGGGCTTTTCCATTCAGGCCGAGCCTGAAGTCCGCGGTGAATTGGCCAGTGGCCGGTTGCAGCGCGTGCTACCCGATTGGCAGCACGCGCCCTTGCCGCTGTACCTCGTTACCCCACGGCGCGACGCGCAGCCGGCGAAAGTGCGCTATGCCATAGAGGCGCTGAAGCAGAATTTGCAGCGCGGCTAATTCTGGCGAAACCTTCCCAAATAAACCTACTCAACATGCCAACGATTTGCCCTGCTTCGCGTTCCCAGGGTCGGCATCTGCAACGGGCTGTGAGAGGATGGGCCCCAGCCGGCCTCGGACAGCATGAGCACCCAGGCACGCCCACAGACTTCTGGCATAAAAGGACCCTTGATAAAAGCTGATGAAGACTCCCAAACGCATTGAACCCCTGATTGAAGATGGCTTGGTCGATGAGGTGCTGCGCCCGCTAATGAGCGGTAAGGAAGCAGCGGTCTATGTGGTGCGCTGCGGTAAAGAGTTACGTTGTGCCAAGGTCTATAAAGAAGCCAACAAGCGCAGCTTTCGCCAGGCTGCCGAGTACCAGGAAGGCCGCAAGGTCCGTAACAGCCGCGACGCCCGGGCCATGGCCAAGGGCTCCAAGCACGGGCGCAAGGAACAGGAAGAAAACTGGCAGAACGCCGAAGTGGCCGCCTTGTTCCGTCTGGCCAGTGCCGGCGTGCGCGTGCCCAAACCGTTCGACTTCCTCGACGGCGTGCTGCTGATGGAAATGATCGCTGGCGCCGACGGCGACGCCGCACCGCGTTTGAACGACGTGGTGATGGAGCCTGACGAAGCGCGCGAATACCACGCCTTCCTGATCCGCCAGATTGTGCTGATGTTGTGTGCCGGCCTGGTACACGGCGACCTTTCGGAATTCAACGTACTGCTCGATGCCAACGGCCCGGTGATTATCGACCTGCCACAAGCTGTCGACGCCGCCGGCAACAACCATGCGTTCAGCATGTTGGAGCGCGATGTCGGCAACATGGCCGCCTACTTCGGCCGCTACGCGCCGGAGCTCAAGGCCACGCGTTACGCCAAGGAAATGTGGGCGTTATACGAAGCCGGCACCTTGCACCCGGCGAGCGTGCTCACCGGTGAGTTTGCCGAGGAAGAAGAGAGCGCTGACGTGGGCGCCGTGATGCGCGAGATTGAAGCGGCGCGGTTGGACGAGCAGCGCAAGCAGGCTGCCCGTGCCGACGCGGAAGGCCCGGCCAAAACGGACGAGCCGCCACCGCCGCCTTGGTTGCAATAGCTTTTGTAGGGTGTGCTCCGCGCACCAGGCGATTCACCCGATATCGCCATGGTGCGCGGAGCACACCCTACAAAAATCATCGCCATCTGTATCCATACATTCCCCCGCTCAACTGCTAGCGTAGGCCCAGAATTTCTGGAGCCTCGCCATGCCGTTACGCCACGCCCTGCTTGCCTTGCTGGTCACCCTGATCTGGGGGATTAACTTCGTGGTGATCAAGGTGGGCCTGCAGGATTTCCCGCCGCTGCTCTTCTGTGCCCTGCGCTTTGCCCTGGCCGCTTTGCCGCTGCTGTTTCTGCGCGGCCCGATGCCGGCGCCGTTGTGGCGAATCGTGCAGATCGGTCTGCTGCTGGGCGTGTTCAAGTTCGGCGTGCTGTTTGTCGGCATGCACCTGGGCATGCCGGCGGGCCTGTCGTCGCTGGTGCTGCAGAGCCAAGTGTTTTTCACCATCCTGATTGCCGCCGTGATGCTCGGCGAACGGCCCAGCCACCGCGCGTTGGCCGGCTTGGCGTTGGCCGCTTGCGGGCTGGTGCTGATTGGTTGGCAGCGGCCCATGGGCGACAGCCTGCTGGCGTTTGCCCTGGTGGTATTCGCCGCATTGATGTGGGCCTGCGCCAATATCGCCACCAAGCGCTCCGGCGCCACCGACATGCTGCGTCTGATCTGCTGGATCAGCCTGATTCCGCCGCTGCCGCTGTTGGCCCTTTCCTATGTGTTCGAAGGACCGGAGGCCATCAACTTCGCCCTCACGCACATCACCCTGCGGGGCATTGGCGCCCTGCTGTTTATCGCCTTTCTCGCCACCACGGTCGGCTTTGCCATCTGGAGCTTTCTGCTGCGCCGTTACCCAGCCAGTGTGGTCACGCCCTTCGCCTTGGCGGTGCCGGTTTCCGGGCTGTTGGCCGGTTGGCTGTTGCTCGATGAGCAACTGAGTTCGCTGAGTTGGCTGGCCTGCGCGCTGGTGTTTGTAGGCTTGGCTGTGACGGTGTTGCCGAAACGTCGGGCTTGACCGCTCGGGCATAGCGGTCGAAGCTTTCGCCTTCGGTTTTTTGTGCGGGGAAATGGCAATGCAGGGTAATAACGAAGTCGTCGAATACCTCAAGGATCTGCTGCGCGGCGAATTGTCTGCCCGCGACCAGTATTTCCTGCATTCGCGCATGTACCAGGACTGGGGCTTCAACAAGCTATATGAGCGCATCAACCACGAGATGGAAGAAGAAACCCAGCACGCTGATGCCCTGCTGCAGCGCATCCTGTTTCTGGAAAGCACCCCGGACATGACGCCCAAACCCATGTTCCCAGGCGCCACCGTGCCCGACATGCTGCGCAGCGACCTCAAGCTGGAATACGAAGTACGCGCCGCGCTCAGCAAAGGCGTGGCTCTGTGCGAAACCCACAAGGACTACATCAGCCGCGACATCCTGATTCTGCAACTGCAGGACACCGAGGAAGATCACGCGTATTGGCTGGAGCAGCAGCTCGGTTTGATTGACCGGATCGGGCTGGAGAATTACCTGCAATCGCAGGCTTAAGACAGCACAACACCTATCGAGGCTGAAGCCTCTCCCACAGGGGCCGGGCTGTCTGTGGGAGAGGCTTCAGCCTCGATGCTTTTAAGCGCAACACCCCCTCTCCAAATCCTTCAATATCGGGCAATCCGGGCGGTCGTCGCCGTGGCAGTTTTGCGCCAGCTCCTGCAGCGTGTCGCGCAGGCTGGTGAGTTCTTCAATCTTGCGATTCAGCGCCTCGATATGGTCGCGGGCCAGGGCTTTTACGTCGGCGCTGGCACGTTGGCGGTCTTGCCAGAGCGTCAGCAGCTTGCCCACCTCTTCCAGGGAAAACCCCAGGTCGCGTGAGCGCTTGATAAACGCCAGGGTGTGCAAGTCTTGCGGCTGATAGTGGCGGTAGCCCGCCTCACTGCGATGGGCCGGTTGCAGCAGGCCGATGCTTTCGTAGTAGCGGATCATCTTGGCGCTCAGGCCTGAGCGTGTTGCCGCTTGGCCAATGTTCATTGCTCGTTCTCCTCAAAATCAGGCTTCCAGCGTTTCAGCAGCAGCGCATTGCTCACCACGCTGACGCTCGACAGCGCCATCGCTGCGCCGGCCAGCATCGGGTTAAGCAAGCCGAACGCCGCCAGCGGAATGCCCACCAGGTTGTAGATAAAGGCCCAGAACAGGTTCTGGCGAATTTTGCTGTAGGTGCGTCGGCTGATATCCAGCGCGGCCGGCACCAAGCGCGGGTCGCCGCGCATCAGGGTAATACCGGCGGCCTGCATGGCCACGTCGGTGCCGCCGCCCATGGCGATGCCGACATCGGCAGCCGCCAGCGCCGGCGCGTCGTTGATGCCGTCGCCGACCATGGCGACCGTAGCGTGCTGTTTCAGGCCATTGATCAGTGCGGATTTATCGCCTGGCAACACTTGGGCGTGCACCGACTCGATGCCCAATACATCGGCCACCGCCTGGGCGCTGCCCTGGTTGTCGCCGCTGATCAGGTGGCAGGTAATCTGCCGCTGGCGCAACGCGGCGATGGCGGGGGCGGCGCCGGGTTTGAGGGTGTCGCCGAAGGCCAGAAGGCCGAGTACTTGGGGCGTCGGTTGCAGTTCAAGCAGCCACGACAACGTGCGGCCTTCGGCTTCCCAGGCGCTGGCTTGCGCGTCGAAATGCTCGCCGGGCAGTTGGCTTTCTTCCAATAACCGGCGATTGCCCAAGGCCAGTTGCCGACCGTCGACGGTGCCGGCAATACCCCGTCCGGCCAGGGCGCGGTTGGCGGTTACGGTTGGCAGTTCAAGCCCGCGCTCTTCACACGCTTGCAGCACAGCTTTGGCCAACGGATGTTCGCTACCGCGTTGCAACGCGCCAGCGAGACTCAACAGTTCACCTTCGTCCTGACTGGCCTGCAGATGCACGATCTGCGGGCTGCCGGACGTGAGCGTGCCGGTCTTGTCGAACGCCACCACACTGACCTTATGGGCAATCTCCAGCGCCTGGGCGTCCTTGATCAAAATGCCGTGTTTGGCCGCGACCCCGGTGCCGGCCATGATCGCCGTCGGCGTGGCCAGGCCCAGCGCGCACGGGCAGGCAATCACCAGTACGGCCACGGCATTGAGTAGCGCCGTTTCCAGCCCGGCGCCGACCAACAGCCAGCCGGCGAGGGTGAGCAGGGCGGCGGCAATCACCACCGGTACAAACACCTGGCTGACCCGGTCCACCAGCTTCTGAATCGGCGCCTTGGCGGCCTGGGCGTCTTCCACCAAGCGGATAATGCGCGCCAGCACGGTTTCACCGCCCAACGCCTGGGTACGCACCAACAAGCGGCCTTCACCATTGATGGCGCCGCTGGTTACCCGGTCGCCGGGTTCCTTGGGTTGCGGCAGGCTTTCGCCAGTGATCAGAGCTTCATCGGCATAGCTTTGGCCTTCCACCACCTCGCCATCCACGGCAAAACGCTCGCCCGGCTTCACCACAATCAGATCGCCCAAGGTGATGGCGCTGATTGCCACCCGCTCTTCCACACCGTCATGCAGGCGCACGGCGCTATCGGGGCGCAGTGCTTCGAGGGCACGAATGGCACTGGCGGTTTGGCGTTTGGCGCGGCTTTCTAAATATTTACCAAGCAGCACCAGGCTGATGACCACGGCGGAGGCTTCGAAATACAGGTGCGGCATGGCGCCGGCTGGAGCACTCCACCATTGATAAAGGCTTAAGCCGTAGGCCGCGCTGGTGCCCAGGGCGACAAGCAAATCCATATTGCCGGCACCGGCGCGTACGGCTTTGTAGGCCGCGATGTAAAAGCGCGCACCGAGGATAAATTGCACCGGCGTGGCCAGGGCGAATTGCACCCAGGCGGGGAGCATCCAATGCACGCCGGTCCACTCCAGCAGCATCGGCGCTACCAGTGGCAGCGACAGCACGATTGCGAGCAACACGGCCCAACGCTCGCGCTGCAAATGGCGCTGCGGGTCTGGTTGGGGCTGGGCGTCGTTGATCAAGCTGGCGCTATAGCCAGCGCCTTGTACGGCAGCGAGCAGGGATGCCGGGTCGACGTTGCCAATCAACTCGAGATGGGCGCGCTCGGTGGCCAGGTTGACGGCGACGCTGCTGACGCCCGGAACCTGAGCCAATGCCCGTTCGATGCGACCGGCGCAGCTGGCGCAGGTCATGCCGGTGATGGCCAGTTCCAGGCGCTGAGTGCTCACTTTGTAACCCGCGCCTTGCACGGCTTCGATAAGGCGCGGCAGGGCGTCGGCGGGGGCCTGGATACGGGCGTGTTCGGTGGCCAGGTTGACGCTGGCCTGCTCAACGCCGGGCACTTTCTGCAACGCGCGCTCGACGCGGCCGGCGCAACCGGCGCAGGTCATGCCTTCTATCGGTAGGTCGAACGCGAGAGGGGTGGTCATGGGGGCGATCTCCAGTGAGTTCGCTTACAGGATCAACCTTGACCTGTGGGTAAGGTCAAGCGCAAAAAGCCAAATCAAAGGCCCCCTCTCCCCAGCCCTCTCCCGCAAGCGGGAGAGGGGGCAGTTCGGAGTGGATTTTTCGCCTTACATCACCCCTCGCCCGCTTGCGGGAGAGGGGCTGGGGGAGAGGGGCCTTTGATCTGGCTTGTGATTGGTCCGCCCCTTTAGCGCCAGGCCGAGTGGAGTCGTTGCGTAGGGGGTCGTAGCGGCCGGGAGCCGCGAAGAGGGATGGGGCCATGGATGGCCCTCAGCCCGGCCCCTGGAGCGACGACGGAGGGAGGGAAGTCGGAGCGCAGCGGAGACCCCAGGTAGGGGCAAGCCGTTTTTGGTTACTTTTTAGGGCGACTGCTAAAAAGTGACTCGCGCGTAAGGCGCGAAACAAAAACGCTCAGCGCACGCGGTAATGAAGAAAATCCCCGTACGCCAAACAATCGCAAAGGTGCGCGCAGCACACCCTACAAAAGCCCATCGTCTATTGGTTTAGGGGCGGCGCCTGCAACAAATAAAGCCCCGTGGTATTCAACCCAATCCGATACCGCCGAATCTCCCCCGGAATCAAATCCACCGAAATACTGGTCGCCTGACTAATCCCCGGCGAACAAACCCCAGGCCCCAGCAACCCCAACCGCACCGAAATCGCCCCCGGGGGCAAATTGAACGCTACCGACTGCCCCTGCCACAACCGCGCCGCCAGCTGATCCTGCAGATACAACCCGATATCACACGGGCTACCCACCTCCAGCCGCTCGCGGGAAATGATCAACACCCCATAACCATCCGACTGCGGCGTCATCGCATCGGCAAATTCCGCCTGAGCCAGCAGCGGCATCAGCAGCATCCAGATAAATAGAAACAGGCGCATGGTCAGCCTCCAGCCAGCAGTTACCACCTAGGTTAGTTGCTCAATGGCCACTCGCGGGCCAGACCGCGGAAGATCGCATCCACCATCGGCCCCGCCTGCTGCTCCGGTTCGTACAGCTCGGGGTCGCGCAGGTAGTCGCTGAACAGGCCAATGACCAGGCCGTGCAAGGTCAGCGCCGCCAGGCGCGGCGTCATGCCAGGGTGCAGATGCCCCTGCTCGCCGGCACGCTGAAATAGCGTTTCACACAGGTCGATAAATTGCCGCACAAAGGCGTTGTGGCTGTCTTCGGCTTCGCGCAGGTCATCGGTGAATTCGCAGCGAAACATCAGGATCGTCATGATCCGCCGCTTCTGCCCGTCATGAACCAGATTCACCAACGCATCCACGCAAATATCGCGCAGGGTTTGCAGCGGCTCGCTGTGGTTGTCGCTGGACAGCAGTTCGGCCATTTGCTCGGGCGGCAGGCGCACCTGGTTGAGCATTTCGTGGAACAAATGGGCCTTGTTTTCAAAGTGCCAATACACCGCACCGCGCGTCACGTCCGCGGTTTTGGCGATTTGGTCGAGGGTGGTGTGGCCCACGCCTTTTTGCAGAAACAACGTTTCCGCGGCCAGCAAGATGGCGCTGCGGGTTTTCTCTGCTTCTTCTTTGGTTTTGCGCATGGCGGTTGGGCTAATTCTGTCTAGGCTCTGTTCAGTTAGAGCGGGGGTAAGGGCAGTGTAATGGCCTGTGGGGGCTTTACAAACAACCTTGTATGTATCGACCGGCTCTGGGACACCTTTATCTATTTATGCGCTAGGTCATGGAGACCGTTATGCCGTACGCCTTGTCTTCGTTTGTTGTGCCGCTTTCTCTGATAACCGTGACCCTATTCAGCACCGCCAGCCTGGCGGCGGATGCACCTGCCGCACCCGCGCCGCCACCGCCCGAAGTGACGGTGGAAACGGCCAAGGCGGAAACCTTCCCGCTGGTGCTGGAGTATTCCGGCCGTACGGCCGGCTACCGCGAAGTGCAGGTGCGCGCGCAGGTTAGCGGCATCTTGCAGCAACGTACCTACGACGAAGGCAGCAAGGTGAAAGCCGGGCAGGTGCTATTTCGTATCGACCCGCGGCCCTACCAGGCGGCATTGATGCGCGCCAATGGTGCTCTGGCGCAGGCGCAGGCGCGCTACCGCCAGACCGACCGCGACCTCAAGCGTATTCGCGAGCTGCAGAAGAAAGGCTTCGCCAGCGAAAGCGAGCTGGATAACGCGGTGTCGAACTTCGAGCAGAGCAAGGCCAATGTCGAAGCCGCCAAGGCCGACGTGGAAACCAGCCAGATCAACCTCGACTACACCACCGTGGTCGCGCCCATCTCTGGCATCACCAGCAAGCAAACCGTATCCGAGGGCAGCCTTGTTGTGGCCTCCGACCCCAACGCCAGCCTGCTGACCCAGCTCACCCAACTCGACCCGCTGTACGTCAACTTCGCCTACCCCGACACCGAAGCCGAACGCCTGCGCGAAGGCGTGCAGAGCGGCAAGCTGTCGATGCCCCAGGACGGCAAGTTGTTCGCCGTGCTCAAGTTCGGCGATGGCAGCAACTACCCGCTGGAAGGCCGAGTCGACTTTACCGACAGCTTCGTCAGCAGCGGCACCGGTACCGTCAGTGCCCGCGCCGTGGTGCCCAATCCGGATCAGAAATTGCTGCCTGGCCAGTTTATGCGCGTGGTGATCAAGGGCCTGACCCGGCCCAACGCGGTAACCGTGCCTGAGCGCGCCTTGCTGCAAGGGCCCAAGGGCACCTTTGTGTATGTGGTGGATGCGCAGGGCACGGCCCATGTACGCCAGGTGGCCACCGGGCCGACCTCTGAGGGACGTTGGGTAATCGAGTCGGGCGTCATTGTCGGCGACAAGGTGATTGTCGAGGGCGTGCTCAAGGTTCGCCCCGAGTCGCCGGTCAAGGCCAGTGAGGCCCCAGCTGCTGCCGCCGAGCAACCTGCGAAAAAATCCTAAGGAGCGTTGCCGTGATTTCTCGCTTCTTTATTGATAGGCCGATTTTCGCCACGGTAATTTCCGTGGTCATCGTTCTTGCCGGGCTCGCGGCCATGCGCTCGCTGCCCATTTCCCAGTACCCGGAAATTCTCCCGCCGCAGGTGGCGGTATCCGCCAGTTATCCGGGCGCCAGTTCCCAGGTGATCGCCGAAACCGTGGCAGCGCCCCTGGAGCAGGAAATCAACGGCGTGCAGGGCATGATCTACCAGCTGTCGAACTCAGACAGCAGCGGTGCCATGAGCCTCAACGTGTATTTCCAGGTGGGCACCGACCCTGACCAGGCCACCATCGACGTCAACAACAAGGTGCAGGCCGCGCTGGCTAAATTGCCGGAAGAAGTGCGCCGGCAAGGGGTGAAGGTGGAGAAGAAATCCTCCGACATCCTCCAGGTAATCACCCTGTATTCCCCGGATGCGTCCCGGGACCCGATCTATATCAGCAACTACGCGCTCATCAACGTGATCGACGAACTCAAGCGTCTTCCCGGTGTGGGCGATGCCAGCCAGTTCGGCTCCAAGGACTACTCCATGCGCATCTGGCTGCGGCCGGACAAGCTGGCGCAGTACAACCTCACGCCCACCGATGTGGTCAACGCGATTCAGGAGCAGAACTCGCAGTTCGCCGCCGGTAGTTTTGGCAAACAGCCGCTGACCCAGGAGCAGGACTTCACCTATACGGTGACCACCCAAGGCCGGTTCGCCGACCCGAAAGAGTTTGAAAGCATCATTCTGCGCACCGACGAAACCGGCGCGAGCCTGCTGCTCAAAGACGTCGCACGGGTGGAGCTGGGCGCGCAGGACTACTCGCTGATGACCAGCCTCAACGGTCAGCAGAACGCTGCGTTCGGTATCTACCTGCAACCCGGCGCCAATGCCCTGGACACCGCCAAAGCGGTGAGCGACACGATGGAGCGGCTGGCCAAGCGCTTCCCATCCGGCATGACCTACAAGATTCCCTACGACACCACCAAGTTTGTGAAGGTCTCCATCGAGGAGGTGATTCATACCTTCTTCGAGGCCTTGGTGCTGGTGGTGCTGGTGGTGTTTATCTTCCTGCAGAACTGGCGCGCCACGCTGATTCCCGTGCTGGCCATTCCGGTGTCGCTGATCGGCACCTTTGCCGGCATGTATGTGCTCGGCTTCTCCATCAACCTGCTGACGCTGTTCGGCCTGGTGCTGGCCATCGGTATCGTGGTGGACGACGCCATCGTGGTGTTGGAAAACGTCGAGCGGGTGATGCGCACGGAAAAACTGCCGCCGCGCGAAGCGGCGATCAAGGCCATGGAGGAGGTGACCGGGCCGATCATCGCCATCGTGCTGGTGCTGTGTGCCGTGTTTATTCCGGTGGGCTTTCTCGGTGGTCTGGCGGGGCAGATGTATAAGCAGTTCGCCATCACCATTGCCGTCTCGGTGGCGGTGTCCGGGCTGGTGGCACTGACGTTGTCGCCGGCGTTGTGCGCCTTGCTGCTCAAGCCGGGGCACCACGAGCCGGCGGCGCCGTTCCGCTGGTTCAACACGTTCTTCGAAAAGGCCACTTCCGGCTACAGCCGTGGCGTGGTGTTCTTCCTCAAGCGCTCGTTTATCGGCCTGCTGCTATTTGGCGGCATGATTGCGCTGATGGTGGTGCTGTTTGGCCGGGTGCCCAGTTCGCTGGTGCCGGACGAAGATCAGGGCTACGTGCTGAACGCCTACTTCCTGCCGTCGGCGGCATCCCTGACCCGCACCGAGAAAGTCACCAGTGATGTAACCGAACAACTGATGAAGCACCCCGCTGTGCAGGACGTGGTGACCTTCGCCGGTTTTGACGTGCTCACCTTCGGCACCCGCAGCAACGCTGGTGTGTCGTTTATTCCGCTGAAAGACTGGAGCGAACGCACCACCGACGAACTGGATGCGCGCAACCTGCCGCACGCCTTTATGGCCATGGGCGCCTCGCAGAAAGACGCCATGGTGATGACCTTCAACCCGCCGCCGATTACCGGCATGAGTACCACCGGCGGCTTCGAGGCGTATATCCAGGACCGCAGCGGGGGCAGCAGCGAACAGCTTGAGCAGATGGTTCATAAATTCATGGCCGCGGCGGCCAAACGGCCTGAGTTGGCCGGGGTAAATACCACCTTCAACGCGGAAGTGCCGCAGTACTACATCGACCTCGACCGCACCAAGGCGCGTGCCCTGGGCGTGGCGATCAACGATGTATTCACCGCCATGCAGACCACCTTCGGCAGCTACTACGTCAACGACTTCAACCTCTACGGCCGCACCTGGCAGGTGAGCTTGCAAGCCGAAGCGGAGTTCCGCAGAAAACCCGAAGACCTGAGCCAGGTATATGTGCGCTCCACGGTTACCTCCGAGCTGATTCCGTTGTCCTCCCTGGTCAGCGTGCGGCGCATTCTCGGGCCGGACAGCTACGCGCGCTTTAACGTCTACCCGGCGGCCAAAGTGCTCGGCGGGCCTGCGCCCGGTTACAGCTCGGGCCAGGCGCTGGACGCCATGCAGGAAGTGGCGGACGAAACCCTCGGCGCCGATTACACCCTTGGCTGGATTGGCCAGGCCTATCAGGAACTGGCTTCCCAGGGCTCGGGCAGTACGGCATTTATCTTCGGTCTGGTGATGGTGTTCCTGATTCTTGCCGCCCAGTACGAACGCTGGACCTTGCCGGTGGCCGTGGTCACCGCCGTGCCGTTTGCGGTGTTCGGCGCCATTCTGGCGGTGTGGCTGCGGGGCATTGAGAACGACGTGTACTTCCAGGTTGGCCTGGTAACGCTGATCGGCCTGGCGGCGAAAAACGCCATTCTGATCGTCGAGTTCGCCGTGCTCTGTCGCAACGAAGGCATGAGCATTTACGACTCGGCGCTGGAAGCGGCCAAGCTGCGCTTCCGGCCGATCGTGATGACCTCGCTGGCGTTTATTCTCGGCTGCGTACCGTTGGCCATCAGCACCGGCGCCGGTTCGGCGAGCCGCCACTCGATTGGTACCGGGGTAATCGGCGGCATGTTGGCGGCGACCTTGCTGGCGACCTTTGTGATTCCGATGTTCTATTTCCTGGTGGAAACGGCGGCGGCGAAGCTGAGCAAGGAAAAGCCGAAATCGCAGCCGACTGAGGAATCTCCGGCACCATAGGATGGAGGGGGCCGCCTAGGCGAGCGCAGCGAAACCCATCGTTTCGCGAATCGATGGGTTTCGCTGCGCTCTACGCATCCTACGTTTGTGGCGAGATCGTTAGCCTGCTATTGGTGTACCATCGTCGGCCGCGTTTTCTACCGTCGTCGGACCGTTCATGAATTTACGTATTCTGCTTATTCTCGGCGCCCTGAGCGCGTTCGGCCCCCTGGCCATCGACTTCTACCTGCCCAGCTTTCCGACCTTGGCCCATGTGTTCGGCACCGACGTCGAGCATGTGCAACTCACCCTGGCCGCCTATTTCAGCGGCCTGGCCATCGGTCAATTGGTGTACGGCCCGCTCACCGACCGCTTCGGCCGGCGCATCCCGCTGTTGGTGGGGGTGGCGCTGTTTACGGTCGGTTCGCTGGCCTGCGCTATGGCACCCAACCTCGACGCACTGATCGGCGCGCGCTTCGTTCAGGCCTTGGGCGGTTTGCGCGGGCATGGTGATTTCCCGCGCGGTAATTCGTGACCTCTGCGACCCCCTGGCCTCGGCCAAGGTGTTCTCCAAATTGATGCTGATCATGGGCGTGGCGCCCATCGTGGCGCCGTTTGCCGGCGGCGTGCTGCTCAACCTGTTTGGTTGGCCGTCGATCTTCTACTGCCTGACTCTGTTCAGCGTGCTGTGCCTACTGGGCGTGGCGCTGTGGCTGCCGGAAACCATTCCCGCCGGCCCCAAGCCGCCGTTACGCGGTGCCTTTCGCGAGTATTGGCGGCTGCTGGGTGACGGGCCGTTTATGGGCCACGCCCTTACTGGCGGTGTGGCGATGGCGGGGTTGTTTGCCTACATCGCCGGCTCGCCGTTCGTGTTTATCCAGCTCTACGGCGTGCCCGCCGAGCACTACGGCTGGTTGTTTGGCTGCAATGCGGCGGGCTTTATCTTGTCGGCGCAACTCAACGGCTGGCTGCTGCGCCACCACGGGCCGGGTTACTGGCTGGTGCGGATAATCTGGGTCTACCTGTTCTTCGCGCTGGCGCTTCTAGCTGTGGCCGCATTCAAGCCGATGCAGCTCTGGCCGCTGATGATTCCGCTGTTCTGCTTTGTGGCCACCATGGGCTGCGTGATTCCCAATGCCTCGGCCTGTGCCATGGCCGGGCAGGGCAGCCACGCCGGCAGCGCGTCGGCCTTGCTCGGTTGCCTGCAATATTCCGTCGCTGCCGGGGCAGCCAGCCTGGTGGGGATTCTCCACGACGGCACGGCCATGCCGATGGCGCTGGTGATCAGCGGGTGCGGAATAATTGCCGCCACACTGGCGCAAGTGACCGCGCGCAGCGCGAAGAACGTGCCGTTCGGCGTTATGTAACAGGGGTAAACCGCCGGTCTTAACCGGCGGCGCGTTGTTGTACGTGCGGGAGCTGGTGCGGGGCTTTCAAGCGGGCTTCGAGGGTATTCACGAACTCGCGGGCTTGCGCCTCGCTACGAAAACTCACGGCATGCTGGTCCATGCGAACTTGCCAAAGCGGGCCTTGCGGCGTGGAAAGCGTACGAACGAGAATTTTCATGCCTGCCTCCTGCTGGTGGGAAAAGTCGAGGAAGTTGCAGTCTAGTCGCCGCCCGAGAATTTTCTTTGACGCATTTCTGTCACGCGACACACGGTCATTCTTGTCTTGGCCTTGGTGGGAGAGGCTTAAGCCTCGATGTGTTTTGCTCTTCAAGAGCATCGAGGCTAAAGCCTCTCCCACAGGGTTTTGCGGCGCTTAGAAACTCTCGAGCACAATCTTGCCCTTGGCCTTGCCGCTCTCCAGCAGCGCATGGGCGCGGCGCAGGTTGGCGGCGTTGATGCTGCCAAAGTGCTCTCCCACCGTGGTGTGCAAGGTGCCGGCATCAATCAGGTCGGCCACCTGGTTGAGCAGGCGGTGCTGCTCGATCATGTCTGGTGTTTCGAACAGCGAGCGGGTGTACATAAACTCCCAGTGCAGCGACAGGCTCTTGCGCTTGAGCTTCGTCACGTCGAGGCTTTTCGGGTCGTCGATCAGCGCCAGTTTGCCCTGCGGGGCCAGGGCTTCGACCAGTTGATCGAAGTGCTGGTCGGTGTTGGTCAGGCTAGCCACGTGGGTGACCTGGCCGACGCCGATGCGCTTCAACTCTTCGGCCAGCGGTTTGCTGTGGTCGATTACATGGTGGGCGCCCAGCTCGCGGACCCAGTCCTGGGTTTCGGTGCGGGACGCGGTGCCGATCACCGTCAGGTCGGTGAGCTGACGGGCCAGCTGCACCAGAATCGACCCCACGCCACCGGCGGCGCCAACAATCAGCAGGCTGTGTTTTTTGCCGCTTTGGCCTTGCGGCACTTGCAGGCGTTCGAACAACAATTCCCAGGCGGTAATCGCCGTCAGCGGCAGCGCGGCGCTCTGGGTGAAGCTGAGGTTTTTCGGCATATGGCCGACGATACGTTCGTCCACCACATGCAGCTCGCTATTGGCGCCTGCGCGGTTCAGGGCGCCGGCGTAGAACACTTTGTCGCCGACTTTGAACAGGCTCACTTCACTACCAACTGCCTTGACCACCCCGGCCACGTCCCAGCCCAACACCTTGGCTTCGCCATTTTCCGGCGCCACGTTCTTGCGGATTTTGGTGTCCACCGGGTTTACCGAAATTGCCCGTACTTCCACCAGCAGGTCGCGCGGCAGCGGGGTAGGGGTGGGCAGCTCGATATCCTGTAGGGAGGCTTCGTCGTCGATGGCCAGCGGTTGGTAGTAGGCAATGGCTTTCATGGTAGTGACTCCTAAAAATCCGAAATAAATAGCGGCAATGAATGGTGTGCAGGGTGGCCTATTTCGCTGATGGGAAAAACAGCGTAGAAGCTGAGGCTCTTTCAACGCCTTGTTGATAATCGCCTGCCAAGGACCTGCCCATGCTGCGCCTGGATGACCTGCAAATCGTCGTACGTACCGCCGACCTGGGCAGCCTGTCGGCGGCCGCGCGTGATCTGGATGTGTCGCCGGCGGTCGCCAGTGCGGCGCTCAAACGCCTGGAGCAGCAGCTGGAAGTGCGCTTGTTCGCCCGCTCCACCCGCAGCCTGCGCCTGACCCCCGAAGGCGAGCAGTTTCTGGGCTATGCCCGCGCGGCTTTGCAAAGCCTAGACGAAGCGCAGCAGCAATTGGCGGGACGGAAGGTAGACATTAGTGGGGTGCTGCAGATTTCCGCGCCGTCGGATTTCGGCCGCAATGTGCTGCTGCCCTGGCTCGACGAATTTCAGCAAGAGCATCCGTTATTGCACGTGCGCCTGCTGCTCGGCGATCGCAATGCCGACCTGTTTCGCCAGCCGGTAGACATCGCCATCCGCTATGGCGCCCCAGAAGATTCCAGCCTGGTGGCCCTGCCGCTGGCGCCTGCCAACCGCCGCGTACTGTGTGCCTCGCCGGCGTATTTAAAGAAGCACGGCGAACCCGTGCGCATCGACCAACTGGCTCAGCACAACTGCCTGCTGTATATGCTCGGCGGGCGCTTGCATGAGCGCTGGCGCTTTATCGACGGCAAGCGCGAACTTAGCGTGACGGTGGGCGGCAATCAGGTGAGCGACGATGCCGATGTGGTGCGCCGCTGGGGCGTGGCCGGGCGCGGGGTGATGTACAAATCCTGGCTGGACGTAGCCGGCGATGTGCAAGCCGGGCGCCTTAAAGTGCTATTGCCGGAGCTGCGTGGCGAACCGGCGGCCCTTAACCTAATCTGCACCCATCGCGCCCAACTGAGCAAAACGGTGTACTTGCTGCGTGAATTTATTCAAGAGCGCTGTAGCCAGCTTATCGACGCCAAACCCTGGGGCAACTAGCCCCTGTGGCAAACCGGAACTTGCCATCGCATTGGGCGGTGGTAGAGTCGCGGCCATGAAACCGTCCCTCACCAATCGCTCGCTGATGGCCTGGCTGCTGTACTTCAGCGTGCTGTTCAATGTGCTCGCCTGCGGCATCGGCCATGGCCAGATGCTGGGCTTGAGCCTGAACGGTTTTGGCGGTGCGTTCTGCTCGGCGGACAACAGCGCCGGCCCTGCGCTGGATTCAGGCATTGGCTCAATCAACGACGCCAGCGCCACCACCCCCTTCAATTGCCCGCTGTGCGGCGCCGTCGGCCTGAGCCTGGCGCTGCTGTTCTGCCTGAGCTGGCTGCTGCCGGCGCGCCGCGACCGGTTGCCCGCCTGGGAACCGCGTAGCAAATCCCCGCCGCGTTACTCTTGGCCCTCGGCCAACCCCCGCGCTTCTCCGCTGTAAAAACCAGGTTCGTTTTGCTGCACCTGCGTTTTTTCATTTTCGGAGAATACTGATGACCCTGTTCAAATCCCTGATCCTCAGCGCCTTGCTGTGCACCTCTTTTGCCGCCATGGCCCATGAATACGAAGTGGGCGAGCTGCATATTGACCACCCGTGGTCGCGCGAAATGCCGCCGACTGCGCCGACTGCTGCAGTGTATTTCATCATCCACAACAAGGGCGCCAGCGCCGACCGTTTGCTCTCGGTGGAAACCCCCGTCGCCGGCAAGGCCGAGATGCACGAGCACATCGACCAGAACGGCCTGATGAAAATGCAGCAAGTGCAATTCGTCACCGTGCCGGCCGGCGGCGAAGCCACCTTCGCGCCCATGGCCTACCACGTGATGCTGTTCAACCTGAAACAGCAGGGCAAGGACGGCGAGCGCTTCCCCCTGACCCTGCATTTCGAGAAAGCCGGTGAGGTGACCGTGCAAGTGGCCGTGCAAAAAGACGCACCGGCTGCCGACCACGATATGTCCCAACACAAAAACTAAAACGCCGGGGGTGTGCGTATGAGCAAGGCTCCTGTGTCGTTCTATAACCAGGCCTGGCGCTGGCACTTCTATGCCGGTCTGTTTGTCATTCCATTTATGATCGTCCTGTCGCTGACCGGCATCATTTACCTGTTTAAACCGCAGCTCGACAACCTGATGTATGCCGACCTGCTCCAAGCCAATCCGATAGGCCAGACCCTTAGCGCCGAGCAGCAACTGGCGCGAGTGCAGGCGGCTTATCCACAGGCGGCGGTCAGCCAATACCTGCCGCCGGTAGATGCCCGGCACAGCGCGCAATTCGTGCTCGCCGAGGCGGGGCGCAAGCTCAATGTGTTTATCGACCCCTACAGCGGCATCGTGCTCGGCAGCCAGGATGCGCAGAAGAATCTACAAGCCCTGGCGCGGGCGATTCACGGCGAACTGTTGATCGGCACCGTGGGTGATCGGCTAGTGGAATTGGCTGCCGGTTGGGGTGTGGTGCTGGTGGTCTCCGGTCTGTACCTGTGGTGGCCGCGTGGACGTTGGGGCGCCGGTGTGCTGTGGCCGCGCATGGCGGCACGCGGGCGGTTGTTCTGGCGTGACGTGCACGCAGTGACCGGCTTCTGGGGCTCGCTGTTGCTGCTCTTTATGCTGCTCACCGGCATGACCTGGACCGGTTTCTGGGGCCAGAAATTTGCCGATGTGTGGAACCAGTTTCCGGCAGTGATGTGGAATGACCTGCCCAAGTCCGGCGTGGAGGCGCGCAGCCTGAATAAACCGGAGGCGCAGACCGTTGCCTGGGCCATGGAAAACACCCTGCTGCCGGCGTCCACGCCGCCGGCCGTCGACCCGCACGCCGCGCACAACGGCCACAACATGGCCGACATGGCGCCGGCCGCGAGCGGACAAATTCCCCTGCAACAAGTGGTCGATATCGCCCAGGCGCGCGGCGTAACGCCGGGCTACAGCATCACCTTGCCGCAGGGCAAAGACGGTGTTTACACCATCGCCATTTCCGCCGATGACCCACGCAACGACGCCACCCTGCATGTCGACCAATACAGCGGCGAGGTGCTCGCCGACGTGCGTTGGCAGCACTACAACCTGGTGGCCAAGAGCGTGGAAGCGGGCGTGATGCTGCACGAAGGCAAACTGTTTGGCCTGGCCAATCAGTTGCTGATGCTGGCGGTGTGTTTGCTGATTCTGCTGAGCTCAGTGAGCGGGCTGGTGATCTGGTGGAAGCGTCGGCCGCAAGGCCAGCTGGGGGTGCCGCCGCTGCGTCACGATTTACCGCTGTGGAAAACGGCGGTGGTGATTATCGTGGGGTTGGGGGTGGTGTTTCCGTTGGTGGGGATGTCGCTGGTGGTGATTGGGGTGTTGGATTGGTTGGTGATTTCGCGGGTTGCCCGGATGAAGGGGGAAATGGCGTAGCTCGCGGGCCCTCACCCTAGCCCTCTCCCAGAGGGAGAGGGGACTAAAAGCAAAAGGCGTACGTAACCCGAACGCCGATTAGGCTCCCCTCTCCCGCTTGCGGGAGAGGGGCTGGGGGTGAGGGACAGCCCCACCGCCGATCTCAATCAGCCCTTAAACAACCGGGCATCCAGACTGTTCTGCGCCAACCGTTGCGCCTGGTCTTGCGTCATGCCCAGGTGCTCATGCAGCGCCATAAAGTTCTCGGTCACATAGCCGCCGAAGTACGCCGGGTCGTCCGAGTTCACCGTCACCTTCACGCCCTGCTCGAGCATGTCGAGGATGTTGTGCTGGCCCATATGCTCGAACACGCACAGCTTGGTGTTGGATAGCGGGCACACGGTCAGCGGGATCTGCTCATCAATGATGCGCTGCATCAAACGCGGGTCTTCGCTGGCGCGTACGCCGTGGTCGATACGGCTGATCTTCAGCAAATCCAGCGCTTCCCAGATGTACTCGGGCGGGCCTTCTTCGCCGGCATGCGCCACGGTCAGAAAATCTTCGCCACGGGCGCGGTCGAACACGCGCTGGAACTTGCTCGGCGGGTGACCCATTTCCGAGCTGTCCAAACCCACGGCAAAAAACGCATCGCGAAACGGCAGGGCCTGGTCGAGGGTTTTCTGTGCGTCGTCTTCGGACAGGTGGCGCAGAAAGCTCAGGATCAACCCGCTTTCCACGCCAAGCTGCTCGCGGCCATCTTTGAGCGCAGTAGCAATGCCGTTCAGCGCCACTTCAAAGGGAATGCCACGGTCGGTGTGGGTTTGCGGGTCGTAGAACGGTTCGGTGTGAATCACGTTCTGCGCCTTGCAGCGTTGTAGGTAGGCCCAGGTCAGGTCGTAGAAATCCTGCTCGGTGCGCAGTACGTCGGCGCCCTGGTAATAGAGGTCGAGAAACTCTTGCAGGTTGTTGAACGCATAGGCGCTGCGCAGCGCTTCCACATCGTTCCACGGCAGGGCGATCTTGTTGCGTTCGGCCAGGGTGAACAACAGCTCGGGCTCCAGCGAGCCTTCGAGGTGCAGGTGCAGTTCGGCCTTGGGCAAAGCATTGAGCCAGTCGTACATGAATAAACACCTAGTAAAAGAAAACTGCCGGCTAGTTTAGCTGACCAGGAAGACAGAATCCCCTGCAATCCTCTTGCCGCTTACGGTTGGCAGTGGCAGCCGAGCCGCTTAAGCTGCTGCAACATTTTGTTGCCATGGACTGCCAACCCCGATGCTTGCCCACCTCAAAGACGAAAAACTGCTGCTGATCGCCATTGTGGCGGTGGCCATCGCCTACCCGCTGGAACATATGCTGCTGCATTCGGGGCAAATGGTGGCGTTGGTCGGCGCGCTGCTGCTGGTGGGCGCCATCATCTGCGCCTCGATGCGCGTGGCGCACCATGCCGAGCTGTTGGCCCACCGAGTTGGCGACCCCTACGGCACCATGATCCTCACCCTGGCCGCCGTGCTGGTGGAAGTGGTGGTGCTGGCCATCATGATGAGCAACGAAGCCTCGCCAACCCTGGTGCGCGACACCATCTATTCGGCGGTGATGCTCGATATCAACGGCATCCTCGGCCTGGCCGCGCTGCTGGGCGGCATCAAGCACGGCGAGCAGCCCTACAACGACGACTCGGCCAAGAGTTACAGCGTGATGATCCTCACCGCCATGGGCATTTCCATGGTGGTGCCGGAGTTTGTGCCCGAGGCCTCATGGAAGGCCTATTCGGCGTTCACCATCGTCATGATGATCATGCTCTACGCCCTGTTTCTGCGTATGCAGGTCGGCCCGCACAGTTATTTCTTCAGCTACAGCTACCCGGAAAAACGTCGGGTCAATCCCGAAGAGGAACAGCACGACAGCAAGACGTTTTCCATCAGCATGTTGGTGCTGGGCGTCATCGTGATTGGTGCGTTGGCGGAGGTGATGTCCAAGGCGCTGGACCTGGGGCTGGAAGGCACCGGCGCGCCGCCGGTATTGGCCGCCTTGCTGGTGGCGGCCATTTCCGCAGCACCGGAAATTCTTACCGCCTTGCGCGCGGCGATGGCCAACCGCATGCAATCGGTGGTGAACATCGCATTGGGCGCGTCGCTGTCGACGGTGATTCTGACCGTGCCGGTGATGGAAGGCATCGCGCTGTATACCGGCCAGCCGTTCATGATGGCGATGACGCCGATTCAGTCTGTGATGATTTTTATCACCTTGATCGTGGCGGCCATCAACCTGAACGACGGGGAGACCAATGCCATTGAAGGGATGACGCACTTTGCGTTGTTTGCGACGTTTTTGATGCTGACGTTTATTGGCTTGTAACCGCGCACAGCATGGGTTTCGCTGCGCTCTACCCATCCTACGGTTCATCGTAGGATGGGTAGAGCGCAGCGAAACCCATCAATCACCCCTTACCAGGCAATACTCTCCCCCTGGTAATCAATAAACCGATGCCCCCCTTTCCCCGCCTGCGCATTAATCTGCGCCACCAGCCCTTTGCAGCTGGTTGCGATATCCAGCGTCGCACCGTCACCGCCCATATCGGTTTTCACCCAGCCCGGGTGCAGTGACAGCACGGTGATGCGGCTGTCCTCCAGCTCGCACACAAAGCTGTTGGTCATCGAGTTCAGGGCCGCCTTGCTGGCCTTGTACAGCGCCATGGTGTTGCCTTCGGGAATGGCCACGCTGCCCAGAATCGAGCTCATAAAGGCCAGCACGCCAGTAGGCTTTTTAACCTGAGCAACCAAACGCTGCGCCAGACGAATCGGCGCAATCGCGTTGGTCATAAAGAGTTGGCCGAGTTCCTCAATGGTCGCTTCTTCCACTGACTGATGAGATGGCCCGGAGACGCCTGCGTTGACAAACAGCAGGTCGAAAGTCTGCCCTTCCAGGCGTTGCTGCAAGGCGCTGACCTGCGCGCCGTCGTTGATATCCAGCTGCTCGATTTTCACGCCAGGCAACGCCTGCAGTGCCTCGACGCCAGCCTGGCTACGAACGCTCGCCGTCACATGCCAGCCATCGGCGTGCAGCTGCTGCACCAAGCCCAGCCCGAGGCCGCGCGAGGCGCCAATGATCAATGCGGATTTTGCCTGTGCCATGTCCGGCTCCTGTTTGAAAGGGTAGGGGACCTAGCATAGCGGGGGATGGGTGGTGCGGCTGAGAAAAGCTCGAGGCTGAAGCCTCTCCCACAGGTGTGCGTTTTTTGTGGGAGAGGCTTCAGCCTCGATGCTTTTGATGTGCGGCTTAACCCGCTTCTTCTTCACGGAGATAGGCATACGTATCGGCAAACCGCGACAGCAAATACTCAACGCTGGTGGTGGCCGGATACTTCGGCGGATTGCTCGCATCCGAGCAGCCCGGCAAACAGCTGATTTCCGTATCCGGGTGCGGCTCGGCGAAGAACGGCATGGAGTAGCGATCCACCCCCAGCGGGCTGATTACCCGGTGCGGCGTAGACTTGTACCGGTCGTTGCTCCAGCGCGCCATCATGTCGCCGAGGTTCACCACAAAGCTGCCGGCAATGGGCGGCGCATCGATCCATTCGCCCTGCACGTTCTGCACCTGCAAGCCGCCGGCATCGTCCTGGTACAGCAAGGTGATGCAGCCGTAATCGGTGTGCGCGCCGGCGCCTTGCTGCTCGGCGCTGCTGGCAGTGTGGCGCGGCGGGTAGTGGATCATGCGCAGTACGCTGATGGGCTCATTGAAGCGCACATCGAAAAAGTCGCGCTCGATGCCCAGGGCAATCGTCATGGCGCGCAGCAGGGTTTTGGCCAGTTCCTGCATATCGCTGTAGTGCTGCTCCATCAACGCCTGCCAACCCAGTTGGTCGGGGTGGCGGTTGGGACCGCGCAGCGGTTTGCCGGCCAGCACTTCGGGGTGATCGGCGGGCATATGAAAGCCCATGTCGAAGGTTTCTTTCAGGTCACTCGGCTTGCTTGGGTCCAGCTGCTCGGTGGCGATGCCGCCGTAGCCGCGATGGTGTTCGCTCTGGGTGATATCGATGCGCAGTTTTTCTGCTTCGCTGGCGGCGAAAAAGGTTTTTGCCGCGTGCAGCAAATCGTCGATGCGTTCAGGGCTGACGGGGTGACCCTTGATATAGAAAAAGCCCCACTCGCGGCACGCGGCGTCGATCTGATTGGCCACGTTCAGCCAACCGGCGTCGTCGTCCTGGTAGAGGGGGGCGATATCAATAAGGGGCAATGAATTGGGCATGGTGGCTCCAAGAAGTGTGTTGCTTTGAGTCTTCTCGTACCCATAGCGAAGAGGCGGTTCTGCTGAGCGCTTCAGCAGGGACGGCACAGATAGCAGATGTAAAAAGGGGCACCGTTCGGGTGCCCCCGGATTGCGACAGTACTTATAGCGATAGTACTTACTTAGGCAGTTCAGCTTTGACGTTTTCTACGTAGTAGTTCATCGACGCCAGTTCAGCTTCGGTGGCGACTACGCCAGCGGGGATTTTAACCGCGCCGGTCTGGTCCTTGATCGGGCCAGTGAACGGGTGGAAGGCGCCGGATTTGATATCGGCAATGATCTTCTCGGCTTCGGTTTTCACGTCAGCCGGCACGATATCGCTGATTGGCAATTTGACGGTGCCGTCAGCCAGACCGCCCCAGTAGTCCTGCGGTTTCCAGGTGCCATCGAGCACGGCCTGGGTCGACTTGATGTAGTGCGGGCCCCAGTCGTTGACGATGGAGGTCAGTACCGCTTTCGGGCCGAAGTGGGCCATGTCGGAGGCGTAGCCCACCGAGTACACGCCGCGGCGCTCAGCAGTTTGAATCGGTGCCGGGCTGTCGGTGTGCTGGAACACCACGTCGACGCCTTGGTCGATCAAGGCGTTGGCAGCGTCGGACTCTTTGCCCGGATCGAACCAGGAGTTCACCCACACCACTTTCATTTCGGTGCCGGGGTTGTACTTGTCCAGGGCCAGTTGGATGGCGTTGATGTCGCGGATCACTTCCGGAATCGGGAACGAGGCGACATAGCCGACCTTTTTGGTCTTGGTCATTTTCGCCGCGAGGAAACCACCGACGTAGCGACCTTCATAGGTGCGCGCCAGGTAGGTGCCCATGTTCTTGTCCTGCTTGTAGCCGGTGGCGTGTTCGAAGATCACGCCAGGGAATTGCTTGGCCACTTTCAGGGTTGGGTTCATGTAGCCGAACGAGGTGGTGTAAATCAGCTTGTAGCCGCTCTTGGCCATATTGCGGATTACGCGCTCGGCGTCGGCGCCTTCAGGCACGTTTTCCACGAAGCTGGTGTCGACCTTGTCGCCCAGCGCTGCTGCCATTTCCTTGCGGCCTTGCTCGTGCTGGTAAGTCCAGCCGTGGTCGCCCACCGGGCCGATGTATACGAAACCGACTTTCAGCGGATCAGCCGCCGAAGCGCCCAGCGTGGCGCTAAAACCGAGTGCGGCGATCAGGGTCCGCAGCAGGGGCTTTTTCATTTTTTTCTGCATAGCGAATGAAGCTCCAGTGGTGTGTGTCGTTGTTCTTTTGAGTTGCTGCCATCTGGATTGCAAAAAATTGACCAACTGGACAATTAACCGGTGTAAACGCTTAAAAACGCGACCTTCGGTTTTTCTCCGCTGGATGTGAAGAGCGCTGTTGGTGCACGGCTGAATTGGCGCGCTGTGATCTGGTGCAGTGCGGCACCTGCCATCTGCGCCCGGCTCTAAATTCTGGATTCCTGCCTGCGCAGGAATGACGGGGGTGTTAGAGAGACACCCGTCATCCCCGCGCAGGCGGGGATCCAGAATCTTGAATGCAGTGCAGTTGGCGGAACCCTTAGGGCGCTATCCAATGCTTATAATCCCGTCTTCCTGCATTCCAAGGATCCCACCGTGGAAGACGTCCCCATCAATCGCCCCCGCCGCCGCGACCTGTTTTTCGGCTTTCTCAGCCTCGGCCTCACCTCCTTCGGCGGCGCCTTGCCCCTGGCGCGCCGCGCGCTGGTTGAGCGCCTGCACTGGCTGACCGACGAAGAATTCACCGAGCTGCTGGGCCTGTGCCAGTTCCTGCCCGGCGGCAATATCATCAACCTGTCGGTGGCCATGGGCATGCGCTTCCACGGGTTTAGCGGGGCGATGGCCGCCATGCTCGGCTTGATCGCCGGACCGACCGCCATCGTCATTGGCCTGGGGGTGATCTACGAGCGCTTCCACGATGACGCCCAGGTACGCCATCTGTTCGCCGGCTTAGCTGCGGCGGCGGCCGGCCTGATGGTGGCGATGGCGATCAAGATGCTCAAACCGCTGCGCGGCAAACCCCAGGCGATAGCCATTGCCCTGCTGGCTTTCGCCGCGCTGGGCCTGCTGCATATGCCGCTGTTGTGGGCCATGTTGCTGATTACCCCGCTGAGCATTTTGCTGGCCGCGAGGCGCGCGCCATGAACGAAACCCTGTTCGCCCTGGCGCTGATTTTTACCCAGCTTTCCCTGCTGGCCTTTGGCGGCGGCAACACCGTGCTGCCGGAAATGCAGCGCCAGGTGGTGGATGTGCATCAGTGGATGACCGCCGCCGACTTCGGCGCGCTGTTCGCGTTAGCGCGGGCGGCGCCGGGGCCAAATATGATGGTGGTGCCGCTGATTGGCTGGCATGTGGCGGGGTGGAGCGGAATGCTGGTGGCGTCGCTGGCCAAGTTCGGCCCGTCGTCACTGATCACCATGTTTGTGCTGCACCTGTGGACCCGCTTCAAGGACCACCCATGGCGCGGTTATGTGCAGATGGGGTTGGTGCCCGTCACCATCGGCCTGGTGGCCGCCAGCGCCTTGCTGCTGGTGCAAGCCACCGCTACCACCTGGCTATTGGCAGTGATTGTGGCGGTGGTGGCGGGGCTGGATGTGTTCACCAAATGGCACCCGCTGTGGTTGTTGGCGGGTGGCGCAGTGGTGGGGTTGGTGTTTGGCGCGGGTTGATGGGTTTCGCCTGCGGCTCTACCCATCCTGTTGCTAGTGCCCCGGCTGCCACGGCTTACCCAGCGACACCGGTGCAAACAGGCGGGTCTTGATCGCATCGCGCGACAGCAGCACCAACACCAGAATGGTCGCCACATACGGCAGCATCGCCAGCAGGTTGGACGGCACCGACAAACCAACGCCCTGCGCCACCAGATGAATGATGCTGGCCAAGCCGAACAGGTACGCACCCAGCAGCACACGGAACACCCGCCAGCTGGCAAACACCACCAGCGCCAGGGCGATCCAGCCGCGGCCGGCGGTCATGTTTTCCGCCCACATCGGCGTGTAGGCCAGCGACAGATAGCCACCCGCCAAACCGGCCATGGCGCCGCCGAACATCACCGCCAATGTGCGTACCCGCAGCACCGGCAGGCCCATGGCGCTGGCGGCGTCGGGGTTTTCGCCGACGGCCTGGATGATCAGGCCGATGCGGCTTTTCAGCAGCACCCAGGCCACCACCGCGAACAGCGCGAACGACAGGTAGATCAACGCATCCTGAGCAAACAGCATGCGCCCGATCAGCGGGATTTCGCTGAGCAGCGGAATCGCCAGCGGCTCGAAACCGGCCAGGGGTTTACCCACCCAGGCGGCGCCGATAAAGGAGGAAAGTCCGACACCGAAGATGGTGAGCGCCAAACCGGTGGCCACCTGATTGGCGTTAAAGCCCAGGGCAACCGCGGCGAACAACAGCGACAACAACATGCCCGCCGCGACGGCCATCAGCACGCCCAGCCACAGGCTGCCGGTGCTGAAGGCGACGATAAAACCCACCACGGCGCCGAACAGCATCATGCCTTCCTGGCCGAGGTTCAGAACCCCACTTTTCTCACAGATCAATTCGCCCAGGGCCACCAGCAGCAACGGCGTGCCGGTGCGGGCCATGGCGAAGAGGATATTGCTTAACAGGTCGAGATCCATCGGGTGTTGCTCCGCAAAATTGTTGTTGCCAGCGAAAAGCGGCCCTCTCCCCCAGCCCCTCTCCCGCAGGCGGGCGAGGGGAGCCAAACCGCGTGAGGTCTGACCCCCTCTCCCCTTGGGGAGAGGGCGGGGGAGAGGGAGCGGTCTTCAGACGAGCGCCTCTTTCACCACCAAGCGCTTCTTCCAAACCGCCTTCACCCGCGGCCGATACAAAATCAACACGTCACACGCCAGCAGGAAAAACAGCATCATCCCTTGGAACAACTGGGTGATCGCCTGCGGCAAGTTGAGGCTGAGTTGCGCGCTTTCACCACCGATATACAGCAGCGCCATCAGCAAGCTGGCGAACACGATACCCAGTGGATTGAGGCGCCCGAGAAAGGCCACGGTAATCGCCGCATAGCCGTAACCCGGCGACACCTGCGGCACCAGCTGGCCAATCGGCCCGGCCACTTCGCTGACCCCGGCGAGCCCCGCCAGCGCCCCGCTTACCAACAACGCAAACCACACCAGACTCTTCTCGCGAAAACCGACAAACCCGGCCGCGCGGCGGTCGAGCCCCAGCACCTTGATCTGAAAACCGAGGAAGCTTTTCTGCAGCAATACCCAGATCACCACCAACGCCAGCAAGGCGAAATAGATGCCGGCATGCAGGCGGCCGTCGTCGCTTAGCAGCGGCAAGCGCGCCATATCACCGAACATGGCCGACTGGGGAAAGTTGTAGCCTTCGGGGTCTTTCAACGGGCCGTGAACGAAGTACAGCAACAGGTTCAGCGCGATGTAATTGAGCATGATGCTGGTGAGGATTTCGTTGGCGTTGAACTGCGTACGCAGCCACGCCGTGAGCCCGCCCCAGGCCGCCCCTGCAAAGGTGCCGGCGGCCAGTACCCAGACCAGCGCCCAGCGGCTTTCCCAGTCGATGATATTTACCGCCACCGCACTGCCGGCCAACGCGCCGAGCAGCAGTTGGCCTTCCGCGCCGATGTTCCAGATACGCGCCTGATACGCCACAGCCAGGCCCAGGGCACAGAGCAGAATCGGCAACGCTTTGACGAGTAGCTCCGACACCCCGTACCAATCGCTGATCGGTGCGATCAACAGGGTATGCAGGGTGAGCGCGGGCGACAGGCCCAACAGCAAAAACAGCAACGAGCCGCACGTCAGCGTGAGCACGGCGGCCAGCAACGGTGACAGCCAGAGCATGGCGCGCGACTGCTGGCCGCGCGGTTCCAAAGATAACAACATGGGGTGCTCCGTCAGCTCAGGGTGGCAGCGCTGCTAGCGCCGGCCCCGGTGGAAAGGTGAGGCGCCTGGGGCGCAAATTGGCCGGCCATCCAGCGGCCGACGTCGGCCGGCGTGGTGCCGGCAGTGGCGGCCAGTGGCGACAGGCTGCCGCTGGACAATGCGCCGATGCGGTCGCTGATCTGGAGTAGCTCGTCCAAGTCTTCGCTGATCACCAGAATCGCCGCGCCGGCATCACGCAGGGCAATCAGTGCCCGGTGAATTGCCGCCGCCGCGCCGACGTCCACGCCCCAGGTCGGGTGCGCGGCCACCAGCAGTTTGGGCTGCTGCATGATTTCCCGGCCGAGAATGAATTTCTGCAAATTGCCGCCCGACAAACTGCGCGCCGGTGCTTCGGCATTCGGGGTTTTCACCGCAAAGCGCTGAATGATTTCCTCAGCAAAGGCCAGCACCTTGGCGCGCTTGATCAGGCCCTTGCTCAGCAAGCCTTGTTGAAAGGCGGTGAGGAGGGCGTTATCGGAGAGCGACATATCCGGCACCGCGCCATGGCCTAAGCGCTCGGCCGGCACAAATGCCAGGCCACGAGCGCGACGGGCATCGGGATACAGGTTGGCGATGGGATGATCGTCGAGGCTGATGCGTTCACGCTCGCCACGGGGCAAGCGCACTTCACCGCTGAGCAAGGCCAGCAACTCGTCCTGACCGTTACCGGCGACGCCGGCGATACCGACGATTTCACCGCTGCGTACTTCAAGGCGCAGGCTGGTGAGTGAGGTGCCGAACGGGTCGATGTTGTGCCAGCTGAGGTCGTCCACGCGCAAGCGCACACGGCCGCCGCTGACTTTCGGGTAACTGCTTTCCAGCCCCTCGGCATCGCCGACCATCAGCTTGGCCAGCTCCAGGTCCGAGCACTCGGCCGGCACGCAGTGGCCCGACACCCGCCCGCCGCGCAGCACGGTGGCGCTCTGGCACAGCGCGCGCACTTCGCCGAGCTTGTGGCTGATAAACAGAATGCTGCAGCCCTCGGCGGCCAGACGGCGCAGCGTGGCGAACAGTTCATCGGCCTCCTGTGGGGTGAGCACCGAGGTGGGCTCGTCGAGAATCAGCAGCTTGATGTCTTGCATCAGGCAGCGAACGATCTCCACGCGCTGGCGTTCGCCAATCGACAGGCTGTGCACCAGGCGGTGTGGCTCCAGGGCCATGCCGTAGCGCTGCGACACGTCGCGAATTTTCGGCTCCAGCTGCTTGGGTGTACCAGCATCGGCACCCATGGCCAGGGCGATGTTCTCGGCCACGGTCAGGGTTTCGAACAGCGAGAAATGCTGGAACACCATGCCGATGCCCAAATTGCGGGCCATGGCGGGATCGCGCATTTTCAGCGCCTCGCCGTGCCAGATCACGCTACCGCTGTCGGGCTGGGTGACGCCGTAGATGATCTTCATCAACGTACTTTTGCCCGCACCGTTTTCGCCCAGCAACGCATGGATTTCCCCAGGCTGGATACTCAGGTCGATACGGTCGTTGGCCAGGCAGCCGGGGTAGCGCTTGGTGATGCCTTGCAACTGCAAGCGCGGAACAGGAGGGGAACTGGACATGGTCACTGACTCAGAAAAAGACAACTGAGGCAGACATAAGCAAAAACTTGGCCAGTGGGTCAGAAAGCAGAGTTCAGAGAGGAAATAATTTTGTAGGATGGGTAGAGCGCAGCGAAACCCATCGATTCGCGTAACGATGGGTTTCGCCTATGGCTCTACCCATCCTACGGGGGGCAGCGTTTTGGCTGAGTCAGCACGATGCGGCCCCGGCTGATGTCTGCGAGCAACTTCTGCAACTCGGCAAACCGCGCCTCGGGAAGCGCGATCTGCACCTGCGCCCCTTCGCCGTCGTACTGCTCGCTTTCCAGCAGCGCTTCCAACTCGCCCAACCGTGATTTAAGCAGCGGCAATTCCGCAAACTGGCAGTGGCATGCGCAGCTCACGCGGCTAACCAGCTCCACCCGCTCGCCGGCCTGCAAACACTTGCTCGCCCCGCCGCCATAAGCGCGGGCCAATCCGCCGGTGCCCAGCTGAATACCGCCGTACCAGCGAATTACCAGCACCACCACTTGGTCGCAGTCTTGCCCTTCGATGGCGGCCAGTATCGGGCGGCCGGCCGTGCCGCTGGGTTCGCCGTCGTCGCTAAAACGGTATTGCTGGCCGACCTTCCACGCCCAACAGTTATGGGTGGCAGCCAGGTCGCTATTCGCGTCGATAAACGCGTGCGCCTCAGCCGCGCTGGTGATGGGCGCAGCCAAGGTGAGGAAACGGCTTTTTTTGATGTCCTCGCGAAACTCGCAAGGCTGGGTAAGGCTAAACGGCATCAGGCGCTTGGCGGCGTGAGCCCGCAGCCTTTGAGGATGATGTGGATCAGGGTGTCGCTGGCGACCACGAAGTCTTCCTTGGCGAGCTTTTTACGCCCGGTGAGGCGGCACACCTGCTGGTTGAAGTCGGCGTAATGCTGGGTGCTGCTCCACAGCAGAATGATCAGGTGCACCGGGTCTACGGGGTCAATCTTGCCGGCGGCAATCCAGGCTTCGAACACGGCGGCACGGCCGCGGAACCAGGTCAGGTAGTCCTGGTTGAAGTACTCGGTCAGGCACTCGCCGCCACCAATCACTTCCATGGCGAAGATCTTCGAGGCCAGCGGCTGGCGCCGCGAGAACTCCATCTTGGCGCGGATATACGCGGCCATGGCCACCGCCGGGTCATCCTCGGCGGTCAGGGCGTTGAAGGTGCTGTCCCACAGCTCGAGGATATTGCTCAGCACCGCCAGATACAGCCCCAGCTTGTTGCTGAAGTAGTAATGCAGGTTGGCTTTGGGCAGGCCGACGGTCTGCGCAATGGTGTTCATGCTGGTGCCTTTGAAACCGTGCCGAGCGAACTCTTCTTCGGCGGCAGCCAGAATCGCTTCTTCGTTTTTCTGGCGAATACGACCGGCCGGTTTGCCGGTGTTTTTGGCGGTGTGCGCGGGGACTTCGAAGTTCATAACTACAACCGAACCGTTGAGTGTGGGGAGCCTGTGCACTGATAACCCAGGCGGCAGCTCGCTTACAAGCGCACGACGCAGAAAAAACCGCGGATGTCGCGTTCAGTGCAGGCGGTGCACCGTCGTTGTGCGCGTTTGTGGGCGTTGTGCGCGGTTTTGAGGCCGCAGCGTGCCGCTGGCAGCTGTCCCATCGGTCAACAAAGCCCGCTGAAATCAGCCTTTCACTCAGGTTGGCACAGCCTCTGCAGAGACCTCTTCCGAGTAGAAGCGGTTAGCGTCGAGGCAGTTCATTCGACGTAGGACATTGCTCTTGCGGCCACCCGGTCGCACACCCGGTTTTCGGGTGCTTGATCCTGGCAAACGCCTGGACGAGAGAGACGTCAGCCATGAACCGTTTTTCAGCTTCCATCATGACGCTTCAACCCACAGGCATCGTCCTGTCGGTTTCTCGTTGCCGTGCATTTTCCGTTTCCAGCAGCCCTTCCGGTTTCCCTCGCAGCCCTGCGCGTTTTGCGTTGGGCGCGGCTTTCTATGTGTCCTCCTCAAGAGAGAACCAAAAATGAAAACACGCATCGCCTTGGGTTCCATCGCTTCTATCCTGCTGAGCTTCAGTGTGCAGGCCAACGACAAAATCGTGCTGCTCACCTCCTGGTACGCCCAGGCCGAGCAAGGCGGTTTCTACCAGGCCAAGGCCAAGGGCATTTACGCGGCCAACGGCCTGGATGTGGAAATCCGCATGGGCGGCCCGCAGGTCAACGGCATGCAACTGCTCCTGAACAAGCAGGCCGATGTCATCATCAACTACGACCTGCAAGTGCTCGCCAGCGTGCAGCAAGGCTTGCCGGTGGTAGCCATTGGCGCGCCGTTCCAGGGTGACCCGCAGGGCATGCTGACCCACGCCGATGTCACCGCACTCGACGGCCTCAAGGACAAGAAAATCCTCGTCTCCACCTCCGGGCAAACCACCTGGTGGCCATGGCTGAAAGGCAAATACGGCTTTACCGATGCCCAGGCCCGTCCGTACACCTTCAACCTGCAGCCGTTCTTCGCCGACGCCAATACCGCGCAACAGGGCTACCCGACCTCGGAGTTGTTCCAGGCGCAAAAGGCCGGTGAGAAAGCCAACTTCTTCCTGTTCGCCGATGCCGGCTACCCACCCTACGGCTCCACCTTGGTCACTCGCCAGGACGTGATCGCCGACCGCCCCGAAGTGCTGCAACGCTTTGTCAAAGCCAGCATGGAAGGCTGGAAAAGCTACCTGGCCGAACCCGCTGCCGCCAACGAGCTGATCAAGCAAGACAACCCGAGCATGAACGACGAATTGCTTAGCTGGGGCGTGGCCAAGCTGAAGGAATACCACCTGGTGGAAGGCGGCGATGCGCAGACCCAAGGCATCGGCACCATGACCGACGCCCGCTGGCAGGCGACCCGTGACTTTATGGTTCAGGCCAACCTGCTGAGCGCCGACACCGACTGGAAAAAAGCCTACGACACCCGCTTTGTGCGCGAGCTGAAAGTGCTGCCGTCTGCCGCTGAAGTCGCTGCCCAGTAAGAACGTTGAGACGTCCCGCCGTAGAGCGTGGACGCAAAAAAGATCCGATGAGGAACCCGCCATGCTTGTAACCCAACAACCCGTGCTGCGCCGCTTCTGGTATGCCCTGATGCCCGTGAGCATGCTGGCCGACGGCCCTAAACCATTCACCTTGCTGAACGAGCGCCTCGTACTGTTCATGGGCAAGGAAGGCCCGGTCGCCCTGGCCGACCGCTGCTGCCACCGCACCGCGCAATTGTCCAAAGGCTGGGTCGATGACGGCGTGATCGTCTGTGGCTACCACGGCTGGCGCTACGACCAGAGCGGTGCCTGCGTGTGCATTCCGCAGCAAGCCGACAACGCCCCGATTCCCGCTGGCGCGCGCACCGAGGCCTACCACTGCCAGGAAAAATACGGCTACGTGTGGGTGTGCCTCGGCGACCCGCTGCAACCGATTCCGCACTTCGACGAAGAAGGCCAGCCGCAGTACCGGCGCATCTTCCAGTTCTACGAAGAATGGCAAACCAGCCCGCTGCGGTTTATGGAGAACTCCTTCGATAACTCGCACTTCAGCTTCGTGCACAAAGCCAACTTCGGCATGCTCAGCCAGCCCAAGCCGTCCAAGTATTTGCTCGAGCAAAACGAGTGGGGTTTTGAGGCCGAAACCATCGTGCCGATCAACAACCCACCGGGCGGCCACCGCGTGACCGGCACCGACGCACCCACCACCACGCGCCACCTGTTCAACCGCTGGCACCTGCCGTTCGTGCGCCGCTTCGGCTGCACCTACCCCGACAGCGGCCTGCACCACATCATCTACAACTGCGCGACGCCCATCGATGACAAGCGCATTCAGCTGGTGCAGTGGCTGTACCGCAACGACAGCGAAGAGGCGTGCAGCACCGAAGAGCTGATCGCCTGGGATGCGCCGATCACCCTGGAAGACAAAGAGATTCTCGAGGCCACCGACTACGACGCCTGCGTCGATACGCGCCGGCGTGTGGAGTTTCATATGGAGTCGGACAAGCCCGGTCTGATCATGCGCAAGATGCTGTTCGAGCTGCTGCAAAAGCACGGCGAAGAGGAGCAATTCCGCCCATTGGGAACGCCGCTATGAACGCCGCCTTTAACCTGCCGGTGAGCGAAGAGCCGCCCGTGCTGTTGGCCAATCAGGTGGAGAAAACCTACGGCAACGGCACCCATGCGCTGCAGAAAATGAAACTGGAAATTGGCCGTGGCGAGTTTGTCTCGCTGCTCGGCCCGTCCGGCTGCGGCAAGAGCACCTTGCTGAAAATGTTTGCCGGGTTGGAAGAACCGTCGGCGGGGCATGTGCGTTGGTGGGGCAAGGGAGAAATCAATAGCGACAGCGCGCAGCAAAAGCTGGCGATGGTGTTTCAGGAAGCCACGCTGATGCCGTGGGCCAAGGTGGCCGACAACGTGCGTCTGCCGTTGGACTTGATGCGCCTCGACCGCGCCGAAAGTGCACCACGGGTGCAGGCCGCGTTGGAGTTGGTTGGGTTGGGGAAATTCGGCGGCGTGTACCCGCGTGAGTTGTCCGGCGGTATGCAGATGCGTGCCTCCATTGCCCGCGCGTTGGCGACCGAACCCAATTTGCTGCTGATGGATGAGCCATTCGGCGCGCTGGATGAGTTCACCCGCAACCGGTTGGACAGCGACCTGCGCCAACTGTGGGCGCGGCGCGATCTGACCGTGGTGTTCGTGACCCACAGCATTTACGAGGCGGTGTTTTTGTCGTCACGGGTGGTGGTAATGGGCGCGCGGCCGGGGCGGGTGATTGCCGATGTGAAGATCGAAGGGCCGGCGGAGCGCGATGAAGCGTTTCGAATGTCGGCGGGGTTTATTGAGCAATGCGCGCGGTTGTCGGCGTTGTTGGTGGAAGCGAATGGGGAGGGTGGGCATTGATGAGCGAGATATTCGTTGCAGCCAACCCTCTCCCCCGGCCCCTCTCCCGTAAACGGGAGAGGGGAGACAAGCCGCAATCTGCCCCCTCTCCCGCTTGCGGGAGAGGGCTGGGGAGAGGGCCGCTTTTAATCACCGCCATTACGGGAGAAACCCCATGACCCAACAACCCTGGCTCTCCAACCCCACCGTGCAAAACATCCTCGCCCCGGTCCTGGTCGGCGCCGTATTACTCGGCCTCTGGCAACTGCTGTGCGTGGCACTCAAGGTCCCGGTCTATCTGGTGCCGAGCCCCGCCGACATCGGCCGCACGCTGATCACCGACGGCCCGATGCTGCTCGGTGCTCTGTGGGTCACCCTGAAAATCACCTTCCTGTCGTTCGCCCTCGCCGTGGTGCTCGGGGTTCTGGCCGCGTTCCTCTTTGTGCAAAGCCGCATCATCGAAGCCAGCCTGTTTCCCTACGCCATTCTGTTGCAGGTCACCCCGGTGGTCGCCATCGCGCCGCTGATCATTATCTGGTGCAGCAACGCTACGCTGGCGCTGGTGATCTGCGCGACGCTGGTGGCGATTTTCCCGGTAATTTCCAACACCGTGCTGGGCCTGCGCAGCGTCAATCCGGGGCTGCTCAACTTGTTCCGTCTGAACCGCGCGAGCCGCTGGCAAACGCTGGTGCGCTTGCGTATTCCCAGTGCCTTGCCGTACTTCTTTGGCGGGCTGCGAATTGCCAGTGGCCTGGCGTTGATTGGTGCAGTGGTGGCGGAGTTTGTTGCCGGCACGGGCGGCACCGGGGCGGGCCTGGCGTATCAGATTCTGCAGGCTGGCTTTCAGTTGAATATTCCGCGTTTGTTTGCTGCCTTGGTGTTGATTGCCCTGACCGGTGTGCTGCTGTTTAGCCTGATGGCGGCATTGGCCCGGTATAGCCTTGGGCATTGGCATGAGAGTGAGCAGGGCTAAAAGCTCGAGGCTGAAGCCTCTCCTACATGGGAACACCTGACCCTGTGGGAGAGGCTTCAGCCTCGATGATCGAAGATTTTGGAGTGAACTCAATGACTGCCAACACCACCTGGCTGATCCGCAACGCCAACGCCATCCTGACCGGCAAACGCGGCGCTGAGGCCCGCCATGCCGGCCCGGATATCCGCGTGGTCGATGGGCGCATTGCCGCCATCGGCCACCTCGACCCGCAACCCGGCGAGGCACAGATTGATGCCCGCGATTGCGTGGTGTATCCGGCCTGGATCAACACCCATCACCACCTGTTTCAATCGCTGCTCAAGGGCGAGCCCGATGGCTTGAACCAGACGCTTACCCCGTGGCTCGCCGCGACCCCGTATCGCTTTCGCGGCGCTTTCGACGAGCACAGTTTTCGCTTGGCTGCGCGCATCGGTTTGCTGGAATTGGTGCGCTCCGGTTGCGCCACCGTCGCCGACCACCATTACCTGTACTACCCCGGCATGCCGTTCGACAGTGCGGCGATTCTGTTCGAGGAAGCCGACGCCCTGGGCCTGCGGCTTGTGCTCTGCCGTGGCGGCGGCACCCAGACCCGGCAACTGGAAGCAGACCTGCCGCAAGCCCTGCGCCCGGAAAAACTGGATGCCTACCTGGCCGATGTCGAACGCCTGACCGCGCTGTACCACGACCCGGCCGGCGATGCTTTGCGACGTATTGTCATGGCGCCGACCACCACCCTGCATTCCACCACGCCGGCCGAACTGCGCGAGACCGCTCAGGTGGCGCGCAAGCTTGGGTTGCGCATGCACAGTCACCTTTCCGAAACCGTGGATTATCTGGACGCCGCCAAAGCCAAGTTCGGCATGACCCCGGTGCAGTTCTGCGCCGAGCAGGACTGGCTCGGCCCGGACGTCTGGTTCGCCCATCTGGTGAAACTGCTGCCTGAAGAAATCCAGCTGCTCGGCCAGACCGGCACCGGCATTGCCCATTGCCCGCAAAGCAACGGGCGCCTGGGCAGCGGCATCGCCAACCTGCCGGAGCTCGAAGCCGCCGGCGTGCCGATCTCCATTGGTGTCGACGGCGCTGCCTCCAACGAGGCCGCCGATATGCTCTCCGAAACCCACGCCGCCTGGCTGTTGCAGCGGGCGCGCAAAGGCGAATTGGCCCAGCCCAAATATGCCGGAGGCCAGTTCGAGGGCGGCGCTGACGCGGCCAGTATCGAAGACGTGGTGCGTTGGGGTACGGCCGGTGGCGCGCAGGTATTGGGCCTGACTGATCTGGGCACCATCGAGGTCGGCAAGGCCGCCGATATCGCCATCTACCGCCTCGACGATCCACGCTATTTCGGCCTGCACGATATGGCCATCGGACCAGTTGCCAGTGGTGGCCGCGCCAACTTGCGCGCCTTGCTGGTGGGCGGCCGCCGCGTAGTGGCCGATGACCAGGTGCCCGGGCTGGACCTGATGGAGCTGAGCCGTCAGGCCAGCGCCGCCGTGCTGGAATTGCAGCGCCGTGCCGGAGTCCGTCGATGAGCTGGGTAGAAATGAAAACCCGCGGTCTGCGCGAAGAAGCCGAAGGCATTCTTGCCGTCGAACTGTGCATGGCCGACGCCAGCCCGTTGCCCTTCAGCTGGGAGCCCGGCGCCCATGTGGATGTGCAAATGGGCAGCGGCGTGGTGCGCCAGTATTCGCTGACCAACCTGGCCGATGAAGGCTGCGTGCGCTTGGCGATCAAACATGCCGACGACTCACGCGGCGGCTCGCGCTGGTTGCATCAGCAATTGCGCGTGGGCGACCGCCTGCGCGTGAGCGCGCCGCGTAATTTGTTTCCCTTGCAGCCGGGCACTGGGCCGGTGGTTTTGGTGGCGGCGGGGATTGGCGTAACGCCGTTGTTGGCCATGTACCGCCAATGCCGCGCCCGGCAGCGGCCGGTGCAGTTGCTGTATTTCGCGCGCAGTGCGGCGCATAGCGCGTTTATCGAGCAGCTGCGTCATGACCCGGCAGTAAGTCTGATCACTGGATTAGCTGCTGCCGAGGTGGGCACTTATCTCGATCAACATCTGCCCGCGTGGCAGGCCGACAGTCAGCTCTACACCTGTGGTCCGGATGGGTTTATGAGCAGCGTGCAACGGTTGGCGGGCCAGCGCGGCTGGCCGGTGAGTGCGTTGTTTCAGGAGCACTTTCAGGCGCCAGTGGTGAGCGACTCGCAAGCGGCGGAGCTGGTGCTGGCGCGCAGCGGGAAATGTGTGACGGTGCAGGCTGGGGAAACGTTGGTGGCAGCGGCGGAGCGGGTCGGCGTAAGCATTCCGACGTCGTGCGGGATGGGGATGTGCGGAGCGTGTATGACCGCTGTGGTTAGCGGTGAGATTGAGCACCGTGATCAGTATCTGAGCGATGCCGAACGGGCCAGTGGGCAGTGGATCATGCCGTGTGTGTCGGGGTGTGCTGGGGGGAGGTTGGAGCTGGATGTGTAGGTTGGGTTGAGCCAACGGCGAAGCCCAACGATATACAAGACTCCAAGTGCTCGGCGCTATCAGACACTACGTGCAATTTCTGCGCGGTCTGTTTGATAGCGAGTAGAGGCAGGCCTTTGTGTAGCGTTGGGCTTCGCTGCGCTCAACCCAACCTACGCCACTTCGAGATTCTGGATCCCAGCCTTCGCTGGGATGACGGTGAGCTTCGAAATATCTCCGTCGTCCCAGCGCAGGCTGGGACCCAGGTGCCTCGTAGGTGGCAGGAATCGCTAGGGGCTTTACTCGGTCACTCCCTCTGCCACCACCTCAACACGCTTCTCTTCCGGCAACACCAAATTAAGAATGATGGCGGTCAACCCACCGCTGGTAATCGCCGAATCAAACAGGTTCTGCACGAGCTTTGGCATCAGGTGCAGCAACGTCGGTTGCGACGCAATGCCCAGGCCCACCCCAAACGACGCGGCCATGATCAGCATGCTGCGACGGTCCAACGAACTCTGCGCCAGGATGCGCACGCCAGCAGCGGCCACGCTACCGAACATCACCAACGTGGCGCCGCCCAGTACCGGTTTCGGAATCTGTTGCAGTACGGCGCCCAGCAGCGGGAACAGGCCCAACGCAAACAGCACCACGCCGATATACAAACCCACGTAACGACTGGCCACGCCGGTCATTTGAATCACGCCGTTGTTCTGCGCAAAGGTGGTGTTGGGGAATGCGCTGAAGGTGGCTGCGATCAGGCAGCTGACGCCGTCGCCCAATACGCCACCTTTCAAACGAGCCAGGTAGCGCGGGCCTTCGATGGGTTCACGCGACAGCATGCTGTTGGCGGTCAGATCGCCCACGGTTTCGATGGTGCTGATCACGTAGATCAGCGCCACCGGAATGAACGCGGTCCAGTCGAAGGCGAAGCCGAATTTGAACGGAATCGGCAAGCTGATCAGCGGCAGATCCGGCAACGGTTGGGGCACCAGCTTGCCGGTAAACCAGGCGGCGATGCTGCCGACGGCCAGGCCGATGATGATGGCCGACAGGCGCACCCATGGGCGGCTGGAGCGGTTCAGGGCGATGATGGTCAGCAGCACCAGGGCACCGAGGCCGAGGTTGCCGGGGGCGCCGAAGTCCGGGGCGTTGAAGCCACCGCCGAGGTCAGTGACGCCGACCTTGATCAGGCTGACGCCGATCAGGGTGATGACGATGCCGGTCACCAACGGAGTGATCACGCGGCGCAGCTGGCCGAGCATACGGCTCAAGACGATCTGCACGAAGGCGCCGAAAAAGCACACGCCGAAAATCATCGCCAGAATGTCTTCCGGGCTACCGCCGCGGCTCTTTACCAGAAAGCCAGCCGACAGAATCGCGCCGAGAAACGCGAAGCTGGTGCCCTGCAGGCAGATCATGCCGGCACCAATGCCGAACGGGCGGCGCGCCTGAATAAACGTACCCACGCCAGACACCATCAAGGCCATGCTGATCAGGTACGGCAAGTGGGCGGCCAGGCCCAGCACCGAGCCGATTACCAGCGGCGGGGTGATGATGCCGACGAAGCTGGCCAGCATATGTTGCAACGCGGCGAAGAACGCCGGCACGGGCGCGGGGCGGTCTTCAAGGCCGTAGATCAGGTCGGTGTTGCTGTCGGATTCGGGCTGCATGTCACGGTCTCAGCAAGGGAGTTTTGTTGGCCCTGTGGTCAATCAGGGCTACAGAATTCTGTGTCGCTAAAAAATGCCCATTGCGCACGGGGCGGCAATGGGCAAAGAAGGAGGTATTCGTGAAGCGGTGAAGCGAGCACCTGCACCAACATGCAGGTGCCGGTGCGACTTACAGGTGCACTTTGATGATGGCGTTGATCGCGCTCTGGTTGGTGCCGCGCAGAATGTCGTCGCCCAGGAAGCTGTCGTTGTCGATGGCGTACTTGTTCTTCCAGTAGTCGTATTCCACACCCACGTACACGTGTTTCACGCCGGTCCAGCCCATGGCTTTGCCCAGGTCATACTTGATCTGTGGGTTGAAGTGCAGGTTGGCGTGCAGGTCGTTCGGGCGGCTGCTGGTGGCGTCTTTGTTGTTCCATACCCAGTCCATGTAGCCGTCGATCAGGATGTCGGAGCTGCCAACTGGAATGGTGTAGGACCACACCGGGGTAACCTGCCACTGGCCGGACGGGTTCTTGGTGATGCCGTCGGGTTTGCGGTAGTAGAAGTTCAGCTGGAAGTAGTCGAAGCCAGGCAGGTTGAAGTCGAACGCTGGGCCGAGCAGGTAGTTCTGGTTGCGGTTTTCACCACGCTCGTAGGTGCCGGCCAGCAGCACGTCTTTCAGCGGACCGAATTCGATTTTCTGATCGAAGATCTTGCTGAACGACAAACGCGGGGTGACTTCGCCGTAGTAGGTGTTTTTGCCGGCGTTGGAGTCTTCGGTGCCGTTGTAGTTGATCTGGTCGAAGAAGACGAACAGGTCACCGAAGGTCCAGCCGCTAGCGTGTTCGAACGACAGGGTTTGCTGAATGGCCGGGTTGACCTTGAAGTCACGGCCGTACAAGTAAGTGGCGCTGTTGTCTTGCCAGATCAGTGGACCATCGGCTTGAGCGGCGCTCGCGCCCAACAACAGACTGCCGGCGACCAGCAAGGATGAGACTTTGTTCATGTGTGCTCCCAGGAAGGCATCGATCTCAAGTTGGGGAAACGACGGTGCGCGTTACGCTTCCTACAACCTGTTTCTGTTTTAGTTTTCCTGGCCACTTGGTCAGGTGCACTCGTCTTTGCAAGTTTCTGTCCAAGTGATCAGTTTCGCCGAAAATTCTTTCGCAAAAATTGTGCGCAATCTGCGAAAGCCTTGTGTCGGCGGGTGCATACACTCGCTGCAAGAACAGTGGCGGGCAAGCCTTGGGGATGACCGGTTGGTCGAATATGGGCGGGCTGCATCGTCGTGGAGCCCGCCTTGCACTGAAGCGGGGCGCCTCAGGTGGTGGCGGCGAGCGCTTCCAGAAAACTCTCCAGCACCAGGTGCGGGCGCCGGCCTTTGCGGGTGACCGAGGCCAGGCTCAGGTCATAAAAGCGGCTTGTAGGCTTGAGTGCACGCAGGCGGCCCTGCTGCACCCAGAAGCTGGCGTAGTGGTCCGGCAGGTAGCCGATATAGCGCCCCGTGAGAATCAGGAACGCCATGCCTTCACGGTCGGAGGCACTGGCGGTGGCTTTCAGCACCTGGTACTGCGCCTGGATGTCCGGCGGCAAACGGAAGGTGGGGGCGATGGCGTCCTGCACATTCAGGCGTTCGTCACTGAGTTGGTCGTCGGCGGCATAAAACAGCGGGTGGCCCACGGCGCAGTACAGCAGGGAGCGTTCGTCATACAGCGGCTGGTATTCCAGGCCGGACAAGGTCGTGGCCTGCGGCACCACGCCCACATGCAGGCGGCCGTCGAGCACGCCTTGCTCCACTTCGCTGGGCGGCGTCATGCGGATTTGAATGTGCACATCCGGGCCGCGTTCTTTCAATTGGGCCAGGGCGTTGGTGATGCGCATATGGGGCAGGGTGACCAGGTTGTCGGTGAGGCCGATATTCAGCTCTCCGCGCAAATGCTGGTGCAGGCCGTTGACCTCGGTGCGAAAACTTTCCAGTGCACTTAATAGCTGCAACGACGACTGATACACCTCGCGGCCTTCTTCGGTCAGCGCAAAGCCGGCCCGCCCGCGCTGGCACAGGCGCAACCCCAGGCGTTGCTCCAAGTCGCTCATCTGCTGGCTAATGGCCGAGCGGCCGATGCCCAGCACACTTTCAGCGGCAGAAAAGCCGCCGCACTCCACCACGCTGCGAAAGATGCGCAGCAGGCGGATATCAAAGTCACTGACTTGCGCGAGAGGGTCGGGGCGACGGGTGCTCATAGTTTAGTAAAAGCCAATCTGAAAATTAGAAGAATCGGGTTTTTCAGACTTTATGCCCATGGCACCTTTGCTCGCAAGCAGAACCAACACTTGCGTAGGAGCCAGCTTGCTGGCGAATGGTGTTTGCAGGGTTCGCGAGCAAGCTCGCTCCTACGAGCAAAATAATGAATCTTCCGAGGCCTCTAATGAACATGCCGCACACCGCCGAACCGTCCTTGGCCAGCCAGCTCAAGCTGGACGCGCACTGGATGCCTTTTACCGCCAACCGCAGCTTCCAGCGTGATCCACGGTTTATCGTGTCCGCCGAAGGCAGCTGGCTGGTGGACGACCAGGGCCGCAAGATCTACGACAGCCTGTCGGGTCTGTGGACCTGCGGTGCCGGTCACTCGCGCAAGGAAATTGCCGAAGCCGTGGGTAAACAACTGGGCACGTTGGACTATTCCCCAGGCTTCCAGCACGGCCACGCGCTGTCGTTCAAGCTGGCCGAAGAAATGGTCGACCTGATGCCTGGCGACCTCAAACACGTGTTCTTCACTGGCTCGGGCTCCGAAAGCGCCGACACCTCGGTGAAAATGGCCAAGGCCTACTGGCGCCTGAAAGGCCAGGCGAGCAAGACCAAATTCATCGGCCGTGCCCGTGGTTACCACGGTGTGAACATCGCCGGCACCAGCCTGGGTGGCATTGGCGGCAACCGTAAAATGTACGGCCAGCTGATGGACGTGGATCATCTGCCGCACACCCTGCAACCGGGCCTGGCCTTCACCGAAGGCGCTGCACAAACCGGCGGCGTGGAATTGGCCAACGAACTGCTGAAACTGATCGAACTGCACGACGCCTCCAACATCGCTGCCGTGATCGTCGAGCCGATGTCCGGTTCGGCCGGTGTGATCGTGCCGCCGGTTGGCTACCTGCAGCGTCTGCGTGAAATCTGCACCCAGCACAACATCCTGCTGATTTTCGACGAAGTGATCACCGCCTTCGGCCGCATGGGCAAGTGGACCGGCGCCGAATACTTCGGTGTAACCCCGGACATCATGAACGTGGCCAAGCAGATCACTAACGGTGCCGTACCGCTTGGCGCCGTGATCGCCAGCCGCGAGATCTACCAGACCTTTATGAACCAGCCGTCGCCTGAGCATATGGTCGAGTTCACCCACGGCTACACCTACTCGGCCCACCCGGTAGCGTGCGCCGCTGGCCTGGCGTCGCTGGAAATTCTGAAGCGCGAAAACCTGGTGCAGCAATCTGCTGAACTGGCGCCGCACTTCGCCAAGCTGCTGCACGGCGTAAAAGGCGCCAAGCACATCGTCGACATCCGCAACTGCGGCCTGGCCGGCGCAATTCAACTGGCGCCGCGTGATGGCGACCCGGTAATCCGCCCTTACGAGGCCGGTATCAAACTGTGGAAAGCCGGTTTCTACGTGCGCTTTGGTGGCGACACCCTGCAGTTCGGGCCAACCTTCAATGCCAAGGTCGAAGACCTGGACCGCGTTTTCTCCGCCGTGGGCGATGCCCTCAACAGCGTGGACTAAACCGATGAGCCAACGCGTGCAAGCCGTGCCCACCGTGCAGGTGGATAACGACGAGGTGATCGTCACCGAGTGGCGTTTTTCCCCCGGCAGTGAAACCGGCAAGCACCTGCATGGCTACGACTATGTCGTGGTGCCGATGACCGACGGCCTGCTGCTGTTGGAAACCCCGGAGGGCGAGAAACACGCGCCCCTGGTGGCAGGCCAGGCGTACTTTCGCAAGGCTGGCGTTGAACACAATGTGATCAACGCCAGCGACCACGAAATCGTCTTCATCGAGACCGAAATCAAGTAAGCCCCCCGGCGCGGGTTTCCCGCGGCCAAGAATTCGATAAGGGAGTTTTGTATGAGCACCATCCAGCATTTGATCAACGGCGAGTTCGTGACCGACACCGGTCGTACTGCCGACGTGTACAACCCGTCTACCGGCGAAGCGATCCATAAAGTGCCGTTGGCCAGCCGCGCCACCGTGCAGCAAGCCATCGACGCCGGCAAAGCCGCGTTCCCGGCCTGGCGCAACACCCCACCGGCCAAACGCGCCCAGGTGATGTTCCGCTTCAAACAACTGCTGGAACAGAACGAAGCCAAAATCTCGCAGATGATCAGCGAAGAGCACGGCAAAACCCTGGAAGACGCTGCCGGTGAACTGAAGCGCGGTATCGAGAACGTCGAGTACGCCTGCGCCGCCCCGGAAATTCTGAAAGGCGAATACAGCCGTAACGTGGGCCCGAACATCGACGCCTGGAGCGACTTCCAGCCTGTGGGCGTGGTAGCCGGTATCACCCCGTTCAACTTCCCGGCCATGGTGCCGTTGTGGATGTACCCGCTGGCCATCGTGTGCGGCAACTGCTTTATCCTCAAGCCGTCCGAGCGTGACCCAAGCTCCACCCTGTATATCGCTGAACTGCTGAACCAGGCCGGCCTGCCAAAAGGCGTGCTGAACGTGGTGCACGGCGACAAGGAAGCGGTAGACGCGCTGATCGAAGCGCCGGAAGTCAAAGCCCTGAGCTTCGTGGGTTCGACCCCGATTGCCGAATACATCTACTCCGAAGGCACCAAGCGCGGCAAACGCGTTCAGGCTCTGGGCGGCGCGAAAAACCACGCCGTGCTGATGCCCGATGCCGATCTGGACAACGCCGTCAGCGCCCTGATGGGTGCCGCGTACGGTTCGTGCGGCGAGCGTTGCATGGCCATCTCGGTAGCCGTGTGTGTAGGCGACCAGATCGCCGACGCGCTGGTCGACAAGATCGTGCCGCAAATCAAGGCACTGAAAATCGGTGCCGGCACCTCGTGCGGCCTGGACATGGGCCCACTGGTTACCGCTGCGGCGCGTGACAAAGTGGCTGGCTACATCGACGCCGGCGTTGCCGCTGGTGCCTCGCTGCTGGTGGATGGTCGCAACCTGAAAGTGGCCGGCAACGAAGACGGCTTCTTCCTCGGCGGCAGCCTGTTCGACAACGTCAAAACAGACATGACCATCTACACCGACGAAATCTTCGGCCCGGTTCTGTGCATCGTGCGTGTCGGCAGCCTGGAAGAAGCCATGCAGCTGATCAACGACCACGAATACGGCAACGGCACCTGCATCTTCACCCGTGACGGTGAAGCGGCGCGTCTGTTCTGCGACGAGATCGAAGTGGGCATGGTGGGTGTGAACGTACCGTTGCCAGTGCCGGTTTCCTACCACAGCTTCGGCGGCTGGAAACGCTCGCTGTTCGGCGACCTGCACGCCTACGGCCCGGACGGCGTGCGCTTCTACACCCGCCGCAAAGCCATCACCCAACGTTGGCCACAACGCGCTTCCCACGAAGCCGCTCAGTTCGCTTTCCCAAGCAATAGCTAAGCAGCGTTAGCGGTACAAAAAGGCCAGTCGCGAGACTGGCCTTTTTTATTGCGCCGATCAAAAGCATCGAGGCTGAAGCCTCTCCTACAGAAAATGAGGTCACTTGTGGGAGAGGAGGGCGGCTTAAAGGCAAGGCTAAGTGTGGTTCTGTGAAATCAGACTAGTCGGCGACTACTGGCGTTTGCCGGGCGAGCGTCACTGCTGCGTTTCAGGCAACACAACCGCACATGGCGTTTCTGCCTCACTGCAGCGCAGGTAGTGCTGCAACGCACGAGCGCGCGCTTCGGTCATGGCCTGGATGCAGTCCTTGTAGTTATCGGTATGGGTGGCGGGATGCTCGTCGGTGGCGGCGTACTCGCACTCAGCATCGCGAAAGGCCCGCCAGGCGCGCTGGCTGTTGATCAGCCGCTTGCGGCGCTGATCGTGGTCGTGCCAATGCGTCTTGAGCTGCTGGTACGCCGTTTCCAATTGTTGGGTCGCGACTTCCAGAGCCGTCGGGGGGCAGTTGGCGCTCGGGCACGGCGTCGCCGACGCCGTGGTGGCGAGCAGGCAGAGCACGCAGATTAATGCCAGGCGTTGCACTATCGAGGCTCCTGATCAGGGGTGTCAGCCAAGCATAGGCGCTGTGTGCGTGCAGGGTTCGTCCTTTGGTCTTGGGGCGTTTTTCTTCGGGCAAAAAAACCGCCCCTCGAAGGGGCGGTAATACGCGGGGAGCGCGGGTTGAAACGGTTGGCGGCCAAGCAGCCGATCAGTACGCCTGCGGCACGATAATGTCGCTGGGCGTGGGGTTGCGCACGTAGTCTTCGTGGCGCTTGCGCTGCGGCAGTTCCACTTGCGGGTGTTGCACTTCTTCGTAGGGCATCTGGCTTAGCAGGTGATGGATGCAGTTGAGGCGGGCCTTTTCTTGTCGTCGGCCTGCACCACCCACCACGGTGCTTCTTTGATATGGGTGCGCTCGAGCATGATTTCCTTGGCCTTGGTGTAGGCCTCCCAACGACTGCGGGATTCCAGGTCCATGGGGCTGAGTTTCCATTGCTTGAGCGGGTCGTGAATGCGCGCCAGAAAGCGCAGGTGCTGCTCGCTGTCGGAGATGGAGAACCAGTACTTGATCAGCTGAATGCCGGAGCGGGCGAGCATGCGTTCGAACTCGGGCACGCTGCGGAAGAATTCTTCGTACTGCTCGTCGTTGCAAAAGCCCATCACCCGCTCGACGCCGGCGCGGTTGTACCAGCTGCGGTCAAATAGCACGATTTCACCGGCGGCCGGCAGATGCGATACGTAGCGTTGGAAGTACCACTGGGTTTGTTCGCGGTCGTTCGGCGCGGGTAGGGCGGCGACGCGGCATACGCGTGGGTTCAAGCGCTGGGTGATGCGCTTGATCACGCCACCTTTGCCGGCGGCATCGCGACCTTCGAACAGAATCACCACCTTGGCGCCGGTTTTCACCACCCAGCTTTGCAGCTTCACCAACTCACCCTGCAGGCGAAACAGTTCGCTGAAGTAGTGTTTGCGGGCGCGCTTGGCTTCGCTGTCGTCGGGGCGACCCTGAAACAGTTCGTCGAGGTCGTGGCCGTCTTCGAGCAGTTCCAGCTCAAGCTCTTCGTCGCCGTGGTCTTGCAGCTCGCGGTGGATGCGCTGCAGCAACTGGTCGTTGGTCATCGGTGCACCTTGTGGGCGGTGGAGTGGCGATTAGGGGGCGGACTAGCCGATGCTAGAACGCGGCTGTGGCAAGTGCATGACAGTCAGTAGTCGCTGCGTTTGCGAAAGGCCCAGCGGCCGGCCAGGACGGTAAAGCTGGCCACCAGCGCCACCAGAATCCAGAAGCCTTCGGCGTCGTCGGCCAGCGGAATGCCGCCGACGTTCATGCCGAAAAAGCCGGCGATGATATTGATGGGCAGGGCCAGCACCGTGACCACCGTGAGGGTGAACAGGGTGCGGTTACTTTGCTCGTTGAGCTGGGCGACGATTTCTTCCTGCAGCAGCTTGATGCGCTCGCCGAGAGCCGTGAGGTCGCTGATCACCAGGGTGAACTCTTCGGTGGCCTCGCGCAGTTCCTGCACGTCGTCCTCGTGCAACCACTCGGGCGGCCGGTTAAGCAGGCGCATCAGCGAGCTGGGCTCCAGGGCCAGCAGACGTTGCAGGCGAACCAGCACGCGGCGCTTGGTGCCGAGGTCGGCGCGGTTGTCGTTGAGGCGCGAGGCGAGCAGCTGGTCTTCGATGCGGTCCACGCTGATGCTGGTTTCACGCACGATGCCGGTGAGCACGTCGCCTTGGTCGCGCAGCAGGTGAATAAGCAGTTCCAGCGGCGAGCGGAATTGTTCGCCACGCTTTACCGAGGAGCGCAGCTTGTCCACCGAGCGCAACGGTTGCAGGCGAGCGCTGACCAATAGGCGGCCGCGCGCACAAACCCACAGGGTGGAGATGTCGGTGGAGACCATGTCGAAGTTGAACACCACGTCGTTGACCACCGCCAACAGCGCTGCGTCCACGTGTTCCAGGCGCGTGGAGCGCGAGCCTTCGCGCAGGCTTTCGAAGAAGTTTTCCGGCAGGTCGAGGTTGGCCATCATCCAGCGCTCGCACGCGGCGTGGGCCAGGTTCAGGTGCAGCCAGACAAATTCGCCATTGTCGCTGGGGGCCTTGAGCCAGTGCAGCGCGGTGGCGGAGTCGATTTCTTCGCCGCGCTCACCGGGGCGAAAACGAAAGCCATAGAGCAGACCGAACAGGTCTGGCACTTCAATGCTGTGGTTCATGCCGGCTCGCTGCTAAACGGGGAAGATCGGTAACCGGCGGAGGTTAGCGCCTGTGCTGGGCGGCCGGTCAGACGTGCAGCTTGCGCAGCTTTTATGACCAATTGATGACTAAACCAAGTCGCCTGCGCGAGGGCCGGGTCTCGCGTTCCAGGGCGCTGCGCAACCTCTGCGCGACTTGCTGGTCAGACTTCGAGGCACGGGCATCTACGCGGTGCCTGAAAATTAATCTGGCGCGGCATTTTTATTGCTAGCGTTAAGCGAGTTGCACTGCACAGCCTCTGAACGGATGACTGTACGACGCATGGATTGGATGACCCTGCTTGCCACTGCCACCGGGCGATGCACCTGGCCGCGAACCGCGTTCGGCGTTCGGCGCGGCGTGTGGTTGTTGCTGGCGCTGAGCCTCGGTGGCTGCGCCAGCCATCAAGACCATGACTCGATCCTCGGCAATAAAAGCGCGGTGAAGCCGAGCGAGTTCTTCCAGACCCACACCGACCGCATGGCCACCATCGGCATGCGCAATAACCTCAACACCCTCTACCGGCTGATGGACAAGCTCTACCGGCGCAACCCGCGCGAGTGGCACAAAACCGGTTTGCCTACCATTGAAGAGGCCGAGAAGCAGGTGCAACTGGCCATCGAGCAGAACCGCCCGTTGCCGGCACTTGGTGGGCGCAAAGATGTGGCGGCGCTGAGTTACACCTTGAGCGTGGACTATCAGGGGGACCGGGTGGGCGGGTTTATCTATGCCCTGGGCAGCATGCTGATCACCGCCCATGGCGGGCGCACCGAGTTCTATATGACCGACGAACTCGACCCGCAATTTATCCACAACGCGGCGCGCAATATCGAAAAAGCCACCTGGCTGCTGGCCAGCCGCAACGACCTCAAAGGCAACCCGTGGCTGCTTTCCAACGAGCTGTCGCCGGATGTGCGCAACCTGAGTTTTGCCGTGGAGTTCGGCAAGATTGTCGCGCGGCTGGATTTGCTCACCGATGTGCTGGATGAGCGTTATCGGCGGTTGGGGGTGAGTTATGCACAGGGGTTGTTGTTTATGAATTTCTTGCCGGTGCAGTAATTCCTGTGGTCACGTTCGTGACGACGCACGATGCCCAACGGCGGATAACGCTGCGCAATATTCGCCCTACGATGGGGCGACGTTTCCGCTTTGATACGCGAGCTACCCCGAAATAGACGGCCTCCAGCGCTCTGGCACGCAAATCGCTTCTGCAACTGCGCCCTTGTTCGAGGGCACATCTCTTCCGGGACGACCCGGGGTGGCAGCTGCCATCGCTCAATCTGGACGACCAGGTAACGTTTTGATTTTTTAATCAGGAGGTTGCTGTGGCGTCAGACCTTGGCAAACCCAATTCCCATACCGCGTTTAAAACCTTGCCGCTGGTGGATATCAGCGGCCTGTATGCCGACGACCTTGCCGTGCGCCAACACACGGCCGAGCAGCTGGGCCAGGCCGCACGCGATGCCGGCTTTCTCTATATCACCGGGCATGACGTGCCGCAGGCGTTGATCAATGGCCTGGTCAATCGCAGTCGTGCGTATTTCGAGCAGCCGCTAGCAGCGAAGATGGCTGATTACATTGGTCTGTCGAGCAACCACAGCGGCTATGTGCCCGAGGGTGAGGAGCAGTTTGTCGAGGGCACGGTGGATCACAAGGAAGCCTACGACGTTGGCTTTGATCTGCAGCAAATGGAGCGGCGCCGGCCCATGCTCGGGGCAAATAAGTGGCCCGTGTTTCCCGGCTTCAAAGACGATATCAAGGCGTACTACGACGCGGCGTTGGCGGTCAGCAATCGGCTGTTCCGCGGCTTCGCCCTCGCGTTGGGGCTGGCCGAAGATGCGTTCACCCGAAACATTACGACGCCGCCCAGCCAGCTGCGCCTGATCCATTACCCGTATAACCCCGATGCGCCGGTTGATCGTCCCGGCATCGGCGCCCACACCGACTACGAGTGCTTCACCATTCTGCTGCCCACCGCACCGGGCTTGCAGGTGTTGAACGGCGCCGGCGAATGGATTGAGGTGCCGCTGGTACCGGGGGCGTTCGTGATCAATATCGGCGACATGATGGAGGTGCTCAGCAACGGTGCCTTTGTCGCCACATCCCATCGAGTACGCAAAGTGGCCGAAGAGCGCTATGCGTTTCCACTGTTCTGCGCCTGCGATTACGACACGCTGATTGAACCGGTCGCCAGCTTGCTCGAGCCAGGCGGCCAAAGCCGCTACACGCCAGTGCGCTGCGGTGAACACCTGTATGCACAAACCCTGCAAACCTTCAGCTATCTGAAAAAACGCCTGGCCAGCGGCGAGCTGCAATTGCCCGACGGCGCCAAAGGGTTGTCTTCATTCGGCTACCAGAACACTGCTGCGGAGCAACGCCCATGACCCTCGCCGAACTGCTTGCCCAACACGCCCGCCGCCCGCAGCAGGGCGTGCCGGAATGGATGTTGGGTTACTACAAACGCCGCGCCATCAGCTTTGCCAATGGCGATACCGACCTCGATACCCATGTGTGCTGGCTGCAAAGCCGTACCTTCACCATCGACCTGCGTTTGCCGCTGGAAAACCGGCAAGTGCCGGCCAAGGCGCTGACCGATTACAGCGCCGATGAGCTACAGGTATTGGCCAACTACGAAGGCTGGGAAGCGCTAAGTGAGTGGCGCGAGCCCATGCTCAGTTGGCACAGCGACACGTCGCTGCAACTGCATAACCGCTGGCCGGAACCCGCCGAGCTCAAGCGTTTTGGCAACTGCATGATCGAGTTCGCGCCCAGTGGCGCCTATGTCGAGGACTGGCGTTTGCAGCCTTCCGCGCCCGGCCCGTTGATTGGCTTGCGGATGCTGGAGGAGCGCGAGGTGGTTAGCGGTGTGGTGCGCCATCGCGGCGGCGGGCTGATTGTTTGCGGCGACTACGCGGCGCTGGTGCTGGGGCGTGCCGAGCTGCTGAGCGTGCCGGCCGATACGCAGTTGCGTGAGTTGGTGGCGGCGGCGGTGGGCGATGCCTCGCAGCTGGCGCGGCTGTTCAATTTTGAAACCTCGGTTGCCCAGGGCTCGTTGGCCGACGGGTTCACGGTGAACCTTTCCACTCAGCCCGCGCGGGTAGGGCAGAGCCTGCTGGCGCTGGATGGCTTTGAATATCTGCCGGCAGATGACCTGGTGCGCCAAACCTTCGAGGTCGACGGCATCGCTTGCGAGCGTTTGTTCACCATTGACACCTTGGAAGTGGAGCTGCCCTTCGCCCAGGCCACCGGCTTTACCCCAGCGGCGGCTGCTTGGTTCGAGCGCGAGTCGCCGACCCTGAACCGTTACACCCAGCCGCTGTGCTGACTGAACAAAAAATCACCATTAGCCAATGCCCATGAGGTGTTTATGAAGCGTGCATCACTCGTACAAAAACTCGCACTGGTCGGCCTGGCCACCTTTTGCCTGGCCGCCAACATCAGCGCGGCGGAAAAGAAAGACAGCTTCAAGGTGGCCTGGTCCATCTATTCCGGTTGGATGCCGTGGGGCTATGCGGCCGAGAAAGGCATTGTGGATAAGTGGGCGAAAAAGTACGGGATCAAGATCGAGATCGTGCAGCTCAATGACTATATAGAGTCGATCAACCAATACGCGGCGGGCGCCTTCGATGCCTGCGGCATGACCAATATGGATGCGTTGACCATTCCCGCGGCCAACGGTGTGGACACCACCGGCCTTATTCTGGGTGACTACTCCACGGTAACGACGCCATCGTGCTGAAGAACGGTGCGACCTTTGCCGACATCAAGGGGCAGCAGGTGAATCTGGTGGAACTGTCGGTATCCCACTACTTGCTGGCGCGGGCCCTGGATATTCATGGGTTGGCTGAGCGTGATGTGACGGTGATGAACACGTCAGACGCCGATGCCGTGGCTTCCTTTATGACGCCGGACGTAACCGCCGCTGCGTTGTGGAATCCGCAGCTGAGCATGGTGATGAAACAGTCGCCGACGGCCAAGGAAGTGTTTACCTCCAAGGAAATTCCCGGCGAGATCATCGACATGATGGCGGTGAACAGCGCGACGTTGGCGGCCAACCCGGCGCTGGGTAAAGCGCTGGTCGGCGCCTGGTTCGAAACCTTGCAGCTGATGCAGCAAGACAACGAGGAAGGTAAAGCGGCGCGCACCTTTATGGCTGAGCACTCGGGCACTGATCTGGCTGGCTACGATTCGCAGCTGACCAAAACCGAACTTTTCTATACGCCGGTAACGGCCTACACCTTTGCCAATGCGTCGACCACGCTGAGCGCCACGATGGACAAGGTGCGTAACTTCTCGTTCGAGAAGGGGCTGTTGGGTGAAGGCGCGGCAAATGCCGACAAGGTCGGGATGCAGTTCCCGGATGGCTCGACGCTGGGTGACAGCACGAACATCAAACTGCGGTTTGATTCGAGCTACGTGAAGTTGGCAATGGAAGGGAAGCTGTAAGCGGGGAATCGGGCCGGCTCTCGCCGGCCCGTGGATTCAGACTTTCTTGACGAATTCGGACTTGAGTTTCATCGGCCCGATGCCGTCGATTTTGCAGTCGATGTCGTGATCGCCGTCGCACAGGCGGATGTTCTTCACCTTGGTGCCGACTTTCACCACCAGCGACGTGCCTTTGACCTTGAGGTCTTTGATCACGCTGACCGAATCGCCGTCTTGCAGCACATTGCCCACGGCATCCTTGATCACCTTGTCGCCTTCGCCAGCATCGGCCGCTGCGGTGGCCGACCACTCGTGGGCGCATTCCGGGCAGACCAGTTGCTGGCCATCTTCATAGGTGAATTCGGAATTGCATTTCGGGCAGGGTGGCAACGTGCTCACGGGGACCTCGGGTTCAGACCGGTAAAAAGGCCGCATAGTGTATAGGGTTTTTTCCCGGCTTTTAGCCGCAACTGCCGAGTGCTGCAGATATTAGACGAACCGAATCGAAGGCCATGGGCTCAAAACTCAGGGTGTCGGGCGATTTCGCTTACATCAAGGGCATTTAGCGAACGGGGGAGCGAGTATGTTTTTGCCGGATCTGCGGGGTGTTTCCTTCACGGAAATCATCAAGTGCACGGTGGTCGACTTCGTCGACGACGAGCTGCCGACCTACGCTTCGGCGCTGGCTTTCCAGTTGTTCTTTTCCCTATTTCCCTTTTTGCTGTTTCTGATCGCCATCATCAGCGTGCTCGACATCGAGCCGTTTTTTGATTGGTTGCGTCAGCAGGCAGAGCTTGTGCTGCCGCAGGCGGCGATGGAACTGGTGAATCCGGCCATCACCAATCTGCAAACGCAAAAAGCTGGCTTGTTCTCTTTCGGTATTCTCGTGGCGCTGTGGACGGCGTCTGCCGCTGTGCGCTCGACCATGCAGGCGATGAATCAGGTGTATGGGGTGGAGGAGGGGCGGCCGGCGTGGAAGCGCATTCCGTTGTCGGTCATCTACATCATCGGTGTAGCGGTATTACTGCTGATGGCGGCAGGGTTGATGGTGGTCGGCCCGCAGGCGATGAACTGGTTGGCGCATCAAGTGGGCCTTGAGCAGATCGTAGTGGTGCTGTGGAATTGGCTGCGCTGGCCGGTGGCCGTGTTTATGTTGGTAGCGGTGGTGGCTGCGTGTATTACCTGGCGCGGACGTGAAGCAGGAGTTTCGGTTTATTACGCCAGGTTCGATTGTGGCGGTGGTGGGCTGGATTGCCGCGTCCCTGGGGTTTGGCTATTACGCGCAGAACTTCGCCAACTACAACGCCACGTACGGCAGCATCGGCGCGATCATCATCTTTCTCTTCTATCTATATCTGTCCTCGGCGGTGTTGCTGTTTGGCGCCGAGCTGAATGCAGTGATCGAACACCATGCGCGGGACGGCAAGTCGCCCGGTGAGAAGGTCGCCGATGAGGGCGTGCCGGCGAAACAACCTGAACGGGCCTAGATGAGGCCGGTCACAACCTATGAAGGATGAGCCCGTGGCCTGTTGGCGCGCGGCATCACTAACAGTCCGTTGGAGGTTGAGAACATGGCTACCTATAACTGGGACCTGATTGAACGTCTGCTTCACGAAGTGCAGAACGGCGCCTACAAACCGTTCAAGCCGCGTGAGTACGCTGCCGAATTTGCCGCCGACCAGACCGCTGAAGGCGTACAGATGGATAAGGTGGATTCGCTGAAGGTAGAGGCTTGCGACTACGAGGCGCTGCTACTTAAGGAAGGGTTTATCGAGCCGCGTCCTGAAGAGGAGGGCGGCAATGGCGAGAACTTCGTCCTGACGCTGCGTGGCTCCAGTCTGTTGAGCCTGCTGGACAGCAGCATTCCTGGCAGCGAACACCCGCGCGAAGTGCTCGACGAAAAAGGCGAAGCCGCGCTGCAGCCGGAAGTGTTCGATGAGTTGGCCAAGCAGGCGGCGATCGCCTAAGGCTACTGCTGCGGCAGGGTTAGTTCGCCGCTATCGGTAAAGCGCGCCGCTCCCCACAATCCGCCGCCCAGCTTGCCGTTCAATTCATACGGCACGGCGGTATGGTGGGCGGAGGGCGCGCTGGCCGCTACGCCCCACGCTTGGCGTAGCACCGAAAAGGCGGAGATGGTGATGGGCACGTTGATGACCTTTTCACCGTAACGCGGTACTTCTCCGCTTTCATCACTGACACCGGTGGCTAGAGGGCGGTTGTTTACGCGCAACTCCAAAGCGATGCCGTTGTAACGGATGGCAGTGTCATTCGGGTTTTGTACCCGCAGCTTTACTGCGAAGCGCGCTTCCATTTCCTGGCTGGGGAGTGGCTCCAGACCGACCAGGTCGACGTACACATCATCTCTCGACCCAAACAACGTGCAGGCGCTGAGGCTTGAAAGCAGCAGCAAGCCCGTGAATGTGCGGGTGGCGCGCGGAAATAGCGTCATGGCGGCGTCCTTATAAAGCGGGAAGTACGCCTTCTATATATAGAGGCATTGCGTAAGAGCCGTTTGCGGCACGCTCGTTCGGTATTTAGTGGCCTCTAATCGTTTATTTCAGAATCATTTCAATAATAGCTTGACGGTTTTCGTGGGTGCTTATAATGCGCACCACTTCCGGCGCGGAAGGCTCTTAAAACTTCAAGTTAATCAATGAGTTAGCTGAAAATTAAGGGTTGCAAAGCGTGCGATCTGAGATCGTAGAATGCGTCGGGCTGACAAGATTGAGTTTTAGTCTTGTTGGCCGATCGTTAAGTTGATCGAAAGCGGTTTAAAGAGGGTGTTGACAGCGGTTTGAAACGCTGTAGAATTCGCCTCCCGCTGACGAGAGACTGAAGTTGATCGGAGGCGCAAGCGGTTGAGTTTGAAAAGAAATTTTCGAAATCGCTTGACGGAATAAGAGGCTGCTGTAGAATGCGCGCCTCGGTTGAGACGAAAGAATCAACCAAGTTCTTAACAAACTGAATCAAGCAATTCGTGTGGTGCTTGTGAGGTAAGACTGATAGTCACTAGATTGTCAGCATCACAAGTAACACTCGTTAATTTGAGAGTTTTTTGCGATTGCTGAGCCAAGTTTAGGATTTTTACAAAATCCGATTATGTTTGAACTGAAGAGTTTGATCATGGCTCAGATTGAACGCTGGCGGCAGGCCTAACACATGCAAGTCGAGCGGATGAGAGGAGCTTGCTCCTTGATTCAGCGGCGGACGGGTGAGTAAGCCTAGGAATCTGCCTATTAGTGGGGGACAAACGTTTCGAAAGGAACGCTAATACCGCATACGTCCTACGGGAGAAAGCAGGGGACCTTCGGGCCTTGCGCTAATAGATGAGCCTAGGTCGGATTAGCTAGTTGGTGAGGTAATGGCTCACCAAGGCGACGATCCGTAACTGGTCTGAGAGGATGATCAGTCACACTGGAACTGAGACACGGTCCAGACACTCCTACGGGAGGCAGCAGTGGGGAATATTGGACAATGGGCGAAAGCCTGATCCAGCCATGCCGCGTGTGTGAAGAAGGTCTTCGGATTGTAAAGCACTTTAAGTTGGGAGGAAGGGCAGTAAGCGAATACCTTGCTGTTTTGACGTTACCGACAGAATAAGCACCGCGGCTAACTCTGTGCCAGCAGCCGCGGTAATACAGAGGGTGCAAGCGTTAATCGGAATTACTGGGCGTAAAGCGCGCGTAGGTGGTTCGTTAAGTTGGATGTGAAATCCCCGGGCTCAACCTGGGAACTGCATTCAAAACTGTCGAGCTAGAGTATGGTAGAGGGTGGTGGAATTTCCTGTGTAGCGGTGAAATGCGTAGATATAGGAAGGAACACCAGTGGCGAAGGCGACCACCTGGACTGATACGACACTGGTGCGAAAGCGTGGGGAGCAACAGGATTAGATACCCTGGTAGTCACGCCCGTAAACGATGTCGACTAGCGTTGGGAGCCTTGAGCTCTTAGTGGCGCAGCTAACGCATTAAGTCGACCGCCTGGGGAGTACGGCCGCAAGTTTAAAACTCAAATGAATTGACGGGGGCCGCCAAGCGGTGGAGCATGTGGTTAATTCGAAGCAACGCGAAGAACCTACCTGGCCTTGACATGCTGAGAACTTTCCAGAGATGGATTGGTGCCTTCGGGAACTCAGACACAGGTGCTGCATGGCTGTCGTCAGCTCGTGTCGTGAGATGTTGGGTTAAGTCCCGTAACGAGCGCAACACCTTGTCCTTAGTTACCAGCACGTTATGGTGGACACTCTAAGGAGACTGCCGGTGACAAACCGGAGGAAGGTGGGGATGACGTCAAGTCATCATGGCCCTTAGGCCAGGGCTACACACGTGCTACAATGGTCGGTACAAAGGGTTGCCAAGCCGCGAGGTGGAGCTAATCAAATAAAAACCGATCGTAGTCCGGATCGCATGTCTGCAACTCGACTGCGTGAAGTCGGAATCGCTAGTAATCGTGAATCAGAATGTCACGGTGAATACGTTCCCGGCCTTGTACACACCG
>NZ_JBWBZC010000025.1:0-83003 GCF_056174845.1 Pseudomonas sp. CC11G
TCCAAACTTTTCAGCAGGGCGTTGGCGGCGTTCAGGTTCATCGATTCGGCAGGCTCGACCAGCACCACTTTGCGCCCGCCCATCTGCGCGGTCTGAACCACAAAGCCCACTAGCTCTCGCACCTGGTCGACCTTGATGGCTTTGTCAGCCTCTTCGGGCTCAAGCACAAAATTGTCTGGGTGTGTGCCGGCGGCCAGCAGCATGCAGGACTTGCACTGCCCGCACGCCTTGAGGTCTTGCGGCGACCGGAACAACAGCGCGGCCATGAGGTTTTCGGCCATGGCGCGTTTGCCGATACCGGCCGGGCCATGCAGCAGATACGCGTGGGCGTGTTGCGCGCGGCCGGCCAGGGTTTGCCAGAGCGCCGCTTGCCAGGGATAGACTTCAGCCACGAGCACGCTCCAGCAGTCCGGCAACAGACCGTCCAACTGCACTGCACCTCGGCCAGCGACTGCGCGGATCACCACGCGATAACGCTGCGGATTGGCATCGGCCCGTTGCAGGTACGCATGGCCACCGCATCAAAGAAGGCCCTGCCCTCTTGCTCGAAACGGTCAAGACGGGCCACGGGCGCTGGCCCGGGCCAAGCCGACTTCTACGGGCAAATCGAAGATCAGCGTCAGATCAGGGCGCAGTTCACCCTGGACAAAGCTTTCCAGCGTGGCGATGCGCTCCTGCGACAGGCCACGACCACCGCCCTGATAGGCGTAGGTCGCGTCGGTAAAGCGATCACAGAGCACCACGGCGCCACGCGCAAGGGCTGGGCGAATAACTTGCGCCAGGTGTTGAGCACGGGCGGCAAAAACCAGCAGCAGTTCGGTGTCGGCGGCCATTGGCTCGTCGCTAGGCGCCAACAGCAATTCGCGGATGCGTTCGGCCAGCGGCGTGCCGCCGGGCTCGCGACTTAACACCACGTCCAGACCCTTAGCACGCAGATGCTCGGCCAGGTATTCGCGGTTGGTGCTTTTGCCGGCGCCTTCCGGGCCTTCGAGGGTAATAAACAGGCAGTCACAGGCGTTCCCTTAATGCTTATTGCACAGCCGGCACAGGGGCCGGACTGGAGCGGTAATCGGCGCGTCGCTTGAGTTGGAACTCGCGAACGGCTTGGTTGTGGGCGTCGAGGTCGTCGGAGAATACATGGCTGCCATCACCACGGGCGACAAAATACAGGCTCTTGCCGTCAACCGGGTGCACAGCGGCGTGGATGGCTTCGCGGCCGACCATAGCGATCGGCGTTGGCGGCATACCGGGGATCACATAGGTGTTATAGGGCGTGGCTTCGCGCAAGTGTGCGCGAGTGAGTTTGCCGGTGTACCGTTCGCCGAGGCCGTAGATGACGGTGGGATCGGTCTGCAATTGCATGCCCTGTTGCAGACGCCGCACGAACACGCCGGCAATCTGCCCGCGCTCCTGCGGCACGCCGGTTTCCTTCTCGATCATCGACGCCATGATCAGCGCGTCATAGGCGTCCTTGTACTGCAGGTCGGCATCGCGTTTCTGCCACTCTTCATCCAGCACGGCTGCCAGACGGGCGAAGGCTTGCTTGAGCAGATCGATATCGCTCATGCCGCGCACGTAGCGGTAGGTGTCGGGGAAGAAACGTCCTTCAGGGAAAACGCCGGGCTGGCCGATGCGCTCCATGATCTGGGCATCGGTGAGATCGTTAATGGTTTGTTCGAGTTTGACTTGCTTGGCCAGCGCGGCGCGCACTTGGCGGAAATTCCAGCCTTCCACCAGCGTGAGGCTGTATTGCACCACGTCGCCGCGCTGCCAGAGGGTCAGCATGTCTTGCGCAGTGGCGCCGGGGTTGAGTTGGTATTCACCGCTGTGCAGCGCCTGGCCGGACAGGTTGAAGCGCCAATACAGGCGCAGCCAGAACGCGTCGTGCAGCACCCCTTCGCTTTCCAATCGATTGAGCACGCCGCCCGGAGTGGCGCCGGCCGGCACTTCCATCACATAACCGGCGGGCACATTCAACGGCTGCTTGAGCGCGCTGTTTTGCTGCCAAACGAAGAATGCCAGCAGCAGGCCGGCCAGCAGCACTCCGCCTTCCAATAGCAGCAGTAATTTACGAATCACGAATTAGCAGTCCAGTAGGTCGCGGGCAATGCTTTGCAGTTTACGGGTGAGCGGCCCAACCGGCCAGCGATGGCCTTGCAGCGCGGTGACTGGCCATACGCCATAGAGGCTGTTGCAGACGAAGACTTCGTCGGCGGCAAGCAGTTGCTCCAGGCTGAGCGCCTGAATTGACACGGCGATGGCGAGCGTTTCGGCCTGAGCCAAGAGCTCGGCACGCATCACGCCAGCGACACCAGAGCGACTAAGGTCGGGCGTGATCAGTTGGCCGTCGCGGACGATAAACAGATTGCTGAAAACGCCCTCGATAACGCGGCCGGAGACGTCCAGCATCAGGCCTTCGGCGTGTTCGCTGTCTTGCCATTCGGAACGGGCAAACACCTGCTCCAGACGATTAAGGTGTTTAAGCCCTGCCAGCAGCGGTTGTTCCGCTAGCCGGGTGGCGCAGGGAAAAAGACGCACGCCCTGCTCCGCGTTAACGGCGGCATAAGCGGGAAATGGCGAGGCCAACAGAATACGGCGAGGGGTTGCCGAGGTCGGCGCTGCATATCCACGCAGGCCGTCGCCACGGGTGAGGAGCAGCTTGGCCACGCCCTCTCCGACTTCGGTCGCGAACGCCAACAGCTCGGCGCGAACCAAGGCCAGATCGGCAGGAATGGCTAAGCGCTGACAACCCTCGGCAAGACGCGCGAGGTGACGTTCAAGCAACTGCGGTTGGCCGCCCTTGATGCCGATGGTTTCAAACAACCCATCGCCATACGCCAGGCCGCGGTCCGCGAGGGATGCGGCCTGCGCCGGGCGACCATCCACCCAGCTCTGCATTACTCGGCGAACCGGCGGAACACCAGGGAGCCGTTGGTACCGCCGAAACCGAACGAGTTGGAGACCACGATATCGATCGGCATGTTGCGCGCTTCGTTGGCCACGAAGTCGAGGTCGCAGCCTTCGTCGGGCTCTTCGAGGTTGATGGTCGGCGGCGCCACTTGGTCACGGATGGCCAGCACACTAAAAATCGCCTCAACCGCGCCGGCCGCACCGAGCAGGTGACCGGTCATGGATTTGGTCGAACTCACGGCCAGTTTGTAGGCGTGATCGCCGAACACCGACTTCACCGCCTGGGCTTCAGCCAGGTCGCCGGTCGGCGTCGAGGTGCCGTGGGCGTTGATGTATTGCACTTGGTCGGGGTTTACATTGGCATCGCGCAGGGCATTTTTGATGCAACGTGCGGCGCCGGCACCGTCTTCGGGTGGCGAAGTCATGTGGTATGCGTCGCCGCTCATGCCAAAACCGATCAGCTCGGCGTAGATGCGCGCGCCACGGGCTTTGGCGTGTTCCAACTCTTCCAGCACCAGGGCGCCGGAACCGTCGGCCAGCACGAAGCCGTCGCGGCCTTTGTCCCAGGGACGGCTGGCGCGGGTCGGGTCGTCGTTACGCGTAGACATCGCACGGGCGGCAGCGAAACCGCCGATGCCCAGACCGCAGGCGGCCATTTCGGCGCCGCCGGCAATCATCACGTCCGCTTCGCCGTAGGCGATATTGCGCGCGGCCATGCCGATGCAGTGCGTACCGGTGGTGCAGGCGGTGGCGATGGCATAGTTGGGGCCCTGCAGACCCAGGTGGATCGACAGAAAACCGGAAATCATATTGATGATCGAGCCAGGCACAAAGAACGGCGAAATGCGCCGCGGGCCTTGGTCGAACAGAGCTTTGCAGTTGTTTTCGATATTGGTCAGGCCGCCAATGCCCGAACCCATGGCTACGCCAATGCGCTCACGGTTGGCGTCGGTGACTTCCAGCCCGGCGTCACGCACAGCCTGAAAGCTGGCGGCGAGCCCGTACTGAATGAACAGGTCGATTTTGCGAGCATCTTTGGCCGAGAGGTAATCCTCGACGTTGAAGCCTTTCACCGAACCACCGATACGGGTGGTGAAGGCGGAAAGGTCCGTGTGCTCGATCAGGCCAATACCACTTTGGCCGGCCAAAATACCCTGCCAGCTGCTTGGAACATCGGTACCCAGGGGCGACAACATGCCCATACCGGTGACCACGACGCGTCTACGCGACACAGCAATCTCCTCTTATGCGTTTTATTCAGCGCCCGACAGGCGCTTAAAGAAAAACCGCACGCCTTGTGGGCAGTGCGGCTTTTCCAGGTCGGGAGTCGACGATTACGGGTTATTACGCGTGAGCGGTAACGTAATCGATAGCTTCCTGAACGGTGGTGATTTTTTCGGCTTGCTCGTCCGGGATTTCGGTTTCGAATTCCTCTTCCAGAGCCATCACCAGTTCAACGGTGTCAAGGGAGTCGGCACCCAGGTCTTCAACGAAGGAAGCGCTGTTGGTCACTTCTTCTTCTTTGACGCCCAGTTGCTCGGCAACGATTTTCTTGACGCGTTCTTCGATGGTGCTCATACCTTGTTTTCACTCCTAATGAACAAATCCAGGCAGCTGGTCTGTGTCAGTGTATAGAAAGGGTTTTGCGCATTTCAAGCTGAATGCCGTAGCCCCTCTGGATCACTCCAACGATATGTCTATAAACCAATTGCAGCTTTATAACGGATTTTAGACAGCTCGTATGACAGTTTTCCGCAGGGCCACGTCACATTCAACTCATATACATTCCGCCATTCACGGGAATAGTAGCCCCGGTAACGTAGGCTGCGCCATCGGAAGCCAGGAAAGACACCACATTGGCGATCTCTTCGGCCTGGCCCAGACGGCCAGCGAATCTGTGCCTGAAGCGCTTCACGCTGCGCTTCGGGCAGCTCGCGTGTCATATCGGTATCGATAAAACCCGGCGCTACCGAGTTAACGGTGATTGCCCGCGAACCTACTTCACGCGCCAGGGCACGGCTGAAACCTTCCAGCCCGGCCTTGGCTGCCGCGTAGTTTACCTGTCCGGCGTTGCCCATGGCGCCCACAACCGAACCGATATTGATAATTCTGCCCCAGCGCGCCTTGGTCATGCCGCGCAAAACGGCCTTGGTGACCCGGTATAGGCTGCTCAGGTTGGTGTTGATAACGTCGTGCCACTCTTCATCTTTCATGCGCAACATCAGGTTATCGCGAGTGATGCCAGCGTTGTTTACCACGACCAGCGGCGCACCGAACTGCTTCGAAATAGCGTCCAACACACTGGTTACCGACTCATCGCTGCCCACATCCAGCACAAAACCTGCGCCTTCGATGTTATTGGCTTTGAAGTACTGAGTAATGTTTTCCGCGCCGGAGGCGGAAGTGGCAGTGCCCACGACTGTGGCGCCCTGACGGCCCAATTCAAGAGCAATTGCCTGACCAATACCACGACTGGCGCCGGTGACCAGCGCGACCTTTCCTTGCAGACTCATGGAAGCTTCTCCTAATCAGGCCAGCGCCGCGCGGGTGGCGGCATAGGCGTCTGGGGTGTCGAGATTGTAGGTATTGATGCCTTTAACGCAGCGCTTGTTCAGACCGGACAACACTTTGCCTGGGCCACACTCCACCAGACTGGTCACACCCGATTCCGACAAACGCACAATGGACTCAACCCAACGAACCGGGTTGTAGAGCTGGGCGAGCAGGTCGCGCTTGAGCACCTCGAGATCGTCGACCACAGCGGCGCTGACGTTCTGTACCAGAGCGATCTGGGGCGCCTGCCAGTCAATGACGGTCACGTATTCAGCGAATTGTTCGGCCGCCGGGCGCATCAACGCGCAATGCGACGGCACGCTCACTGGCAACGGCATGGCACGTTTGGCACCACGAGCCTTGCAGGCTTCGATAGCACGCTCAACGGCTGCAGCGGAGCCGGCGATTACGACCTGGCCCGGCGCGTTGAAGTTCACCGCGCTGACCACATCGCCTTGAGCGGCTTCAGCACAAGCGGCCAATACATCGGCATCTTCCAGCCCGAGAATGGCGGCCATACCGCCCTGCCGGCCGGCACGGCTTTCTGCATCAGTTGACCACGACGCTCAACGAGCTTTACCGCATCGGCAAAGCCCAGGCTGCCCGCCGCCACAAGCGCCGAGTACTCACCCAGGCTGTGACCGGCAACAAACGCCGGGCGCGCGCCAGACTCGGCCAGCCACACACGCCACAGCGCGATGGAGGCGGCAAGAATGGCCGGCTGGGTTTTATCGGTTTGATTCAGGGATTCTTCGGGACCTGCCTGGGTCAGCGCCCAGAGGTCATAACCCAAAGCGTCAGACGCTTCAGCAAGGTATCAAGCACCAGCTTCTGCTGTGCGCCGTGCTCGGCAAGCATTCCCAGGGACTGAGAGCCTTGGCCTGGGAAAACGAATGCGAGAGATGCAGACATGTGGACGGTCCCTAATGGTCTTATCGTCGGGAGAATCACGTTCGAGCTAGTCGAGCGCAACAAACTGACAGTTGGATGACAGGCCACCGAGTGCAGTCACATCGGCGGCACCCGCATTACAGCAACAGATGTTCGAGACGACCATGCAAACGTTGCGGCAGGTCTTCGCGCACATCCATGACCGCTCGACGGATAGCGCTCTGAAAACCTTCTGCGCCCGCCGCACCATGACTTTTCACCACAATGGCCTGCAAGCCAAGAAAACTGGCGCCGTTATGCCGCGCTGGCGCCAACTCGCCCTGCAACCGCTTCAATACCGGCATGGCGAGCGAGCCAATCAAGCGCGAGCCGAGATTCTGCTTGAACAGTGCTTCCAGGCGCGCCGAAATCATCGACGCCAGGCCTTCGCTGGATTTGAGCAGGATGTTGCCCACAAACCCATCGCACACCACCACATCGGCTTCGCCACGATACAGCCCATCGCCCTCGATGAAACCGATGTAATTCAATTCACTGACCGGCTGCAGCAGGCTGGCGGCCAGCTTCACTTGCTGATTGCCCTTCACATCTTCAGTGCCGACGTTCAGCAACGCGATACGCGGACGCGCCACCCCCAGCGCTTCAGCGGCGACCGAGCCCATGACGGCGAACTGATACAGATGCTCAGCACTGCAATCGACGTTGGCGCCCAGATCCAGCAGTTGGCAATGACCACGCTGGGTGGGAATGGCCGTCATCATCGCCGGGCGGTCGATACCTGGCAGGGTTTTCAGCAAATAGCGCGATAGCGCCATCAGCGCCCCGGTATTGCCCGAGCTGACACAAGCCTGAGCGCGGCCGTCGCGCACCAGTTCCAGCGCTACACGCATCGAGGAATCGGGCTTGCTGCGCAATGCCTGAGCCGGACGGTCGTCCATGGCGATGACTTCGCTGGCCTGCTCAACGTGCAGACGCGCGCGATCGACACCGGAATGGCGTGCAATCAGTTCATTAAGTAGGGAGGTTTGGCCGACTAGGACCAGGTGCAACGAAGGGAATTCAGCCACGCAAGCAATGCAGGCTGGAACAATGCTGTGGGGACCGAAGTCCCCACCCATTGCGTCAATCGCGATGATCGGTGCGGACAAGAGTTACTCGTCAGCGCCCTTGTCGATCACTTTACGGCCACGGTATACGCCTTCTGGCGAAACGTGGTGACGCAGGTGAACTTCACCGGTGCTCTTCTCAACCGACAGAGTTGCAGCCTCGAGTGCGTCGTGCGAACGGCGCATGTCGCGAGCGGAGCGGGATTTTTTGTTCTGCTGAACAGCCATAATTAATTAACTCCTAAACGTTTGGGTCACGCTTTAACTGTGCCAATACACTGAACGGGTTGGACCGCGATACCTCGTCCTCGCTCGGTTCAGGCTCTTCAAGGCCCGCCGGTTGCTGGCAATCTTCTGGATCATGCAGAGGGACGATGGGCAAGGCGAGCAACAGCTCCTCCTCGATCAACGCCGGCAGATCCAATGGATCCTCACCCAATTCCAGCACGTCGTAGCCTTGCGGCACAGACTGGGTATTCCCACCTTCTTTCACCACAGCGTAACTACACTCGCTGTGGATAGGCAGGGCGACCAGCTCCAGACAACGCTGACAAACCATCTTGACCTCAACGTCGATCGTGCTGTGCATCACTGGCGATCTGCGTTCATCGCGTTCGAAAACAAACTTCGCACGGACGACACCGACATTGTCGGCAAGCGGGTCGCAGAGACGCTGCAAATCGGCTAGGGGCAGCTCACCTTCAAGGGTGGCACCACGATCAGCCAACTTGCGCGGATCAACATGAGGAGGAATCGGGCCATTCAACATAGGCGCAGCATTCTAGGGATGCACCCTGCCTCTGTCAAAGGGAAATTCTGCCTGGGCGCCAAGCAGCACGCTGGTTAGAATCGCCAGCGACTATAAAGGAATCAATATGTTGCCTCTACTCCTGGCTTCCAGCTCCGCCTACCGCCGCGAACTGCTGGCACGCCTGCGCTTGCCCTTCTCCTGCGCCAGCCCGGATATCGACGAAAGCCGCCTGCCCGGCGAAACAGCCGAAGCCCTCGTGCGTCGCCTGGCCGAGCAGAAAACCCGCGCCCTCGCCGAGGCTCACCCACAGCATCTGATCATCGGTTCTGACCAAGTGGCTGTGCTCGGAGAGCAAATTCTCGGCAAACCTCATGACTTCGAACGCGCCCATCGCCAGCTAAGCAACGCCAGCGGCACCAGCGTGACGTTTCTGACCGGCCTCGCCCTTCTCAACACGACGAGCGGCCACTGCCAGGTCGACTGCGTGCCGTTTACGGTGCATTTCCGCGAACTCAGCAGCGAGCGCATCACCCGCTACCTGCACGCAGAACAACCTTATGACTGCGCCGGCAGCTTCAAAGCTGAAGGCCTGGGCGTCAGCCTGTTTCGCGCCACGGAAGGCAGCGACGCTACCAGCCTGGTCGGCCTGCCGCTGATTCGCCTGGTGGATATGCTGCTGCGTGAAGGTGTGGAGATTCCGTAAATCCCCTCCTTTATATAAGCCCACAAAAAAGCCCGGCATCAGCCGGGCTTTTGACTCACGCAACACCAATCAGCGCAGGGTCGGCCCAGAAAAGCCCATCCACATCGCAGCTTGCTCAGCCACGCTGGCGCCGATCTTTTTAGCGAAGCGATCGAACGGCGACTCCTGCACGGTGTAATCCACCAGTTCTTTCTCGCCGATCACATCCCGCGCCACCGAACTGGTATTACCCAGGCCGTCGATCAAGCCCAACTGCAGCGCTTGCTCGCCGGTCCAGATCAGGCCGGAAAACAGCTCAGGGTGCTCGGCATCTTTCAGACGGTCACCACGACCTTGCTTAACCGCCGCAATAAACTGCTTGTGCGTGGTATTCAGCACGCTCTGCCAGAACTCGGTTTCTTCCGCTTTCTGCGGCTGGAACGGATCGAGGAATGCCTTGTGCTCACCCGAGGTGTACACACGGCGATCCACACCCAATTTCTCCATGGTGCCGACAAAGCCGAACGTCGCCGCCGTCACACCAATGGAACCCACCAAGCTGGCCTTGTCGGCATAGATCGCGTCGGCCGCGCTGGCGATGTAGTAAGCGCCAGAAGCACCGAGATCGGAGATCACGGCATACACCTTGATATCCGCATGCTCTCCACGCAGACGACGGATTTCGTCGTAGATATAGCCCGACTGCACCGGACTGCCGCCCGGACTGTTAATGCGCAGCACAATGCCTTTGGTATTTTTGTCTTCGAACGCCGCACGCAAGCTGCCTACCACGTTGTCGGCGTTAGCCGCTTCCTGGTCGGCGATCATGCCTTTGATTTCAATCACAGCAGTGTGCGCAGCGCCTTTCGAGGCATTCTTGGAGAAGTTGAGCACCGGCGAAAACACCGCAATGGCGCCAAACAGATAAATAAAGGTCAGCGCCTTGAAGAAAATACCCCAGCGCCGGGCCCGACGCTGTTCCTGCACGCTCGCGAGCAGGGTCTTTTCCAGCAACTTCCAGCTTTTGTCGTCATTCGACTCGTTCGACATATTCACTTGTCCCTAGCGTTGGTTGAGCCGCGCGCGATTCCAGCCAGGCGCGCAACTCGGAAAAATGTTCGACCATCAAGCGCGGGCCGCACGCTTGCAACGTCTCCAGCGATTGCGCGCCGTACCCTACCGCCACGGAATCCATGCCGGCGTTGCGCGCCATCTGCAAATCGAAGACCGAATCGCCCACCATCAAGGCACGCTCCGCAGGCACGCCGCAGAACGCGAGAATCTGCTCCAGCATCAGCGGCTCGGGCTTGCTGGCGGTTTCATCGGCGCAGCGGGTGATATCGAAGAACTCGCTCCAACCCTGATCTGCCAGTACCCGATTCAAGCCGTGACGCCCCTTGCCGGTCGCTACCGCCAACTGATAGCCCGCGGCACGAAAGGCCGCCATCGATTCGGCAACGCCAGGGAATAGCTGGGAAGGTGTGCCTTCGAGCAACAGATACTGCTCGCTGTAAGCGCGGCAATAGCGATGCGCCAGCGCGGCATCGTCCAGATCGGGATACAGCGCCACCACCACTTCCGGCAAACCCAGGCCGATAATGGCTTTGAGCTCGGTGTCGCTACGGGGCGGCAGATCGCACTCGCGCGCAGCCATGTGCAGCGCGGCGACGATACGACCAATGGAATTCACCAGCGTGCCGTCCCAGTCAAAAATCAACAGATCGTAATCAGCCCGCACTCAAACGCTCCACCGTCTTGCGCCACATATCATCCACGGGCGCTTCCACTTTCAGCACGCCACCTTCAGGCAGCGGCACATGCAGCTCGTAGGCATGCAGGAACAAACGCTTGCCGCCCAGGCCACGGATTTCAGCGGAGAAATCATCGTCGCCGTACTTGGGGTCACCGGCGATACAGTGGCCAGCGTGTTTGGCGTGCACACGAATCTGATGGGTACGACCGGTCACCGGCTTGGCTTCGACCAGCGTGGCGAATTCGCCGAAACGGCGCAGCACGCGGAACAAGGTAAGGGCTTCTTTGCCCTCTTCATTGATCTCGACCATCCGCTCGCCGGAGCGCAGATTGCTTTTCAGCAGCGGTGCGTTGACTTGCTTCTTCGCCGTCGCCCAATGGCCGCGCACCAACGCCATATAGCGCTTGTCCACACCATCCTTGCGCAATGCTTCATGCAGATGACGAAGCATGCTGCGCTTTTTCGCGATCATCAGCAGGCCGGACGTATCGCGATCCAGGCGATGCACCAATTCCAAATCTTTGCAATCCGGGCGCAGTTGGCGAAACGCTTCGATCACGCCGTAATTCAAACCGCTGCCGCCATGCACAGCGATACCCGCCGGCTTATTAATGACGATCAGAGCTTTGTCTTCGAAAACGATCGAGGCTTCCAGGCGTTCGAGCAGGCCTTGGGCCAACGGAACTTCTTCATTCGGCTCGGACAGGCGCAACGGCGGCACGCGCACGATATCGCCCGCCTGCAACTTGTACTCGGGCTTGATCCGCCCCTTGTTCACGCGAACTTCGCCTTTACGCAAAATTCGGTAAATCAAGGTCTTGGGCACACCTTTGAGACGAGTGCGGAGAAAATTGTCGATTCGTTGGCCGGCAAGTTCCGGTTCAACCTCGAGCAGCTGGACGCCGGAGGTCGGAGGAGTGGGTTCTGTCATGGCCGCGATGATAACAATTTTTATTGATTTGAAGCACTTAATCATTGCTGCTATAGTCCCGAACGCCGCCAAAAGTGGCCCGGTTGCGGATGTTTGCCCACATTGCAAGCCCCTTCCGTGTGCAACGTGATTCAGGACGTAAGGCCGTCCGACGGGATCGTTCAAAGATAGATGGCTGAAAAGGGCCACGAACATCCCGGAAATAACGCCTTGAGCCATGACGCGCTGGCTGCCCTCGGGGGAGTCAGCGGTAAATGCCAACCCGCTGCAGATTCTGCGAGCGGCACCCGACTTTCAGCGATACGTGTAGGGTGGAGATGCACAACCACGGCAGGCGTAGCTTTAGAAGACGTGTTATCTCGTCCGCTACCGCTGGTTGATTCCTCCTCCTGACCAAGTGCTTGTTTTACACACAGCAAGCAGGAGACGTCCGTCGCCACCCCAGCCCCGTTGGCTGGCGTTGTTAGACATGGAACGACTTACAACCGTTTCTGACGAGCCCTGACACCGACCGTGAGAGTCGTGTGTGCCGAACGCCGTTTCCGGCAGCCCGGAAACCGACGGTACTACATGAAAAGAATGCTGATTAACGCAACTCAACCTGAAGAGTTGCGTGTCGCACTGGTAGATGGCCAGAAACTCTACGACCTCGATATCGAATCGGGTGCTCGTGAGCAGAAAAAAGCCAACATCTACAAAGGCAAAATCACCCGCATCGAACCTAGCCTTGAAGCCGCTTTTGTTGATTTCGGCTCCGATCGCCACGGCTTCTTGCCCCTCAAAGAAATTTCCCGCGAATACTTCAAGAAAGCCCCTGAAGGCCGCGTCAACATTAAAGAAGTGTTGAGCGAAGGTCAGGAAGTTATCGTTCAGGTCGAAAAAGAAGAACGTGGTAACAAGGGCGCCGCCCTCACCACCTTCATCAGCCTGGCCGGTCGCTACCTGGTGCTGATGCCCAACAACCCTCGCGCCGGTGGCATCTCGCGCCGCATCGAAGGCGAAGAGCGTAACGAACTGCGTGAAGCACTGAACGGTCTGGTCGCCCCTAGCGACATGGGCTTGATCGTGCGCACTGCCGGCCTTGGCCGTAGCAGCGAAGAAATGCAGTGGGACCTCGATTACCTGCTACAACTGTGGAGCGCCATCAAGGAAGCTTCCCTGGACCGCGCCGCTCCTTTCCTGATCTACCAAGAAAGCAACGTCATCATCCGCGCCATCCGCGACTACCTGCGCCAGGACATCGGCGAAGTACTGGTCGACAGCGTTGAAGCCCAGGAAGAAGCCCTGAGCTTTATCCGTCAGGTGATGCCGCAGTACGCCAGCAAGATCAAGCTGTACGAAGACAGCGTGCCGCTGTTCAACCGCTTCCAGATCGAAAGCCAGATCGAAACCGCTTTCCAGCGTGAAGTGAAACTGCCGTCCGGTGGTTCCATCGTTATCGACCCGACCGAAGCCCTGGTGTCCATCGACATCAACTCGGCGCGCGCCACCAAAGGCAGCGATATCGAAGAAACCGCCCTGCAGACCAACCTCGAAGCTGCCGAAGAAATCGCTCGCCAACTGCGCCTGCGTGATATCGGCGGCCTGATCGTGATCGACTTCATCGACATGACTCCGGCCAAGAACCAGCGCGCAGTGGAAGAGAAAGTCCGCGAAAGCCTGGAAGCTGACCGCGCCCGCGTTCAAGTCGGCCGCATCTCGCGCTTCGGCCTGCTGGAAATGTCCCGTCAGCGTCTGCGCCCTTCCCTGGCTGAAGGCAGCGGCATCGTCTGCCCACGCTGCAACGGTCAAGGCATCATCCGTGATGTTGAATCGCTGTCGCTGGCCATCCTGCGTCTGATCGAAGAAGAAGCTCTGAAAGACCGCACCGCCGAAGTTCGCGCACAAGTGCCAATTCCGGTTGCCGCTTTCCTGCTCAACGAAAAGCGCAACTCGATCACCAAGATCGAACTGCGTACTCGCGCTCGCATCGTGATTCTGCCGAACGACCACCTGGAAACCCCGCACTTCGAAGTGCAGCGTATCCGTGACGACAGCCCGGAAGCTCAGACCTCGCAGTCGAGCTACGAAATGGCTGCCGTTGAAGTGGAAGAAGTGGCACAAACCGCCGCGACCCGCACCCTGGTTCGCCAGGAAGCCGCCATCAAGGCCACTCCGCAACGTACTGCGCCGACGCCGGTCGCTGCCGCTGAACAAGCTGCTCCTGCTGCCGAACCAAGCCTCTTCAAAGGTCTGGTGAAATCGCTGGTCAGCCTGTTCGCCGGCAAGGAAGAAGAAAAGCCGGTTGTTGTCGAGAAGAAAGCCACCAGCGAGCGCCCGCAGCGCAGCGACGAGCGTCGTAACGGTCGTCAGCAAAACCGCAACCGTGGTGGTCGTCGCGACAGCGAAGAACGCAAACCGCGTGAAGACCGTGGCCCACGTGAAGAACGTGCACCGCGCGAGCCGCGTGAAGAGCGCGCTCCTCGTGAAGCCCGCGAGCCGCGTGAAGATGCCGCTCCACGTGAGGAACGTGCACCGCGTGAAGAACGCGCACCACGTGCCCCGCGTGAAGAACGCAAACCTCGTGAGCCGCGTGCACCGCGTGAAGATCGCGCCCCACGTGAAGACCGCCCGCAACGCGAACTGCGTGAGCCGTTGGACGCCCAGGGTCAGGAGACTCCGAGCGAAGAACGTGCCGAGCGCAAACCACGTGAAGAGCGTCAGCCACGTGCCCCGCGTGAAGAGCGTCAACTGCGCCCAACCGAAGATGCCAACGGCAACGAAGAAGAGCTGCTGAACAACGACGAGCAGCACGACGAAGAGAATGAGAACGCCGAGGGCGGTGACCGTCCACGTCGCCGTTCCCGTGGTCAGCGTCGTCGCAGCAACCGTCGTGAGCGTCAACGCGATGCCAACGGCAACATCATCGAAGGCAGTGAAGAAGGCAGCGAAGAGTCCACCGGCAATGCCGAGGCGCCTGTTGCCAACGCCGAAGTCGCCATCGCTGCTGCTGCCACCACCGCTGTTGTCGTAAGCGAAATCGTGGCTGAAGCCCAAGCCGGTGAAACCGTTGAAGCCCAGCCTGCCAGCGAGACAGTGGCCGCGCCGGTAGCTGAGTACAACGAGCCAGCTGCCCCAGTGGTTGAAGCCGTGGTTGTCCAAGCCCCTGTTGAAGCCGTTGCTGAAACCAACTTCGCTGTCGAAACACCTGCTGCCGTAGAACCGGCTCCAGTTGTTGAAGCACCGGTTGTAGTTGAAGCCGCTCCTGCTGTTGAAGCAACGCAGGCTCCAGAAGCCGCGGTTGAAGCAGCGCCGGTTGCCGCTGAACCCGCTCCGGAGCCAGTGGTAGAAGTGGCTGAAGTAGCCGTGGTTGCCGAAGTGGTTACCGAAGCTGCACCGGTTGTTGCCAGCAATGGCCGTGCGCCGAACGACCCACGTGAAGTGCGTCGCCGCCAGCGTGAAGCCGAGCGTCTGGCCAAGGAAGCTGAAGAAGCGTCTCTGGTTGTGGTTGAGGCGGTGGCTGCCGCTGAACCCGTTGGCGTAACTGCCCACGCGATTGCCGATGTTGAGCACACCGTTGAAGCAGAACAGGCCAAGCAGGAAGAAGGGGCTGAACCCGCTCCCGTGCACGTGGCTGAGCCGGCAGTGATTGTTGAAGAAGTCAGCGTCGAAGAAATCAAGACAGAAGAAACCAGCGCCCCAGAAGTGGCCGTGTCGGAAGAAGCTGTCGAGAAAACCGAAGCTGAGAAAGAAGAAGACAAGAACGAGAGCAAGCCGCTCGTTTAAATCTTCACGCTGAACAAAAAGGGATGCCAATGGCATCCCTTTTTTGTTTTAGATGGATAACAGCAGCGATACACCTGAAAGATTCTGGATCCCCGCCTGCGCGGGGACGACGGAGGATATTCATAAGTACGCCGTCATTCCCGCGCAGGCGGCGGTCCGACGATTCGGAATCCAGAATCGCAAGACTGACAACAGTTTAGTAAACCGGCGCGCTTAATCAGCCCGCCCTGCGCTGCTCCGCCATATCCAACGCACCCGGCACCAGCGCATACGCATGCGCTTCGTTGCGCCACACCAAACCGCCCTGCCACATCCGGCGCAATGCCTGGCTCAGGCACAGCTGGGAAATCGGCACTTCGGCATCGGTTAACCGCCCGTGCATCTGCTGCAAGGTCAGGGCCTCGCCCTGCTCGCTGCATTCGCACAACACGTCGAGAATTTTCAAGCGTGGCTGGCTGCACTTGAGGCCGGCCGCACCGAGGATTCGTTTGAAACGCTGGTTGTCGTGCTGAGCGGGCAAGCCACTCAGGCGCAGCATCTGTGGTTGGTTCATACCCGCACCTCCGCATCCGAGTCCGTCGCTGACTGCACGCTCGCCAGACCCAGAGCTGCCCTGCCCTGGCCCGGTTGAATCTGTGTATTCATGTGCAACTCCTTGACCGTGGCGCTCGTTGAAAAATATGGCGCCTTACTAACAAGACGGATGAGCAGACAAAAAACCGCAAAAGAATTTGAACAGGGGGTGAATATTTTTTGCCGCCGCCCGCGCCCCGCTCACCTCGAAACATTTCCTTGCATCTGCCGGTGCGGGTTTTGTCGCAGCTATCCGTCTTGTAGGTAGAGACGTTGAAACCTGGAAAAGTTTCGCCTCGCCTTGTCGTCCGCGCTCGCTTTGGCGCTGGTTTATTTCGCTATCTAAGTCCCCTTGTTTATGTCCAAACCCACATCAAAGAAAAACCGCGCCAAAACCTGGTTCCTCGTGCACAGCTGGCTGGCCCTGCCCATCTGGTTTTTCCTGCTGATCGTGTGCGTCACCGGCACGCTGGCGGTGGTCAGTCAGGAAATTGTCTGGCTCGCCACCCCGGAAATTCGCGCCAGCCAGCCCGATGACGAGGCCCAGCCGCTGAGCTACGGCCAGGTGCTCGCGGCCATTCAGAAAGAGCGCCCAGAGTTGGCGGTGGAATGGCTCTCCAGCCCGGAAGAATCCCACTTCGCCCTGACCGCCAGCGTGAGTGAACCGGGCGGCGGCACCTACCGGCTGTATATCAATCCCTACAGCGGCGCGATTCAGGGCGTGAGCCCGACCTTCGACTTCAGCGCTTTCACCCGCGCCTTGCACGGCTGGTGGTTGGTGCCGTTTACCAATGGCTATAGCTGGGGCTGGTATTTGGTGTCGATGCTCGGCCTGCCGCTGCTGGTGTCGTTGATCACCGGGCTAGTCGTTTACAAGCGCTTCTGGAAAGGCTTCTTCACCCCGCGCCTGCGGGTTACCCAAGGTGCGCGAATTTTCTGGGGCGACTTCCATCGCCTGAGCGGCATCTGGTCGATCTGGTTTATCGCGGTGATCTCCATCACCGGCACCTGGTTTCTGATCGAGGCACTGCTTTCGGATTTTCATATCTCGATCTCCAGCGAAGGCCCGCCATCCTTTGTCGCCCGTCAGGAAGTGCCGCTAACCGCCGACGGCTTGGCGCCGCCACGTCTGGGCCTGGATCAGGTCACCGCCATCGCCGCCGAGAAAATTCCAGGGCTGGAGGTGAGTTTTATCACCCTGCCGGAAGATGCCTTCAGCCACTACGGCATCGGCGGTCGCGGCTGGTACCCGCTGATGTTCCAGACCGCCGAAATCAACCCGTATACCGGCGAAGTGGCCGGCGCCAATCTGCTCAGCGACCGCAGCACGTTGGAGTTCGTCACCGAGTCGATGCGCCCACTGCATACCGGCGATTTCGGCGGGCTGTGGATCAAGCTGATCTGGGCCTTCTTCGGTTTGGTGCTGAGCATGATGGTGCTCAGCGGCCTACTCATCTGGAGTAAACGCACCGTGCAAGCCACCGCCAATCTGGCCAAACGCGCGCAACGGGGAACACCGCAGCGTGCGACCACTATCGTCTCGGAGGGGCAGCCATGAGCAAGGCCATCGCTGCACCGCAAACCACCACCCAGCGCCTGTGGCACAAGTACCGCTTCCATTTGAATATCGCCCTGCTGGCGATTCCCCTGGGCTTTATGCCGGCGTACTTCGAGAACGCAGCGATGTTTCGCGGCACCCTGGGCCTGGGTGAGCGGGAGATCGGCGAGTACAACGTCGGCCCTTGGACGGCGCGCGTGGCCGAATGGCATGTCGGCGACCCGGAAGCCGAAGGCAAAGCCGGCAATATGAAAGAGTTTGCCGTGGCGCTGTGTGAGGCCTGTCTGCCCAAGGTGAAGGCGGCTTACCTACGGATCGGCAAACCGCGCAACCTGCGCACCGCTGGCGCGTTGCTGTCCGGCAGCCCGTACCGGTTGATGGCCGAAGTAGCGGTGCCGAGCGACACCACGGCGGCCAGCGATTTATGGCTGACCGTCGAAGGCTGGGACGGCAGCGTGCACCAGACCGCCATTCCCCTGGCCAATGCCTCGCCCTCGCTAATCACCTGGCTTGAACGCCAACCCGGAGCTCGCCCATGAACCGTGTTTTCTCCTTTGCGGTGGTCACCCTGGCCTTGGCCGCTAGCACTCCGGCAGTGGCCCACGGTTTGTACTGTCAGTGCCAGGCCATTGGTGGCGAACAAATCCGCTGCAATGGCGGGATGTCCGATGGCACAGCTCTGCCCGGCGCCACTCTGGATGTCATCGGCTACGACGAAAAAACGCTGCTGGAAGGCAAGCTAAAGAATGACTCGAGCTTCACGTTCACCCGTCCCGACGGCGAGTTTTATGTGCTGCTGGAGTTGGGGCCGGGACACACGGTGGAAATCGATCACAAGGATATTCGCGAGCCTTGAGCCTCTACGGCGGATATCCCCCCTGGGGAAATTCGCCCTACGCCACCGCTAGCCCCGCACACGCCGATTGCCAGGCTCTCTCCTTCTCACTAAGATGCAAACCTTTCTCATATACGAACTTCTCCGCGATGTCGGCAACGCCCCCTTCCTATCAGCAGCAGGTGCACGGCTTTTATGTCGAGCACCACGGTTGGGTGCGTGCCTGGCTGAGTCGCAAGCTGGGCAATAGCCATGACGCCGCCGACCTCGCCCACGATGTCTTTCTGCGCCTGCTCAGCAAGCCGCAAGCGTTTGATAGCGATGGCCACGCCCGCGCGTACCTGAGCGCGGTGTCGCGCCATGTGTGCATCGACTTCTGGCGCCGCCGCCAGGTGGAACAGGCCTGGCTCGACACCCTGGCCAGTCGCCCAGACGACTATGCCCCCTCCGAAGAACACCGCGCCATGGTGCTGGAAGCCTTGCAGCAGGTGCACGCCATGCTCCGCCGCCTGCCGGAAAAAGTCGCCGAGGCCTTTCTGCTCGCCCAGCTGCATGGCCAGAATTACAAGCAGATCGCCGAGCGCCTCGCGGTATCGGAACGCACGGTCACCAGCTATATGGCCCAGGCGATGTTCCAGTGCCTGTTGCTGGAGGCCGAGCTGGATGCAGCCCTCGTCTAAACCCGACCACACCGTGCTGCAGCAGGCCGCCAACTGGTACGCGCGCCTCAGCGTGGAAGGCGTGGACAGCGCCACCCGTGACGCCTGGCAGCACTGGCATGGCCAGGACGCCATGCACCGCCAAGCCTGGTTGTATGTGGAGCGCATCAGCGAGCGGTTTGCGCCGCTGCACGAAGACGCCGAGCTGGCCGCACAAACCCTCAGCCGCGTACGCCGCGGCACCTCGCGTCGGCATGCGTTACGCAGCATCGCGCTGTTGTGTGGCGGCGCCACGCTGGGCTGGTTGGGCTGGCGCCATAGCCCGTTGCCACAAGCCTTGATGAGCTGGCGCGCGGACTACCGCAGCGGCGTCGGCGAAGTCCGCGCGCTCACCCTCAGCGACGGCACCCGCGTCTGGCTGAACAGCGCCAGCGCCCTGAACGTAAACCTGCAACACGACCGCCGCCTGCTGCAATTGGTGGAAGGTGAAGTGCTGATCGAAACCGCCGCCGACCCACGACCAATGCTCGTGCAGAGCAAGCACGGCCAGATGCGACCGCTGGGCACGCGCTTCAGCGTGTTGCAGCAAGAGCAGCAAACCGTGCTCAGCGTGTTCGAAGGCGCTGTACAGGTGAATAACAGCACCATCGCCCACGCCGGCGAGCACGTGCATTTCGATGAGCTGCACATCAGCGCCGCAAGCCCAGCCGACAGCGCACGGCAAAGCTGGCGCGACGGCATTCTCTTGGCCACCGACATGCCGCTCTCGGCGTTTATCGAGGAGCTCGCCCGCTATCGCCATGGGCATCTGGGCGTGGCGCCGGAAGTGGCGAACCTGCGAGTGATGGGCACCTTCCCGCTGCATGACACCGAGCAAACCCTGGCCATGTTGCAGAACGTTTTACCCATTCAAATCCGCCGCCCGCTGCCCTGGTGGTTGAGCGTCGAAGCCCGTTGACGATTTTTTTGAAAATATTTCTCATCCGCGCTTCCGGTTTTTCCTTCTCATCCGAATTGGTTGGTAATGCCAACTAAGAAGACCAAGGAAATCCCGATGCTTGCTTGTTCGCTGCGCCCCTTAACCCTGGCTGTCTCCCTCGCCCTTTGCGGCACGCTGTTTACTGCGCAGGCGTATGCCGCTGCGCAAAGCGAAGTCCGTAGCTATTCGATTGCCGCCGGCCCGCTGGCCAATCAGCTCAATGAATTTGCCGCCCAGGCCGGTATTTTTCTCGCCGCCGACGGCGCGATGACCGCCAACAAAACCAGCCCAGCCCTGCAGGGCAGTTACAGCGTCGAACAGGCCCTGCACATTCTGTTGCAAGGCAGCGGCCTGGAAGCGCAGGCCACCGGTGCTAACCGCTACCAACTGCAACCGGCGCGCGACACCGGCAAGGTCGAACTGCCCGCCGTGAGCATTTCCGGCAAGGCGCCGGGCTCCACTACTGAAGGCACCGGGTCGTACACCACCGATTCGTCCAGCAGCTCGACGCGCCTGAACCTGTCACCCAAGGAAACCCCGCAGTCAGTCACCGTGCTCACCCAACAACGGCTAACTGACCAGCGTCTGATCACCGTCACCGATTCGCTGGAAGCCGCCGCCGGTATCACCGTAGTGCGCGAGAACCTCGGCGCCGATGCCGACTCCTACTGGTCGCGCGGTTTTCAGATCAATAACTTTGAAGTGGACGGCGTGCCCACCTCGGCCAAACTCGACAACTATGCGCAAAGCACCGCCATGTACGACCGGGTGGAAATCGTGCGCGGCGCCACCGGGCTGATCAGCGGCATGGGCAACCCGTCGGCCACCATCAACCTGATTCGCAAACGCCCGACCAGCGACTTCCACTACAGCCTCAGCGGTGAAGCCGGCAGTTGGGACCGTTACGGCACCGGCGTGGATGTGTCCGGCCCGCTGACCGAAACGGGCAATGTGCGCGGCCGTGTGGTGGTGGATTACAAAGACCAGCACGCCTGGTTCGACCGCTACTCCCAGGAATCCACGCTGGTGTATGGCATTAGCGAATTCGACCTGTCCGATGCCACCCTGCTGACCGCCGGTTTCAGCTGGCAGAAAATCGACTCCAACGCCCCGCCCCGCAGTGGCGTGCCGTTGTTCTACAGCAATGGGCAAAAGACCGATTTCTCCCGCTCATTCAACCCGGCGCCGAGCTGGTCCTACTACGACCGCGACCAACTCTCCTTCTTCACCTCACTCGAGCACCAGTTCGGTAACGGCTGGAGCGGCAAAGTGGAATACAGCCACGCGCGCAACGAATACGACGCCGTGGTCGATTACCTGGCCTCAGACGCGGGCATTGACCAGGCCACTGGCAGCGGCGGGTACATCATGCCGGTGAAGTGGAACGGCACGCCGGAGCAAGACAGCGTGGATGGTTACTTCACCGGGCCCTTCGAGCTGTTTGGCCAGGAGCATGAGCTGATTACCGGCCTGACCTTGTCGCGCATGGAAGAAGAGTCGCCCGACAACGGCGGCTGGTTGCGCCCCGGCAGTGGCTATGACGGCGCCATCGATGACCTCAACAACTGGAACGGCCAGGCACCGCGTCCGCAGTTCACGCGGTACGGCAGCAATGACCTGGAAGAAACCCAGTACGGCGCGTACCTGACCGCGCGCTGGCGCCTGACGGACGACTTGTCGGTGATCACCGGCGGCCGTGTGGTCGACTGGCACCGCACCAATACAGCCAAACCCGATGGCGCGGCCCGCAGCAAAACCGAGCAGACCGAAAGTGGTGTGACCATTCCCTATGCCGGCGTGGTGTACGACCTCGATGACACCTGGGCGGTCTACGCCAGCTACACGAAAATCTTCAACCCGCAGGGTTCGTGGGTACGTGACCGCGACAACGGCATGCTCGACCCGGAAGAAGGCACCAGCTATGAAACCGGCATCAAGGCCGCCTTCGACGACGGCCGCTTGAACGCCAGCCTTGCTCTGTTCAAATCAGAGCAAGACAGCCTGGCAATCTGGGACGGCGACATTCAGGCCTACTACAGCGAAGAAGGCGTGACCTCCCATGGTGCCGAGCTGGAAGTGAACGGTGAACTGGCCGATGGCTGGCAAGTAGCCGGCGGCTACACCTACAGCATCAGCGAAGATGCCGACGACAACCGCATCGTTACCCAGGTGCCGCGCCAAAGTGTCAAAACCTTCACCACCTACCGCCTGCACGGCGCACTGGAAAAACTCACCATCGGCGGCGGCCTCAACTGGCAGAGCAAGACCGGCTACGACCTGCACACCTACACACAGGACAGCTACTACCTGGCCAGCCTGATGGCGCGTTACGAGATCAGCGAAAACCTCAGCGCCTCGGTGAACGTCAACAACCTGTTTGACGAGGAGTACTACAGCTCGGCCAGCACGTATGGCACCTATGGTGCGCCGCGGAATGTGATGACTAGTTTGAAGTACAGCTACTGATCCACCGCGCCGTCCGTAGGAGCCAGCTTGCTGGCGAACCCTGCAAACTTCGATCAAGACCGAGGTTTGCAGGGTTCGCGACCAAGGTCGCTCCTACAAGATTCAGCGCGCAGCAGGTAGAATGCGCGCCGTTTCCATGGGTTCCCTAACCCCATCGATCAAAAAGGCCCTGCCATGTCCCTGATTCACCCCGACCGCCGCCGCGTCGCGCTTACGACGTTGGTGCTGTTCCACATCGTCATCATCATCGCCAGCAACTACTTGGTGCAGCTGCCCATCACCCTGTTGGGCTGGCACACCACCTGGGGCGCGTTCAGCTTCCCGTTTATTTTCCTGGCTACTGACCTCACCGTGCGCCTGCTCGGCAAGGGCCCGGCGCGCCTGGTAATTGCCCAGGTGATGGTGCCGGCGCTGCTGGTGTCATACATCGTCTCGGTGCTGTTCCAGGAAGCGAGCTTTCGTGGCGTCGGCGCGTTGCTGGAATTCAATGAGTTTGTACTGCGCATTTCCCTGGCCAGCTTTATGGCCTATGCGTTCGGGCAGATTCTCGATATCCAGGTGTTCGACCGTCTGCGGCGGCTGCGCCAGTGGTGGATTGCGCCCACCGTATCGACCATTTTCGGCAACCTGCTGGACACGTTCGTCTTCTTTGCCGTGGCCTTCTGGCACAGCAGCAACCCGTTTATGGCCGAGCACTGGGTGGAAATCGCCACCGTCGATTACGGCGTAAAGCTGACCATCAGCCTGCTGCTGTTTGTGCCGCTATACGGCGTATTGCTCAACGCCATCTTGCGCGTGCTGGCTGGTCGTCCGACCGCCTGAAAAACCCCGTTTGCAGCAATCGAGGCTGAAGTCTCTCCTACAGGAACCGTGCATTCCTAGTGGGAGAGGCTTCAGCCTCGATGCTTTCGGCCGCCTATCAATTTTGTGCACAATCCAAAATAAAATTGTTCCACATCTTGTCCACAAGTGATTATGATCGGCACATTCTGACTGAGTGGACAGTTTTTTCACGCCGTCGAGACAGAGGGCAACACGCAGCCCTCGAGCCCATGACCGAATAAAAACAATTGGCAGGCTGACTATGACAACCCACGATAGCTCCAACCGCTCGGACCTTATCTATGGTCTCGAGGACCGCCCGCATTTCACCGCCGCGCTCTTTGCCGCACTGCAACACGTACTGGCCAGCTTCGTTGGCATCATCACCCCTACCCTAATCATCGGCGGCGCCCTGGGCCTGCAGAGTGAAGTGCCGTACCTGATCAGCATGGCGCTGTTCGTTTCGGGCCTGGGTACCTTTATTCAGGCGCGCCGTTTCGGCCCCATCGGCTCCGGTTTGTTGTGCCTGCAAGGCACCAGCTTCGCGTTTATCAGCGTGATTCTCAGCGCCGGTTTTCTGGTGAAGTCGCGCGGCGGCGGCACCGACGAAATTCTCTCGACGATTTTTGGCGTGTGCTTTTTTGCCGCCTTTATCGAAGTCGCCCTCAGCCAGTTCATTGGCAAGCTGCGCAAGCTGATCACCCCGGTGGTGACCGGCACCATCATCACCCTGATGGGCCTGTCGCTGATCAAAGTGGCCGTCACTGATATGGCCGGCGGCTTCGGCGCTCCGGATCTGGGCGCCATGAGCAACCTGGGCCTGGCCTTTCTGGTGCTGGGCATCATCGTGGTGCTGAACCGTTTCGATATTCCGATTCTGCGCCTGTCCGCCATCATCATCGGCCTGTGCATCGGCTTTGTGGTGGCCTGGGCGATGGGCAAGGTGGATTTCGCCGCCATGCCAGACGTACCCGCCGTCAGCATTCCCATGCCGTTCAAGTACGGGTTCTCGTTCGACCTCTACGCGTTTATCCCGGTGGCCGTGGTGTTCCTGATTACCCCGCTGGAAGCCGCCGGAGACTTGACGGCCAACTCGATGATTTCCCAGCAACCGGTGCGTGGCCCGGTGTATATCCGCCGCATCAAGTCGGGCCTGTTGGCTGACGGTCTCAACTCGGCAATGGCCGCGCTGTTCAGCAGCATGCCGATGGTGACCTTCGCGCAGAACAACGGCGTGATTCAGCTGACCGGTGTGGCCAGCCGCTACGTGGCGTATTTCATCGCCGCGCTACTGGTGTTACTGGGCCTGTTCCCGATGGTGGGCGCAGTGCTGCAACTGATGCCCAAACCGGTATTGGGCGGCGCCACGTTGATCATGTTCGGCACCGTGGCCGTGGCGGGGATCAAGATCCTCTCCGAGGCTGGCCTGCACCGCCGCAATATGCTGATCGTGTCGATTTCCCTGGGCCTGGGGTTGGGCGTCGCCGCCGTACCGGAAGTACTGCGCGAACTGCCAAGTGCCTTGCACAACATCTTCGAGTCGCCGATCACCGTCGGCGCGTTCGCCGCCATCCTGCTAAATATCTTCTTGCCGGAGGAATACCTGGATGCCATCGAAGAAGACGAGTTCGACCCGGAAGCCTCGATCGTTGAAGTGATGCAAAACCCGAGCGATGAAGACATCGCCAACGACTTGGCACGCTCCGGCAAAGTCAGCCTGCAAAGCTGACCGCCCCTCTTCAACTTACGTATCGCGATGCGCCCGAAACTGCCAGGTTTCGGGCGCCTTGCGGTGCCAAAGCTGGAAAGCGCTGTAATAACCACAACAACAAGGAAAACCCAATGAACCTGAAGCATTTGCCGCACTGCCTCGCTCTGACTGCCGGTCTGTTTACTGGTGGCCAGGCTGCGTTGGCGGGTGACCTGCTGCAATGGCAGAACAACAGCCTGACCTACCTGTATGGCCAGGATTTCAAGGTCAACCCTGAAATCCAGCAAACCGTAACCTTCGAGCACGCCGACGGCTGGAAGTACGGCGACAACTTTCTGTTTGTCGACAAGATTTTCTACAACGGCAAAGCCGATGCTGGCGTAGGCAACAACACCTACTACGGCGAATTCAGCCCGCGCATTTCGCTGGGCAAAGTCACCGGCGAGAAGATCGCCTTCGGCCCGGTCACCGACGTGCTGTTGGCCATGACCTATGAGTTTGGCGAAGGCGATGTGGAGTCCTACCTGATCGGCCCGGGCTTCGACCTGGCCATTCCGGGCTTCGATTTCTTCCAGATCAACTTCTACAACCGTCAAACCGAAGGCAACCGCCCAGGCGACGACGTGTGGCAGATCACTCCGGCGTGGAGCTACACCATTCCGGTCGGCAGTTCCGACATCCTGATCGACGGGTTTATGGACTGGGTGGTCGACAACGACGAGAACGCCCGTGGCACGTACCACGCCAACCTGCACTTCAACCCGCAGATCAAATATGACCTGGGCAAGGCGTTGAACCTGGGCGCCAAGCAGCTGTACGTCGGTATCGAATACGACTACTGGAAAGACAAGTACGGCGTCGACAACGACAGTTTCCTCGGCGACAAGATCCTCGACGGCACCGACCAGAACACCGCCAGCTTGCTGGTAAAAGTGCATTTCTAATGCACGTCTGATCGGCACTGTGAGGTGCGAATGACCGCTGGGTAGGCGGTGTCATTCGCCCCGGGGGCGAACCGGCTTATGGACGGTTCGCCCCTTTTTTATTGCCGTTAAGGTGTTGGGCTTCGCCTTCGGCTCAACCCAACCTACACCGGCAATCTTTTCACCGTAGGTTGGGTTGAGCGCAGCGAAGCCCAACATTCACACCATCAGGCCTGCTAGCCTTGGCGCTTCGAACGACAAAGTGAGGGAAGCACTTTGAAACTGGCCGTAATCGCGCTCGTTCTGCTGCCTGCATGTGCCCAGGCCCAGGTGTACAAATGCGTTGCCGCGGATGGCAGCACCAGCTACGCCACCGTGCCCTGCCCGGAAGGCAGCGGCGAAACCACCCGCGTCATCGAACCGGTACCGCCCAGCGGGGTGCTGAATATTCCGGTGACTGAACAGCCTGCCGAAGAACAACCTGACGCCACCGATAGCAGCCAGACTCATTCGCCAGTCAGTGGGCTGACGGTGATCCCGGACAGCGAAGACCCGGCGCGCGAACAGAAGCGCACGCAAATGCACGAACAGGCCGCGCGGCACAAGCAAGAGCTTTACGACAACACACTGCAGCACCAGGAACAGCAGAATCCGAACCGCAGGATTAATCCGTAGGTTGGGTCGGCTCGAGGCGAAACCCATCAATCTCACCGGCAACGCACACCGCATGGGTTTCGCTCTGCTCTACCCATCCTACGGGACGTTCATGGGGCTATAATCGCCGCCTTGCCAAGCTGCCGGGTTACCACCGGCCCTGATACTGGAATGCCCCATGTTACGAATCACCGAATTCAAGCTGCCTATCGACCACGCCGAAGAGGCACTGCGCCCTGCCCTGGTTCAACGCCTGGGCCTTGTCGATAGCCAATTGCTCGACTTCACGCTGTTCAAGCGCAGCTACGACGCGCGGAAAAAATCCGCCGAGTTGTGCTTTATCTACACCATCGATTTCTCCGTCGCCGATGAAGCCGCGCTGCTGCAAAAATTCAGCGACGACCGTCATATCAGCATCGCCCCCGACACCGCCTACAAATTCGTTGGCCACGCCCCTGAGCAAATGGGCGAGCGCCCACTGGTGGTCGGTTTCGGCCCGTGCGGCATTTTTGCCGCCCTGCTGCTGGCGCAAATGGGCTTCAAACCCATCGTGCTGGAGCGCGGCAAGGAAGTGCGTCAGCGCACCAAAGACACCTGGGGCCTGTGGCGTAAAAGCGTGCTCAACCCGGAATCCAACGTGCAATTTGGTGAAGGCGGCGCCGGGACGTTCTCCGACGGCAAGCTGTACAGCCAGATCAAAGACCCGAAATTTCTCGGCCGCAAAGTGCTGCACGAGTTCGTCAAAGCCGGCGCGCCGGAAGAGATTCTGTACGTCAACAAACCCCATATCGGCACCTTCCGCCTCACCGGCGTGGTGGCGGATATGCGCGAGCAGATCATCGCCCTGGGCGGCGAAGTGCGCTTCGAGCAACGGGTGACCGACGTGCAGATCGCAGACGGCCAACTCACTGGCGTCACCCTGGCCAGCGGCGAACAGATCAACAGCCGCCACGTGATTCTGGCCCTCGGCCACAGCGCCCGTGACACCTTCCGCATGCTGCACAGCCGCGACGTCTTTATGGAAGCCAAGCCGTTCTCGGTGGGTTTCCGTATCGAGCACCCGCAATCGCTGATCGACCAGGCGCGCCTGGGCAAATTTGCCGGTCACCCGAAAATCGGCGCCGCCGACTACAAGCTGGTGCACCACGCCAAGAATGGCCGTTCGGTGTACAGCTTCTGCATGTGCCCGGGCGGCACCGTGGTGGCCGCCACCTCCGAGCCTGAGCGCGTGGTTACCAACGGCATGAGCCAGTATTCGCGTAACGAGCGCAATGCCAACTCGGGCATCGTGGTCGGCATCACCCCGGAAGTGGATTACCCCGGCGGCCCGCTGGCCGGCGTGGAATTGCAGGAGCGGCTGGAGTCGCACGCCTATGTGATGGGCGGGCGCAACTACAACGCGCCGGGGCAATTGGTCGGCGACTTTATCGCCGGCAAAGCGACCACGGCCCTGGGCAGTGTCGAGCCGTCGTACAAGCCCGGCATCAACCTGATGGACCTGGCCGACGCCCTGCCCGCCTTCGCCATCGAAGCCATCCGCGAGGCGCTGCCGGCGTTCGACAAGCAGATCAAAGGCTTTGCCATGCATGACGCGGTGCTCACCGGCATCGAAACCCGCACCTCGTCGCCGCTGCGCATTACCCGTGGCGATGATCTGCAAAGCCTGAACGTGCGCGGGTTGTTCCCCGCAGGTGAAGGCGCCGGGTATGCCGGCGGGATTCTCTCGGCCGGGGTGGACGGCATTCGCATCGCCGAAGCGGTGGCGCGGGATATGTTGGGCCTTAACGACGCCTGATTTCCGCCCGCGCAACACCTCAAAGCACCCGCTAAAACCGGGTGCTTTTTTTTGGCCTTAACGCCGGACTTGGTATCAAATAGCAAATGACATAATTTCCCATTTACGAAAACCTTACATTTACATACACTTCTTCGCGCCGTAGCCATCCCGACCATTTTTTGACTGTTCCCCGGAGCAGCGGGATCGGCTTGCCCGAAAAACCTCAGGGCATCCACAACAATCAGCCGAAACCGGACACAGGACCCTTCATATGCACCGTCACCACCTTTCACCACTGGCTTCGGCCATCGTTTTGAGCTTGTGGGTTGGCCAGGCGGCTTATGCCGAGGAGGTGCCGGCAACGGAAGCAGAGCCGGCTGCCAACATGGAACTCGGTGCGGCCGTGATCAATGGCCAGAGCCTGACCGGCGCGGCGACAACCGAAGACACGCAGTCCTACACCACCGGCTCGATGGCCACGGCGACCAAGCTACCGCTCACGATGCGCGAAACGCCGCAGGCAGTCACCGTTATCACCCGTCAGCGCATGGACGACCAAGCCATGACCAGCATCAACGACGTGGTGGCGGCGACGCCGGGGCTGTTCCTCGACACCTCGAGCGGACCGGGTCGGCAGAAGTACACCTCGCGCGGTTTCGACGTCGACAACCTGATGTACGACGGCATTCCGAGTGGCTATGAGGGCTACAGCGTTGGCGTGCAGCCCAACCTGGCGATGTTTGACCGGGTGGAAATCGTGCGTGGCGCTACGGGTCTGGTGACTGGCGCAGGCAACCCGTCGGCGGCGATCAATTTGATTCGCAAGCGTCCGCTGGCCGATCAGAAAGTGACACTGACCGGCGCCGCCGGCAGTTGGGACAACTACCGCGGTGAACTCGACGCCTCCAGCCCGCTGAACGACAGCGGCACCGTGCGTGGCCGGGTTGTCACGTCGTACAACGATGCCAACAGTTTTATCGACAATGCCGTAGACAGGCACAGCCTGTTCTACGCCGTCACCGAAGCCGACTTGAGCGACGACACCACCCTCACCGTCGGTATCTCCAGTCAGAAAGACAAGACCAACTACTACTGGGGCGCCGCCATGGTCGGCCTCAACGGTCATCACCTGGACTATTCCCGCTCTTACAACCCCGGCACCGATTGGGAAAACAAGCACCAGGAAGTGAACACGGTGTTTGCCGAGTTGCGCCAGAGACTGGCCAACGACTGGACCCTGCAACTCAACGCCAACTACGCCGAGCAGAATGCGCTGTTCTCCGGTTCGTACCAGTCGCGCTGGGCGGGCCCCGTGCTGCGCACGGTCTACCAGGCAACTTCCGACGAGAACCAGGGCGGCATAGACGGTTTTGTCAGCGGGCCTGTCGAAGCATTCGGCCGTACCCATGAGTTGGTCATCGGCGCCAGCGAGCGCATTTACGACAACACCAACCATGACTACTCGCCCTACGCCTTCACCTGGCCTGTGACAGGTGGCGGCAAGCCTGATTTCGTACACACCACCAATACCCGCGAAGTCAGCACCCAGGACGGCGTGTACATCACCACTCGCCTCAACCTGGCCGACCCGCTGAAGCTGATTCTTGGCGGTCGCCTGGACTGGTACGACTACGACAACCGCAACGGCGACAGCGATGGGGACGGCGTCGGCGACGGTAAAGGCGATTACAAGGTCACCCGCAACGTAACCCGCTATGCCGGCTTGATCTACGACTTCGACGAGCATCACTCGGTCTACGTCAGCTTCAGCGACATCTTTACGCCGCAGAGCGAGAACAGCACGAATGGCACACCGGTTCGTCCTATCGCCGGTAAAAACTACGAGATCGGCGTCAAAGGCGAATACCTCGAAGGGGCATTGAATGCGAGCCTGGCGCTGTTCCGCGTGGACCAGGAAAACCGTGCGGTCGAAATAATTGATCACCTCGTGGTCTGCCCAAACCTGGATACCTGCTACCAGGCCTCCGGCGAAGTCCGCAGCCAGGGCATCGACTTTGAACTGCAAGGCGCGCTAACCGAGAACTGGCAAGTCGGCGGTGGCTACACCTACGCCCGCGTGCACACCATCAAAGACGACGCCAACCCGCAGAACGTGAACAAGCAATTCGACACCGACTCACCGGCGCACTTGTTCAAGGTGACCACCAGTTACCGCTTCCAGGGCGAGCTGGAAAAACTGCGCGTGGGCGGCAACGTGTCCTGGCAGAGCCGCATGTACAACGACTTCGAGGTGGCCGATGGTTCCACCTACCGTCTTGAACAGGGCGCCTACTATGTGGCCGATCTGATGGCCGGCTACCAAGCCACAAAGAACCTCGATCTGCAGGTAAACGCCAACAACATCTTCGACCGCGAGTATTACTCGTCCATCTCCAGTTCCATTCTGTACGGCGGCGACGCGTACGGTGCTCCGCGCAACTTTATGCTGACGGCCAAGTACAGCTTCTAACCCATGCACAAGCCTTCGCCCTTCCTCACCCTGTATCTGCGCGAGCAGAACCGCCTGCTGCAGTTAATCCGCCGAATCGTCGGCGACCGCAGCGCGGCCGAGGATGTGGCGCAGGACACTTTTCTAAGGCTGTGGCACCGACAACTCGATGACGGTGACCGCAGCCTGCTGTTTCGTACGGCGCAGAACCTGGCGCTCGACCATGTGCGAGCCCGCCAGGTGCGTAGTCGCTACGCCGTGCAACTTCACGACGAAGAACAACCCGGCGCCGAACTGGACCGCCAGGCCGTCGCCCGCCAGGAGCTCGATGCGTTGGTGCAACACCTGCACAAATTGCCGCGCCGTACCCAGCAGGTGTTTTTGCTCAGTCGCGTAGACGGTTTGCCCTATGCGACCATCGCCGGCCAACTTGGCGTGTCCATCAGTACCGTGGAAAAAGACATGATTCGGGCCCTGCAACACTGCCAGCGGGATTTCAATAATGAGGATTGAGCCGTTGGTGCACGTTGTACCTGTATTGCCTCGCGAGAAACGCCCGACGTGAATACGCCTTCCGAACGCCACGCCCAGCGCGAGCGCCAGCAAACCGCCAGCGCCTGGTACGTGCGCCTGCAGAACCCGCAGTTGCCGGCCAGCGAACGCATTGCCTTTCGCCGCTGGCTCGATAGCGACCCTCGCCACCTTGAAGCCTTTCAGGCCGTCGAAACCCTGTGGCAGCAACTGCGTGAACCGGCGCAGCAGATGGCGGCCAGCGGCTGGCACCGCCCTTCCCGACACGCCGCTTATTGGCGCCAGGCGCGGCGGCCGGCGTTGGCGGCGGCCTGTTGTCTGCTGCTGGTTTTGGCGGTCGGGCTGTGGCGCGACCCCGGCGTGTTGCAACGGGCGACGGCCGATTACGCCAGCGCGCCCGGCGAGCAACGGCAGCTGACCCTGGCCGACGGTAGCCACGTGCTGCTGGACGCCGACAGCGCGCTGGACGTTACCCTGCGCGCCAATCTGCGCGATGTTCGCTTGCTGCGCGGCCGCGCCTGGTTCGATGTGCAGCACGACGCGCAGCGGCCCTTTGTCGTGCACAGCGAGCAGCTGACCACCCGTGTACTCGGCACCGCCTTTGCCGTCGACGCCAGCGGCGCTGAACCGCTGGTGACGGTGATGCGTGGCCGCGTGCAGGTGCGCGCCGAGCGTTCCGGCCAACAGGTGGAAGTGGCGCCGGAACAGCAGGTGCGCCTGCACGACAACCAGCTCAGCGCGCCCATTTCGGTCGACAGCTCCCGCGCCCTGGCCTGGCAGCGCGGCTTGCTGCTGTTCGACCGCGCGCCCCTGGGCGAGGTGCTCGACAGCCTGCAGCGCATGAGCCCGACGCGGGTGGTGCTACTGGACGACAGCCTGCGCCAGCAGCGGTTGTCCGGTGCCTTTCGCGCCAACGATCCCGACGCGTTGCTGGATGCACTCACCACCAGCTTGCAGCTCAAAACCCAGCGCGTTCCGGGCCTGGCGCTGCTGATTTATCGCTAAGCGAAAAATAATTGAAAAAACCATGAGGGAAATCCTTGGCTCGGCCGTTGTGTTCGCAGCGAACCATTCGCATTTGCCACACAGACTCCTTGGGGGGAGATAACAATGCCAAGCCGCCGTACCCTCAGCAGACCGCTCACCTTGTCCTTGCTCGCCAGCGCCCTGTTGGCGTTGAACACCGCACCCGGTTATGCGCAAAGCCCCAGCGCCAGCACTAACCAACAGGCCGCCGCCCAGCGTTTTCAGTTCGCCATCGCCGCGCAGCCGCTGCTTGACGCCCTCGGCGAATTTACCGCCGTCACCGGCATTGCCGTGGTGCGTACCACCGACGAGGAACTGACCGCCCGCGCGCCGGCCGTAACCGGCGAACTCAGTGCCGAGCAAGCGCTGCAACAATTGCTCGCCGGTAGCGGGTTGGTGTTCAGCCGCAGCTCCCCCACGACCCTGACCCTGCAACGCCCACCCCAGGGCGATTCGCTTAGCCTGCCCAGCGCCACCATCAATGGCGACGCCGAGCAATCGGCCTATGCACCGGTGACCGGCTACGTGGCCAAGGCCGCCAGCACCGCGACCAAAACCGATACGCCGATCCTGGAAACGCCGCAGTCTATCTCGGTGGTCACCCGTGACCAGATCACCGATATCCATGCGCAGAACATCCGTGACGCCCTGGGTTACACCGCCGGCGTGATCGCCACCGAGGCCGATGACCGCACCACCGACTCCTTCGTGCTGCGCGGCTTCCAGATCACCGGCAACACTTACCGCGACGGTATGCGCTACATGGGCAATATCTACGACGGTTCCCAGGAAACCTACGGCATGGAGCGCATCGAAGTGCTGCGCGGCGCGTCGTCGGTGCTGTTCGGCCAGTCCGCGCCGGGCGGCATCATCAACGTGGTCAGCAAGCTACCGACCCGCGAAGAACTGCACGAAATCAAAGTGGAAAGCGGCAGCAACGACCGCAACCAGATCGCCACCGACCATGGCGGCGCGCTGACCGACACCCTGAGCTACCGCTTCACCGCCCTGGAACGCAAAAGCGACACCACCACCGACCATGTGCCAGACGACCGAACGTTTATTGCCCCGTCCCTGACCTGGCAGCCGAACGACGACACCAGCCTGACCTTGCTGGCCACGTACCAGAAAAGCCGCACGGCTTACGTGTACGGTTTGCCCGCCGAAGGCACGATTCTGCACAACCCCAATGGCCATATTTCCCGCCATACCTTTCTCGGTGAACCGGGCTACGACAAGGCTGAGATTGAAGCCTGGGATGTGGGCTATCGCTTCGAGCACGCCTTTACCGACGACCTGAAAGTGCGGCAGAACCTGCGCTACTTCGAAGCCGAAAATAATATGCCGTCGGTGTGGATCGACACGTACATCGACCCCGAAATGACCACCGTCTTTCGCGGCGCCCAGGACCGCGTCGATAACTCGCGCAACGTCGTGGTGGATAACCAAGTGGAGTGGCGCCTGCACAGTGAGCGCTTCGAGCATGTGCTGCTGGGCGGTGTGGATTACGGCAACCGTCACTTGCGCACCGACCGTTTCGACCTCGACCTGACGCCGTTGAATGTTTTCAATCCGGTGTACGGCGGCACGTTCACTCCGCTCGGGGTGTCGCCTTACAGCTTCACCAGCAAAACGCAACAGACCGGCGTTTATCTGCAGGACCAAATCAAGTTCGATGAAAAGTGGATCGTGCTGTTGGGCGGCCGCCAGGACTGGGCCAAACAAAGCGAGGAACAGATTTACGGTACCTCCCGCACCGAGCAGAAAAGCGATGCCTTTACCAAGCGTATTGGCCTGGTCTACCTCGCCGACAACGGTCTCGCGCCTTTTTTCAGCTATAGCGAATCCTTTGAGCCGCAAAGCGGCCAGGACCGCAACTTCGGCGACTTCGACCCCACCGAGGGCGAGCAATACGAGCTGGGCATCCGTTACCAACCTGTTGGCAGCAACAGCCTGTATTCCGCCGCCATCTACCAGTTGACGCAAACCAACGTGCTGACCACCGACCCGGTGGATACCACGCAGCAAGTGCAAACCGGCGAAATCCAGTCACAAGGCGTGGAGCTGGAAGCCAAGACCGACATCGGTAGCAACGCCAGCCTCACGGCTGCGTATGCCTACACCGAAGCGGAAGTGACCAAGAGCAACACCGGCAACCAGGGCCAGAAAAACGGCGGTATGCCGCGCAATATGTTTTCGATCTGGGGCGACTACCGCTTTGGCCAGGTAGGCCCGGGCGAGCTGCGTGCCGGTGCGGGCGTGCGCTATGTCGACGAGATTCCGGGGCTATTCAACCCGGATATCGTCGCGCCGTCCTACACGCTGGTGGATGCCTTGCTCGGCTATAAGGTCGGGCCGTGGGACGTGACCCTCAACGTCACCAACCTGACCGATGAGGACTATGTGAACTACACCTACGCCGCGTTTTACGGCGCCGAGCGCACCGTTACGGCGGGTGTGGCATATCGCTGGTAACACCGTAGGGCGAATATCCGTGCAACGGATATCCGCCGTGGTTGCCAGGCGAGCGGCGAATCGGCGGATACACCTGCGGTGTATTCGCCCTACGTCGCGGTTAACCGGACGCCGGCCCCACCAACGCCGACAACCGCTTCTCCAACCCCAGCGCCTTAAACCGCTCCACCACAAAATCCACAAACACCCGGGTCTTTTGCGGCAGCAGCTTCTGCCCGGCGAAGTACAGCGTGGTGGCGCCGGTATCCACATACCACTCCGGCAGCACGCGCTGCACCGCCCCCTTCTCCAGATACGGCAACGCATGGGCCACGCTGACCAAGGCAATGCCCAGGCCGATCTGCGCCGCCGCACACGCGGCCTCCGGGTCGCTCAACGTCATGCGCGGCTGAATCTCGATCGGTGCCAGCAGGCCGTCGCGGTTGCGCAGCGTCCAGGGTCGTACCCGCCCGGTTTGCGGTGAACGAATCAGAATGCCGGCATGCAACGGCAAGTCGGCGGGCGAGCGCAGCGCCGGGGCGTTTTCCAGATAGGCCTTGGAGGCCAGCAGAATCCGGTGCGCCGGCGCCAACTCGCGCGCCACCACCCCCAGCGGCAAATCGAAACCTCCGCCCACGGCGGCATCAAAACCATCGGCAATCAGATCGACCGGGCGGTTATCGAAATGCCAGTCCGGCACCACCCGCGGGTAGCGCTGCAAGAACTCGCCCAGCAGCGGCAGCATATATTCACGCCCGAACGACAACCCCATGCTCACCTTCAAGGTGCCGGCCGGCTGGCTCTTCAGCGTGGTCAGGTTGCCCATCGCCAACTGCAAGGTGCTCAAGCCCCCCGCCGCCTCAGTCAGAAAATATTCGCCGGCCTCCGTCAGGCTCAGCTTGCGGGTACTACGCTGGAACAGCCGTACATCCAGGCTGTCTTCCAGGCGGGCGACGTTCTTGCCCACCGCCGCCGGGGTCAAGCCCAGGCGCCGGGCGGCCTGGGCAAAACTTCCCGCCTCAGCGCTACGAATAAAACACTCGATGCAGTTCAGGGTATCCATGGCGCATTCCATACCGTTTGTATCGAAAGCATATCCGTATTACCGGCTATTCACAGGGTAATTAGCTGCGGATACTAGCCCCAACACCAAACGACACATCCTTAACGCTTAACCCCTAACTTACTTTGGAGAACACCATGACTACTCAAGCAAATCTGATCGGCAAGGTTGCATTCGTACAAGGCGGTTCCCGCGGTATCGGCGCGGCCATCGTCAAACGCCTGGCCCGTGACGGCGCCGTCGTTGCCTTCACTTACAGCCAAAGCGCTCAGCAATCCGACGCCCTGGTGGCCGAAATCGTCGCCGCTGGCGGCAATGCCCTGGCCATCCGCGCTGACAGCGCCAACGAACAAGCCATTCGCGGCGCCATCAGCCAAGCGGTAGAAACCTTCGGTGGTCTGGACATTCTGGTGAACAACGCCGGCGTACTGGCCGTAGCCCCGATCGAACAACTGACCATGGAAGACATCGACCGTACCCTGTCGATCAACGTGCGCAGCGTAGTGATCGCCAGCCAGGAGGCCGCCCGCCACCTGCGTGACAACGGCCGCATCATTACCATCGGGAGCACCAACGCCGACCGCATTCCGTTCGCCGGCGGTTCGATCTACGCCTTGAGCAAATCGGCCATCGTGGGCTTTACCAAAGGCTTGTCCCGCGACCTGGGCGGCCGTGGCATCACCGTCAACAACGTGCAGCCCGGCCCGGTCGACACCGACATGAACCCGGACAGCGGCGAGTTTGCCGACACCCTGAAACAAGGCATGGCGCTGGGCCGTTACGGCAAAGTGGAAGAGATCGCGAGCTTTGTGAGCTACCTGGCAGGGCCGGAAGCCGGTTACATCACCGGTGCCAACCTGACGATTGATGGTGGGTTTGCGGCGTAAATAGCGTCACTCCCGAAATCACCGCACCTGGATCCCCGCATTCGCGGGGATGACGGAGTAAGCCAAAAAACCACCGTCATCCCCGCGTAGGCGGGGATCCAGAATTTCGGATCAACCGTTGTACTGCTGATAACACACTGTAGTGCGCCGCGACCCATTCGGCCGGCGCTGTGGGTCAGCATAAGTATGCAGTTCGCTAAAGCCGGCCTTGCGCATCATGCCGGCCGAGGCGATGTTTCTTCGTGGCGGTCGATGTAGATATCGACCAGCCCTTTCTCTCCAAGCGGGCAACGGCCTGTTCCAGCAAGGTCGAACCCAGCCCCTTCCCCGCCATGTCCCGATGCACCACCGCTTCGCAGATATACCCCTGCGCATCATCACGCCGCGCCGCCGGTTGCTGATCGGCAAACTGGCGAGTCTGGATATAGCTGACAAACCCGACAATCCGCCCGCCCTGCTCCGCCACCACCGCCTCTACCGAACCGTCGGCGATAGCATTGAGGTGCTCGCGTATGCCGTCTTCGGGCAGGTAGTTCCACGGATTAGGACCGTGTTCGAGCAGCAGCGTCGTCAGCTCGGCAATGTCTTGCGGTTGGGCGGAACGAATCGTCAGGCGGCGTCACTCATGAAGTCAGATTCCTGCAGTTGGCAAATCAGGCAGCGCCTCGCCCCGTTCGGCGCAGGCCGCTACCTGTTCGATCAGTGGTTCCAGGTCGTAACCCTGAGCCTTGAGCCATTCAGGGTTGTAGTAGCTGGTGGCATAGCGTTCACCGCCGTCGCAGAGCACCGCGACAATCGAACCGCGCTCGCCGGCCGCGACCATGCGTTGCGCCACCACCAGTGCGCCGATCAGGTTGGTGCCACTGGAGCCGCCCACATGCCGATCCAGGCGTCGCGCCAGGTAATGCATGGCGGCCAGCGACAGGGCGTCCGGCACCTTGCACATGGCATCGATCACGGCCGGCAGAAACGAGGCTTCGACCCGTGGTCGACCGATACCCTCGATACCCGAACCACAGTCCAGGCGCAGGCTCGCATCGCCGGTGCGGTAGTAGTCGAAGAACACCGAGCGCTCGGCGTCGGCACACAGAATGCGTGTGGCATGCCGGCGATAACGCACATAGCGGCCCAGGGTCGCCAATGTGCCGCCGGTGCCGGGGCTGGACACCAGCCAGCTTGGCTCGGGGAAGAGCTCGAAGCGCATCTGCTGGAAAATCGATTCGGCGATGTTGTTGTTGGCGCGCCAGTCGGTGGCGCGTTCGGCGTAGGTGAATTGGTCCATAAAATGTCCGCCGCGCTCGCTGGCCAGGCGTTCGGACTCGGCATAGATCTGCGTCGGATCTTTCACCAGATGGCACTGGCCGCCATAGAACTCGATCTGGGCGATCTTCTCTTTCGAGGTGGTCGCCGGCATCACGGCAATAAACGGCAAGCCCAGCAGGCGGGCGAAATAGGCTTCGGAAATGGCGGTGGAGCCGCTGGAAGCTTCGATCACCGGCGCTCCCTGGTTCAGCCAGCCGTTGCACAGCGCGTACAGAAACAGCGAACGCGCCAGACGATGCTTGAGGCTACCGGTGGGGTGGCTGGACTCGTCTTTGAAGTACAGCTCGACACCCGGCAGGCCCGGCAGCGTCAGGGGAATCAGGTGGGTGTCGGCGCTGCGCTGGAAGTCCGCTTCGATAATGCGGATGGCCTCGCGGGCCCAGGCTCTTCCAACCAACGGTTTTGGATCACTCATAACGCTACCTTCAATCGAGAATTCCAGCGGGGGTGGGCACGTTCGGGTTCTGTCGCCACTGACTCAGCCCCACACCAATAAAGACCAGGCCCACCGCCAACAGTTGCCAGCCGTTCAGGCGCTCGCCCAGAAACAACGCGGCCATCAGCAAGGTGAACACTGGAATAAGATTCGTAAAACCAGAGGCCTGGCTGGCCGGCAGTCGTCCGACGCCGAAGTTGTACAGGCCATAGGCACCGACGGTGACCACAATGCCCAGGTACACCACCGCGCCCCAACCTTGCCCGCTGATGTGGCCGGGCAATTCGGCGTTTAATAACGCCAGAGGCAGAAAGAACACGGAGCCGACAAAGGCCTGCAACGCCGTCAGGGCAAAGGCCGAGTACCGGCTGGACAGGTGCTTGAGCAACAAGGTGTAGCCGGTGGCGCAGAGCATCGCCAGAAACTCGAAGAAGTTACCCAGCAGCGGCGCCGGCGAATGCACGTCGGCCTCCCCCGCCACGCTTAACCAGACGGCGCCAACCACCGCCAGCAGAAAGCCGGCCAACGTCGTGCGAGTGATGCGCTCGCGAAGAGTGAGGTAGGCGCCGACGGCCACCAGGAGCGGCAACAAGGCGGTGATCATGCCGGCCTGGGAGGCGCTGGTGCGTTGCAGCGCCAGCGCTTCGAAGATGAAGTACAGGCAGGGTTCGCAGGCGGCCAGACCCAGCAGGTATTTCCAGTCGCCGGCGCGGTATTCAATACGCCCGCGCCACCGCCAGGCCAGCAGAAACACGAGGCTGCCGAGGGCCATACGGCCGAAGATCACCCACATGGGCGGTATTTCGCTGAACGCCAATTTCAAGGCGATAAATGAGCTGCCCCACAAGGCCATGGCAATTACCAGACAACTCCAGGCAACGGCCTGACCTTCACGTTGTTGCACAAACACCTCCGTTTTATTGACCTGCAGTATAGAAACCGCACCTGACGCCGCCCAGTTACAGTGGAGCAGCTATCCTCTGCGCAACTGTTTTACGGGTCGCTATCGCAGGAGTACGTCATTGGCTTTTCGTCATGTCTTAACCAGTTTTTTCCGCCTCGAAGCCGCCAGTGGTCTCTTGCTGATCACCGCTGCCGTGCTGGCACTAATCATCAATAACTCACCGCTGGCGTTTCTCTACAACGGTCTGCTGACCACCCCGGTAGCGGTGCAGGTCGGCGCGCTGGAAATCGCCAAGCCGCTGCTGCTGTGGATTAACGATGGGCTGATGGCGTTGTTCTTTCTCACCATCGGCCTGGAAGTGAAACGCGAGGTGCTGGAGGGGCATTTGTCCCACCCCTCGCAGATTGTGCTACCGGGCATGGCGGCCATCGGCGGCATGCTGGTGCCGGCACTGGTTTACTGGGCGATCAACCGAAACCACCCCGAAGCCATCGGTGGCTGGGCGATTCCCATGGCCACGGATATCGCCTTTGCCCTCGGTGTGCTGGCCCTGCTGGGCGCGCGGGTGCCGCTGACGCTCAAGCTGTTTCTGATGACCCTGGCGATCATCGATGACTTGGGGGCGATTATCGTGATTGCCCTGTTCTACTCCGCCGACCTGTCCACCCGCTCCCTGCTGATGGCGGCCACCTGCATTGTGGTGCTGATCGCGATGAACCGCGCCGGCGTGCAGAAGCTCAGCCCGTTTGTGCTGGTGGGCCTGGTGCTGTGGGTGTGTGTACTGAAAAGCGGCGTGCATGCCACGCTGGCCGGGGTAGCCCTGGCCTTCACCATTCCCCTGCGCACCCGCGATGGGGTGCCCTCCCCGGCCCGCGCGCTGGAACATGCCCTGCATCCCTGGGTGATTTACGGGATCTTGCCGTTGTTCGCCTTTGCCAATGCCGGCGTGCCATTGGCCGGGGTAGGCCTGGATAGCTTTCTACACCCGGTGCCGCTGGGGATTGCGGCCGGTTTGCTGGTGGGCAAGACCGTGGGCGTTTTCGGTCTGGCATGGCTGGCGATTGCAGTGGGCATCGCCAAGCTGCCCGAAGGCGCCAACTGGGGCCAGGTGCTGGGTGTGGCGGTGCTGTGCGGGATTGGCTTCACCATGAGCCTGTTTGTGGGCTCGCTGGCGTTTGAACCGGCGATAAGTCCGCTGGCGGGGATGGACCGGATCGGGATTTTGACCGGATCGTTTTTTGCGGCGGTGATTGGTTACGTGATCATGGCCAAAGCGAGTAAGGCTAAGCCCTAGCGTGAGCTGTGCCCCTGCGCGTGGGTGACGAAGCAGGTGGTTTGTACTACCGTCATTGCCGCGCAGGCGGGAATCCAGGTTCGGTGCTCGCTCAGCAGACAGCAATCGGCTTCAAGATTCTGGATCCCAGCCTGCGCTGGTATGACGGTGTCCATGGCTTGTAACGCCGTCATTTTGGCGTTGGGCGGAAGAACGGAATGGGTTGATCTACGGATGCAGGCGATTGAGGCCCGGCGGAATTCCGCTGCTGTCGGTATCTTTCCACGGCCCGTTGGCGTAAGTCGCCCAGCTCCAGCCGTCATTCCAACGGTAGTAGGTGCGCTCGCGGTAATACAGATTCGGCACCTGATCCAACACGTACACACCCAACTGCGTATCCCAGTAGCTGCTAACCCCAGGCGGCGGGGCGAAATGTGGGTGGGCTTTCATGCGCGTGCTCGCCGGCGCCTGGGTCGGCAGCGGCGCACTTTTGGGCTGCTGGGTGGCGCGTGGCGGGGTGTCGGGGCTGGTGCTCGGCGGCAGCGGAAATGGCTGCGGCTGGGACTGCGGCGAGATGGGTGGTGCGCTACAGCCGGCGAGCAGCACGAGCAATACCGCGGCAGCGCAACGCGCTGTGTTCACACCCATCTGAATTGTCATTGTGCCTGTCCGTCTGCCGAGTCGATGGTCAGCTGTTGCTGATCCGTGCTGCTACTGGCCAAAGGCTGACTGCGACCGATCCACTCGCCCGCCTTGGCATTGCCTGCCCGCGAGATGCGAGCTTGCAGTATGACCTGAGGGAAGTTGGAGAGTTTCAGTTGCGGCATCATCGCGTCGCTGTCGGCCAGGCTGACGTCGGCGGGCAGGTCGGCCACGGTCATGCGTTTTACCGCCAGCGGCATCGGCGGGCCGTTTGCTGCACGGGCAAATACAAACACGCTGTCGCCCGGCTGCACCTTGGCTTGCACGTCCGGCGCCAGTTGCACACGCACCTTCAATACCGCACCGGTTTCGGCGGCGGCAGGCAGTTGCTGCGCCACTTGCTGATCGGCCGGCAGGTTGCTGCGGGCCCGTTCGATACCGCCTTCGATGGCCGCGCGCGACGGATCATCGGCAGGCATCAGCGCGATCAGGCGGCCCCAGTAGGTGACGGCGTCCTGGAAGCGTTTATCTTCAAACGCGGCGATGCCGAGCAGGCCCAGGCTGGTGACTTCTTCGGGGTTACCTTTGAGCGCTTCGTCGGTGAGGGCCTGGAGGTCCGGCGACCATTTCTTGTCGTTGGCAAAGTAGCGGGCCTGAGCCAGTTGGCCGAGCAATTCGGGCTGGCGGCCGGCGATGCGGATAGCGCGTTCGAAGGCGTTGGCGCCGTCGTTCGGGCGCTCCTGGCTCATATAGGCGCGGCCCAGGTAGTACCAGGCTTCGGCGGATTCGGGCTGGGCTTTTACTGCTTGCTCCAGGCGCGCGGTCATCTCTTCGATGGTGCGCGGCGGCTGGGTTTCATCCTGGGCGAGCTCGACCTGCTCGAGCGAACCCCAATGCCAGTACATGCCCATAGCGAGCACCGGCACCAGCAAGGCGGCGGCCAGCGGCACCCACTTGCCGAGTTTGGAAGTACGGGCCAGGTCGGCGCCCTCGGTATCGGCCAGCAATTCGCGCGCGGCTTCGGCCTTGGCGGCTTGCAGTTGCTCGTCGCTCAGGGTGCCGGCTTGTTGCTGTGCGGAAAGCTCAGCCACGCGTTCCTGATACAGGGCCACGTTCAGGGCGGTGCGGTCTTCTTCGCGCTGGGCACGGCGGCCGCGCAATACGGGAATCAACAGAAATGCCAAGGCCGCCAGCAACAGCAGGCTGGCAGAGAGCCAGAATTCGATCATTGGGAAGTTTTATCCGCAGGCACAGAAGTAGGTTTTTGCTCGACGCTGAGAAGCGCATCGAGGCGCGCTTGCTCATCGCCCGACAGGGTGGTGTCCGGGCCGGCCACCGACTTGCGACGGCGCACACCGATGATCACCATCACCAGAAAACCGGTACCCAGCGCCGCCGCCGGGCCAAACCAGAGCAGCCAGGTGCGCGCGGTAACGGCCGGCTTGTAGCGCACGAACTCGCCGTAGCGGTCGACCATAAAGTCGACGATCTGCTCGTTGCTCTTGCCCTCGCCCAGCATGCGGAAAATTTCTTTACGCAGGTCGGCGGCAATCGGGGCGTTGGAGTCGGCGATGTCCTGGTTCTGGCATTTGGGGCAGCGCAGTTCCACGGTCAGTTGGCGAAAGCGATCACGCTCGGCTTCGTTGGCGAATTCGTAGGTATCGATGGCCGCCTGGGCGACCCCGACCAAGCTGAAACCCAACGCTACGGCGGCAAGCCAACGCTTCATTGCGCGGCCTCGTCGACCAGTTCCTGGTACTTGCTGGCCAACTGTTCACGCCACACTACTTCGTCGATCACGCCGACAAACTTGTGGCGGATGATGCCCTTGCTGTCGATGAGGAAGGTTTCCGGCGCGCCGTACACGCCCAGGTTCAGCCCCAGGCTGCCCTCGGCGTCGTTGATATTCAGCTGGTACGGGTTGTGGAATTCCTTCAGCCATTTCAGCGCGGCGGCGTTCTCATCTTTGTAGTTCACGCCGTAAACGCGCACGCCTTGCTGGGCCAGTTTGTTCAACACCGGGTGTTCAACGCGGCAGAAATGCACCAGGTGGCCCAGACGTTCAGCAGCGCTGGTTTGCCCAGCAGGTCGGCGCGGGTCAGGGTCTTGCCGCCGTCCACTGCCGGCAGGGAGAACTCCGGCACCGGTTTGCCAATCAGCGCCGACGGCAACTCGGACGGGTCAAGAAACAGGCCGCGGTACAAAAACACCGCGCCAACCAGAAATACCGCCAACGGCAGCAGCAAAAACGCCCGCTTCATGCCTGAACTCCACCGAGGCCCAAGGCGTCACGCACCCGGGTTTTGACTTTGACGCGGTAGCGCCGATCCAGCGCTGCCAGCAACCCCCGAAACCGGTAAGCAAACCGCCGAACCAGATCCAGCGCACAAACGGTTTGACGTGAATGCGCACGGCCCACGCGCCGTTATCCAACGGCTCGCCGAGGGCGATATAGATGTCACGGGTAAACCCGCCGTCGATACCCGCTTCGGTCATCACCGACTGCTGCACGGTGTACAGGCGTTTTTCCGGGTGGAGCACGGCCACTTCCTTGCCGTCTTCGATCACCCGCACGGTGCCACGGTCGGAGGTGAAGTTCGGGCCCTGGAAGTGTTCGGCGCCGTCAAAAATAAGTGATAGCCGCCGAGGTCCATCGACTCACCGCGCTCCATGCGCATGTCGCGCTGGGCGCTGTTCTGGCTCGACAACACCACGCCGAGCGCGCACACGACGATACCCAGGTGAGCGATCTGCATGCCCCAGTAGCTGCGGGTGAGTTTGCCTAGGCCTTTGACCAGGCCCGTGTTGCGGGTTTTATCCAGCAGGTCGCGCACGCCGGCCAGCACCACCCAGGCTGCCAGCAGGCAGACGGCAAGCACGGCCCAGTTGAAATCACCGAGCACCATGGAGGCAACGCCGCCGAGCACCACGCTGGCGATCAGCACCGGGCTGAGCATGCCCAGCAGCCATTTCACCGGGGTGTCTTTCCAGCGCACCATCACGCCGACCGCCATCACCACCATCAGCAGGCTCATCAGCGGCACGAACAGCGCGTTGAAGTAAGGCGGGCCGACCGACAGCTTGGCGCCGGTCAGGGCATCCAGTACCAGCGGGTACAGGGTGCCAAGCAGGATCATCGAGGCGGCAACTACCAACACCAGGTTGTTACCCAGCAGCAGCATTTCCCGCGACCACGGGGCAAAGCCCACCTGGCTTTTACGACCGGCGCACGCAAGGCGAACAACGTCAGCGAACCGCCGACCACCACCAACAGGAACGCCAGAATAAACACGCCGCGCTCCGGGTCGGAGGCAAACGCATGCACCGAGGTCAGCACCCCGGAACGCACCAGGAACGTACCGAGCAAACTCAGCGAAAACGCGGCGATGGCGAGCAATACGGTCCAGCTTTTGAACACGCCGCGTTTTTCCGTGACCGCCAGGGAGTGGATCAGCGCCGTGCCGACCAGCCAAGGCATAAACGAGGCGTTTTCTACCGGGTCCCAGAACCACCAGCCGCCCCAGCCGAGTTCGTAATACGCCCACCAGGAACCGAGGGTGATGCCGATGCCGAGGAAGGCCCAGGCCACGATGGTCCATGGTCGCGACCAGCGTGCCCAGGCGGCGTCAAGGCGACCACCGAGCAACGCGGCGATGGCGAAGGAGAAGGCCACGGAGAAACCGACATAACCCATGTACAGCATCGGCGGGTGCACGATCAGGCCGATGTCTTGCAGCAAGGGATTCAGGTCACGGCCGTCCACCGGGCTTTGCGGCAGCAGGCGTGCAAACGGGTTGGAGGTGATGATCAGAAACAGCAGAAAGCCGATGCTGATCATGCCCATCACGCCCAGCACGCGGGCCAGCATCACTTGCGGCAGTTGGCGGGAGAACACTGACACGGCGAAGGTCCAGCCGCCGAGAATCAGGGCCCAAAGCAGCAACGAGCCTTCGTGAGCGCCCCATACGGCGCTGAATTTGTAGTACCACGGCAAGGCGCTGTTGGAATTGTTGGCGACGTAGGCGACCGAGAAATCGTCGGTCATAAAGGCCCAGGTCAGGCAACCGAACGCCAACAGCAGAAAGCTGAACTGGCCCCAGGCCGCCGGTTGGGCCAGGCCCATCCATTGGCGGTCGCCGCGCCAGGCGCCGATCATCGGCAACGTGGCCTGCACCAGTGCCATACATAGGGCGAGAATCATCGCCAAGTGGCCGATTTCCGGAACGATCAGAGCCGCCATCATGGTTGTTTCTCCTCGGTTGCCGGGGCATAGGCCGCGCCGGCCTGGGGAGCGGACTGGCCGCTTTCTTTCAGGGCCTTGGTGACTTCTGGCGGCATGTATTTTTCATCGTGCTTGGCCAGCACTTCATCGGCGATCAGCACGCCGTCGGCATTCAGCTTGCCGAGGGCGACGATGCCCTGCCCTTCGCGGAACAGGTCCGGAAGAATGCCGCGATAGCGGATGGTGACGCTTTTGGCGAAATCGGTGACCACGAATTGCACGTCGAGCGAGTCGCCGCTGCGAACCAGCGAGCCTTTTTCCACCATGCCGCCGGCGCGGATCCGCGTGTCGTGCGGCACTTCGCCGTTGACGATTTGCGTCGGGGTGTAGAACAGGTTGATGTTCTGCTGCAGCGCGCTGAGTGCGAGGCCGACGGCAATGCCGACACCCGCAACAATGGCGAGGATGATGAGCAGGCGTTTTTTACGCAGCGGGTTCACTTCTGACTCTCCCGGCGCAAACGACGCGCCTCTTCTTGCAAATAACGACGACGCGCCAGAATCGGCATGGCGACGTTGAGTGCCAGTACCGCGAGGCTGATGCCGTAAGCGGTCCAGACATACAAACCATGGTGGCCCATGGCGAGGAAATCACTGAAGGAGGCAAAGCTCATCGCACGCCTCCTTGTTCAATCTGCTTCGCCACTTCTTCTTTCACCCAACTGGCGCGCGCTTCGCGCTTGAGCACTTCCAGGCGCATGCGCATCAGCAGCACGGCGCCGAAGAAACAGTAGAAACCCAGCACCATCAGCAACAGCGGCAGCCACATTTCCGCCGGCATGGCCGGGCGTTCGGTGATTTTGAAGGTGGCGCCCTGGTGCAGGGTGTTCCACCATTCCACCGAGTATTTGATGATCGGGATATTCACTACGCCCACCAGCGCCAGCACCGCGCAGGCCTTGGCGGCGCTGTCACGATTGCTGATGGCGTTGCCGAGCGCAATAACACCGAAGTACAGGAACAGCAGAATCAGCATCGACGTTAGTCGCGCATCCCACACCCACCACGAGCCCCAGGTGGGTTTGCCCCAGATGGCACCGGTGAGCAGCGCAACGGCGGTCATCCAGGCACCGATGGGCGCGGCGGATTGCAGGGCGACATCGGCGATTTTCATCTTCCACACCAGCCCGACCAGCCCAGCGACCGCCAGCAGCACGTAGCAGGACTGCGCCAGCATGGCCGCCGGCACGTGGATATAAATGATGCGAAAGCTGTTGCCCTGCTGGTAATCCGGCGGCGCGAACGCCAGGCCCCAGACCACACCGGTGGCAATCAGCAGCACGGCCGCCGCGCTCAGCCAGGGCAGCCAACGGCCGCTGATCTGGTAGAACCATTTGGGCGAGCCCCATTTGTGAAACCAAGTCCAATTCATCAGGGTAACCACGTATTTTTATTCGCCGACGCTAATGGCCAGGCCTGCGGCGGTCGCAAAAGGTGTCAGGGTAATGGCCAACGCAGCGAGGCTGGCCATCCACAGCAAGTAACCGACTACTGGTAGCCCCTGAAGCGAGGCTTGCAGCGCCCCGCTGCCGAGAATCAGCACCGGGATATACAGCGGCAGAATCAGCAGCGCCAACAACAGGCCGCCACGTTTGAGGCCGACGGTCAGTGCTGCACCCACGGCGCCCAACAGGCTGAGTACCGGGGTTCCCAAGAGCAAAGTCATCAAGAGAACCGGAATGCACTGGCTCGGCAAACCGAGCATCAGTGCCAGCAAGGGCGCTAGCAAGACCAGGGCCAGACCGGAAAACAGCCAGTGTGCCAGCACCTTGGCCAATACCAGAAGAGCCAAAGGGTGCGACGAAAGGACCCACTGTTCTAAAGAACCGTCTTCAAAATCACTGCGAAACAGGCCGTCCAGCGACAGCAATACCGCCAGCAGCGCCGCGACCCAGATCAGCCCCGGCGACAGGGTTTGCAGCAACTGGCTTTCCGGGCCGACGGCCAGCGGAAACAGGGCGATCACGATGGCGAAGAACACCAGCGGATTGGCCAGCTCGGCCGGGCGGCGGAACAACAAACGCGCCTCGCGAGCGACCAGCAGCGTAAAGACGTTACTCATGGTTGGCGCTGCCCCAGGTCCAATTCACGGTAACCGGCGGGGGTAAGGGCCAGGGTGTGGTGGGTAGTGAGTACCACCATGCCGCCGTTTTCGCAGTGCTGGGCCAGGTGTGCCTCCAACTGTGCGACACCTGCTTTATCCAGCGCAGTAAAGGGTTCGTCGAGAATCCACAGCGGCGGCGCGGCGAGATATAACCGCGCCAGAGCCACGCGGCGCTGCTGGCCGGCGGACAACGTATGGCACGGCACATCTTCGAAACCGCGCAGGCCAACCTGCTCCAGCGCCTGCCAGATGGCATCGCGGCTGGCCGGTTGGTGCAAGGCACACAGCCAGGTGAGGTTTTCTTCAGCGGTAAGCAGGCCCTTGATGCCGGCGGCGTGGCCGATCCACAGCAGGTTACGGGCGAGTTCGGCGCGTTGCTTGGTCAGCGGTTGGCCATTAAGCAGCACGTCGCCGGCGGTCGGCTGCATCAGCCCGGCGAGCAAACGCAGCAGGCTGGTTTTGCCGCTGCCGTTGGGGCCGCTGATTTGCAGCATTTCCCCGGCCGCCAGGCGCAGCTCCAGGCGCTCGAAGAGCATGCGCCAGTCCCGCTCGCAGGCGAGCGCCACAGCTTCGAGTAAGGGGCTATTCAAGGATAGGCGAACCTTCGGGCTAGGGGCCGGACGGAAAATCCGGGTAAGCGGGCGTTTGCCCTGCATTTGCTATCAAGTCCAGGCAAGCTTGGCCGCTATACTCAGGCAAGCCAACAGCACGGCCGACCCGGACGGGGCGGCATTATACATGTCATGCCCGCCCCTCGAAGCTGGCTTTTTCGACAGGTTGTAAACCGCCGATGAGCGAAATCAGTAGCACTCGCCCACTCCCCGCGATCACGCCGACCCCGCGCCCGAACACCTCGGTGACCGACGCGGCGGTCAAACTGCTGCAGCCGCTGGGCGACCTGCTGGCCGTAGGTGACAGCACCACGGCTGATGTCATCAGCGTCAAAGACCTCGCGCAGAACTTCCAGCAAGTGCTGCTTCGCTTGAACCTGCCCACCGGCCAGCCTGCCACCGTGCAAGCCACCACCAACCAGCCGCTGGTGCCGGGCAGCACCGTGGGCGTGACGGCCGTCTCCGATACCCGGTTGTCCGTGGTCATGCAGCTCGCCGTCGGCGGCGACCCGCTGACCAGCCTGGACGGCGATGCCATGCCGACCGGCACGGTTATTCAGGGCAAAGTGGAATCCAGTCAGGCGTTCGTGCAACAGCAAACCCAGCAAGTACTCAACAAAGTGGTGATGAGCCTGCTCAACACCTCCATGGCCGGCAGCAAGCTGGCCATCGAAACCCCGTTGAACCTTCCGGTCGGCAGCCTGCTGACGGCGCAGGTGCAGAGCAACCAGTCGCTGGCGTTTCTGCCGCTGAGCGGGCGCCTCGACCAACTTGAACTGGGCCAGCAACTCGGCAGCCAACAAGCCCGCCAAGGCTCGCTGGAAGGGTTGCTGAAATCTCTGCAAGGCTTGAGCGGCAAGGACGGCTTGCCCGAAGGCCTGCGCACCAGCATCGACAAATTGCTCGGTGCCCTGCCCGCCGGCACGCAGCTCAGCGATTCCAAGGGGCTGTCTCAGGCCCTGGAAAACAGCGGCATGTTTCTCGAAGCCAAGCTGCTCAGCGGTAATGCGGCCGGGCTGTCCCAGGATATGAAAGCCAACCTGCTGCGCCTGATCGCGCAGATTCTCCCAGCCCTGCCCACCGGCACCGCCATCAACCCGAATACCATCGGCGCCAATCTCGGCCAGGCCCTGCCGGTGTTCTTGCGCAACGCCTTAGGCGCGCTGGGGCAAACCGGCGCCAAGCAACAAGGCCTGACCTTTCCCCTGCCGACCAAACTGCAGATGGAGCTGGAAAAGGAAGGCGATCTGGAAGGCCTGCTCAAGCTCGCCGCCGCGGCCGTGTCGCGCCTGCAAACCCATCAGTTGTCGAGCCTGGCGCAAAGCCAGCTGACGCCCGAAGGCAATCTGCTGACCACCTGGCAAATGGAAATCCCCATGCGCAACCAGCAAGACCTGGTGCCGCTGCAACTTAAAATGCAGCGCGAAGATGCGCAGGAAGAAAAACAGAACGGCAAAGGCGGCAAGAAAGGTCAGCAGCAAGAACCGGTGTGGCGGGTGGAATTGGCGTTCGATATCGCCCCGCTCGGCCCGCTGCAAGTACAAGCCCAACTGGCCCGCGGCAGCCTCACCAGCCAGTTGTGGGCCGAGAAGCTGAGTACCGTGCAGTTGATCGACACAGAACTCGGCACCCTGCGCGACCGCCTGACTGCCGCCGGCCTTAACGTCGGCGAGCTGGAATGCCAACAAGGTTTCCCCCCACAAGGCCCGCGCACCTCCCTCGAACAACGCTGGATCGACGACAAAGCATGAAACGCGAAGCCCCCCGCCAGGCGATTGCCCTCACCTACGACGGAAAAAGCGCGCCGAATCTCTCCGCCAAAGGCGACGACGAACTGGCCGAAGCCATTCTGGCGATCGCCCGCGAATACGAAGTGCCAATCTACGAAAACGCCGAGCTAGTGCGGTTGTTGGCGCGCATGGAATTGGGCGACTCGATTCCCGAGGAGCTGTACAAAAGCATCGCCGAGATCATCGCGTTTGCCTGGTACTTGAAGGGCAAAGCACCGGAAGGGTTTGTGCCAGATGACGGCAGCGAGAAAGACGTAACCCCGCACACCCCGCAGCCGTTGCTCGATTAAACCGTAGGAGCCAGCTTGCTGGCGAACCCTGGAAAAGACGATCACGACCGGTGTTTGCAGGATTCGCCAGCAAGCTGGCTCCTACAAAAGAAACGCAAATCAGCGCTTGGCTTGGTGGAGTTTGCTGACCAGCTCGGCTTCAGCACGACTCAACCCGCACGATTGCGTGAGGTCATCGACACTGGCACCCAGGCCGACCAACCGCGCCGCCTGGGTAAAGGAAAGATTGCTGGGGTCGCGCTGCTCTATCTGACTGAGCTTGTCCGGAATCGGCGCCACGGTGCGGCGCAGTTCGTACAGCTCTTCGCCCATGCGGATGCTACCGGTGAGGTAGGTATCCAGGCGTTTCTTCAGTTCTTTGATGGCCTGGTCGCGCAACGCATCGCGCTGCGCCTGGTGTTCAAACTGACGGACAAACTCGCGCTGCCGGCCGGCCAGCCAGATGCAGGTGCCGCCCAGCGCAACGCAGGCCAGGGCTAGCACCAACAGCACGACGTCGAGCATGGGTTAGATGCTCTCCAGTTCGGACCATTCTTCTTCAGACATCATTTTGTCCAGCTCAACCAGAATCAGCAGTTCGCCGTTCTTGTTGCAGACGCCCTGGATAAACTTGGCCGACTCGTCGTTGCCGACGTTAGGTGCGGTTTCCACTTCCGATTGGCGCAGGTAAACCACCTCGGCCACGCTGTCGACCATGATGCCAACCACTTGCTTGTCGGCTTCGATGATCACAATACGGGTGTTGTCAGTAACCGAACCGGAGTCCAGGCCGAAGCGCTGGCGGGTATCGATCACGGTCACCACGTTGCCGCGCAGGTTGATGATGCCCAGTACGTAGCTAGGGGCACCCGGCACCGGGGCAATTTCGGTGTAGCGCAGGACTTCCTGCACTTGCATCACATTGATGCCGTAGGTTTCGTTGTCCAGACGGAACGTCACCCACTGCAGAATGGGATCTTCGGAACCTTGTGCGGAGTTTTTCTTCATATCCCTAGCCTCATCAATGCCGCTCGCGCAGCTTACGGGTAGCACCCGCCGTTTACTGTAAAGCCCCGCACTGGCGGGGCTGTTCAATCATCAATGCACGCGACCATCACTGGTCAGGCGCTTGGCGGCGCCGCTGGCGATCAGTTCGGCCAGCACGGCCACATCCACCAATGCGCACATATGTTCGATCACGGTGCCAGCCAACCATGGCCGCTGGCTGCGCTGACTGCGCCATTTGACCTCTTTGGGGTCCAGGCGAATCGAGCGGCTGACCTGGTGAACCGCCAGCCCCCATTCGTAGCCTTGCACGGAAATCACATACTGCAAGCCCTGGCGAAAATCATCGCGGTAGCGATCAGGCATCACCCAGCGCGCGGTGTCCAGCACCCGCAGGTTGCCAGCCTGGCACGGCAGGATACCGAGGAACCAGTCTGGCTGGCCAAATAATGGCGTCAGCTCCTGGCCCACCAGCGGGTAGATCGAGCCCAGGCACACTAACGGCACCGCCAGCGTCAGGCCGGCGACGTCGAACAGCAGGCACTCAAACGGTTCTTCGCCCCAGCTTGGCTGGCCGCTCAGTTGCAGCGGCGGCGGGGTCGGCGACATGTCGGCGTGGATCTGTTTTTCCACCACCGATTCGATAACTGGCGGCGCGACCACGACGGGTTTTTCCGCTACTGGTTTTTCTGCTGGCGGCGCCGGCGGCTCAACCAGCAGCGTCGGCATCAGCAGCGGCTTGGCCATTTCCAGTGTCGGCAATACCAGGGTCGGGCGTTCCAGCTTCACGGCGGCCGGTTTGGCGGCAACCGGCGGCGCCTGCAAGCGGGCATCACGCACCTGCTCTTCCAGCACCGCAGCTTCGAATTCGTCGAGGGAAATGGCGTCGGCTTCATCCAGCAGAGCCGTGGGCTGGGCCACGACAGGCGACGTTAGCGGAGTCGGGCGAACGGGCGCAGGGGCCGGTGCAGCAGCCTGCACTACCGCCAGGGCGACCGGTTCAACCGGCAGCGAGTCGGCCAATTCGGCAGCCGCTTCCTGCAGCAGGCCGTCCAGATAGGACTGCAAGGCCAGCTGCGGGCGCGAAGCGGTTGCAATAGGACGGCTCATAGACAAAACCCGAATAAATGGACTGACTCATATATCGGCAGCAGGGGCGCCCGACTTGAGCCAGCCTTGATAGCAAAAATGGCCATCGTCAGGCGACCTGCGCGGCCAGTTCGTTGCTGAGCAAATGCTTGAGCAGCGCCCGGTAGGCCAGCACGCCGCGGCTCTTGTCGTCGAACTGCGACGGCGTTTGCCCGGCGCGGCTGGCGTCACGCAACCGGGTGTCGACCGGAATGTAGGCCGGCCACAGGTGATCCGGATACGCATTGCGCAGCGTGCGCAAGGTGCTCAACGACGCCTGGGTGCGGCGGTCGAACAGAGTCGGCACGATGGTGTACGGCAGCGCCTGTTTGCGCGAGCGGTTGATCATCGCCAGGGTGCTGACCATGCGCTCCAGGCCTTTTACCGCGAGAAACTCGGTTTGCACGGGAATCGCCAACTGCTGGCTGGCGGCCAGGGCGTTCACCATCAGCACGCCGAGCAAGGGCGGGCTGTCGATAATGGCGTGGTCGAAATCGTCCCACAGTTGCGCCAGGCTTTTGGCGATCACCAGGCCCAGGCCACTCTGCCCCGGCGACTGGCGCTCGAGGGTGGCCAGCGCGGTGCTCGACGGCATCAGCGAAATGGACGGATGGCTGGTAGGCAGCAGCAACTGGCCCGGCAAGCCTAGCGGCACGCTGCCCTGGTGCTGGAACAGGTCGAAGGCGCTGTGCTCCAGCGAATCGGGGTCATGCCCGAAATAGCTCGTCATGGAGCCATGTGGATCAAGATCGACCACAACCACGCGCTTGCCGGCGTCGGCCAACAGGCCCGCCAGTGCGATGCTTGTGGTGGTCTTGCCTACCCCACCTTTTTGATTGGCTACTGCCCAGACTCTCATGTTCGTTATCCTCCCGGCGCACCAAGGGCTTACCGAGAACAAGTGCCGCCCTACGGGGTCGGCGACGGGGAATTGACAGCGCCGCCTTCCGGCGGCTGCGCTGTTGGCGACGGTGCAGGTTGTGTGCCAGCTCGCTCTAATGCCGCGTCCGGCTTGGCGTGACCACTTCCTACACCACTTACACTGCGTCGCACATCCAAGTTGCGCGACACCACCAGCACCACCCGGCGATTGCGCGCTCTTCCCTCTGCCGTCGCGTTATCCGCGAGGGGCTGAAACTCTCCATAACCAACCGCTGCCAGGCGCCCGGCGTTTACGCCATCCATGGCCATCATTCTTACAATGCTAGCTGCCCGCGCCGTAGACAGCTCCCAGTTCGTAGGAAACTGCGCGGTTTTGATCGGAAGATTATCCGTGAAACCTTCCACATGGATGGGATTCTCGTAAGGCGCCAGAATTTTGGCAACCTTTTCGATAATGGTGAACGCCTTATCGTTGGGAATGGCATCGCCGCTGGGGAACAACAGGCTGGAATTGAGCTCGATTTCAATCCACAGCTCATTGCCACGCACGGTCATTTCGTCACTCTTGATCAGGTCGCCAAACGCCGACTTCACCGCGTCGCTGATTTCCTGCAACGCTTTGCTCGGGTCGTCCACGGCCGGCGTGTCCTGGTCCAGCGGACGCTCGGGTTCGGTGGTCAGTGGGCGCTCATCGCCGACCGGAATCGGTTTGATCGCCCGGTCCGGCTGATTGAACGCGCCGACCAGGCTATCGGACAGAATCTTGTACTTGCCCTCGTTGATCGACGAAATCGAGTACATGACCACGAAGAACGCGAACAGCAAGGTGATGAAGTCCGCGTAGGACACCAGCCAACGTTCGTGATTTTCGTGCTCTTCGTGATGCCGCCGACGGGCCATATTCAGCCGAACCTTTAGTCCATGAAGCCTTGCAGCTTGAGCTCGATTGAGCGCGGATTTTCCCCTTCGGCAATGGAGAGAATTCCTTCCAGGAGCATTTCCCGGTAGCGCGACTGGCGCAACGCAATCGCTTTGAGCTTGTTGCCCACCGGCAACAGCAGCAGGTTGGCGAACGCCACGCCGTAAATGGTGGCGACAAACGCGACGGCAATGCCGCTGCCGAGCATGCTCGGGTCGGCCAGATTGCCCATCACATGAATCAGGCCCATCACCGCACCGATGATGCCGATGGTGGGCGAGTAACCGCCCATGCTGTCGAAAACTTTGGCGGCCTGAATATCGCGGCCTTCCTGGGTATACAGGTCCACTTCCAGAATGCTGCGAATGGCTTCGGGCTCAGCGCCGTCGACCAGCAGTTGCAGGCCTTTGCGCGCGTATGGGTCGGGCTCGACATCCGCCACCGCTTCCAGACCCAGCAAGCCTTCCTTGCGCGCGGTCTGGCTCCAGCCCACGACGCGGTTGATCCCCCCGGCCAGGTCGATGCGCGGCGGAAAAATAATCCAGCGCACGGTAACCAGCGAGCGCTTGAAAACAGTCATCGGGGTTTGCAGGAAGGCCGCACCCAAGGTGCCGCCGACCACGATCAGAAACGCCGGGCCATTGAGCAACGCGCCGACGTGGCCGCCTTCCAGGTAGTTGCCGCCCAGAATGGCGACCAGCGCCAAAATCACCCCGATAAGGCTGAGTACATCCATCAGACACAGGCCTCCACCAGGTGCCGACCGATGTCATCGAGGCTATAGACCGCGTCGGCCAGATTGGCTTTGACGATGGCCATGGGCATACCGTAAATCACGCAACTGGCTTCGTCCTGAGCCCACACCTGGCTGCCGCCCTGCTTGAGCAGGCGCGCACCCTCACGGCCATCAGCCCCCATGCCGGTAAGCACCACGGCGAGCACTTTGTCGCCGTAGGCCTTGGAGGCGGAACCGAAGGTGATGTCCACGCACGGGCGATAATTAAGGCGCTCATCGCCCGGCAGGATTTTCACCGTGCCACGGCCGTCGACCATCATCTGCTTGCCGCCGGGCGCCAACAGGGCCAGACCGGGACGCAACTGGTCGCCGTCTTCGGCTTCTTTCACGCTGATGCGGCACAGCTTGTCCAGGCGCTCGGCGAAGGCCTTGGTAAAAGCCGCCGGCATATGCTGAATCAGCACGATGGGCGCAGGAAAATTGGCCGGCAGTTGGGTGAGCACGCGTTGCAGTGCGACCGGGCCGCCGGTAGACGTGCCGATGGCCAGCAGTTTGTAAGCCTTGCGCTTGGGCGCGGCGCTGGACGATGGCGCGTGAGCCGGAGCCGGTGCGGCGGTTGGCCGAGGGGCTACCGGTGCCGGGCGTGCGGGGGTGCTGCTGGTGGCCGGCGCATGGGCCGGTGCGGGCGCCGCGGCGGGTGTTGCTGCCGGGGCGCTGGAGAAACTGCTGTAACGCCGGTTACTGCGGGCGATGGTATGCACCTTCTCGCACAGCAGTTGTTTGACCTTCTCGGGGTTACGCGAAATGTCTTCGAAGTTCTTCGGCAGGAAATCCACGGCGCCGGCATCCAGCGCATCGAGGGTGACGCGCGCGCCTTCGTGGGTAAGCGAGGAGAACATCAGAACCGGGGTTGGGCAACGCTGCATGATATGACGCACGGCCGTAATGCCATCCATCATCGGCATTTCGTAGTCCATGGTGATCACGTCAGGCTTGAGGGCCAGGGCTTGATCGATGGCCTCACGGCCATTGGTGGCGGTACCGACAACCTGGATATTCGGGTCGGCGGAGAGAATCTCCGAGACACGCCGGCGGAAGAAGCCGGAATCGTCCACTACCAAAACCTTAACTGCCATAACCGCTCCTTTGAACCCGCCCGAGGCCCCGTTGGGCCGTCGCGCTTGGTGCTGCGCAGGCAGGCGAAGCGCTTATTTACTCCCAGTAAATGCCACGCTCCTTGCTGCCTTCACACTTAGTCTCGAACACGCCGCAATCAGATACGGCGCGCGTAACGCTTGAGCATGCTCGGCACATCCAGAATCAGGGCAATGCGCCCGTCCCCGGTGATGGTCGCCCCGGACATACCCGGAGTGCCCTGCAGCATTTTGCCCAGCGGCTTGATTACCACCTCTTCCTGGCCCACCAGTTGATCGACCACAAAACCGATCCGCTGGGTACCCACCGACAGAATCACCACATGGCCTTCGTGCTGTTCTTCATGCTGCGCACTGCTGACCAGCCAGCGCTTGAGGTAGAACAGCGGCAGCGCCTTGTCCCGCACGATGACCACTTCCTGGCCGTCGACCACGTTGGTGCGCGACAGGTCGAGGTGGAAAATCTCGTTGACGTTCACCAGCGGGAAGGCAAAGGCCTGGTTGCCGAGCATCACCATCAGGGTCGGCATGATCGCCAGGGTCAGCGGCACCTTGATGACGATCTTGGTGCCCTGGCCCTTGGCCGAGTAGATGTTGATGATGCCGTTGAGCTGGGAAATCTTGGTTTTCACCACGTCCATGCCCACACCGCGGCCGGACACATCGGAGATCTCGGTTTTGGTCGAGAAGCCCGGGGCGAAAATCAGGTTGTAGCATTCGGCTTCGCTTAAGCGGTCGGCGGCGTCTTTGTCGAGCACGCCCTTCTCCACCGCTTTGGCGCGCAGCACGTCGGGGTCCATGCCGTTGCCGTCGTCAGAGATCGACAACAGGATATGGTCACCCTCTTGCTGCGCCGACAACACGATTTTGCCGCCGCGGCTCTTGCCAGCAGCTTCGCGTTTTTCCGGCGATTCGATGCCGTGGTCCACCGAGTTGCGCACCAAGTGGACCAACGGGTCGGCCAGCGCCTCGACCAGGTTCTTGTCGAGGTCGGTTTCTTCCCCCACCAGTTCCAGGTTGATTTCTTTTTTCAGGCTGCGAGCCAGGTCGCGAACCAGACGCGGGAAACGACCGAAGACTTTCTTGATCGGCTGCATGCGGGTTTTCATCACCGCGGTCTGCAGATCGGCCGTCACCACATCGAGGTTGGACACGGCCTTGGACATGTTCTCGTCGCCGCTATTCAAGCCCAGGCGCACCAGACGGTTACGCACCAGCACCAGCTCGCCGACCATGTTCATGATCTCGTCGAGGCGCGCGGTATCGACCCGTACGGTGGTCTCAGCTTCAGTAGCCGGGCCCGCTTTGTCAGCGGCGGCTGCAGCTGCTGCGGCTGGTGCCGGTGCAGGGGCTGCCGGCTTAGCAGCGGCGGGTTTGGCCGGTTCAGCTTTCGGCGCCGGCTTGGCGGCCGGTGCAGCGGGCTTGGCCGGGGCTGCAACAGCAGCCGGCAATGGCGCTTGTGCGGCGGGCTCGACGAACTTGCCCTGACCGTGCAACTGATCCAGCAGGGCTTCGAATTCGTCGTCGGTGATGTTGTCACCATTGCCGCTGGCCGCAGGCGTCGCCGCCGCTACCGGTGCCGGGGCTGCTGGTTCAGGTGTTGCAGTTGGCTCTACAAATTTGCCTTTGCCATGCAGTTGATCCAGCAAGGCTTCGAATTCGTCGTCGGTGATTTCATCACCACCGCCGGAGGCCGCCGGAGTTTCGCTGGCAGGCGGCGCGCTGACCGGTGCAACTGGCGCGGCGGCCGCAGCAGGCGCAGCGAACTGGCCTTTGCCGTGCAGCTGATCGAGCAACGATTCGAACTCGTCGTCGGTGATTTCATCGCCGCTGCTGGCCGCAGCGGGCGCTTTGGGTTCGTCGTGCAGCGCGTCGAGCAACTGCTCGAATTCGCTGTCGGTGATATCGCCTGAAGCGGCGGCCGCGGCAGGCGCCTCTTCCACTTCGGGTTCAGGCTCAGCAGCTTCAGGTTCTGCGCCGGCACCGGCAAGTTCTGCGGCGCTTTGTGGTTCGGCCAGACGCGACAGCGCCGCCAACAACTCGGGCGAAGCCGGGGTTGGCGTGGCGCGTTCGCGCACTTCGGAAAACATGCCGTTAACGGCGTCCAAGGCTTCGAGGACAACGTCCATGAGCTCCGAGTCAACGCGCCGTTCACCCTTGCGCAGGATGTCGAACACGTTCTCGGCGATATGGCAGCACTCCACCAGCTCGTTGAGCTGGAGGAAGCCGGCGCCACCTTTGACGGTATGGAAACCGCGGAAAATAGCATTGAGCAGGTTCGAGTCATCCGGGCGGCTTTCCAGCTCGACCAGTTGCTCGGATAACAGCTCAAGAATTTCGCCGGCCTCTACCAGGAAGTCCTGGAGGATTTCTTCATCGGCGCCGAAGCTCATTGGTGTGCTCCCTAAAACCCTAGGCTGGATAGCAGATCGTCTACATCGTCTTGATTAGAGGCGACGTCTTCACGCTTATCGGCATGAATCTGCGGACCTTCACCGTGAGAAGGCTCTTTTTGTTTTTCTTGCTCGGCGCGTAGCACGGAATGGTCGTGCTCAATGCCGGCGAAACGGTCTACCTGACTGGCCATCAGCACCAGTTTCAGCAGGTTGGCTTCGACTTCTGTCACCAGTTGCGTAACGCGTTTGATCACCTGACCGGTCAGGTCCTGGTAGTCCTGCGCCAGCAGAATGTCGTTGAGGTGCCCCGACAATTTGCTGCTGTCGCGCTCGCTGCGAGCCAGAAACAGCTCGATGCGTTTGGCCAGTTCACGGAATGCTTCAGCGCCCAACTCGCGGCGCATAAAGCGACCCCAGTCAGCACTCAGGTTAGTCGCTTCGTCATGCAGGTCGTTAACCAGCGGCGCGCTCTGCTCCACCAGATCCATGGTGCGATTGGCCGCTTTCTCGGTCATCGTCACGACATAGTTCAGGCGTTCGGTGGCGTCGGTGATTTGCGACACTTCCTTGGCATGCGGCACGCGTGGGTCAAGCTGGAAATTGACGATGGCGTTGTGCAGCTCACGCGTCAGTTTGCCCACCTCGTGATACAGCCCACGGTCACGAACTTTATTGAGCTCGTGAATCAGCTGGACCGCGTCGCCAAAATTACCTTTTTCAAGGCTCTCAACGAGCTCACGGGCATTGGATTTTAGAGACGACTCGAGGTCGCCCATGGGTAGATCGTCGTGCGCCATAATGCCCCCACGGCCGGAATCAGCCGTTAACACGCTCGAAGATTTTTTCGATCTTCTCTTTCAGAACCTGCGCTGTGAACGGTTTGACTACATAACCATTCACCCCGGCTTGCGCCGCTTCAATAATCTGATCGCGCTTGGCTTCTGCGGTAACCATCAGCACCGGCAGGGCCTTGAGACGGTCATCCGCGCGAACCGCGCGCAAGAGGTCGATACCGGTCATACCCGGCATGTTCCAGTCAGTCACGAGAAAGTCGAAGCTGCCGCTTTGCAGCATGGGTAGAGCCGTGGTTCCGTCATCTGCCTCAGCGGTGTTGGTAAATCCCAAGTCGCGCAAGAGGTTCTTGATGATCCGTCGCATCGTTGAGAAGTCGTCAACGATGAGGATTTTCATGTTTTTGTCCAAGTCGACCTCCGTACAGTCCTAAACGCACCCAGCACCTGGATGCGCGTTGAATCGAGAAACTGGCAGTACCGCTCAGCTAGCTGGCGCGCCACTCGCTCAAGCGTGCACGCAAACGAGCGGCACACTGGCTATGCAACTGGCTGACCCGCGATTCGCTGACCCCCAGCACTTCGCCAATTTCCTTGAGATTCAGTTCTTCGTCGTAATACAGCGACAACACCAACTGTTCGCGCTCCGGCAGCCCGGAAATGGCCGCTGCCAATGCCGATTGGAAACGTTCATCTTCCAGATCGCGCGAAGGCTCGAAGTGGGTAATGCCAGCGTCTTCACGCAGACCCGTGTGTTCGCCGTCCTGAAGAAGGTCGTCGAAACTGAACAGGCGACTGCCCAAAGTGTCGCCAAGAATGCCGTAGTAATCCTCGAGACTCAATTGGAGTTCGGCCGCAACTTCTTGATCTTTAGCGTCTCTGCCTGTTCTGGCTTCAATTTTTCGGATTGCGTCACTGACCATCCGACTATTGCGGTGCACCGAACGCGGTGCCCAATCGCCTTTGCGTACTTCATCCAGCATAGATCCGCGTATGCGAATGCCGGCGAAAGTTTCAAAACTGGCGCCTTTGCTGGAGTCGTATTTTTTCGATGCTTCGAGCAGGCCGATCATGCCGGCCTGAATGAGGTCTTCCACCTGAACGCTTGCTGGCAAGCGAGCCAGCAAGTGGTAGGCGATGCGTTTGACCAGTGGGGCGTAACGCTCGATCAACTGGTGCTGGGAGTCCTGCGCCTGTGCCTTGCTATACATACGGAGCCCATTGCCTGATGTCATACGGCCGTATCAGCTAGCGGTTGCTGTACCAAACGCTCCACGAAAAACTCCAGGTGCCCGCGTGGGTTGGCTGGTAACGGCCAGGTGTCGACCTTCTGCGCAATGGCCTTGAAAGCCAGGGCGCACTTGGAGCGAGGGAAGGCCTCATAAACTGCACGCTGTTTCTGCACTGCCTTGCGTACCGACTCGTCGTAAGGCACAGCGCCGACGTACTGCAGGGCGACATCGAGAAAACGGTCAGTCACTTTGGTCAGCTTAGCAAACAGGTTGCGACCCTCTTGCGGGCTGTGGGCCATATTGGCCAACACGCGGAAACGGCTCATGCCGTGGTCGCGGTTCAACAGTTTGATCAGGGCGTAGGCGTCGGTGATGGACGTGGGCTCATCGCACACCACCACAATCACTTCCTGGGCCGCACGCACAAAGCTGACGACCGCGTCACCAATACCGGCGGCGGTGTCGATGACGAGTACATCGAGGTTGTCACTGATTTCGCTGAAGGCCTGAATAAGACCGGCGTGCTGCATGGGCGTGAGTTGCACCATGCTCTGTGTACCGGAGGCTGCCGGCACAATGCGGATACCGCCCGGGCCTTGCAGCAGCACGTCACGCAGTTCGCATTCGCCGCTGATGACGTCCGCCAGCGTGCGCTTGGCCGACAGGCCCAGCAGCACGTCCACGTTGGCCAAGCCCAGGTCGGCGTCCATCAGCATCACCCGCCGGCCAAGATCGGCCAGGGCCAGGGAGAGATTGACCGATACATTGGTCTTGCCGACGCCACCTTTGCCGCCGGTCACCGCGATCACCTGTACGGGATGCATACCCATGTTATCCACACACCTTGTCTAGCTTCGACTGGGGCCACTTGGCTGGTTACGCTGCGCTTGCCCTTAAGGGCGACCGCAACGGTTTAAAACTTTACTGCCGGGCGTTTAACTCGCCCGGCGTGCCGGGTTCTGATACAGCCCGGTAAACATATCGGCCATCGCATCTTCACTCGGCTCCTGTGGCGCTTGCAGGCTCACCGCTCGGCTTACCAACTGGTGTGGGCGCGCCACGTGCAAATCATCCGGAATCCGCGGGCCGTCTGCCAGATAGGCTACCGGTAGATGCTGGCTTATAGCCAGACTTATAACTTCACCCAGGCTGGTCGCTTCATCGGCCTTGGTAAGGATACAGCCAGTCAGACCGCAACGCTTATAGCTATGGTAGGCGGCCTTGAGCACTTGGCTCTGGCTGGTAGCAGCCAAAACCAGATAATTTCTCGATTTGACCCCACGACCGGCCAAGGTTTCCAACTGCATGTGCAGCGCCGGGTCGTTGCCAGGCAGGCCGGCGGTGTCGATCAACACCACACGCTTGCGAGCCAAAGGCTCCAGCGCCTGGGTCAGCGATTGGCCCGGGTCTACCTGCGTTACCGACACATTCAAAATACGGCCCAGGGTTTTCAGTTGTTCCTGCGCGCCAATGCGGTAGCTGTCCATGCTCACCAACGCCACGTGCTGGGCGCCGTACTTCAGTACATAACGGGCGGCCATTTTTGCCAGTGTAGTGGTTTTGCCCATACCAGCCGGGCCAACCAGGGCGATCACACCGCCCTCCTCCAATGGTTCGACCTTCGGCGTTTTGATCGCGTGGGCCAGGTGGGCGAGGATCATGCGCCAAGCTTGACGCTGCTCCGGCACCTTGCTCACCCGCTCCAGCAGCACACGCGACAGCTCGGCCGGCAGGCCCATGCGTTGCAGACGACGCCACAGCGCAGCCTGTTGTGGCCGGCGACTCTGCATCTGACCCCAGGCCATGGAACCCAGTTGCACTTCAATCAGCTCACGCAGGCCATTCAATTCAAAGCGCATGGCATCCAGGCTGCGTTGGTCGGTTGCCACCGCCCGTACAGGTTCCGGAACCGGCGCCGCGGCAGGTTTTGGCCGCTCAGGGCGGACAAAGGATGCCGGCAGCTCAGGCGCCACGATGGACTCGTTGGCGAACAGCTGGCCGTCTTTCATTTTTTCGCCCGACACGCGAGTGGCCAGGTCAGCATGCGCCGACACCAGCATCGACTGCGTGCGACGCAGCTCCACCTCAAGCTCAGGGTTGGGCTGACGCACAGGCATCACCGGCGCCTGGTAGTCCAGAGCGGCGGTCAATTCCACCCCCCCGGCTACCCGGCGAGTGCCGATGATGGACGCATCGGCGCCCAGCTCATCGCGAACCAACTTCATGACTTGACGCATATCGGCGGCGAAAAAGCGTTTAACTTGCATGACCTAAGCCTCAGTTCAGTTCTGACCCACCGTGGCAACGATGGTGACCTGCTTGTTGTCTGGGATTTCCTGGTAAGCCAACACGTGCATGGTTGGTACTGCCAACCGTGCGAACCGCGAGAGCATCGCCCGAACCGGACCGGCTACCAGCAGGATGGCTGGCTTGCCGAGCATTTCCTGGCGTTGCGCGGCGTCCACCAGGGAACGCTGCAGCTTCTCGGCCATGCTCGGCTCCAGGAGAATGCCATCCTCGGAGCCTTGACCGGCCTTCTGTAGGCTATTGAGCAATATCTGTTCCAACCTGGGTTCCAGGGTGATCACAGGCAGCTCCGGCTCTAGTCCCACAATGCTTTGCACGATTGAGCGGGACAGCGCGACGCGTACCGCAGCGACCATGGCGGCGGGATCTTGACTCTTCACGTTGGTGATTGCTTCGGCGATGGAACGGATATCGCGAACCGGCACCTGCTCTTGCAGCAAGGTCTGCAGCACTTTGAGCAAGGTGGACAGCGACACCACGCCCGGCACCAATTCTTCGGCCAATTTCGGCGAGCTTTTGGCCAGCAATTGCATCAGCTGCTGCACTTCCTCATGGCCCAACAGCTCGTGGGCATGTTTGTGCAGCACCTGGTTAAGGTGCGTGGCGACCACGGTGCTGGCGTCCACTACCGTGTAGCCAAGCGACTGCGCCTGATCGCGCTGGAACTGGTCGATCCACACGGCCTCCAGACCAAACGCCGGATCTTTGGCGGCCACCCCGTTGAGGGTGCCGAAAACCTGGCCGGGGTTGATGGCCAGCTCGCGGTCCGGGTAGATCTCGGCCTCGGCCAGGCTTACGCCCATCAGCGTCAAGCGGTAGGCGTTGGGCTGCAGATCAAGGTTGTCGCGGATATGCACCGAGGGCATCAAGAAACCCATCTCCTGTGAGAGCTTCTTGCGGACACCCTTGATGCGCGCCAGCAATTGCCCGCCCTGGTTGCGGTCCACCAGCGGAATGAGGCGATAGCCCACTTCCAGGCCGACCATATCCACCGGCGTCACGTCGTCCCAACCCAGTTCTTTGACTTCCTGGGCACGCTGAGCAGGCAGCAGCTCCTGCTGGCGTTGTACTTCCGCCACTTCGGCGACTTTGACCATGCGCTGCTTGTTGGCGATCCAGTAGGCGCCAGCGGCGGCGACCAGACCCAGGCTAAGGAACGAGAAATGCGGCATGCCGGGCACCAGGCCCATGGCGATGATCAGCCCAGCAGCTACGCCCAGAGCTTTGGGCGAGGCAAACATCTGCCGGGTAACCTGCTGGCCCATGTCTTCAGAGCTGGAAACGCGGGTCACCATGATGGCGGCAGCGGTCGACAGCAACAGCGAAGGAATCTGCGCCACCAGACCGTCACCGATGGTCAGCAAGGTGTAGATACGGCCGGCGTCGCCAAAACTCAGGTCGTGCTGGACGATACCGATGGCCATACCACCGATCAGGTTGATAAACAGAATCAGCAGGCCGGCGACGGCGTCACCGCGCACGAACTTGCTCGCACCGTCCATGGAGCCGTAGAAGTCGGCTTCCTGCGCCACTTCAACGCGACGCAGCTTGGCTTGTACCTGATCGATCAGGCCGGCGTTGAGGTCGGCGTCGATGGCCATTTGCTTACCAGGCATGGCGTCGAGGGTGAACCGCGCGCTCACCTCGGAAATACGCCCGGCGCCCTTGGTGACCACCACGAAGTTGATGATCATCAAGATCGCAAACACCACGATACCGACCACATAGTTACCGCCGATCACCACCTCACCGAATGCCTGAATCACCTTACCAGCGGCGTCGTGGCCTTCCTGACCGTGGAGCAAAACCACCCGCGTCGAGGCCACGTTGAGGCCCAGGCGCAGCAAGGTGGCAGCCAGCAGAATGGTCGGGAATACGGCGAAATCCAGCGGTCGCAAGGCGTAGATCGCCACCAGCAACACAACGATGGCCAAGGCCAAGCTGAAGGTGAACAGCACGTCCAGCAGGAACGGCGGCACCGGCAGCATGACCATGCCGAGCATCACCATCAGCAACAACGGAATACCGATATTGCCGTGCTTCAAGCCCGCCAGGTTGCTGCGAACATCGCCTATCAGTTGTGTGCGATCTATTGCCACAAGCCCATTCCTCGCCATTCAAACTTTTGACGCAAACACGTCGATAGCGGGGCTTTTGCAAGAAGTCGTCCAACTTCTTGAAGGGAGGGAAGGTTCTTTGTTTTCAGGTCCGGCCAATCGAGGCTGAAGCCTCTCCCACAGGGGACTGCATTCCTAGGTGGGAGAGGCTTCAGCCTCGATGCTCTTATTCGTCGCGGCGGAGATCTGGCGGTATGGGGAGGTCTTTCAATGGATCGGGACGCTTGCCTTTGCCAGAACGGAATTGGCGAAGCTGGTAGACGTAGGCCAGTACTTGGGCGACTGCCAGATACAACCCGGCGGGAATCTCCCGGTCCAGGTCGGTGGAGTGATAAATCGCCCGCGACAACGCCGGCGATTCCAGCACCATCACCTTGTGCTCGTTGGCGATCTCGCGGATTTTCAACGCCATGAAGTCGCCGCCCTTGGCGAGCAGAATTGGCGCCCCGCCCTTCACCGGGTCGTACTTGAGGGCCACGGCAAAGTGGGTCGGGTTGGTAATGACCACGTCGGCTTGCGGTACGGCGGCCATCATGCGGCGCTCGGCCATCTCGCGCTGCATCTGGCGAATACGCTGTTTGACCTCGGGCTTGCCTTCGCTGTCTTTGTATTCGTCGCGCACTTCCTGCTTGGTCATCAGCATTTTTTGCCGATTGTCGTAGAGCTGGAACGGCACATCGACGGCGACGATAAACAGCAGCCCCCAGGCCATCCACATGGCGCTACGCCCGACCACCTTGATGCTGTGCATGATCGCCGACTCGAGCGGCTCGTTGGCCAGCGCCAGCAGGTCGCGGGTATCGGCCTTGAGCACCACCAGCGCCACGATCAGCACCAAGGCGAATTTGGCCAGCGCCTTGAGCAGCTCCAGGCCCGCCTTGGCCGAGAACATGCGCTTGAGGCCGGGCAAGGGGTTCATACGGCCGAAGTTCGGCGCCATCGACTGCGGCGAGAACAACCAGCCACCCAGCGCAATGGGGCCGAGAATTGAGGCAATCAGCAGCACCATAAACAACGGAAACAGCGCCATCAGGGCAATGTACACGGCGTTTTCAAACTGCAGCGCCATACTGCCGGTGTTCATCAGCAGCTCACGGTTCAGCGTGAAGTTGTCTTTCATGATGTCGATCATGGCGTTGCCGATGGCGCCGCCATAACTCATCAGCCCACCGACGCCGGCGACCAGCACGGCAAAGGTATTGAGCTCGCGCGACCGCGCAATCTGGCCCTTCTCGCGTGACTCGCGGCGTCGCTTGTCCGTGGGCTCTTCACTTTTCTCCGCGCCATTCTCGTTCTCGGCCATGGGCTATTTCGCCTGCACCAGTTCACGCATCAGCTGCAGACAGTCGGTGACCATCGCCTGATAGTGAGAGAGAAAGTCCGACAGGGTGATCCAGATGATCACAAACCCCATCACCAGGGTGAGCGGAAAACCGATGGAGAAAATGTTCAGCTGCGGCGCCGCGCGGGTCATTACGCCGAAGGCAATGTTCACCACCAGCAGCGCGGTAATGGCCGGCAGCACCAGCAGGAACCCGGCGCTCAACACCCAGCCGAGGCTGGTGGCCATGCTCCAGAAATGGTTGGTGGTCAGGCCGGTGCCAACGGGCATGGTCACAAAGCTTTCGGCCATGATTTCAAACGTCACCAGGTGCCCGTTCATGGCCAGAAACAGCAAGGTCACCATCATGGTGTAGAACTGCCCGATCACCGCCACCGACACACCGTTGGTGGGGTCGACCATCGAAGCAAAACCAAAGCCCATTTGCGTGGCCAGAATTTGCCCGGCAATCACAAAGGCGTGGAAAAACAGCTGGAGCACAAAGCCGAGCATCACCCCGATGAGGATTTCCTTGGCGATCAAAATCACCGCGCCCAGGCTGATGGCATCCAGCGGCGCCGCCGGCGGCAGGCTGGGATAGATCACTAGCGTAAAAGCTAGCGACAGGTAGATACGCACGCGCAGCGGCACCAGTTGGGTACCGATGATGGGCATGGTCATCACCAGGCCGGCAATGCGGAAGAACGGCAGCATAAAACCGCCGACCCAGCTGCCAATCTGCTCACTACTCAGCTCGAACATGGCCTAGCCGATGACGTAGGGGATGTTGGTGTAGAGGTTGGTGATGTATTCCATGAACGAGCGAATCAGCCAGGGGCCAGCCCAGATCAGGGTTACCAGCATCACCAGCAGGCGTGGCAGAAAGCTCAGGGTCTGTTCGTTGATCTGCGTGGCCGCCTGGAACATGGCCACGATCAAGCCCACCACCAGACTCGGCACCACCAGAATCGCCACCATCACGGCGGTCAGCCACAGCGCTTCGCGGAACAGGTCTACCGCTACTTCGGGGGTCATGTGCGTTCTCCTGGCTCGGGCTGGCTACGTGCCGCCAAAGCTGCTCGCCAAGGTGCCGATGATAAGGGCCCAGCCATCAATCAAGACGAACAGCATGATCTTGAACGGCAAGGAAATGATCAGCGGCGACAGCATCATCATGCCCATCGCCATCAGGATACTGGCGACCACCAGGTCGATGATCAGAAACGGGATAAAGATCATAAAGCCGATCTGAAACGCGGTTTTCAGCTCCGAGGTCACGAACGCCGGCACCAGAATGGTCAGCGGCGCCTGTTCGGCCGAGGGTATGTCGGTGCGCTTGGACAGCCGCATAAACAGCTCCAGGTCCGAGGAGCGCGTCTGCGACAGCATAAAGTTCTTCACCGGCACTTCAGCCTTGGCGATCGCTTCCGGCGCGGTCATTTTCTGGTTCAGGTAGGGCTGCAAGGCATCCTGATTCACCTGATCGAACACCGGCGCCATGATGAACATGGTCAGAAACAGCGCCATGCCGGTCAGAATCTGGTTCGACGGCGTCTGCTGCAAACCCAGGGCCTGACGCAGAATCGAGAACACGATGATGATGCGGGTAAAGCTGGTCATCAGCATGAGGAACGCTGGAATAAACGTCAGCGCCGTCATGATCAGCAGAATCTGCAGGCTGACCGAATATTCCTGCTGCCCTGCCGGGTTGGTGGTCATGGTGATGGCCGGCATGGTCAGCGGGTCAGCCGCCAATACCATCGGTGCCGCCAGGCTCAAGCCAATTGCCAGCAGCAGACGCAACGCACTCATCAAGGTTTGTCCTTCTGGTCCTTGCCCAACAGCTCCATCAGGCGCTGGGCGAACTCCGGCGTAGCCGCTTCGGTATCGGCCACGTGCACCGGCTCTTTGAGGGTGTGCAGCGGGGTGATGCGCCCGGCACTCAGGCCCAGCAGAATCTGTTCATTGCCGACCTGCACCAGCACCAGCCGGTCGCGCGGCCCCAGCGCCTGGGTAGCCACCAGCTTGATGACCTGGCCGCCACGCGGGCCGATCTGCTGCACCCGGCGCATCAGCCAGGCCAGCACGAAGATCATGCCGATCACCAGCAACAGGCCCAGCAGCACCTGCACCAGCTGACCGCCCATGCTCCCTTCGGTCATCGGCGAAGCGATGGTTTTACCGGGCTCCACGGCCTGCGCCAGCAGCGGCAAGGCCGCGAGCGGCAGCGCGGCCAGCCAACGTGAAAACAGAGTGCTCATGGGTTAGCGCAGCTTCTTGATACGTTCGCTTGGACTGATCACGTCGGTCAGGCGGATGCCGAACTTTTCGTTCACCACCACCACTTCGCCGTGGGCAATCAGGGTGCCGTTGACCAGCACGTCCAGGGGCTCGCCGGCCAGACGATCAAGCTCGATCACCGAGCCCTGGTTGAGCTGCAACAGGTTGCGAATGGTGATTTCGGTGTTGCCCACTTCCATGGAAATGGACACCGGAATATCCAGGATCACATCCAGGTTCGGCCCTTCCATGCTCACCGGCAGGTTGTTCTTCGGCACGCTGCCGAACTCTTCCATCGGTGCACGCGGCGCGGAGGGAGTACCGCCACCCGCGCTCTGGTTGAGCATCGCGTCAATGTCGTCCTGGCTCGCATCGCCAGCCTCGGAGAGCGCAGCAGCCCATTCGTCTGCCAGTGCCTGCTCTTCGGGGGAGGTTTCTTCTTCGTCTGCCATGTGTTCCTCGCCTTGCGTTATCCGGTGCGGTGCTAAATGAAGGGGGTGCTGTTATCAGCGTTCAATCGGTTCGAGAACCTGGAACGCCAGGTTGCCTTTGTGCGCGCCGAGCTTGACCTTGAAGGCCGGTACACCGCTGGCACGCATAATCATTTCTTCGGGCATATCCACGGGAATCACATCGCCTGGTTGCATATGCAGAATGTCGCGCAGTTTCAGCTGGCGACGGGCGATGGTAGCGCCCAGGGGCACGCTGACATCCAGAATGTCTTCGCGCAGGGCTTTGACCCAGCGCTCGTCCTGGTCGTCGACGTCGGACTGGAAGCCGGCGTCGAGCATGTCGCGGATCGGTTCAATCATCGAATACGGCATGGTGATGTGCAGGTCGCCGCCACCGCCGTCGAGCTCAATATGGAACGTGGAAACCACCACCACTTCGCTGGGGCTCACGATATTGGCCAGCGCCGGGTTCACTTCCGAGTTCATGTACTCGAAGTTCACATCCATAACCGCGTGCCAGGCTTCCTTGAGGTCGATAAAGGCCTGATCCAGCACCATGCGCACCACGCGCAATTCGGTGGGAGTAAATTCGCGGCCTTCGATCTTGGCGTGACGGCCGTCACCGCCAAAGAAGTTGTCCACCAGCTTGAACACCAGCTTGGCGTCGAGAATAAACAGGCCGGTGCCGCGCAGCGGTTTCATCTTCACCAGGTTGAGGCTGGTGGGCACGTACAGCGAATGCACGTACTCGCCGAATTTCATCACCTGCACGCCGCCCACCGCCACGTCGGCCGAGCGGCGCAACAGGTTGAACATGCTGATACGGGTGTAGCGCGCGAAGCGCTCGTTGATCATTTCCAGGGTGGGCATGCGCCCACGCACGATGCGGTCCTGGCTGGACAGGTCGTAACTCTTGACGCTGCCGGGGATGGCGGCGTCTTCGGTTTCCACCGCGCCGTCGTCGACACCATGCAACAAGGCATCGATTTCATCCTGGGACAACAGGTCTTGGACGGCCATATGGGTTACCTACTGACTGTTTACAGGAAACGGGATTATTGAAGAACGATGTTAGTAAACAGCACTTGCTCGACGGTGGTATCGCCGACTTCTTTCTTGGCCAACTCCTGCACGCTGGCGGTGGCCAGCTGACGCAGCATTTCCTTGCCCACCGGGGTAGCCAGGTTGTCGAAATTCTGCCCGGAAAACAGCAACACCAGATTATTGCGCAGCACCGGCATATGGGCCTTGAGGGCATCCATCTTGGCCTGGTCGCGGGCCATCAGGGCGACGCTGACCTGCATGTAGCGCTGACGACCATTGACGTTGAAATTGACGATAAAGGCTGGCGCCAGCACTTCGTAAACCGCTTCTTTCTTCAGCGGTTTGCCGTCCGGGCCTTTGCCCTCTTCGCCCGCCGCATGCTCACCTTCTTTACCGGCTTCAGCTGCCGGTGGCGCGCTCTTGTGCAGGAAGAACCACGTGGCGCCCACGGAGCCACCAATGGCAATCAGCAGGCCCACCACGATCAGAATGATCAGCTTCAGCTTTCCCTTACCGGGCGCTGGTGCAGCGCCATCGGCCGGTGGTGCCGCTTTTTCTTTCTTAGCCATGCCAATAATCCGTCACTGATCGGAATTCTATCCGTGTTCAAAGGGTTAGGAGCAAGTGTTATGCCAGCTTGCCAGGCACGAGGGCTAACAAGCTGTTTTGCACGACAATTAATCCCCAGTGGATGCCGCCAACAATGTCGGCGAATATACCAGCAACTTTGCCATGCGCCGGTTTTCCGTCTCGCCTTTTTTCGCAAGCCTGGCGGCGCAGAAACGACAACGCCCGCTTACCAAAACGGCAAGCGGGCGCTGTCAGTTTAGTTCACCCGGGCGGGTAAACAGGTCAGGCGTAATAGTCGACCAGGCCGCGACCACCGGCAACAGAGCCGCTGCTGCGGATTTCGCTGGTGCTGATGCTGATGTCGTCGTCGCTGCCGGCAAAGCTGTTATTGCCCGAGCCACCGCGGCTCTGCTGGCTGTCGTTGCCGTTCTGGCCGTTCCAGCCGCGGTTCAGCGACTGGTCGGAGACGTTGACATCCATGGTCATGCCTTGCTGGGTGAACATATCGCGCAGGCGCTGCATCGATTCCGTCACCGCATCACGCACGGCCATATGCGGGCTGGCGAAGGTCACCTGGGTGGCCGCGTCCTGCGTCATGTTGATACGGACTTCAAGGCGCCCGAGGTCGGGCGGATCGAGGGCAATATCAGCCGACTTTAGGTTCTGGCTGGACATCCACATCACCTTGTCCACCACCTCATCGGTCCATACGCCCTGCTGCATCGACACCGGCGCGCCGGGCACCAGCGGCGTGCGCTGAGCCTGGGTGACCTGCTGATTCACCGCCTGGTTCAACGCGTTCATCTTGTTGGCGAAAGCGTCGCTGTGCAGGTCGGTGCTGCTGTCCTTCAGCGCTTCGATGCCATCCTTGCCCTTCTCGAACAGCCCCAGCTCATCGGTCACCTTGGCCTCGCCACTTTCCGGGTTAGCGGTCAGTTGCGCCATGGCGGCAGCGAAGTCCTGGCCACCGGTTTGGCCCGCCTGGGCGGCCGATGGGTTGGTGCCGGCTTTCTGCACGGCGGCTTGTGCCTTGGCGGCCAGATCAAGCACCAGGTCGACGCCCGGCAACTCGCTCATCGCATCGACTTGCGGGTCGTGGCCGGTATCTTCGGTCTTGGTAATTTGCGCGGTCGCCAAACCGGTCAGCGACAGCGGAATTTCCAGCGCAGCATCGCCCTCGCCCGTGGTCGGCAACGCGGTGTCTTGCGTGGTCGGCTGCAGCTGCTGACCGGCCAACGCCAACAGCACCATCGGGTCGATCACCGGATCGGCGGCGGCCGCCTCGTCGGTCGGCAAGGTATTGCCGCTATCGGCAACCGCCGGGTCGGCTTTGGTTGCCGTTGCCGGGGCGGCATCGGCCGAATCCTTGTCGTCGGTCTTGTCGTCAGACTTGTCTTTGGCCTTGGCTTGCTTGGCTTTTGCCGCCGCATCACTGCGGTCGACAGCCTTGTCCTGACGTTCCTTGGCATACACGTTGGCAAAGCTGGAGGCATCGTCATTGCTGGGCTCGGCCTGTTTTGGCTGAGGCTTTGCAGACGCCGCTTGCGGCTTGACCACCGGGGCGGAATTCAGGAGTGGATCTGAGGCAACGGACATTTAGCACTCTCTCCGTGCGGATGGGTCGTGCAGGAGAGATAGCAAAGGCTGGGCCAACTTTGTATCGGCGCTGAAATACCCGTAGGAGCCAGCTTGCTGGCGAACCCTGGAAGAGGCGATCACGACCGGGGGTTTGCAGGGTTCGCGACCAAGGTCGCTGCTACACAAAAGAATCAGAGAGCGGAGAAACGCTGGCGTTCGGACTTGAGCAAGATGCGCACAATCGCAAATTCGCGCTCGATCTGTTCGAGCACCGCCGGCGCTTCATCCAGCACATTGGCGTTGCGCGAGTCGTCTTCCAGTTGCTTGCACAACTGCGCCAGGGCCGGGGCGCCCATGTTGCTGCAGCTGCCTTTGAAGCTGTGCGCGGCCAGGCGCAGTTCTTGCGCGTCGCTATTGGCCACGGCGGCGTGCAATAGGCGCAGGCGCTCTTCGGAGTCGGCGATAAAGGTATCCAGCAGCAGCGGATACTCGGCTTCCATGATGTCTTGCAAGCCCGCCAACACGGCACTGTCGAGATGAATATCAGCCACCGGTTCTCTCCCTGAGCAACACGCCAGCGATTATGCCTGATCGTTCCACGAGAACTCCACGCTGACCCCGCGCCCGTCTTCAGCCCAGGTAGAGCGCTCGGTAAGTCGGCGAATCAGACCCAGACCACGTCCCGATAGACTCTGTGCAGTGCGCTGGCGTTCCAGGACTTGTTGCACATCGAACCCGGGGCCGCTGTCTTCAACCTTGATCACCAGACGCCCGCCATGGGTTTCGGGCAGCAGCTGCAAATGAAACCGTACGTAGCCCTGGTCCAGTTCGGCCAAGCGCTGACTACGCTCGCGGTAGTACTGGGCAAAGCCTGCGGCATCGCATTTGAGTTGCGAGTCCAGCCCCAGCACGCCGTGCTCCAGGGCATTGGAATACAGCTCGGCCAGCACGCTATACAGCGGCCCGCCCTGCAGGCGCAGGCCCTGCACTTCCAACAGCAGCTGCAACAGAAACGGCAGCGGGTTGAGGCGTTTGAGGGTTTGCGCGCGGAACTCGAAGCTGGCGGACCAATCCTGTGGGCTGCTCTGCCCGCTATCGGCAAAGGCCAGAGGCGGACGCGGCAAGGAGTCGGCCTCCACCAGGCACAACTCGACCATGCTCACGTCGTCTTGCGCCTTGCCGCGAAATGCCCCCAGCGCCTGCTGGATTTCATCGAACAGCAGGTCGGGCTGGCGGTTGGCGGCAAACACATTCAACAGGCGCGATTCGCCAAAAAGTTGCTCGGCGGGGTTGCTGGTTTCCAGCACGCCATCAGAAAGCAGAAACACCCGATCGCCCAGCTCCATCGGGTAGATCTCGCAGGCATCGCGAAAGTCCGCCGGCTCCAACACGCCCAGCGGCAAATGCCGCGACACCAGTGGCAAGCGCTCGCCGGTGGCAATGCGGTGCAGGTAGCCATCGGGCAGGCCGCCGTTCCAGACCTCTACGATGCGCCGCTGAAAACTCAGGTTAAGCAGCGTGGCGCAGCAGAACACGCCCACCGGCAGAATGCGTTTGAGCTTGGCATTAACCTCGCGAAGAATTTCCGACAGCGAATAGCCTTTGGCCGTCATGCCGTAAAACACTTCGGCAAGCGGCATGGCGCCAATCGCCGCCGGCAACCCGTGGCCGGTGAAGTCGCCGAGCAGCACGTGCATGCCGCCCGAGGGCTTGAAGGCGGCGAGAAGCAGGTCGCCGTTGAAGACCGCAAACGGCGATTGCAGGTAGCGGATATTCGGGGCGTTCAGGCAGCCCGAGTGGGCCACTTTGTCGAAGACCGCTTTGGCCACCCGCTGCTCGGTGAGCAGGTGTTCGTTGTGCCGGGCGATCAGGTCGCGCTGTTCCAGCACCGTGGCCTGCAAACGGCGCAGACGGTCCATGGCTTTGATCTTGGCGTCGAGGATTACCCGGTTATAGGGCTTGGCGAGAAAGTCATCGCCGCCCGCCTCCAGGCAGCGCACCAGCGCTTCGCCCTCAGTGAGCGAGGTGAGAAAGATGATCGGCACCAGCGCTTCGCCGGCCTTGAGCTTGATGCGCCGCGCCGCCTCGAAGCCATCCATCACCGGCATCAGGGCGTCCATCAACACGAGGTCGGGTTGTTCCTGCTCGAACATCGCCACCGCCTCCAACCCATTGCTGGCGGTAAGCACCCGGTGGCCCTGACGGCTGATGATGCTCGACAGCAGCATGCGGTCGGCGGCGTTGTCTTCCGCGATAAGAACCGAAAGACGTGGATCCATCGCTAGATGATCTTGAAGAGCTGTTCGAAGTTGGAGATGGCGAGAATCTTGCGCACATCGGCGTTGCAGTTCACCAGGCTGATTTGCGCATGGTCGCCGCCGGCGTGGTCGCGCAGCAGCAGCAACATGCCGAGCGCCGAACTATCGAGGTAGGTGGTGTGGTCAAGGTCGACCACATAGCGTTTGGGTGTGAAATTGATGCGCTCGTACGAGTCGCGAAAGGCTTGGTGGGCGCCGAAATCGAAACGTCCCTGAATGCGGATGGTCAGCTCTTGCCCGTCGGTAGACGGCAATGAAGTGATGGCCATGAAAGCTCCCCTACCCCAAATAAATCTGATTGTTTGATAACGCGCAAAAAAGCCTGAGAACACAAACGCTTGTAGCTACAGACACTCTAGCTTCAAAGAACTCTAGCAGCAGAAATCAATTGCGCTCACGTTGCAACAGCCGCTGTGATAACTCGTCGAGCAATTTCTGCTCGCGCTTGTCGGCGGCCACCCGGGCTTCATCCATGTACTTCTGTACCAGCTTGCGCAAGCCTTCGAGGCGCGCGTATTTCTGCTGCCAGATTTCCCGCGCTTGGTGGAGGTTGTTGCGGTGCCATTCGACGCTCTGATTCTGCTGCTTGATGGCCGTTTCCAGCTGCGACAGAAAGCGTTGGTAGTTCATCATCCATTGCCCGGAAACGCCGTTGCGCCCCTCGGTAATCCATTGCTGCTGGTAGTCGCCCAGGTAGCGGTGCAGGTCGCCCAGCTTGCCTTCGGCCTGGTTGACCAGCGTTTGGCATTGGCCCAGGGCGCGCGCGGCATCACGCTCTTCACGTTCGGCCATGTCGACCACCGGGGCCAGGCGTGACGCTCGACTGGGCAAGGCCATTTACAGCGTATTCCTTAGCAACCCATCAACGAGGCGGCGGCGCGGGACCGAACACCGCGGCGAGGGCTTCTTTGCTTTGCTGCAGGCTTTCATTGTCGTTGAGCCCCTGGCGCAGGTAATTGACCATCGCCGCATGGCGAGAAATGGCCAGGTCGGTTTCCGGGTCGCCGCCGGGCACATAGGCGCCGACGCTGATGAGGTCGCGGCTTTGTTGGTAGCGCGACCACAGTTGTTTGAAGCGTTGGGCATTGCGCATATGTTCAGCGTCGACCACCGCCGGCATGACCCGGCTGATGGAGGCTTCGATATCGATGGCCGGGTAGTGCCCTTCTTCGGCCAAACGGCGGGACAGCACGAAGTGACCATCGAGCACGCCACGCGCCGAGTCGGCGATGGGGTCCTGTTGGTCATCGCCTTCTGACAACACAGTGTAGAAGGCGGTGATGGAGCCACCACCGGCTTCGGCATTCCCGGCGCGTTCCACCAGCTTGGGCAGCTTGGCGAATACCGACGGCGGATAACCTTTGGTGGCCGGCGGTTCGCCGATGGCCAGGGCGATTTCCCGCTGTGCCTGGGCGAACCGGGTGAGCGAGTCCATCAGCAGCAAGACGTTCTTGCCCTTGTCGCGAAAGTATTCGGCGATTCGGGTGCAGTACATGGCGGCGCGCAGGCGCATCAGTGGCGCGTCGTCGGCAGGCGAAGCCACCACCACCGAACGCTTGATGCCCTCCTCGCCGAGGATGTGCTCGATAAATTCTTTTACTTCACGGCCCCGTTCACCGATCAGCCCCACCACGATGATGTCGGCGTTGGTGAAGCGGGTCATCATGCCCAGCAGCACGCTTTTACCGACGCCGGTACCGGCGAACAAACCCAGGCGTTGGCCACGGCCGACGGTGAGCAGGCCGTTGATGCTGCGGATGCCAACGTCCAGCGGCGTGTCAATTGGGTGGCGGTTCAGCGGGTTGATGGTTGGGCCGTCCAGCGGCACCCAGTCTTCGGCTTTCATGCCGCCTTTGCCGTCGAGGGCGCGGCCGGTGCCGTCCAGTACGCGGCCGAGCATGGTCATGCCCATCGGCAAACGGCCGCTGTCGGGCAGCGGCACCACGCGGGCGCCAGGGGCAATACCGGCCAGGCTGCCGACCGGCATGAGAAAGATTTTGCCGTCGCCAAAGCCCATCACTTCCGCTTCCACCTGCACGGGGTGGTAGCTGCCTTCGTTGATCACCAGGCAGCGGCTGCCCAGGGCGGCGCGCAGGCCTTCGGCTTCCAGGGTGAGACCGACCATGCGCAGCAGGCGGCCTTCAACAATGGGTTGTGCCGGCAACTGGATCGCCTCGTCGTAGCCCGCCATGCGTTTGGCGAAGCTGAGGCGGTCAAGTCGCATGGATAGGCTCGGGGTTGTCCAGATCGATCTGGATATCCGGCTCGGCCGGCGACGTGGCTTGCTCGCGCTGTTGCTCGAAGAGTTGCTTGAGCATCTGCGCCAGGCGCGTTTCGGTGGTGGCGTCGATCTGCGATTGCTCGGATTCCACGCGGCAACCACCGGGCTGCAAGGTTTCGTCTTCGAGGATGCGCCAGGTTTCTTCGTGGCGGTCACGCAGGGCTTTGATCAGTTCGAAGTCTTGCGGGTGAATATGGATACGCACATTGGCGGCGCCCATGGGCAGTAGCTTGAGGGCTTCACGCAGCACCTGACGGATTTGCGTGGAGTCGGTGGTCAACTCGCGCTGCACCACTTGCCGGGTCATGTTGCTGACCAGTTGCACCAGCGCCACTTCGAGCTGCTGGTCCTGTTCGGCGATGGGGTCCATCAATTGGGTCATCAGGCGTTCGAGGCTGGCGAGTTTGCCGGCCAGCGCGGCGTCGGCTTCTTGCTTGGCCTTGACCTGGCCTGAGCGCAAACCATCTTTCTCGCCGGTGGAAAACCCTTCGTTGTAGGCCTCCTGGCGGATGACCTCCAGCTCGTCGAGCGTCAAGGGTTTGACATCTTCGAGCTGCACCTCTTCGCCCTGGGCGTTCACCTCAGGCTCCGGCGCGACCGGCTCGGCGCTGACGGGTGTCAATTCTTCGGCAGGCTGCTCGCCCTCGGGGTCGAAACTGGGCAACGCCCAACGGGCCAGGCCGCTGACATCCTTGGCGCGAATCAGCTCGCTCGGACCTTCCTTGTTGCTCATGTTTTGCCTTAAACCATTTCTTCGCCGCCTTTACCACCGAGGACGATTTCCCCGGCTTCGGCCATGCGGCGGGCGATGGTGAGAATTTCTTTCTGCGCGCCTTCGACGTCGCTGACGCGCACCGGGCCGCGGGCCTCGAGGTCGTCGCGCAGCAGTTCGGCGGCACGTTTGGACATGTTCTTGAAGACCTTTTCCTTGATCGCTTCGTCGGCACCCTTGAGCGCCAGCACCAGCACGTCGGACGATACTTCGCGCAGCAGCGCCTGGATACCGCGGTCGTCGACATCGGCGAGGTTGTCGAACACGAACATGAGGTCTTCGATCTGCGAGGACAGGTCTTCGTCCACTTCGCGGATGGAGTCCATCAACTGGCCTTCAACCGAACTGTCGAGGAAGTTCATGATGTCGGCCGCGCGTTTCACGCCGCCCATGGTGGCGCGCGAAGTGTTGGCGCTGCCGGAGAATTGTTTTTCGAGAATCAGGTTGAGTTCTTTCAACGCCGCCGGCTGCACGGTGTTCAGCGACGACACGCGCAAGACGATATCCAGGCGCACTTTGTGGTCGAAGTGGCCGAGCACTTCACCGGCCTGATCGGGGTCGAGGTAGGCGACCACGATGGCTTGAATTTGCGGGTGTTCGTAGCGAATTACGTCGGCAACGGCGCGCGGTTCCATCCACTTCAGGCTGTCCAGGCCGCTGGTGCTGCCGCCCAGCAGAATGCGGTCGATGAGGCTGCCGGCTTTGTCTTCGCCGAGTGCCTGGGTGAGCATTTTGCGGATATAGCTGTCGGCGCCGACGCCAACGCTGGTCTGGTCGCCAACGGTTTCGACGAACTCGCCCATCACCTGCTCAACCTGCTCTTTCTGCACGTTGCGCATATGCGCCATGGCCACGCCGACCTTCTGGACCTCTTTAGGGCCCAAGTGGCGCAATACCTGCGCAGCGTCGGTCTCGCCCAGGGAGAGCAACAGAATCGCGGCCTTATCGACCTTGCTTAGCTTGCCTGCTGCTGCGCGGTTCTCACTCATCGGCGTTAATCCACTCTTTAACCACTTGTGCTACGCGACCCGGGTCTTCAGCCACCAGACCTTTGATCGCATTAAGTTGCGCATCATACCCCTCGGACGGGCTTGGCAGCATGATGCTGGCAGGCCCACCGAGGCTCACGCGATCAGCGGACAACTCGCCATCCAGACCGCCCATGGCGCCTAAATCCACATCGCCGTCGCGGCCGTCGTGGCCCAGGGCGTTGCCTTTGCCGCCGCCGGTGATGTTGTTCAACACCGGACGCAGCACACCAAAAACCAGTACCAGAATAAACAACACGCCCAGTACCTGCTTCACCACGTCCCAGAACCAAGGCTGGGTGTAGAACGGAATCGACTCGATCTCTTCGCCTTGGGTGGCGGTGAATGCCGAGTTGATCACGCTGACGCTGTCGCCACGCGCTGCATCAAAACCTACCGAGTCCTGCACCAGGCGGGTAAAGCGGGCCAGATCGGCGGCGCTCCACGGCACGTGGGTCACTTCGCCGGTCTGCGCGTTGATCTTGGCCTGGTCATCGACCACCACCGCCACCGACAGACGACGCAGACGGCCCTGTTGCTGTTTGGTGTGGCTGATGGAGCGGTCCAGCTCGTAGTTACGGGTGGCTTGTTCACGTTTGTCGGCCGGGTATGGCGCCAATTTAGGCTGGCCAGTGGCCGGATCGATGATCTGCGTGCCGTTGGCATCCAGCAGCGGCTGCCCGGCGGCAATTGGGCCGGCCGGCGCCGGCGCACCCGCAGCGGCGGTTTGCGGCGTGGTGGTCGGGCCAGGTGGCTGATTGCTCACGGCGCCCGGAATACCTTGCGAACCGGCTGCGCTGGAGCGCTCTTCGTTAACTTTCTGTTCACTGCGCAGGGCCGGCTGGTCGGGGTTGAACATTTCCGAGGTCGACTCGACCGCGCTGAAGTCCACGTCTGCCGACACTTCGGCCTTGTAGCGGCCGGCGCCAAGCACCGGTTGCAGAATGCTGTCCACGCGCTGGCTGAACATGCCTTCCATACGCCGGCTGTAGTCGAACTGCTTGCCGGCCATGGTCAACTCGGAGAGTTCTTGCTGGTCAGAAAGCAGATTGCCTTTCTGATCGACCACAGTAATTTGCGATTTACTCAATTCCGGCACGCTGGTGGCGATCAAATTGACGATCGCCATCACCTGACTTGGCTCCAGCGAGCGGCCCGGATACAGCTCTACCAGCACCGAGGCGCTGGGTTTGCGGTCGTCACGCACGAACACCGAGCTTTTCGGAATCGCCAGGTGTACACGGGCACCCTTGACGTTGTTGAGGCTGGACACGGTGCGCGCCAACTCGCCTTCCAGGCCGCGGCGATAGCGGGTGGCTTCCATGAATTGGCTGGTGCCCAGGCCTTGGTCGCCATCGAGAATTTCGAAACCGACGTTGGCATCACGGGGCGAAACGCCGGCTTGCGCCAGCTGCAGGCGGGCACGGGACACGTCGCTGGCTTTAACCAGCAGCGCGCCAGAATTGGGTTCCATGGTGTACGGAATATTGGCGGCGGTCAGGGTTTCCGTCACTTGTTTGGCGTCCATCCCTTCCAGGCTGCCATAAAGCGGACGGTAATCAGGCTGCTGCGACCACAGCACCACGGCAAAGCCGATGGCCACGCTGGCCGCCAGACCGACCAACAGGCCGATCTGCCGAAGCATGGTCATCTGCGACAGGTTCTCTAGGAACGCCAAGCCAAACAGCGGCTTTTTCGGCTCATCCGAGACTGTCTTTGCGGGTACGTTGCTGATCGCTGCTTCTGCCATTTCTTAACTCACTTTCGTTTTTCTTACACAACCCGAGAAGGAGACGCTGACTTTCTGGATTAGAGCCAGGCAGGAAGTCAGACCGGCATTTGCATGATGTCTTGGTATGCCTGAACCAGCTTGTTGCGTACCTGGGTCACCGCTTGAAACGACACGCTCGCCTTCTGCGAGGCGATCATCACGTCGGTGATGTCGACGCCGCTCTTGCCGATTTCAAAGGCTTCGGCCAGTTGGCTTGAGGCTTGCTGGGTTTCGTTAACCTTGTTGACCGCCTGGCCGAGCATGTCGGAAAAGCTCGGCGCACCGACCTCTGCCGGCGCTGCCGCGACTTTCGGACGGGCCATGGCTTCCATTTGCATGGAGCGCATTTCCAACATTAGGCGATTGAACTCGACACCCTGACTCATGACACTTCTCCGGTGACCGCAATTTTTTTGACGCAATGCGGTAGGTAACCTGGGGATTGCAACAAGGGTGCCAAGAACTGAAACCGGAATTGCAGGCACAAAAAAGGCGACCCGGAGGTCGCCTTCCTAGCCAGACAGACGCCGCTTAGTGCGGGTACTTCTGGTGGAACAGCGCAATTTGCTTCTCTGGTTTTTTCTCTTCTTTCATCAGGCCGTACACCACGCGCTCGCCTTTTGGGCCACCGCCGATTTCGGTGTAGCTGAAGGTCGGCTCGCCGGTGCGGTACATGTCCATCATGTCGCCGTAGCGGGCGAACACATAGATGACGCCGTCTTTGCGGATTTCACCGTAGAACGGGTTGCCGGGCACCAGGCTCACATCCAGGAAACGGGCAGCGGCGATGTCTTTCAGCGGCAGGCTCTGGTCTTCAGCTTTCAGGCCAAGAATGAGGGCGCGACCGAAGTTGTCTTTCTTATCCAGCGGCTTGAGCGCTGGCGCCTTGCCGGTTTGCACGAACTGGGTGAACACCGCGTAGTCGTCGAATACATAGACTTCTCTCTGGGTACGCACCTGATACCAATCGGTGTTGTTCAGCGCTACGTCCGGGGCCTTAGGCTTGGCCGGCGTCTGCGCCGTGCTTGCGCAGGCGCTGACAGCAGCGGCCAGCAAAGCAATGGCAACGGGTTTGATGTAACGCGAGTGGGTAAACAACATGGCAACTCCTCTGAGGTAAACGCAGGCTTGCAAACTGCCCGAGTTCCGTGACGGAGGAATTAATTTTTGATGTACGAATGATGACAGCCACATGTTCACCTACCCCACCGGCACTCCCGCGCTGGAGCAAGAATCCAGAGCAGCGACCGTTCCGAGAGTCTGGGTCCCAGCCTACGCTGGGACGACGGAGATTTTGAATCCCACTCCCGTCATTCCTGCGAAGGCAGGAATCCAGAATCTCGCGTCTTGCACAGCACTCTGCACCGCCTACTATTCTGGGTCCCCGCCTGCGCGGGGACGACGGTAGGTGGCTCACCAGTTAGTGCCCGCCACTCGCCTCTGCCCCACCCTTCGCGGTAAACGGTGGCTTGGCCAGCCAGACGATCAGAATCAGCGACATAAACATCCAGCCCAGCAACGTGAAGTAATCCACCGTCGACAACATATAGGCTTGGCTGGTGACCATCTGATCCAACTGCGTATACGCCTGCGGGGTGGCCCCGCCGAGGTTGTGCAGCGCCTGCTGGGTGGCCGGGTCGTACACGCTGATGCTCTCGGTCATATAGGCGTGGTGCTGGTCGGCGCGGCGAATCCAGATCCAGGTGGTCAACGATGCAGCGAAGCTGCCGCCCAATGTCCGCAAGAACGTGGCCAGGCCCGAGCCCTCGGCAATCTGATCCGGCGGCAAGTCGGACAACAGAATGGTCAGGGTCGGCATAAAGAAGAGCGCCACGCCGATCCCCATAAACAGCTGCACCAGAGCGATGTGCTGGTAGTCCACTTCAGTGGTAAACCCGGCGCGCATAAAGCAGCTCAAACCCATGGCCAGAAACGCCAGGCCCGCCAGCACGCGCAGGTCAAACCGCGGCGCGTACTTGCCAATGAACGGCGACATCAGCACCGGCAATATCCCCAGCGGCGCGGCGGCAAGGCCCGCCCAGGTGGCGGTGTACCCCAGCCGGGTTTGCAGCCACTGCGGCAGAATCAGGTTGATGCCGAAGAAGCCGGCATAGCCCAACACCAGCACCAGGGTGCCGTAGCGGAAGTTGCGGTAGGCAAACAGGCGCAGGTTGACCACCGGGTGCGCGTCGGTCATTTCCCAGATGACAAAGAACGCCAACGCCACCACCGAGATTGCCGTGCCGATGATGATGAAGTTGGACTCAAACCAATCGGCGTCGTTGCCTTTGTCGAGCACGATCTGCAAGGCGCCGACGCCGACGATCAACGCCATCAGCCCCACGTAATCCATGGGCTGGCGACTGGTTTCCACCGGTCGCTCGGCCAACTGTTGGCGCACTACAAACGCGGCGAACAAGCCGATGGGCACGTTGATAAAAAAGATCCACGGCCAGCTGTAGTTGTCGGTAATGGTGCCGCCCAGAATCGGCCCGGCAATCGGCGCCACCACCGTCACCATGGCCAACAACGCAATGGCCATCCCCCGTTTCGCCGGCGGATAGATGGCGATCAGCAGC
>NZ_JBWBZC010000026.1:0-71515 GCF_056174845.1 Pseudomonas sp. CC11G
GAATAGTTTTGAGTCGGTGTGTCGGATGGTCGAGGCCGGGTTGGCGTGGGCATCGTGCCGGAGTCGGCGGCGTTGCGGTATTTGCGCACCATGCAGTTTTTGATCAAGCCGCTGGATGAGGATTGGGCGTTGCGTGAACGTCATGTGTTGACGCGGCGTGGGGATGCGTTGCCCAGCTACACCCAGGCGTTGATTGACAGCATCATGAGTCATCCGGGGCATGCGGCGAGTCGCACCGTTTTGTAGCGGCGACTGGGCGACATCTGGAAGGTATTCACGACCAGCGTTTGCAAGCTTCGCCAGCAAGCTGGCTCCTACGATAACTGCGCATGCATCACCGTTCCGTAGGAGCGAGCTTGCTCGCGAAGCGGTTGGAGGAGGAGAACGCCGTTGCAGGGTTCGCCAGCAAGCTGGCTCCTACGATTACTCGTCGGTAAAGGTATTGATCAGTCGACCAATGCCTTCGATTTCCACCTCGCACACATCCCCAGGCTTCAAAACCGCGGAGGCTTGCGCGCATAACCCACGCCGGCCGGCGTGCCGGTGGCGATCACATCGCCGGGTTCCAGCGTCATTACTTCCGATAACAGACAGATCAACGTGGCAACGTCGAACACCATCTCGGCGGTGTTGCTGTCCTGGCGTACTTCGCCGTTCACCCGCAAACAAATGCGCAATCCCGACGCACCCGGCGGCAGTTCATCTGGCGTCACGATCAACGGCCCCAGCGCACCGGTGCGATCAAAGTTCTTGCCCATGGTCCACTGCGAAGACCGCCGCTGAAAGTCGCGCACCGTGGCATCGTTGAAGCAGGTATACCCCGCCACATAATCCAGCGCCCGCGCCTTGGTTACATGCTTGGCCGACTTGCCGATGATCACCGCCAACTCCGCTTCACCGTCCAGCTCCATGGAGGCCAACGGCAACAACATGGGGCGGCGGTGTGCCAACAACGAACTGGCCGCACGCAGAAAAATAGGCGGGTAATCCGGCACCGCATGCCCCACCTCGGCGGCATGATCGCGGTAGTTCAGGCCTACGCAGATGATCTTGCCGGTTGCCGGAACGGGGGTCAGATACTGGGCACTTTCAGCCGTCGTCCAATCGCTCTGCTCCCAGCGGCCACCAATCACTTCTTCAAGCGTGGCAGCCCCCGCACAAATACGAATAAACCCGCCTTCGAGCAAGCCGAAGGCGGGTTTTCCGTTACGCAGAATCCGAGCGATTTTCACAGGTTATTCAGCGACGCACTGCCGGCAGGTCGGTGCAGCTGCCATGGGCGACTTCTGCCGCCATGCCCACCGTTTCACCCAGGGTTGGATGCGGGTGAATGGTCTTGCCGATATCCACGGCATCGGCGCCCATTTCGATGGCCAGGCACACTTCGCTGATCAGGTCGCCCGCCCCCGTGCCGACTATGCCGCCGCCCACCACACGGTGCGTTTCGACATCGAACAGCAGCTTGGTAAAGCCTTCGTCGCGACCGTTGGCAATAGCCCGGCCTGAAGCGGCCCACGGGAACACGGCGGTCTCGACCTTGATGCCCTTGGCCTTGGCTTCCTGCTGGGTAAGTCCGGCCCACGCCACCTCGGGGTTGGTGTAAGCCACGCCCGGAATCTGCAGCGCATCAAAACTGCTGCGCGCCAGTTCGGCATTACCCGTGGCCTCGCCCGCCGCCACTTCCGCAGCAACATGCCCCTCATGCACGGCTTTGTGGGCGAGCATTGGTTGGCCAACAATATCGCCGATGGCGAAGATATGCGGCACGTTGGTGCGCAGCTGCTTATCCACGGCAATAAAGCCACGCTCGCCCACGGCGATTCCGGCCTTGTCGGCGTCGATTTTGTTGCCATTGGGGCTGCGGCCGACCGCCACCAACACCAGGTCATAGCACTGCGGTTCGGCCGGGCTTTTTCGCCCTCGAAGGTCACCCAGATGCCCTGCTCGTTGGCCTCGGCTTTTACAGTTTTGGTCTGCAACAGAATGTTGTCGAAACGCGAGGCGTTGTGTTTTTCCCAGACTTTTACCAGGTCGCGATCCGGGCCTTGCATCAAGCCGTCGAGCATTTCGACGACATCAATTCGCGAGCCCAGCGCCGAATACACGGTGGCCATTTCCAGACCGATAATCCCGCCGCCCACCACCAGCATGCGCTTGGGCACACTGCGCAGTTCCAACGCGCCTGTAGAGTCGACGATGCGAGGGTCATTCGGGAAAAACGGCAGCTTCACAGCCTGGCTGCCGGCGGCGATCACGCATTGCTTGAAGCGGATCACTTTCTTTTCGTCAGTCAGCTGCTGGCCGGTGCCCGAGGTGAGCGTAACTTCGACATGGTGTGCGTCGACAAAGCGCCCATAGCCGCGTACCACATCAACCTTGCGCCCCTTGGCCATCATGCCGAGGCCAGTGGTGAGCTTGCTGACCACCGCTTCCTTGTGCGCGCGCAGCTTGTCGATATCGACCGAGCTTGCGCCGTAGTCGATGCCCAGGGCGGCCAGATGCGGCACCTCTTCCATCACGTTGGCGATATGCAGCAGCGCCTTGGACGGAATGCAGCCCACGTTCAGGCAGACGCCGCCGAGCGAGGGATAACGCTCCACAATGATGGTTTTCTGGCCCAGATCAGCCGAGCGGAACGCGGCGGAATAACCGCCAGGGCCGCCGCCCAGAACCAGCACGTCGCATTCCAGATCGGCACCACCGGCGTGGGCAGCAGCCGCTGCCGGTGCAGGTGCAGGTGCAGGAGCCGGCGCAGCAGCAACAGGCGCGGGCGCAGCGGGTGCCGCCGCACTTGATTGCAGTTTCAGCAACACAGCGCCCTCGCCCACTTTGTCGCCGACCTTGACCACCACCTCGCTAACCACACCCGCGACAGACGACGGCACATCCATCGTCGCCTTGTCGGACTCCAGCACGCAGATCGGGTCGTTGACGTTCACCACGTCGCCCACCTTGACCAGCACTTCGATCACCGGCATCGCAGCGGCATCGCCGATGCCCGGCATCTTTACGTCAATAACCGAACTCATTGGCCAACCCTCACAGCGTAATTCGACGGAAGTCGGCCAACAGCGCAGACAAGTGCTGAAGGAAACGGGCCGCCGCAGCGCCATCGACTACACGGTGGTCCCACGACAAGGCCATTGGCAGAATCAGCCGCGGTACAAAACCTGCGCCATCCCACACCGGTTTCATTTGCGCGCGGGTCACGCCGAGAATCGCCACTTCAGGTGCGTTGATAATCGGATTGAAGCCGGTGCCGCCAATGCCGCCGAGGCTAGACACGGTGAAGGTGCCGCCAGTCATATCCGCTGGCCCCAACTTGCCGTCGCGGGCTTTCTTCGCTAACTCGCCGCACTCAGTGGCGATCTGGCCGATGCCTTTCTGGTCGGCATCGCGAATCACCGGCACCACCAGGCCGTTCGGCGTGTCGGCGGCAAAACCGATGTGGTAGTACTGCTTCAACACCAGAATCGGCTCGCCGTCTTCGTTGCCCAACGAGCTGTTGAACTGCGGGAAAGCCTTCAACGTGGCGACCGATGCCTTGATCAGGAACGCGAGCATCGTGTACTTGATCGCGTCCTTGCCGCCTTCCTTGTTCAGCAGTACGCGGAACGCTTCGAGCTCGGTGATATCCGCTTCTTCGTTGTTGGTAACGTGGGGAATCATTACCCAGTTACGCGCCAGGTTGGCGCCGGAGATTTTCTTGATCCGCGACAGCGCGACTTTCTCGATGCTGCCGAATTTGGAAAAGTCGATATCTGGCCACGGCAGCAAATTAAGCCCGCTACCTGAGTTGCCCCCGGCCGCCGAAGGATTGGCCGCACGAACCAGCGCGTCTTTAACGAAGCGCTCAACGTCTTCACGAACAATGCGCCCGCCTTTGCCGGTGGCCGCTACTTTGGAAACGTCCACACCCAGCTTGCGGGCATAGCCGCGCACCGATGGGCTGGCGTGGGGTTTCACACCGGAAGTGGTCACCACCGGCGCTTGTGGAGCGGGCGCTTTCACAGGCGTCACGGGTGCAGCCGGAGCAGCCGCTACGGGTGCCGGCGCTGCACTGACAGGTGCCGGTGCTGCTACCGGAGCAGGTGCTGCATCAGCCGCCATTTGCAAGGTGAGCATCGGGCTGCCCTTGGACACCCGATCGCCCACTTTGAGGGCTACCGACACAACGGTGCCGGCCACCGGGCTCGGCACATCCATCGAGGCCTTGTCCGATTCCAGGGTCAGCAACGCATCGTCAAACGCCACCACATCGCCCGCTTTGACCAACACTTCGATTACAGGAAGGTCTTTGAAGTCGCCGATATCCGGGACCTGAATTTCTCTGATTTCACTCATGACTAACCGTCGCCAAAAAAGTGGATCCACTCCCCGGACAGGGAGCGGATAAAACGCTCATCGAGCGCGTGCGAAGCGCAAATCCGTTAGCGCGTCCAGGGCGCCGGGCGGCTGCCATCCAGGCCGTAGCGCGCAACGGCGTCGGCCAGTACCTGACGCGGCAACTTGCCGTCGCGCACCAGGCCGTCCAGCGCGGCAAGCACCACCTGGTGACGGTCCACTTCGAAGAAACTGCGCAAGGCGGCACGGGTATCGCTGCGACCAAAGCCGTCAGTGCCCAGGGCGATAAAACGCGCATCGACGTAGCTGGCGATCAGTTGCGGCCAGGCACGTACGTAGTCGGAGGCGACAATCACCGGCGCATCACCTGTCAGCGAGGCGCTGAGATGGCTCACGCGCTCGGCTTCTGTTGGGTTCAGACGGTTATGGCGCTCCACGTCCCGTGCTTCGCGGGCCAGCTCGCTAAAGCTGGTGACGCTGAACACCTCGCTCGACACCTGCCAGTCCGCAGCCAGCAGTTCGGACGCAGCGATCACTTCACGCAGAATGGTGCCGCTGCCCAGCAAGCGCACCGAGCCACGCGACTCGGCGGCGTCGGTCGCGGCAAAGCGGTACATGCCGCGAATGATTTGATCCTCAACACCGGTGGGCAAGGACGGCTGGGCGTAGTTCTCGTTCATCACGGTGATGTAGTAGAACTCGTCAACATCGCGTTCCATCATCTGGCGCATACCGTGGTCGACAATCACCGCCAGCTCGCCGGCAAACGCCGGGTCATAGGCGCGGCAGTTCGGCACGGTGGCCGCTACCACATGGCTGCTGCCGTCCTGGTGTTGCAGGCCTTCGCCACCGAGGGTGGTACGGCCGGCGGTAGCGCCCAGCAGGAAGCCACGGGCACGTTGGTCGGCGGCGGCCCAGATCAGGTCGCCAACCCGTTGGAAACCGAACATGGAGTAGTAGATGTAGAACGGCAGCATCGGTTTGCCGTGGGCGCTGTACGAGGTCGCAGCGGCCACCCAGGACGACAGCGCACCGGCTTCGGTAATGCCCTCTTCCAGCAGCTGGCCGTCTTTAGCCTCGCGGTAATACAGCATGGAGCCGGCATCTTCCGGCTCGTACAGCTGGCCGAGCGGCGAGTAAATACCGATTTGGCGGAACAGGTTGGCCATACCGAAGGTACGCGCCTCGTCGGCCACGATCGGCACCACGCGCGGGCCCAGCTCTTTGTCTTTCAAAAGGCCGCCAAGCATGCGCACCACCGCCATGGTGGTGGACATCTCTTTACCGTCGGCTTCGAACGCAAAGCGTGCGTAGTCGCCAATGGCTGGAATGGCGACATGTTCGTTGCCCTTCTGCCGCGCTGGCATATAACCGCCTAACGCAGTTCGGCGTTCTTGCAGATAGCGCATTTCCTGGCTGTCTTCGGCCGGGCGATAGAAGCGCAGTTGCGCGACATCGTCGTCCGACAGCGGCAGCGCGAAGCGATCACGGAATTCCTTGAGCGCATCGATATCCAGCTTCTTGGCTTGGTGCGAGGTCATCCGCGACTCGCCCGCGCCGCCCATGCCATAACCCTTCTTGGTTTTTGCCAAGATAACGGTCGGCCGGCCTTTGTGTGCCTTGGCCGCAGCGAACGCGGCAAACAGTTTGCGGAAGTCGTGGCCGCCGCGTTTGAGCGCGTCGATATCGGCATCGGACATATGCGAAACCAGCGCCTGAATCTCTGGGTCTTGCTGGAAGAAGTGCAGCAGGTTGTAGGCGCCGTCTTTGGAGCCGAGGGTCTGGTATTGGCCATCCACGGTATCGGCAAAGCGTGCCAGCAAGGCGTTGTTGGTGTCGCGGGAGAACAATGGGTCCCAGTCCGAGCCCCAGATCACTTTGATCACGTTCCAGCCAGCACCGGTAAACAGCGCTTCGAGTTCCTGGATCACCTGACCGTTGCCACGCACCGGGCCGTCGAGACGTTGCAGGTTGCAGTTGACGATAAAGGTCAGGTTGTCGAGCTTCTCGCGGGCGGCCAGGGTGAGGCCGGCAATCGATTCCGGCTCGTCCATCTCGCCGTCACCGAATACGCCCCACACGTGGCGGTCGGCGGTTTCGGCGAGGTTGCGGTGTTCGAGGTAGCGCATATAACGCGCTTGGTAAACGGCACTGATTGGGCCGATGCCCATGGAGCCAGTGGGGAATTGCCAGAAGTCCGGCATCAGCCACGGGTGCGGGTAGGAACTGAGGCCGTTGCCGCCCACTTCCTGGCGGTAGTTGGCCAGTTGCTCTTCCGACAGACGCCCTTCAAGGAACGCGCGAGCGTAAACGCCCGGCGCCGAGTGCGGCTGGTAAAACACCAGATCGCCGCCGTGCTTGTCATCACGGGCGCGGAAGAAATGGTTAAACCCGACTTCGAAGATTTCGGCGGCAGACGCATAACTGGCGATATGCCCGCCCAAGTCCCCGTACGCCTGGTTGGCGCGCACCACCATGGCCAAAGCATTCCATCGAATAATGGAAGTAATCCGTTCCTCGACAGCAAGATCGCCTGGATAGACACCCTGCTTTTCAAGCGCAATTGTGTTGCGGTAGGCCGAGTACGGATGCACGTGCGAGGTGATGCCAAGTGCTCTTGCGTGTTGCTCCAATTGTTTCAACAGAAACTGGCCGCGCTCGGAACCGCCGTCGCGCACGACAGCCTCTAAAGACTCCAACCATTCCTGTGTTTCTTCTCGGTCAATATCCAGCGACGCCATTGACCCAGTTATTGAATTTTCATTTAGCGAACTCATAGCTGCCTCCCTCTTAATTGTTGTTAGCTTAAAGATGAACCGACAGAACGTGCCGCCGAACTAAGCTTCTTTGCTACTGTTTTTCGGCATAGAATGCCGCGTACTTAATTTTTTGAGGTGTGATATGCCGCAAACACAACTCGATGCAACCGACCTGCGAATCCTTGAGGAATTGCAGATTAATGCCCGGATAACCAACATCGACCTGGCTGCGCGCGTGCATCTTTCGCCCTCGCCGTGTTTAACCCGAGTGCGTGCGCTGGAAGAGTCTGGTTTGATCAGCCGTTATGTAACGCTGCTCGATCCATATGAACTTGGATTGAGCGTTAGTGTATTTATCCAGATAACCCTGGAACGTCAGGTAGAGCGTGCGTTAGAAGCCTTTGAAGAAGCGGTACAGAACTATCCCGAAGTGATGGAGTGTTATTTGATGACCGGCGATGCCGATTACCTTATTCGGGTGGTTGTTCCCGATGTTCAGGCACTTGAGCGGTTTATCGTCAATCAACTTTCCAAAATTCCCGGTGTTGCCAATATCCGTTCGAGTTTCGCGCTCAAACAGGTGAAATATAAAACCGCCTTACCCCTGCCCCGCTCCGACTCACCTAAAACCACCCCTGGCAAAGTGCGTGCTAAATGACCCCAGGTAACGCGGCGGTGCGAAAACCACCAACCGCTGCGTTGAGGGCACCGCCCACTTGCTCCAAGCCGCGTACCGAGGCGTCGAGCAAACCGCTCGCTTCGGTGCTTTGCTCTGCCACCGCACGTACCCGCTCCATGCTTTCGCCCACCTGTTCGGCCACCGCACTTTGCTGTTCGGCGGCGGCGGCGATTTGCTGACTCATCTGCTCTACGGTCGATACCGCCGCAGCGATTTCCTGCAGTGCCAGTGAGGCTTGCGCCGCCAGCACCACGCTCTCGCCGGTCAACGTCTGGCTACCGCGCAAGCGACTGGCCGCCTGCTCGGCGACGGTGCGCAGCTGCAAAATAATGGCGGCGATATCATCGGTAGACGCCTGGGTGCGCCGTGCGAGATTGCGCACTTCGTCCGCCACCACGGCAAACCCGCGACCGTTTTCGCCGGCACGCGCCGCTTCAATCGCCGCATTCAACGCGAGCAGATTGGTTTGTCCGGCCAGGGCATTGATCACATCGAGCACCTTGCCGATGGCGGCGCTTTCTTCCAGCAGCAAGCCCATGGCTTCGGAGCAGCCACTCATCTCGCGCTCCAGATGACCGATCTTGTTGCTGGCCTGGCGCACCAGTTCTTCGCCTTTGCGCGCCTGGCTATTGGCCAATTCGACGGCATCGCGGGTTTGGCTGGCATTGCGCGCTACATCTTGCGAGGTGGCGGCCATCTGCTGCATGGCGGTGGCCGCCAACTCGGTTTCTTCGCGCTGTGAATCGACGCCCAGGCGGGTGCGGTCGGTGACTTGCACCAGGCCGTCAGCCGCCTGATTCAACTGGCCGACACCGTGGCCAATCCGGCCGATCAGCCCGCGCAGGCTGTCGAGCATCACGCCGACACTGGTGAGCAACTGGCCCAGTTCATCCCGGCGGCCGCCGGCATCGATCTGCGCGCTGAGGTCGCCCGACGCCACGCGCTGGGTGAGTGCTACGGCCTGGCGCAGCGGCTGCAGAATCAGGTGACGAATCAGCAATCCGGCGCCAATACCAAAGGCCAATGCGAACAGCACGATGCCTTCAAGCAACCGCACCACGCGCTGGCTCATCGACTGCGAGGCTTGCACCTGGGAGACACGGGCGGCACCGAGCAAGTCGCTCACCTTGTCGGCGGCGGCATTCATCGCGGTCTGACTGTCGCTGGCCTGATCGCGGCTGGCGGCGTAGCCATTGAAGGCCGTGGCGTATTCAGCCAGGGCCGCGCGGGCCTGGGTCAGCGAGTCACGCTCGGAACCTTCCAGGCGCAGCTCGAGGTTTTCCATATACGAGCGCAGCTCGACGACGCGGGCTTCCCAGGCGTTGCGGACTTCGGTGGTGCCTTGCAGGGTGAAATACAGCTCGCTGTCGCGCAGGTTGGCCAACTTGTCACGCAAGGTGGAGGCCTGTTCCAGCTGCAGCATGCGCACCGAGTCGGCTGGCTGTTGCTGCGAGGCCAGGAGGTTTACCGCGTCAAGTTGGTCCAGCATGACCACGGTAAAACGCTCGCCCACCACCTGCGCCAACTCCTGCATGCGCATGCGCGCCGCGCGGGAATCACGCTGGGCTTTGGCGTAGCGTTGGAATTGGGCTAGATAGGTTTTGGCGGCTTCAACGGAGTCGCCCTGCGCATCCGATTGCGCGAGTTTGGAGACCAGCTCATCAGTGAGGCTGGCCACCTTGCTGGCTTCGCCCTCGGCCAATTCCAGACCGAAGGCTTTTACCGCGACCTGGGCCTGCAGCATCAACGATTCGACGGCCGCCACGTCGTTCATTTTGACGGCGCGGGCTTCGAGCACGTTGAAGGCGTAGAACGCCGTGGCGGCAACGCCCAGCGTCGACAACAGCACCAAGCCAAACCCCAGCGACAGCTTGGTGCCGACTGACAGGTTGCCCAGTACACGGGCGATCACAAGGACCACCCGTTGATTAACGAAAGAGGAGATGGCGTGAGGCACACGGGCGAGCTACGCATAGTGAGATCTTCTTATTGTTCTTCGATTTCCGACGCTGAACGTCGACTGCGTTCAGAGCCTATCTCGACTGCGTAAAGCTCGGCCAATGGCCAATAATGATGCGGGCTAGTTGAAATGGTGATGGCTGGTTCGTTGGGCTTCGCCTTTGGCTCAACCCAACCTACCTCGCGTCGAGGTTCGCCAACCCATCCGTCACCTGGCTCAGGTAATAAGCCGCCCCGCCCGTCACCCAACCCTTGTCACTTTTCAGCAACCGCGGGCGCACGTAATCGTATTTGCCCTGGAGTTTGCTCAGCTGCGCCGCCTTCTGCGGCCAGCTCTGCTCAAGGGCGGTAAAGCCTTCGATGATTTGCTGGTCCAGTTGCATGAAGGTGTTTTCATCCGCGTCGACGACGTACACGATCAGCCCGCTAAAAATGCGCGCCTGATAAAGCAATTGCAGACGTTGGATATTCAGGCTCAGCGCATGCAAGGCCAGGCTCGGCTCGCCTGGCGCCACCGTGGCGTAGCGCTTGGCGGCCTGCTGATCGAGGCTGGCCTGGGCCTTGAGCAGCGGGTTGATCCAGGTGGGATAAAGCGCCGCACTGCTCGCCGGCTGACGCTCCAGTTCCTCGATGCGCTTACCCATATCAGCGGCAGCCTGGATCAACTGCGGGTCTTCCTCCTGCGCCACCAGTTGCTGCAACGTCAGCAGGTCCTGGTGATAGCGCTCGGTAAAACGGGGATCACTGCCGTCTTGATTAGGGTTGTAGCGAACCAGCAGGTTGCTACACACACTGAAGGCTTTACCTCGAATAGTTTGCAAACGTTCGGCATCGGCGCTGGCGATGGCCAGCGTGGGCAACAGCAGTAAAACGCAGACAAGCAGGCGGTTGAGCATGACAATTTCCTTATTGTTTTGGTTCATGCGGTTCGGGGTAAAGCCGTACGGTTATTTCAGTGCTTGGTAGGCCACGTACTCCTTGCGCACGAAGTCTTCGAACGCCGTGGCCGGGCGGCCCAGCAGCCAGCTAAGTACGTTCGAGTTACCGAGGAAGTCGTGGTTGCTGTAGCGTTTTTCGATGGATGAACTCACCCGTTGCTGGTGCGCGAACGTAACGGGATCGCCCTCGCCAAATCGCGCCTTGATAAAGGCCGCCATATCGATGCGCTCAACGCGGATGTCGGTGCCGAGCACGTTCGACAGTGCCTTGCCGATGTCATGGGCGGTAAAGCGACCAGGCCCGACCAGCTCATAGGTGGCAGAGAAATGGCGGTTGGGCTGGGTCAGCACCTGGGTCGCCACTTCGGTGACGTCGTCCAGATCAACCATCGATTGATAGCGCTCCAACGACCAGGACAGGCGGAACACGTGCTCTTCAAACACCGGTTTCAAGCGCGGCGCCAGCATGTAGTTGGCGGGCTGCAGAATGGTGAATTCCAGGCCCGACGAGAGCAGGTGCTCTTCGATATCACGCTTGATTTCGTGCTGTACCAGGTCGGTGGTGATGGCGTGCAGCACCGAGCTGAACACGAAGTGCCCTACCCCGGCTTCACGCGCGGCATCGATGATGGTGAAGCCCATCTCGCGCTCGGCTGGGTGCAAGGTCGGGCCGATGTGATAGATGCTCGACACGCCTTGCACGGCCTGGCGGATAAAGGCCGTATCGGCCAGATCGCCCACCAACACTTCCTGTACGCCCAGCTTGCGCAAAGCGTCGGCGGAGGAGTTGCTCTGTACACAGGCACGCACGCGGTGGCCGCCGGCGAGCAGTTGTGGCACCAGGCGTTTGCCCTGGTTGCCATTGGCGGACGTTACAAGAATCAGTGCAGGAACATGAGTCATCGGTGTAGCTCCATCAGAAGAACAGCGTGAGACTGAGTTGCAGGTTCAGTGCATCTTTGACGTCGGGGCTGAAAGCCGGTTTTTCCACGTAACTCACGCCAGTACGGAAGTACGTACCCGCCGCGACGCGCATGTTGTAGGCCAAGGTTGTCGACTTGGAGTCATCGGCGTTGGAAACATGGATCTGGTCCAGTTTCTTGTTGGCGTCGTCGCTATAACTTGTGTACCCGTACTCCAGCATCAGCAGGTCGAAGGGGCGCGAGTCGAGCGGACCTTTGGCGAACACCCGCAGGCCGTAATACAAGTCGAACAGGTTGCGATCTTCGGGTGCCGACATCCAGGTAAAACCGGCATACAGACCACGCGAGGCGATGGCGCTGTCGAACTGGTAGAACTGGTAGTCGCCCAGCACGTAACCGGCGTAGTTGTCGTCGCTGCGCTCGTTGCTGAGGAACTGCGTGTAGTCCGAGGTGTTGTGGATATAGCCGGCACGCAGCCAGGCGTAGGGGCTGCCCGGCTTGGCTTCGCGCTTGTAGCCAAGCTCGTCGATATACAGCACACCGGTATGGTCCGCATGCAGATCCAGTTCACCCAGGTGGCGGTCGATTTCCGCGCCCATGCCATCAGAGCTGACGCTGCGCTGTACGCCAAACTTGTTGTAGAAGTTGCCCATATTCAGGGTGACGTTGGCGGCCGGCGTGGACACCGGCGCATGGCTCAAGCCGACCTGGAACGGGATAACCGCCTGCAGGCCTTGGGTGCCGCCGACCAGCGTGCCGCCGGTAAAGGGACCGATAAATTCCAGGTCGTTAGGCAGCACGCCCACTTTGAATTCGACGGTTTTATCCCACAGGCTTTGGTAGTACGCGATGCGCGTAAAGCTGAAACGCGAGGATGGATTCACCTCGTCCCAGCTGGAGTAGTAGCTGCCAACGCCGAAGATAAATTGGCCATTGTCTAGGCCGACCTGGCCGAGGTCATAGGTGAAACCGGCCAGCAAATTGTTTGAGTACGTAGGGCGCTCGCCGCTATAGGCCTGCGGCCGGTGCCGGTCGTGGTCCATGTAGTTGTTGGCGAAAGTGCTCATGTTGAGGATGCTGAAACCGATGCCGTGGTCGGCGAGATCAGAGCGCAAGCCGTCAGCATCACCGAGGATGCTTTCCGACGGCGGCGGCAACTCGGTCAGTTGACCGTGTTCGACCAGCGCATCAATTTTCGCGAACTGCTTTTTGCGCTCGATGATATGGCCGAGCAAGGCGCTGTCGGGCAGTGCTGGCTTGGCGGCCAGGGTCGCCGCCCCGGCGGGGCTCGGCTGTTTCAGTTCCGGGGCAACCTGACCGGCGCCAGGCGGCTCGGTGGGAAGTTCGGCAGCGCTGGCCTTCAGCGAATGGCCTGCCCAGATGGCGACAGAAGCCGCGAGCGTGAGGCGCAAAAATTCAGGCGCGCGCTTGCGGATCGGGGTCGTCCCGATTGGCTTGGGGTGCATAGTCTTTCCTTTTATTTTTGTATTCAGCACTCGTTGGCGCAGGTCGCACGCCAACTGCACGAAGGCTGATAAATCGCGCTACGTAACGGTTACGGCAACAACAGGTGAGGCCTGCTCCGGGGCCTTGACCGCGACGCACAACAAGCCGAAGGCAAGCACCGGGAGGATCGGAAACAGCAACAAGCCGGTTTGATACGAGCCACTTTTGTCGAACACCATCCCCAGGGCGATGGGGCCGACAATGGCGCCCAGCAGCGTCACGGAAAAGGCGCTGCCAAATATCCGCGCATAGGCCAGCCGTCCGAAGCGTCGGGCAATCAGATAACCCAGCAGATCGATCTCGGCCCCCTGCATGGCACCAATCAGAAAGCTGGCGGGCAGCGCCCACTTGAGCCCTTCCAGCAGCATCAGGAAACCCACCAGTTGGCAGAAGAGGAACAAGCCCGCGACGGTTCGCGTGTGCAGGTGATCCAGCAACGCGCCACCTGTGAGGCGACCAAATAGAGAACCGACTGAACCGGCAGCCACGATGCCGGCGATCTGCGGGCCGGTAGCGCCCCAATCCGACAACATGGCCGGCAGGTGGACGTTGCTGCCCACGGCGCCGAACAGCACCACGGCAAACGCCGCGGCATACAGCCAGAAATCGCCGGTAGCCAGGGCACCGCGCAGGGTCAAACCGTCCTGGCTCAGCGCGACTTGTTCGTCACGCCGTTCGGCCTCGGGAACCGGTCCTTTGTTATCGCGCACAAACACCGTCAAGTTGATCAGGCCGATCACCAACGCCACCACGCCGGCCACCACAAACGCCTCGCGCCAGCCGTGCAATTCGATATGTTGTGAAATCAGAAAAGAGAAGCCGCCGGTGCCTACCGCCAAACCTGACGAGGTGATGGCAAAGGCCAGGCCCAAGTGCTTGTCGAACCAGCGCTGGGTCAGATACAGAAATGCCGGGTAGCTGGCCAAATTGCCGAACGCTACACTCAGCGCCGTCATCGCCATGAAGGCGGCAAAAGAATGGGTGAGCGACAGGCACATATAGCTGCCGCAGCCCAACAAGGTACCGACCAAGGCGGTCCGGCGCGCGCCGAAACGATCGACCAGGTAACCGGCCAGTGGCAGCACCAGGGCGTTACAGACCGACGCGACAGAAATGATGAGGGCGAACTCGGTACGCGACCAACCAAACTCGCCGGTCACCGACTTCATGAACAACCCGAGCGGGATCAGCAAAATAGCCGGAGAGGCAATGCTCATCCCGAGAAAACAGCCAACCAATACGGACCAGCGCTTCATGTCTTGTGACCTTGTTATTGTTGTGGCACACGAACTTGACGCCTGGAGCCTAAGGTTTTGCGCAAGCAAACTCAATACGCGTTGATATATTTACGACCAAAGTTAAAGGACTACTTTTGAAAGAGCCAACTCCCCCTACGCCGCGTCGCGGACGCCGCCCTGGCCCCGGCAACACGCGTCAGGCTGTACTCGATGCCGCGCGCGAGCGCTTTGCTACCGATGGTTTTGCCGCCACCACCATTCGCCTGGTGGCCGCCGATGCGCAGGTCGACGTCTCGCAGGTCATGCAGTTCTTTGGCTCCAAGAACGACCTGTTCGCCGCCGTGATGCACATTCCCGCCGAAGCCCTTGAAGGGCTGAGCACCGTATTCGAAGTGCGTGACAGCCAGCTCGGCGAACGTGTGGTGCGCGCCTTTCTTCACGCCTGGGAAGGCGACGAAGCCCAGTCGGCACCGCTGATGGCCACCCTGCGCGGCGCGGTGGTGAATGAGCAGGCACGCGAACAACTACGCGATTTTATTCAATCCAGGCTGTTGGCCGGTTTTCGTGAAGACCTGGGCCCGGACGCCACCTTGCGCGCGGGCCTGGCCTCGGCATTGCTGGTGGGGATTATTGTCAGCCGGCGCATCATTGGCGTGCCGTTGCTGGTTGAGGCGCAAACCGACGAATTGGTTTCGATCGTGGGGCCGGCAATTCAGGAAATTCTGGCGCCGCGTGGGGCTGAGGCCGTTTAACTCAGCAAGGTAGCGACGAGTGTGTGCAGGTGGCTGTCAATGCGGGATGTTCTGTTGGGTACGTTGACGAACTTCACGCTAAAGCGTGGTGTCTCGTCTGAATTCCAGAAGTAGCCTGTTTAGGCTACTTTCCCGCTCCTCCCCGTCATGTTCTCCGCTCAACGCTGCCTCAAGGTGGCTCGTCGATTCAGCGCTGCTATATTCAGATGAAGTGATTTACAAGGATGCCAATCGCTTCTCCCCGCGTGCCGCACCGAGTAACCGCACCACGCGCATCGAATCGAGAGGCCTCAGCCAGGAAGGTGTATGACGCAATCCAACCCCCCTGATACGCGCCCTCCCGCACTTCCTGAACAGTCTCTTCCGCTCGAGGAGGATCAATCCGCACGGCTGCGCAAGCTGGGCATGGCCGTCGTGTCTTATCTGGCCACGTTGCTCCTGGTGTTTTTCTTCTACCGCGCCGGGCTGCTGCCGATGGCGGGCGTTATTGGCTATGCCGTGTTGGCGGCGCTGCTCAGTCTGGTGTTTTTCCTGCTGATTCGGTCGGGGCGCAATCTGCAATTCGCCGACCCCAACATGGCGTTCGCGCAAATCGTTTGCTCGGTCATTCCGTCCCTGCCGGTGCTGTACTACCTCGAAAATGGTCAAGCCCGAGGGGTGGTGTTGATGCTGGCTGTGGTACCCGTCACCTATGGGGTGATGACGCTTGGCACCGCCACGCTTATTCGTGCCATCGTCGCGATTCTCGGCGGTTACCTGCTCTCGCTGGCCCTGCTGTGGCTCACCAATGAGCAGGCGGTTATCGGCTCGCTGGAAGCCCTGCAGGTGCTGGCCGTTCTGCTGGTTTCGGCGCAGGTGGTGTGGCTCGGCAGCCATATCAACCGGCTGCGCAACGAGGTGCTCGAACGCAACCGCACCCTCAATCTGACGATGACTGAACTGCACGAAGCGCTCGCCACCATCCAGGCGCTGGCCACCCGCGATGAACTGACCGGGCTGTTCAACCGCCGTCATTTGCAGAACGTACTGGCGCAGGAACTGGCGCGTTTTCACCGCGATGGCCAGGCGTTCAGCGTGTGCTTGCTGGACATCGACCACTTCAAACAGATCAACGACAGCTACGGCCACGAGGGCGGCGACAAAGTACTGCGTACCCTGGCTGAACACATTCAAACTAACGTGCGCAGCGTGGATTGCTTTGGGCGTTTTGGCGGTGAGGAGTTCTTGCTGATTTTGCCCACCACCTCGCTGGAGGGCGCAAAACTCAAGGCCGAGCGCCTGCGCCAGTTGGTGGAGGCGTTGCAGTTTCCCGAGTTTGGCAGTGACTTTCGCCTGACGGTGTCGATTGGCGTGGCCGAAGCCGGTAACGAGCCATTCGACGCCACCCTGCGCCGCGCTGATACGGCCTTGTACGTGGCGAAAAAAGCCGGACGCAATCGGGTGATGGCTTAAAAACTTGGCGGAGCCCGCTAACCTTTGCGGGCAATCGACAGAAACGCACGAACAGCACCGCCCGCCTCGTCATTGCGGCTGACCAGTAGCAGATCCGCCTGCGGCTTGGCATCGGCAAGCTCTCGATAGACCACCCCTGGAATGGTGGCATTCAACAGCGTTTCGGGCGCCAGTGCGATACCCAGGCCGGAGGCAACCATGGCAAGCAGACTGAGCGTGCTGGTGGTGCGATGCACGTCCGGTTCGCGACCCAGAATCTCGCGCAGTCCTTCGATCATGATGTCCTCGCCTTGGGCGGCGTAGACGATGATTGGCTGCGCTTGCAGCATTGCCAAGCGCAACGACGGCTCATTGGCCAGCGGATGCGTATCCGGCATCGCCACCAGCAGACGCCAGGTGCCAATATTTTCAAAGGCCAATTCAGCACCGTACGACAACGCGCCATGCGTCGGCACGTACCCGACATCCAACTCCCCGGCCAACAAGGCTTCAACTTGCAGGTGAGGCGGCAGTTCCCGAAGCACCACCTCGGCCTTTGGGTAAACGGCATGGAACGCGCGCACATCCGTCTTTAGCCGGCCACTGAACACAGCATTGCCGGCGAACCCTACCCGTACAGTGCCCATCTCCCCGCGCAGGGTGCGTTGCACCACTAGTTGCGTGTGGGCGGCTTGGTCCAAGGTGCGCTGCGCCTCCACCCGCAGCAAAACGCCGGCTTCAGTCAGCTCCACGCGCCGACTGGTGCGCAGAAACAGCTGCCCGCCCAGTTCGGTCTCCAGGGCCTTTATCTGCATGCTCAACGCCGACTGCACGATGTGCAGGCGCTCGGCCGCGCGACCAAAGTGGCCCTCCTCGGCCACTGCCAGAAAGTAACGCAAATGTCGCAGATCCATGGGGTCTCTTCGCCTTCAGTTTTACTGATAGATCTTTCATATCAATCTATTTGAGTTTGATGCAAGAGAAGAAGATGCTCGGTCCACCTCTATTTCCGTGAGACCCACCATGCAAACGCTGCTCGAAGACCGCCTGCAAATCAGCGACCTCATCAATGGCTGGATTCACCGTGATCTGAGCCAATGGGACCAACTGGCCGACCTCTTTCACCCGGATGGCGTTATTGAAATCACCTGGTTCGAGGGGCCGTTTGCCCAGTTCATCGAAGGCTCCAAGCGCATGGGTGGTTCCAAGCTGCGCACAAAACACTTGATCGGCATCCCGGTGGTGACGTTCAACGGCGCCAAAGCCATCGTCGAAACCAACGCGATGATCGTCGCCGAGAATGCCGAGCTGGGCCTTGGCTGCTGCGTACACAACCGCTTCTACGACCGCGTGGAAAAACGCGACGGCAAATGGAAGTTGGTCAACCGCCAGAGCGTCTACGACATGGGCAGCTTTACCTTCCCACGAGGCGTGGTGGACATCGAACAAGCCGTGGCGGCCAAGTACCCCATTGAGTACGCCGCCCTCGCTTACCTGTTGGAAAAAAGCGGCTTCCCGCTGAGCCGAGTGTTTGCCACCCGTGGCAGCGAGCTGGAAACCAGCATGAAACAAAAAGGCACTGCCTGGCTGACCGCAGCCTGAGCCATCCGCAGTTTCAGGCGCCTTAACAATCATAAAAACAGGACACAGACCGCCATGAACAACGCAACCACTCCCTCCACGTGCCTGGACTATGTCGTTTCCGGTTTGGGCATCACATTGTCCGGCCGCGCAAGACTGCCCGAGAACGGCGACCCGAAACGGCCGCTGATCATCGCCATTCACGGGGGCACCTACTCTTCGAAGTATTTCGATACCGAGGGGTATTCCTTGCTGGACCGGGCAAACGCCCAGCACCTGCCTATTTTCGCCATTGACCGCCCGGGCTACGGCAAGAGTGCCGACTACGCGTCGGCATCGCCGAACATTGTCCATAACGCAGAAATTCTTGAATCGGCCGTTCACGAAATCTGGCGCAACAACTCGCATCAGGCCCGCGGCGTGGTGCTGATCGGGCACTCCATCGGCGGCGCTATTTGCATCGCGTTGGCGGCTCGCCAGCCTACGTGGCCGCTGCTCGGCATTGCAGTGTCTGGCGTAGGACTGGACCCGGTGCCCGAGTCAAAAAGCAAGTGGAACGAGATTCCGCCGAGCCAGACGCTGGTCAGCATTCCCATGGAGGCCATGAACGGCTTTTTCTTTGGCCCCGAAGGCACCTACGACCCTGCCGTAATGCCCCAGGCAAGCTATGCCGCAGGCGCACCGGCACCGCGCAGTGAACTGATCGATATCAGCCTGGGCTGGCCGAAAATCGTCACCAAACTGGCGGCCAAAGTTACTGTCCCGGTGCATTACCGCCAGCCAGAATTTGAAAAACTCTGGCCCGTCAACGACGCACTGATTCGCCAGTTTGCCGACGCGTTTACCAACAGCCCTGAGGTCGACGCGGCAATGCTTGAAGGGGCCGGCCATTGCATCGACTTCCACCGTGTTGGCGAACAGTTCCAACTGCAGCAACTGGCCTTTGCCAAGCGCTGCGCCGAGCGCGTTTAAGCCTGCTGCAACGCGCCCGATAGCATGTCTGCTACCGGGCGTTTTTTGGAGCGAATAGTTAAAGATTGGTCGCCTGAAAACTAACCTGCCGCCACGCCCCGTCACGGCATAACCAGACCTGTGTCGTCACCACATCCATGTCCCGCTGCTCGCCACTGCTGCGCAACACGATCCGCTGCAGCAACCTGCCGGTCGCCACGGCCAGTTCGCCATACACTTGTACATCGAGGTTTTTGCGCTCGACCCGCAGGAACGTTATGCCCTCGCGCACCAACTTGAGATAGGCCGGTTTATCGTCTATCGCACCGGTCGCGTGGATATGCACCAACTGGTCATCCACCAACTCAGTCAACTGCACGAAATCACCCTCTTCCAATGCACGACACCGTAGGTTCTCACACTCTACAACTGCGCTTACTGCCTGCTGCTCGTTCATAGCTATCTCCTTTCTAAATAACTAAAGGACTGCAAGCGAGTAACTTGCAGCCCTTGCATTTCGATTAACGTTTATTTAATTGAGTACACTCAACTAAAGCGGAAAGGCAAACTGAAACCACACCCGATCTCCCTCGGGACGGTTCTCCACATCAAACTCATGTTGCCATTTCAATGCAACTGCAACGCCGGGGCTTATTGTGTAGCGAACTTGCGGACCAATCGCCGAACCTTGCCCACGGAAGCCGTCCAACACGGTATCGCCGTTTATTTCGTCATCGGTAAACTGCTTGGAGTAAAAGCCCTGCACGCCCACTTGCCACTTATCATCAAACGAATACCCCACCATCCAGTCGAAGGTGGCCGAGTTGCCGGAGCGATAGTCCGTGTCATGGTTTTCAGCGTTGATTTCGGCGGTCAGGCCGGTGGAGACCTCGACGTTGGGCGTCGCGAACCAGGTGTTCTGCCAGCTAGGCATCCAGGTGTAATGATTGAGGCCAGTGTTGGCGATGCTGTTCTTGTTGTACTCCCCGGTGGGCAGCAGTACATCCAACGGCGCAAAAAAGCCGAATACATTGTGCGCGTCGTTGGTATAACCCAAGAACAGCGAGTGAACGATAACATCGCCCTGCGCGGTGTTGTGCTCATGATTCCCGGCAATAGCGTTATTGATGTAGCCAGCGGCAATACCACACCAGAAGCTGCCGTAAACGGCCCAATCGGCGTTTCCCAGGTATGCACTATTCTCGATGCATTCACAATTACGTGCGCCCGAAATGCCGGCACCGAACTATCACCGTGCTCATCGTTAAACTGCCCGGCGTGATAGACCAGAAAATAATCGTAGTAATACGTTTGACCCGGCGCCGGAAGCAACCCGTTCAATACCGTATTTACACCCACGGGGTAACTTGACTGACCATTTTCGCTCGCATACGTTAGCGGCGCCACGCCCAGCATCATTGCAATTACCGCATTAATTGCAGCATTGGATTTGCACATAACATATTTACCTTTTGTTTTTATTTTAATAAGTCGTGCTTGGGGAAGTTGTTATCGCAGGTTTACCAAACCGTTTGCGCAGGCCGGCCGGGGCCGGCCCACATAAACGGTTTCACAGGTGTTGAAGGGTGGGTTCAGGACGCACGATGTTTTCAATGGTGCCGAGCTCGTCGATCTCCACCCGCACCCGGTCGCCGTTGAGCAGAAAACGGGGCGGTTTGAAACCGCCACCAATGCCGCCGGGGGTGCCGGTGAAAATCACGTCACCGGGTTCCAGGGTCATGACCTTGGAGAGGTGCACGATTTGCTGGTAGCAGTCGAAGATCAGTTGGTCGGTGTTGGAGTCCTGGCGCTTCTCGTCGTTGACGAAGCAGCGGATCGCCAACTGGTGCGGATCGTCCACGGCATCGCGGGTGACGATCCACGGGCCGAACGGTGCATGGGTGTCGAACGACTTGCCGAGCACAAACTGCGAAGTCTTCAGTTGCCAATCGCGCACGCTGACATCGTTGCCCACGCAGTAGCCGAAGATCGCTTCCCGGGCGGTTTCCGCCGTCAGGTGCCGGCAGCGTTTGCCCACGATGAACACCAGCTCGGCCTCGTAATCCAGCGCCTCGGAAACCCGTGGCAAATCAATCGGCGCGAACGGACCGCTGGCCGAGGTAGTCATCTTGGCAAACCACAGCTGGTCGGCCGGCATGTCCATGCCGGACTCTTCCACGTGGTCGACATAGTTCAAGCCGATGCCAAGAATCTTGCCGGGGCGCGGTACAGGGGCCAGCAGAGTGACCTGGTCCAGCGGAATGCCTTGCGCTCCGCTTTTGGCTAACTGTTGCAGTGGCTCGATCCAGCCCGACCATTCGGTAATCAGGCCAATCATGGTGCGCGGTGCCGCGCTCAGGTGATCGGCGATGCGAATCACCCGGTCACCCAACACCAATCCCACGGCCGCAACGCCGGTTTGAACCCGGAAGGTACAGAGCTTCATTTCAATCCCCCATCAATTGGACCCAACGCTTGGCCAGTGGCGCATGCGCCCAACGCGCACAATTCCTCGTTGCTGGCGCCGCTGCGCCATAGGGCGACCAGGGCGTCGGCGTCGAACTCGGTGCCGATGGGATTGTTAGCGAACGTTTCACTGTGGAAAAACGCTGCCGCGTCGGCCTGCTCGACGAAGTTGTCGACCTGCAGTTCCACCAGGTTGCGTTCTGGGTCGCGGTAGTAAAACGAGGTGGTTGGGCCATGGTTGATGGTCCATACCGGCTTGATGCCGTGCGTGTTCAACCGGTCGTAGGTGCTGAGCAATTCACCGATGTTTTTGTAGCTGTACGCCACGTGGTGCACACCGGCCATTTCGTCCACCTGCTCCGGCAACCCCGGCATGTTGAAGAAGGCCAGGCGGTGGTGTTCTTCGTCGTAGGCGAGGAAGGTCAGCACCTCGTCCTCAAATACCAGTTCGGCTTGAAACAAGGCCTTGTACCACTCGACAGACGCCTGGCGATGGGCACAGCGCATCACGATATGGGCCATCTTGAACGGCACGATCCGTTCGACGGCACTGGCTTGTGGTTGAGCTTGAATACTGTTCATGCGGTTCTCCTTATTGTTCTAGTTGCAGGCAGGCGATAGCTCACCAGCATTCCGCGCAGCCGCTCCACTCGGCACTCGGTGCCCGAGCATGAACTTGGTGATAACGGCCGCTGAAAAACAGCAGCGGCTTGCGTTGGGCACCGAGGCGCACGTGTTCGATTTCGCCGATGTACAGCAGGTGATCGCCGGCCGGATGGATATCCACCGTGCGCGCCACCAAGTGCACCAAGCTGCCGTCCAGCAAAGGGGTGTCCTCGTGGAATGAGAACGGCAGGTCGATGCCCTCCTCCGGCCGTCCACCAAAATGCGCGCTCAGCGACTTCTGGCTGTCGGCCAGGAAGTTGATGCCGTAGCACACGCCTTTTTTTACCCACTCGTTGAAGCGCGACTGGTTGCGGATCGAGATCAGCACCAGCGGCGGGTCGAGTGATACCGACATGAATGCGTTGGCCGTCATGCCGGCCGGCTGACCGTCGGCGACAAATGTCACCACCGTCACGCCAGTGGCGAACTGGCCCATCACCGACCGTAGAAGTTTGGGATCCATCACGAATTCCCCTCGCGGTGAGCGCCACTGTGGGATGGCGCGTTAAGTGGCATACGGCGCTTAAACCAGCGGCGTAACGGTGTTTTCCACGCCTAGCAGCGCCTTGCCGTACAGCTCGTTGCCCACCGCTGGCAATGCCACGGCATGTCGCGCTGCGGTGTTGGAATCGCGCCACCAGCGTTGCATCGGGCTGGTTTCCGAGAAGCTGCCGGCGCCGTGGGCGGACAGCAGGATGTTGATGGCGTCGGTGATATGGGTATTGACCAGGCCCACGTCGGCGCGGATGCGTGCACGGGTAACGAGGTCCAGCTTCACGCCGGAGCGGCCCGCTTCATCGATCTGGTCGCAGGCGCGGAATGCGCGCAATTCGGCGCTATCGACTTTCAAGGCGGCGTCAGCGATTTGCGCCTGGAACATCACCGAATCGGTCTGTTTTTCGAACGAGGTGTACGTCACCGCGCGGCGCGACGCGTTGGCGATGGTGTACTTGAGTGCAGCGCGCCCAAGCCCCAGTTGCGGGCCATTCAGAATCACCGCTGCAAAGGGTACGAACAGCGGACGGTAGGCGGTTTCGTCTTTGAATTCGGTGGCGTACTCGCCTTCGATTGCCTGGGCCATGTTCAATAGTCGGTGGTCCGGCACAAACACCTCATCGGCCACGATGCAGTTACTGCCCGAGGCACGCATGCCGGCAGTGAACCAGGTGTCGTCGATGCTGTAGTCACTGCGCGGCATCAGCGCCAAGTACTGCGCCACAACGCAGCCATTGGCGTCACGCTCCTCAGCACCGACCACGGCCCAATCGGCGTGCAGGCTGCCTGATGACGAATACCACTTGCCAGACACCACCAGGCCACCGTCTACCCGGCGGGTGGTGGGTGATGCGTTGAACACGCCGGCAACACGCGCATCCGGGTTAGCGCCGAACACTTCGTCCTGCGCCTTTTCGCTGAAGAGCCCGGTGAACCAGGCGCAAACGTTGGTCAGTGCCACCACCCAGGCGGTGCCGCCGCAGCCCTCGGCCAGCGCTGCCGACACTTCCAGGTGAGAACGCAACGTGCCTTCGAAGCCGCCATAGCGCTTGGGCACCATCAAGCGGAACAAGCCGGCTTCGCGCACGGCCTCAATGTTTTCTTCGCAGGCACGGCGGTGCTTTTCCGACTCGCCCGCGTTTTTCAACAGCAAGGGCTGCAACGCCTCGGCGCGCTTGACCAATTCCTGCAAGGTTGGACGGTGACCTTCGACCGGAAAAACACCCACTTCGGAGAACAGCTTGGCTTCTTTCATCATCTTGTTTCCACTTATCATAATGACGATACTGTCATCTATTTTCAAACGGCGAATTAATCCCACCCGACGCAACGCGCAGGTGCAGGAGAAATCGTTAACGTATGGAGATGTTCAGCTAGCCGCAGGCCTTCGCGGTCACGGGCTTGGGATTTTCACAGAACGCAGGTGTTCGGGAAGAAACCGGAGGAGTGGAACCCAAAAGACAAGGCAGCGCTTGGCGATGCGATGCAACGTATTGGTAGGTCCAGAGGGCACGGCGGGACATGTTTCGTCTCCTAATTATTTTTATGACGACTACAGTGTATTTGGAGTTTCAGATGAAACACTTTTGTCATTACGACAATGATGTTCAATGTAGGACAACACTCCTACGTAAGCAATAGCTTGCACGTGGATTTTTTATGGCTGGCAGACCACCGGTTTCTTCCGCCACAATGACAAATGTCACCGCCAACAAAGGCCGTTGAAACGTAATGGATAAAGAAAAGGTCGTTTCCGACCATCGACCGAAGATGGCCGAAAAGAAACGCTTGATGATGCGCACCAAGCTGCTGGACGCTGCGATGCGCGTGTTCGCCGAACAACGCACGCCGGCGCCGGTGATTGATGATGTGATTCGTGAAGCGAAGGTGTCGCGCGGCACGTTCTATCGTTACTTCACATCGCTGGATCAGGTACTGGTCGCCCTGGGCCAGGACCTCAACAACCAGATGACCACCGATATCCTGCCGGTCTACGACATCCTTACCGAGCCGTGGCAGCGCTTTTGCGTCGGCTATCGCCTGTTTCTGGTACGCGCCCTGCTCGACCGCAAATGGGCCGGCTTCGTCACCCGTGCCGACGCCTGGCCGCATCAGGCGCTGGTTGCCGAATACATGACCAAAGACCTGTACAGCGGCCGCGACCAGAATCAGTTTGTATTCGGCAACATCGATGCCACCACAGATTTTCTGATGGGCGCCTCTGCGCACGCCATTCAGGCCATTCTGCTGGGCACCGAAAACATCAACGAGTATGTGGACAGCAGCGTACGTATGGCGCTGATGAGCGTGGGCTGCAGCCCGCAGTTGAGCCAGGACGGCGTGGAGTTTTCCCTCGCCTATTTGCAGACCTGGGCATCAGGCGAAACCGGCGCCGCACGCCCGGTATGGGCGTTGAATATGCAATCCAAAGACGGCCGCGACTTTCTGGCACATACCGCGACCACACTGGGCTAGACAGGTCTCGGTCTCTAACTTGGAGCAAGTGGAGCCAGGTTTATTTTTCGACGCTAATCTTCGCGATGGGCTGCTTTTCACGGGTCATAAAATAAACCGCCACACCGGCCGCCGCGATCCCAGCTGCCGCACCCACACCGAGTGCCCAGCGCGGTCCGAGATGGTCGGCCACCCAACCCACAATCGGCGCACCAATCGGTGTGCAGCCCAGGGCAATGCCTACACGCAATGCCATCACCCGGCCGCGCATTGCGGGCTCGGTGGTGAGCTGCATGAGGGCACTGGTCGTGTTGCTGAAGGTCAAGGCGCCCACGCCAATGACCACCAGTGCGCCGGCGAATACCCAGTAGCTCGGCGCGAGCGCGGCCAGGGTGCAGCCGAGGCCGAACACGGCGGCACCGATCAGCAGTGAGCTGAATCCTGGCCGGGCGCGACCGGCGGCAAGCAGCGCGCCGGCGGTGGTGCCGATGGCCATGATCGAGGACAGAAGGCCATAGCCGCGTACATCCGTGTGGAAAACGCTGACTGCCATGGTCGAGATAAAGATCGGGAAATTCATGCCGAACGTGCCGATCAAAAACAGCATGATCAGCATCACCTTGAGGTCCGGCCGAGCCGCCACATAACGCAACCCTTCGCTGAGACTGCCCTTGGTGCGTTGCGCCCGCAGGTTCGGGTTCAGCTCAGAAACCCGCAGCAGAAATAGCGAGGCCAGCACCGCAAAAAAGCTGGCGCCGTTGAGCAGAAATGCCCAGCCGGTGCCCACCGAGGCGATGGTCAGACCGGCCACTGCCGGGCCAATCATCCGCGCCAGATTGAATGAGGTCGAGTTGAGCGCGACCGCGTTTGACAGGTCCGCCTCGCCGACCAGTTCGGCCACGAACACTTGCCGTACGGGAGCGTCGAAGGCCGACGCGCAGCCGGACAGAAAGGCGAACACATACACATGCCAAAGCTGGACGCTGCCGGTAATGGTGAGCAGGCCCAGCGCCACCGCCAGAACGCCCATGACGCATTGCGTGGCCATCAGCAGTTTGCGCTGGTTGTAGTGATCTGCCGCAAAACCGGTCCAGGGCAGCAGCAACAGCTGAGGGCCGAACTGCAACGCCATCACCATGCCGACCGCTGCGGCGTTGTGCGGCGTGAGCTGGGTCAGCACCAGCCAGTCCTGGGCCGTGCGTTGCATCCACGTGCCCACGTTCGAGACCAGTGCGCCGCCCGCCCAGATGCGGTAATTGCGGCTCCTCAGCGAACGGAAGACGCCAGTGGCCGCACGACTCACGAAGAGACCGAAGTGTTGCCGCCATTGAAGCGGCCGAAATGACGCGCCAAAAAAAGGCTCAACACCAGGCCGCCGAGCGCAAAGGCGATGGCATCAGGGGTGCGGTTCAGGTCGAAATCACCGACCCGGTAGATGAGCACGTAGCCAACCAACAGATTGAAAAACCCCCAGAGCACGTTCACGGTCGATGAGGACAGGCCCTGCCCTCTCCGCTTGACGAATGGCGTCTGGAACGGTTTGCCCATCAAGCCGCTGACCACATGCGGCACGGCGTTGGCGAGAAACACGCCAGCGAAGAAATAAGACGTGAGGTGAAGCCATTGCATGTTCAAGCTCCCGTTGGTTCAGCAAATTGATGGCGCATCGACGGCTTCAGAAGTCCGCGAGCCGCTGCAGCAGTTTTACCGCCGCGGCGAGTTCGTCTTGCTCCTCGGGGGACAGTTGCACCTGCAAGGCATGCAGCAGCCAATCGTCTTTGGCGGCGCGGCTTTCTTTGAGTTTTTTGCGAAACACAGGCGTCAGCTCGATAAGGGTTTGCCGCCCATCAGCGGGATCTGGTTGTCCCCTGACAGCCTTCATCGTCTCCAGCCCGGCCACCGTGATGCGCATCGACTGCGGGCGAACACTTTCGGCGCGGGCCAGCGCGGATACCGTGGCCGGCCCGTCCCGATCCAGGCGCAGCAGCACCGACTTTTGTCCGGACGTGAAGTCATGCGGATGGGTTTGCTCGCGCAGTCGCCGCATCAGCTTGCTCACGGAAATGCGCAGTTCAGCGGCCAGGGCGGCAGCTTGAGTATCGGAAGTATCGGATGGCGTGGTCATGGGCAGACACTAACATGAGCACAGAAAAACTGTACAGTCTTACTGTATTGATTTCCACAAACCGCTTGATCGGGCAAAAAAAAGCCGCCCTCAAGGGGCGGCCCACGTCTCAGGCATCCTGCCCTCGACTAACTCACCAGCGCATTACCAACCTCAATAACCGCGTTCGCCGTACCACGACATAAACTCCTCAATCCCCGGCATTTCCGACGCATTGGCGGCGCCGTCGATGACTACTTGCACCACCGCCGGACGGCTGCTGTCCAGCGCACGCTGCACGGCGCCGGCAATGTCTTCGGCACGGTCGACAAACTCGCCATAGGCACCAAAGCCTTCGGCAATTTTGTCCAGGCGCAGCTGTTTGCCCCAGTGCGCTTCGGTCTCGGCCGAGTCCATACCAAACGCGTTGCGGTACACCGCCACTTCCAGGCCCCAGGCGTAATCGCAACCGACGATGCACACGATCGGCAGGTTTTTGCGCACGGCGGTTTCCAGCTCGGAGATGTGGAATTGGAATGCCGAGTCGCCGGACATGAGCACTACGCGGCGGCTGTCGCCGACGGCCAGTTGCGCGCCGATGGCGTGGGGCAAGCCGGTGCCCAGGTGGCCGAAGTTTTGGCACCACATGGCATCGCGGGCACGCAGTTGGCTGTAGGCCGAGGCGAAGATGGCGAAGGAGCCGCCGTCACGCACCATCACGGTGTTTTCCGGCAACAGGCGGGTGGCTTCCACCACCAGATGGCCGGGGTGAATGGGCTGCGAGCGGGTGGGAATGTTGTCGACCATAATGCCGCGCACTTTCTGCGCCAGGGCGGCGAGCTCCGGCAGCTTGGCCGAAGGCTGGCGATTGAGGGCACGAATCGGTGCGATCAGTTGTGGCACCACGTCGCGCAAGTCGCCCACCAACGGCACGTCGATGGGCCGGTTTACGCCGATGGCCAGCGCATCACGTTCGATGTAGATCCACTTGCGATTTACCTGGCCTTTTTCCCAATGCCGACCGGTGCCGTAATGCACCGGCTCGCCGATTTCGGTGCCGATGGCGATCACCAGGTCGGCGGCTGCCACGGCGGTGGTACCCGAAGGGGTCGGGTAGGGAAAACATTGGTTGTCGAGCCCGGGCAATACCGCGCCGGCGCCGGGTGTGGTGACGACGGGGCAACCCAGGGCTTTGGCCAATTCGGCAACGGCTTCATGGGCGCGGCTAACGAGTACGCCCTGCCCCACCAACAGGATGGGCGACTGCGCCTGTTTGACCAGTTCGAGCGCCGCTTCGATGCCCTGCGCCGATGCGCCCTGGTGTACCAAACGGTACTGCTCGGGGCGGGCTACCGGGGTTTGTTTGAGCTGCGATTCCAGCACGTTCATCGGGTACTCGATGTACACCGGGCCTGGCGTGCCGGACAGCGCACGGCGGAAGGCTTCGTGAAAAATCTCGTCCACCTGTTCGGCGAATTCGATGATGCCGACGTACTTCATGGCCTCTTCAAAGTACTTGGGCTGACGGGTGTACTGGAACTGGCCTTTGCGTACTTTTTGGTCGAACACGCGTTCGCGCTGGCCGGCGATAAAGAGGGTCGGCACGTTTTCTTTGGCGGCGCAGATGGCGGCGGCGGCCAGGTTGGCGACGCCCGGGCCTTGGTTGCCGACTACTACCGACGGCAGGCCGGTCATGCGCCAGTGGGCGTCGGCCATAAAGGCGCCGGCTTGTTCGTGGTGCGGGGCGATCACGCGCCAGCCGCGGGCGGCGGCGGCATTGAACAGGCCGATAAAGCTTGGATCGGGAATGCCGAACAGGGTTTTCATCCCTTCGGCTTCCATCAGGTCAAGCATTCTGTCGTGTACGAAATAGGTCATGGCGTTCAACTACCTTGGGGCGATTAAAGTCAGCGCAGCGCGCTATTCAGAAGAAGTGGATGGCCGCTCAGCCTTCGCCGAGCGCGCCGGCGATCAGGGCATCTACCGTGGCGCCATAAGGCGCGAACATGGCGGCGACAAGGTCGTTGCTGCCGCGCTCGACCACCGAACGCAGGTTGGAAAATTCGAGGAAACCCTCGTAGCCGTGGTGGCGACCGGAGCCGCTTTTGCCCACGCCACCAAACGGCAGGGTCGGCACGGCCGCGTGCAAGGCCGCCGCGTTCACGCAGGCGCCGCCCGAGGTGGTGCGCGCCAGTACCTGCTCGGCCACCAGCGGCGTGTCGGTGAAGATGTACACGCCCAACGGGCGGTCGTTGGCGTTGATATAGGCGATGGCCTCATCAAGCGCGCGGTAGGTTTTTACCGGCAGAATCGGACCGAAGATTTCATTGCGCATCAGCGCCATGTCGTCGGTCACATCCAGCACCAGGTAGAACGGCATACGCCGCGCGGCGCGGTCCAGCGGGCCGCCGATTTCCACGATCTGCGCGCCCTTGGCACGGGCGTCATCGAGGTAGCCTTGCAGGCGGTCGAGGTGCCGTTCGTTGATGATGCCGGTGGTGTCCGGGTGGCTGGCGTAGTTGGGCAAGTTGTTAGCAAACAGCTGCTCGACCATCGACACAAACTGCGCCCGCGCCGCTTCGGGCAACAGCACGTAATCCACCGTCACGCACATCTGGCCGTTCTTGATGGTTTTACAGCCGATGATCTGCTCGACCGTGGCGGCATTCAGGCCATCGGCAGCAATCAGCGCTGGGCATTTGCCGCCCAGTTCCAGGGTGACCGGCACCAGGTTGTGCGCCGCCGCCACCGCAACCGAGCGGCCGACTTGGGTGCTGCCGGTGTACATCAGGTGGTCCCATTCCAGCGTCGGGAAATGCTTGGCCAGTTCCAGGCCACCGGCTACGGCGGCAACCTGTTCAGGGTCGAACGTGGCGCGGACCATTTCCAGCGTCAGTTCGCTGCAAGCGGGCGTCAGGTCCGAGGGTTTAATAATGGCGCGGTTGCCGGCGGCGAGCATTTCCACCACCGGGCCAAAGCCGATATCAAAGGGGAAATTCCATGGCGCCATATTGCCGATCACGCCTTTGGGCTGCGGCAGCACATAGGCCTTGGCCGTGCCGTACAAGGCCGGTTCCATCGTGCGTTGCTGGGCCTTCATCCACTCGCCGAGGTTTTCCGCCACGTACTGCACGCGCCCCGCTACGCCCAGGCATTCCACCAGGTCGGCGAACTGCGTGGGATGCGCGCCAAAGTCGGCGGCCAAGGCTTGCTGAATGCGCTGGCGGTTGTTCACCATCATGCCGGCAAACGCGCCGAGCAACTCCAGACGCTGGTTCAGGCCGGGCTGGGGGTCGCGCAAAAAGGCAGTTTTTTGCAGGGTAAAAACCTGCTGCAGTTCGGCAATCGCCTGCTCATCGGAGCCGGCGAGCGTGTCGCGTTCGATAAAAGCCATGTAGACGTCTCCTGATTATTCTTGTGACGGTTAACACTGCTGGTGGAGCAAATTCATGTGCGTGGTTATGATGCGCCGCGCCACTAAACCTCTAGGGTGAATACCTTAGACCCTGCGATCCTTGCGTAGCGGAACCCCCATGAAGCGTCAGAGCACCCGCGATAAAATCCTGGTCACTTGCCGAAAGCTGTTCAACGGCAAAACTGTAGCTGCCGTGACCACCGCTGCCATCGCCGAGGCGGTGGGCATCAACGAAGGCAACCTGTACTACTACTTCAAAAAGAAGAGCGACGTGGTCACCGCGCTCTTCGAGCAATTCGCCGCTAAACAACTGCTCATCGCTGAAAAAGATCAAAGCCTGCGCCACTGGTTCGAGCTGATGTGGGAGTGGCGGTTTTTCTACCGCGACACCACCGCCATCCTCGCCATGGACCCCAGCCTGCGCGCCCGCCTGCAACAGCTGGCCGACCAGGTGCAAAGCCGCGGCCGCCTCAAACTGCTGGAGATGATCGAGCTCGGCCACCTCAACGCCAGCGAGGCCGAGCTGGATGTGCTGCTGGAAAACTGCTGGATCATTTCCACTTACTGGATTGAGTACCTGCACTCGCGCCACGGCATTACCCGTGTGACCAAAAAACACCTCGACTGGGGCTACCGGCAGATGGCGTCGTTGTTTCAGCCCTACCTGGTCGCCACCCCGCATGCCCAGAGCGGCAGCGGTTTTCTGCCGCTACCGGAACCTGCGTAGGCGGTTATTGCGGCCCGGATACCTTTTCCATCCGGCTGCGCATCAGGCGTTGCATAAAGGTCGGCGACAGTCGCTGCAGCAGCCAACCCACCCACACTTCATTGCGTGGCGTGGTGCAGAAGAGCTTGTCGTTGAGCACGTCTTCGAGCACGTCCAGCGCCACCCGATCCGGCGAGGTGCCCTTGGTGGCGTAGTGCTGCGTGGCCTGCTCCTGCCGCGCGGTGGCCGTGGCGCCGCGCATGGTGGTGTTTTTGATGATGTCCGTGTTAATCGTGCCCGGGCAGAGAATGGTCACCCCCACCGAGGTGCCATGCAGTTCAGCCGCCAGCGATTGCGACAGGCCCACCACGGCATGTTTGGAGGCGCAATACGGCGCCGCGCGCGGCATCGGAATCAGGCCGGCGCCGGAGGCGGTGTTGACGATGCGGCATGGGCCGGCCTGTTTAAGCATGCGGGGCAGGAAGGCGTGAATGCCGTGCACCACGCCCATCACATTGACTTTCAGCACCCAGTTCCAATCGGCCAGTTCAGTGTCCACGAACAACCCGGAATGGCCGACGCCGGCGTTGTTGAACACCAGGTCCACGCGCCCTTCGCGGATAAAGACTTCGTCGGCAAAGTTCTGCACGGCCGCCGCATCACTGACATCCAACGCATACGCGCTGGCGCCGGTGAGTTCATTGGCGACGGCTTCGGCGGCCTGCAGGTTGATATCCACGCAATACACCCGCGCGCCGTTGGCACTCAATAACGTGGCGATGGCCCGGCCAATGCCGGCGCCCGCGCCGGTGACCACGGCGACTTTATTGTTGTAGTAATGAGCAAGCTTGGACACGGCGACGACGCTCCTGCTCCACCGCGGCGAGAGCGATGCGGTGGCGTGGAAGAAACATGATGAACGGATGAGTCGGTCAACACAGTTAAGGTACGCACCTTATTTTTGTTGCCGAACCAGCGTCAACATCATCCCCGCCAGAAAAACCTCTCACGCCCTTTTGTGCCGTGCCCTTGCTTGCACGAAAGGCGCGCCCCAGAGCGGTCTATCCGACCCTATCAGAAACACGAATAGGCGCCTCAAAAGGGTGAGGAATGACCCCTGCCGGGCAAAAGGATTACACCCGCAAAACCCATCCTTTTTGATGCCCGGCAAAGTTCGTACATTCGTGCAATTACTCCTTGGCCGGTCCGTCGTTAATGTCCCTCACTCCTTAATTCCATCAAGGGAGTGCCACATGACAAAAACAATAAGGCTCGCCGGGTTCACGCCAAAGGCGCTGGCCGTGGCTATCAGTCTGGGCGCCTGCGCTCCAGCGCATGCCATCAACTTCAACATCGGGGAGATCGAGGGACAATTCGACTCAAGCTTGTCCGTGGGCAGTAGCTGGTCTACGGCCAGTCCGGATCAAGACCTTATCGGCCAGGCCAATGGCGGCAAGGGCTTTACCCAAACCAACGACGATGGCCGGCTGAACTTCAAGAGCGGCCAAACCTTCTCGAAAATCTTCAAAGGCATTCATGACCTGGAGCTGAAATACGCCGACACCGGCGTGTTTATCCGCGGCAAGTATTGGTATGACTTTGAACTGAAGGACGAGCACCGCGAGTTCAAAGACATCGACGATCACAACCGCAAGGAAGGCGCGCAATCGTCCGGCGCGCAGATCCTCGATGCGTTTGTTTACCAGAACTACGACATCGCCGATAAACCCGGCTCCGTGCGGCTGGGTAAACAGGTGGTGAGCTGGGGAGAGAGCACCTTTATCGGTAACGGCATCAACTCGATCAACCCGATTGACGTCTCGGCGTTCCGCCGCCCAGGCGCGGAAATCAAGGAAGGTCTGATTCCGGTCAATATGTTCTTTATGCAGCAGAGCTTCACCGACAACCTGTCGGCCGAAGCCTTCTACCAGCTGGAGTGGGACCAGACCGTTATCGATAACTGCGGCACCTTCTTCTCCGGTACCGACGTGGCCGCCGATGGCTGCGACACCAACTACAACGTGCTGCAACCAGCGGCTATCGCGCAGTTGCTGCAGGACAAACAGAACGGCTTGCTGCCGGCCAATATCAACGTCGAGCAAGAAGGCCTGCTGGTTAGCCGTGGGGGCGATCGCGATGCGCGTGACTCGGGCCAGTGGGGGTTGTCGCTGCGCTGGTTGGGCGATGACACCGAGTACGGCGCCTACGCCATGAATTACCACAGCCGCACGCCGATGGTGAGCGTGAAAAACACCAACGTGGCGGGCATCAACTCGGCCCTCAATGCACTGTTATTCCAGGGTAACCTGGACCGTGCAGCGGCCATTCTGACCGGCGGCGGCAGCTACTTCCTGGAATACCCGGAAGACATTCGCCTTTACGGCCTGAGCTTCTCCACCACCCTACCTACCGGTACAGCGTGGTCCGGCGAGGTGAGCTACCGGCCGAATATGCCCATCCAGTTGAACACCACAGACCTCGGCGGGGAGCTGGGTAACACGGTGAACAACGCCTTCCTCGGTGGCCTGGCCAGCGGTGGGTTGGGTGCCGGCGTGGCAGCTGCACGAAGCATGGCCGACTACGAAAGCAAAGGCTATGTGCGCAAGGAAGTCACCCAGGCGCAAACCACCTTTACCCACTTTATCGACCAGTTTATGGGCGCTGAACGGGTAACGCTGGTGGGCGAAGTGGGCGTGACGTACGTCGGCGCAATTGGCGACGAGATGAACAACCGCTTCGGCCGCGATGCCACCTTCAGCGTGCCGGAAGTGGATGCCGCCCGCGACGAATACGGCAACCACGGCTTCTACACCCGCTCCTCCTGGGGCTACCGCGGCCGCGCCATCTGGGACTACAGCAACGTGTTCGCCGGGGTCAACCTCAAGCCCAACGTAGCCTGGTCGCATGACGTCGACGGTACCGGTCCAGTGTTCAACGAAGGCTCCAAAGCGGTGAGTCTGGGGCTGGATGCCGAGTACTTGAACATGTACACCGCCAGCCTCAACTACACGAACTTCTTCGGCGGTGATTACAACATGCAGACCGACCGCGACTTCGTGGCCCTTAGCGTTGGCGTGAACTTCTAAGCCAACCGCAGCGCACCCGTCTTTTTCTGATAACGGCCCGCTCGCGGGCCCTGTAGAGAATCAGTCCATGAATAGAACAAGAACGATATTTTCCGCCATCGCCCTGACCCTGCTCGCCAGCAGCGTCATGGCGGCCGTCCCCCCGGCTGAAGTCGCCAAGCTGGGCACCACCCTCACGCCTATCGGGGCCGAGAAAGCCGGTAACGCCGATGGCAGCATTCCTGCCTATGACGGCGGCCTGCCCACCAACGCCGCACCGGTAACGCCAAACGGCTTCCTCGGCGACCCGTACGCCAGCGAAAAACCGCTGTTCACCATCACCGCGCAAAACGCCGATCAGTACAAAGCCAAGCTGTCCGAAGGGCAGCTGGCGATGTTCAAGCGCTACCCGGACACCTACAAGATTCCGGTATTCGTCACGCACCGCTCGGTCGGTTTGCCGGCTGATGTGCAGCAACGCATCAAGGCTAGCGCCGCGAACGTTTCTCTACTCGAAGGCGGCAGCGGCCTGAAGGGGTTTACCGACAGCCGCTACTACGCCTTCCCGATCCCGCAGAACGGCCTGGAAGTGGTGTGGAACCACGTGACTCGCTACCGCGGCGGCAACTTGCGTCGCCTGTATGTGCAAGCCGCTCCGCAGGTAAACGGCAACTACACCCTGGTGAACTTCGAAGACACCGTGGCCTTCCCCGAGCGCATGCCCGATCTGGATGCCAAAAAAGCCGCTGCCACCTTGCTGATGTTCAAACAGCGCGTCACCGCGCCGGCGCGTATGGCCGGTAACGTGCTGCTGGTGCACGAGACGCTCGACCAGGTGAACGACCCGCGCATGGCGTGGATTTACAACGCTGGCCAACGCCGTGTACGTCGCGCCCCGCAAGTGGGTTACGACGGCCCAGGCACCGCCGCCGACGGCCTGCGCACCTCCGACAACTTCGACATGTTCAACGGCGCGCCAGATCGTTACGACTGGAAATTGGTTGGCAAGAAAGAGATCTACATTCCGTATAACAACTTCCGCCTGGCCAGCCCGAGCGTGAAGTACGCCGACATCCTCACCCCCAACAACCCCAACCCGGCCCTGGCGCGGTATGAGCTGCACCGCGTGTGGGTCGTCGAAGCCACCCTGAAAGAAGGCGAGCGCAACATCTACGCCAAGCGTCGTTTCTATATCGACGAAGACTCGTGGATGATCGCCCTCTCCGACCACTACGACGGTCGCGGCCAACTGTGGCGCGTCGGCGAAGCCATGTTGATGCCCTACTACACCCGGCAGATTCCGGCCACAGCGCTTGAGTCGCTCAATGACCTGATTGCCGGCCGCTACATTGCCGTGGGCCTGAGCAACGAAGAGAAAGAGTTCGTGCAGTTCGACCTCAAAGCCACCGCAGCCGACTTCACTCCGGCGGCGCTGCGAAACGAAGGCGTGCGCTAGTCTTCAGCCAACCTAGCTAACCGGCGGCGCAATGACGTTACTTTCATTGCGCCGCCGGCATTACCGACATTGACTGGAAGCCACCCGTGACGAGCCTGCGTAACCACCTGCTGATTTCCCTGTTGCGCCTGACCAAGCGCAAATCCGGCCTCACGGCCGTGCTGTCCTCCGACACCCTGTTCGCCCGTATGCGGCAAGAAATGCCCGAGCGCCCGAGCAAAAAATGCAGCAATGCATCGATGTCAGCCTGGAGACCTTCAAGGGCTTTGAGCTGTACACCCTCAAACCCAAAACCCCGCGTCCCGGCCAGCATGTGCTGTACCTGCATGGCGGCGCGTATGTGCGTTCCATCACCCGTTATCACTGGCGTCTGCTGCACCAACTGGTGGAAGAACAAGGCTGCACCATCAGCGTGCCGCTCTACCCGCTGGCGCCCGAACACACCTGCGCCCATGCCGTGCCGTTTGCGCTGGACGTGTATGCCCTGGCGCGCGAACGCGCGCCTGGCCAGCCACTGGTGGTGATGGGTGACTCGGCTGGCGGCGGCTTGGCGCTGACGCTGTGTCTGGCCTTGCGTGAACTGGAACGGGCACTGCCTGAACGGCTGATTCTGATTTGCCCATGGGTGGATGTGGAAATGGAGAACCCGGCCATCGCCGCCACCGATCCGTCAGACCCGATGCTCAATGTGCAAGGCCTGCGAACGGCCGGTCGTTTGTGGGCGGGTACGTTGCCGCTCGGGCATCCGTGGCCTAACCCGCTACACGGCGACTTGACCGGCCTGCCGGATATGACGCTGTACGCCGCTACCCGCGACATCGTGCACCACGACAGCCTGGCACTGGCCGCTGCCGCGCGCAGCCAGGGGGTGAAGGTCGACGTGCGCATCGGCGAGGGCATGATCCACGTCTGGCCGCTGTTACCGATACCCGAGGGCCGTGCCGCACGCGCTGAAATCAGTCAGCTGTTACAGCCACCCCGCTAACCCAATTTCTGTTTTCCCGACGTTCGCCTTTGTGGCGGCGCAGAGGCTGCTCATGTCCAAAACCACCTCCGGCTACCCAACCAGCCTCGCCGCCTGGACCACCGTCGCCATTTTGATGGTGGCGTACATGCTGTCGTTTATCGACCGGCAGATTCTCAGTCTGTTGGTGGAACCGATCCGCCGCGACCTGGCCATCAACGACACACAAATGAGCCTGCTGATGGGCTTGTCATTCGCCATTTTCTACACGCTGTGCGGCATTCCGCTGGGGCGCCTGGCCGACACCAAAAGCCGCCGAGGGCTGATCATGTTCGGGGTGATGTTTTGGAGCGCTGCCACCGCTGCCTGCGGCATGGCCAAGCTGTATTGGCAGTTCCTGCTGTGCCGCATTGGCGTAGGCATGGGCGAGGCCGCGCTATCGCCCGCCGCTTATTCGTTGATCGCCGACAGCTTCCCACCCGAGCGCCGCGCCACCGCCATCAGTGTGTATGCCATGGGTATTTACCTGGGTTCCGGTGTGGCCTTTCTACTCGGTGGCCTGGTCATTCATTTCGCCTCTGCCCAGGGCGATTTGCATGTGCCGCTGCTGGGTGAAGTGCGCCCCTGGCAGCTTATTTTTCTGATCCTCGGCGCCGTCGGGCTGCTCTTCAGCCTGGTGGTGCGCACCATCAAGGAACCGCTGCGCCGTGGGGTTGGCGCGGGCGTGAACATGCCGCTCAGTGAAGTGGCCGCCTATATGCGCGCCAACCGGCGCACTGTGCTGTGCCACAACTTCGGCTTCGCCGCCCTGGCTTTCGCCGGCTATGGCAGTGCGGCCTGGATACCCACATTTTTTATACGCACCTTCGGCTGGGACGCCAGCCAGGTCGGCATCGTTTACGGCGGTACCGTGGCGGTGTTCGGTTGCCTGGGCATCGTGTTCGGCGGACGCCTGGCCGACTGGCTGACCAAGCGCGGCAAGACCGACGCGAACATGCGCGTCGGTCTCTACTCCTCGCTGATCGCGCTGCCGCTGGTGCTCACGTTTCCGGTGATCGACAGCGGCTTCTGGGTCGCCGTGCTGATGGCGCCGACGGTGTTCTGCCTGAGTATGCCGTTTGGTGTGGCACCCGCTGCGCTGCAGGAAATCATGCCCAACTCCATGCGCGGTCAGGCCTCGGCCATGTACCTGTTTATCACCACGCTGATCGGCCTTGGCTTGGGCCCCACCAGTGTGGCGCTGGTGACGGACTACGTATTCGCCGACGACCATGCCCTGCGTTACTCGCTACTGCTGATTACTGCATTGGCGGTGAGCACGGCCGCGGTTCTGCTGAGCGTCGGCCTCAAACCGTATCGTATGAGCCTCGATTACTTGCAGCGCTGGACGCCCGAGGCCGATCCGTCGCGACAAGGATGAAGCGATTCGGGCGCGACAAGGATTAGCCGCGCCCTGCTCCTGCCGCCCAGCTGATGATGAGCTATTCATTGCTCGCCGCTATCAGCCACAAGCCCCGTAAACCGGGGCGTTTCATCCTTTTGAATGACACCTGAAAATCCATCTTGGCCGGCGGTTTTCTACTCCTTTGCCCTGTTATCGTCGTCAGCATTCCTTGCCCTGGCCGTGCAGCCACGAGAGAAAAAACCATGGACGAACTCACTGGCGACCTGCCCACCGGCGCCCGCGCCCGCAACCTCGATGCCCTGCTGCCGCGTTTGCCGGCCCACCATGTGCAGCGCTCGCGACTGGCCCAGGGGCTGTTGGCTAGCCGCAGTAGCGTCACCCTGCTCAGCGCCCCGGCCGGCTTTGGCAAAAGCGTGCTGCTCAACGAATGTATCCGCCAGGCCAGCCTCAACACCCGCATCGTCTGGCTCGACCTGCTCGGCAACACCCTTAGCCCCGCCGAACTGCTCGATCGCATCGCCAGCGCCCTGCAAATAACGCCGGGCGACGAAGACGTGCGCAGTGAACTCAGCCATCTGCTGGGCAGCTGCAAATACCCGCTGTGGATCATCCTCGACGACTACCCGCGCCAAGCCAGCCCCGAGCTGGACGAACTGCTCGGCACGCTGCTGGAGCGCACGCCGCACACCGTGCGCTGGTGGATCGGCTGCCGGCGGCGCCCGGCCTGGAACCTGCCGCGTCTGCAACTGCAAGGCGACTTACAGGAAGTAGACGCCCACGCGCTGGCCTTCACCGAGCGCGAACTGGCCACCCTGCTGCACCACCGCGAGGTGAATTGCTCCAGCGAAACCCAGGCGCAGATCCTCGCCAACAGCGACGGCTGGCCGGCCGCCATCGGCCTGACGCTTATTGAAGGCAAGCTCGACACCCTGACCAGCGACAGCGTCTCGCCCCTGCTGCGCGACTACGTCGAACGCGAAGTGCTGGCCGATATCCCGGCCGCGCTGCTCACCCCGTTGCAAACGCTGGCGCATATCCCCCACTTCAACGCCGAGCTCTGCAACCATTTGCTCGCCGGGCACGACGCCGAACAGCTACTCGGCAATCTGCGCGCCCACCATTTACTCGCCAGCGATAACGACACGGGCAATCACTGGGTGAGCCTGTGGGCGCCCTTGGCCCGCGTGCTGCGCGCACACCCGGCGACACAGAGCACGCAGCCGACCCACGTGCGCGCCTGCCAATGGTTTGCTGCGCAAGGTGATGTGCGCGAGGCGGTCAAACATGCGCTTTGGGCCGGCCAGCCCGAGGTGGCCGCCAGTTACCTGCACCGCTATGGCCAGGACCAATTGCTGGTGGGTGAAAGCGTGTCGCAGTTCTTGCACTGGCGCGACGAATTCCCCGCCGAGCTGTTCTCCTGCACACCGCGCCTGGTGATGCTGCAAGTGTGGGCGCTGCTTATCTGTACCCGCCTGGACGAAGCCGAAATCTGCCTCGCCAAACTGGTGAATTTCCTCCCCCAGACCTCAGCCATCCGCCAGCGGCGGCTGCTGTCGCACTATCAGGCGGCTCTCGGCGTATTGAATTGCCTGCGCGGGCTGCCGGAGGCCAAGCAGCATTGCCAGGAGGCGCTTGAAGTATTGGAAGACGAATCCTGGTCGCTGCGTATCCTCTGCCTGCAAACCCTCGCCCAACAAGCCACCGGCGAGCAGCAACTGAGCCTTGGCCGCCAGTACACTCGTGAAGCGCTGCGCCTGGCGCGGGCGAACGGCAATGTGGTGTTCGAAGCGCTGCTAAGTGCCGACCATATTCACCAACTGCTGATCATGGGCGAGTTTGAACAGGCCTGGGATCACACCGAGGAATCGCTGCAACTGCTTAAAAACGCCGGGCTGCGCGGTCCCGTTCTGGCCCGTCTGCAGATGCTGCGCGGCTCCATCCTGGTCACCCGCGGCGAGCCCGCGCAAGCCAAAGCCGCCTTGAAAGAAGGCATTCAGGAAGCCGAACAGTGTGAAGACGCCTACCTGCTGTATGGCTATCTGTGCCTGGCCGACCTGACCAGCAGAGACGGGCAGCTCGATGCCGCACAGCAACTGCTGCGCACCGCCGAGCGAAAAATGCAGCTCTACAACGTGCCCTTGGTTCGCTACCGCGACGCCCTCAACGTGGCGCAGGGCGAACTATGGCTGCTACGCGGCGATGCGGAAAAAGCCAAGCAGGTCTTCATGGAAGTACGCGAACGCTTCAACAGCGAATACGCCATGCCCCCCGCCGGCTTCTACGACCTGCACCTGCGCGCCCGCTTTGACGAAGCCTGCGCCAATATGGCCCTCGGTGACCTGGACGCCGCCCGCCATGGCTTGCAAAACCTGCTCACTGACTGCCAACAAAACGGCCATTACCAATTGGCGGTTTACGTCGGCCTGCGTCTGGCCGAAACCCTCTGGCTGGAACAGCGCAAAACCCTGGCCAATCGGCAGCTCGCGCAAAGCCTCGGCGAGGCCGAACAACAGCAACACCTGCAACCGCTGCTGCACCTTTACCAACGCCAACCCGAATGGCTCGAAGGCGAGCTCGCAGAACTCGACGAAACCACTCTATGGCGCAAAAAACTCCTGCAAGCTACCGATAAAACCCGCACACCGATCATCCCCAGCGAATCGCCACTGAGCAAACGCGAAGCCGCCGTGCTGAAGTTTATCGCCCGCGGCCACTCGAACCTGCAGATTGCCGAAGCAATGTTTATCTCCGTGCACACGGTGAAAACCCATGCTCGCCGGATCAACTCGAAACTAGGCGTGCAGCGCCGGACCCATGCGGTGGCCAAGGCGAAAACTGAAGGGTGGTTGAGTTGAGGCCCGATCTATATAGCTTCTTTTTGGTATGGCCAACGTCAGCAGGCTAACTGCCGCCGCGCTGATCGCCGAACACCCGCGCTGCTCTGCACAGCAGATCCTGAAAATGCTGTGCAGCCGGGGTCAGCAGCACCCCGGCGCGGCGCACCACATAGATAGATGGCGCTGCCAAGGTTTCCCGTACCGCGATGCAGTGCAGGCTCTGTTGCACCATCGGGTGCAGTAGAAATTGCTGCGGCAACAGGGTGAGTAAATCGGAATGGGCCGCCGCCAACAGCATGGTCAAACCCGACTGCGCGTGCAGGTCGATGCGCGGCGCAGGTAACCCATGGCGGGCAAACAGTGGAGCCAATTCGGCGTCGCGGTCTTCGGTGACTGACGTGCTGATCCAGCGCGCCTGCGTCAGTTCAGCCAATTGCCTGGCTGCGCTCAACGGGTGGCCTTTGCGGCAAAAAACCAGGCGCAGATTTTCGAAAAGCAACTCGGCTTCAAGGTTTTTCACTAGCGCCTTTTCGGTAAGCGGACCGATGTAAAAGTCCAGCTCCCCGCGTTCCAGGCCCAATTGCATACGCGGCAACAGACCTTCGACAATCGTCAACTTGGCGTTGGCAAAGCGCTTTTTGAACGGTGCCAGCGCCTTGGGCAACAGCGCCAAATGCGGCACGGTCGAAAGCCCCACTCTTACCTGTCCGCCGCTGCCTTCCAACAACTGTTCCACTTCATCGCGCGCGCTTTGCATGTCGCGCAGCATAGCCGCCGCGCGCACCAGATAACGCTCACCGATCAGGGTTGGTACCACACCAGTGGAGCGTCGTTCGAACAAAGCTGTGCCCAGGCTTTGCTCTACCTCACGAATGCTGCGGGTGATGGCCGGCTGGGCGATGTTCAGATGCCGGGCAGCGGCGCGCAGGCTGCCGTGTTCGGCAACGGCGACGATGTCACGCAGGTGATTTAGCTTCATGTCTTCTCCTAGATGTACAAAATCTCGGCCTGCGCACAATCCTACAGGCGATAACAATTAAGTATCGCCCATCAAAACTTGCCATCTTCCCGGGCCAAATTACCTCCTCGACACTCCGCGCAAACAACAAAAGCGCAAGGAGTTCGAGCATGTTCAAACCCACCCGTCGTACCTTTCTGGCCTCAGCCACTACGGCCGTCGCGGCCACTGCCCTCGGCGCCCACGGTGCGGTGCTGGCGGCAGACACCGCGCCCGTTGCCAGTGTCGGTTGCGCCTGCGGCCTGGTCGATGTGCATACCCATTACCTGCCGCCCCTGTATGCCCAGGCCCTGGCCGATGCAGGACTGGTAAAACTCGATGGCGGGTTTCCGGTACCCAAGTGGTCCGAGCAAGCGGTGCTGGACCATATGGCCAAGCACAACATCGAAGCGGTAATGCTCTCGGTCACCTCGCCCTCGGTGGGTTTTCTTAAAGATCGTGAGGCGCGGCGCAAGATGGCGCGCTACCTCAATGAATATGCCGCCGATGTGGTGAAACGCTACCCGGGCAAATTCGGCGCATTCGCCACGTTGCCGCTTGAGGATTTCGACGATGCCATGGCCGAGCTGGAATACGCCCTGGACCATCTGCACCTGGACGGCGTGATCGTCGAGAGCAATACCGATGGCGTGTACCTCGGCAACCCCAAGCTGGAGCCGTTGTTCGCGGCGCTGGACAAGCGCAAATCCACCCTGTTTCTGCACCCCACCTCGCCGGCTTGTTTCGAAGCCGTGGGCCTCGGGCGCCCGGCGCCGATTCTGGAATTCCCGCTGGATACCGCGCGCACCCTTACAGATCTGATCTACGCCGGCACCCTCACCCGCCACCCCAACCTGCGCATGATCGTGCCCCACGCGGGCGGCGCGTTGCCGTCGGTGGCGCACCGCATTGCGATGTTTTCCACGCTGCCGTTTCTGGAGCAGAAACCGGCCGGCGGTGCCGATGAAGTGCGCAAGGTAATCAGCTCGCTGTACTTCGACCTGGCCGGCTCCGCCAACGATGGGGCGGTGGCGGCGCTGCGGCGGCTGACCTCGAATGACCACATTCTGTTTGGCAGCGACTTCCCGTTTACCCCGGCTGCGGGCGTGGAGGCGAACGTAAAAGCCACTCGGGCGCTGACCGGGCTGACAACGGCCGAGCACGAAGGCATTGCCCGCAACAACGCCTATGCGCTGTTCCCGCGTTTGCATAAAGCAGCGGTGAAGGCGGCGACGTGAGTTCGCGAGCGATGGCGGCGCGCTTAGCGCCGCCCTTTGGCCAGCAGTTCGTGGTTCAGCACGTTCTGCGTGGTGGTCTGGTAGTGCTCCGCGAGCAGCGCGCAGGCGGTGTCGATGTCTTTGGCCAGGGCCGCATCAAGCAGCCGCCGGTGTTCGTGCGGCACGTCGCGCGCGGCGCTGTCGAGGTAGTGCATCGACAGCACCCGGTAACGCGCGGTCTGGTCGCGCAGCATGTTGGAGAAGCGCAGCAGCCACGACGACCCGCAGTTGGACAGCAGCGCCGCATGGAAGGCCTCGTGAGCGTTCTCCCAGTCCGGGCGCAGCAGGCGGTCGGGGCCTTCGACTACCGGCAGTCGGTCGAGCCGGTGGTGAGCGGCGATCACCCGGCTTTCCCAGTCGACATCGCCGTTGGCGATGGACAGCGCCAGCGCCTTGCATTCGATGTGTAGGCGCGCCTGGGTGATGTCGAGGATTTCTTCCGCAGAAATGCGCCCGACGCTAAAGCCTTTCTGGTCGGCCGAAGTGACAAAGCCGGTGGCCGCCAACCGCGACAGCGCTTCACGCAGAGGAATCACGCCGGCGTCGTACGACTCGGCCAGTTCCTTCAGGCGCAGGCGGCTGCCGGGTACCAGCTTGCCGTTGATGATGTCCTGGCGCACCCGCGCTTCGAGTTGCGAGGCCATGGTGCGTTTGTCGGCCACTTCAAGCGGTTCAGTCCAGCGTTCGAGCTTGTTCATGAAAAATCCTGCGCTATCGCATCTGGGCCGAATCATACACATCCGGCGTTTTGTCGAAAATCTCAACAAAATATATTTTTGTGTTGACGTTATATTTTCTCAGGATTAATTTTGCTCCCACTCCTGCCGCTGGGCAGAGCAACAAGAAAACAGACGGCAGCGCTCAACCTGCCGCGAACCACAAGAGGTCTGTGCCATGCGTTATGTGTATTTCAACCATCAAGGCCGCGCTGTACTGGGCGTTCGTACCAACGAAGGCGTGAAAGTGCTGGGCGAAGAAACTCTGGAATCGTTGCTCGCCCGTGGCGTCGACCTCACCACTTACGGCAACCAGGCCCAGGGTCCGGTGGTTGAAATTGGCGAACAGGATTACCTGCCGCTGATGCGCAAACCCGGCAAGATCATCTGTGTGGGCCTCAACTACGCCGACCACACCAAAGAGTCGCCGTATGCCCAGCCGGACTACCCAACACTGTTCCCGCGCTTCAACAGCAGCCTGACCGCCCACAACAAACCGCTGATTCGCCCACGTATTTCCGACACCCTCGACTACGAAGGCGAGATGGCCGTGGTGCTCAAAAGCGGCGGCCGGCATATCAGCAAGGAAAACGCGCTCGACCACGTGGCCGGTTACGCGCTGTTCAACGAAGGCTCGGTGCGCGAATACCAGTTCAAGTCGCCACAGTGGACCGTGGGCAAGAACTTCGATGACACCGGCGCCTTCGGCCCCGACCTGGTCACCGCCGACGAACTGCCAGCCGGCGGCAAGGGCCTGCTGTTGCAGACCAAGGTGAACGGCAAGGTGGTTCAGGCGGCCAACACCACCGACATGCTGTTCGACGTGGCCACCGTCATTGCCACGCTGAGTGAAGCGGTCACCCTGGAAGCCGGCGACGTGATCGTCAGCGGCACCCCGGCCGGCGTTGGTTTCGGCATGGACCCCAAGGTGTACCTCAAGGCCGGTGACGTGGTGGAAGTGTCCATCGAAGGCATCGGCTCGCTGGTCAACCCGATCGTCGACGAGGCCTGATCAGGCCCGTAAGACGCACGCTTCGATAGAAAAAAGCGAAGCCCCCGAACTCCGGGGCTTCGACTACAACAAGAACGAAGGAGGCGATCATGAGTGCTGTGCATTCAATCGATCATTACGCGCTGAACGTTCCCTCGCTGAAGGTGGCGCAGCAGTTCTTCGAAAGCTTTGGTCTGGAAGTTCGTGACCTTGGCGAAGAACTGCAACTGCTCGCCGGCGATGGCCATGTGTGGACCCGCGTACTGCCGGCGGCGAGCAAGTCGTTGGCCTATCTCAGTTTCAATTGCTTCGCCGCCGATTTTGCCAGCCTGCGCCAGCAGGTGGAAAGCAGCGGCATGCGCTTCGTCGATGGCGACGGCGTGGGCTTCTGGTTTTACGACCCGGACGGCAACCTGCTGCAAGTGAAAGTGGGCGCCAAACATATGCCCGACGAACCTGCCGTGCTGTCGGCCAAAGCCCCGCAGGTACGCGGCACCGGCACCCGCGCCGATGTCACCCAGGTACGCCCGCGGCGCTTGTCCCACGTGCTGTTGTTCAGCCCAGACGTAACCCGCGCCGTGGCGTTCTACAACCAGGCACTGGGCCTCAAGCTCTCCGACCACTCGCAAGACATCATCGCCTTCACCCACGCGCCGCACGGCTGCGATCACCATCTGGTGGCGTTCTGCAAAAGCAGCGCGAAAGGCTTTCACCACGCTGCGTGGGAAGTGCCGGATATCGACAGCGTCGGCAATGGCGCGGCGCAGATGGCGGCGGCCGGGCATGTGGAAGGTTGGGGTACCGGGCGGCATTGCCTGGGCTCGAACTACTTCCACTACGTGCGCGACCCTTGGGGTTCGTTCTGCGAATACTCGGCGCATATGGATTACATCGACGCTGGCAGCGAATGGCCGGCCGGTGATTTTCCGCCGGAAAACTCCCTGTACCTGTGGGGCCCGGCCGTACCCGATTACTTCATTTTCAACACCGAAGCGCCGCCAGCGTAACGCTCGCTGCCCCGCTCTACCCCCGCTCCGGCGGCTGTACCCGCAGCCGCAACGGGCTCGGCTGGTCTACTGAAAGACGAGGTTGTGCATGAACAACAATAAAATGCTGGATGTCGCGATTGTCGGTTACGGCCCAGTGGGCCAAACCCTGGCCATTCTGCTCGGCCGTATGGGCTACAACGTGGCCGTGTACGAGCGCTGGCAAACCCTTTACCCGCTGCCGCGTGCGGTGTTCCACGACCACGAGATTCGCCGGGTATTTCGCCTGATGGGTCTGGGCAGCGAGCTGGACGACATTTCCCAGCCGTCTGCCTGCTACCAGTGGTTCAACGCCGACTGGAAAGTGCTGGTGGAAATCGACTGGTCGGCCGAGTCGATCAGCGACGGCCCCTTCGGTTACCTGTTTAACCAGCCCTCGCTGGAAGCCATTCTGGATGCCAAGGCCAAGTCGATCGGCAACGTCGACGTGCACCAGGGCTTTGAAGTACTCGGCATCGCTCAGAATGCCGACCACGCCGAACTGCGTCTGCGCCGCACCGCCATTGACGGCGAGCCGGCCGGTGAAGAACACCTGGTGCGCGCTCGCTACGTGATTGGTGCCGACGGCGCCAACAGCGTGGTGCGCCGCGAGTTGGGCATTGAATGGCACGACCTGGGTTTTGAAGAAGACTGGCTGGTGGTCGACCTGCAACCCAAGCCCGGCGTAGAGCTGGATGTGCCGGACATCGGCCAGTGGTGCAACCCGGCCCGCCCCACCACCATGGTGCCCGGCGGCCCTGGCTACCGCCGCTGGGAGTTTATGCGCCTGCCCCATGAAACCCTCGAAGACCTGCAAAGCACCGACAAGGTCTGGGAGCTGCTCGCCCCCTGGGTGAACCCCAGCACCGCCACCCTGGTGCGCCACGCCGTGTACCAATTCCGTTCGCGCATTGCCGAAACCTGGCACCGCGGCCGCCTGCTGATTGCCGGCGATGCGGCGCACCTGATGCCGCCGTTTATGGGCCAGGGCATGTGCTCGGGCATTCGCGATGCGTGGAACCTGTCCTGGCGCCTGGACCTGATTCTCAAGGGCACCTGCCCCGCCAGCCTGCTGGAAGGCTACACGCCAGAACGCAAACCGCAGATTCGCGCGGTGATCGACGCCTCGGTGGAAATGGGCAAGGTGGTGTGCGTCGCCGACCCGGTCGCTGCCGCCGAACGCGATGCGGCATTTTTGTCTGGCAACGTGCCGCCGCTACCGCCCTTCCCCGGCCTGGTCGACGGCCTGATCTACAAAACCCGTAGCGGTTTGCCGGCCGGCCCGGCGGGCAGCCTGAGCGTGCACGGCAACATCGAAGTGGACCAACGCACCCTGCGTTTTGACGAAGCCTTCGGCCGTGGCTTCCAGTTGATCAGCATCGGCGAAGACCCTTTGCCGGCACTGAGCAACGAACAGCGCGCCTTCCTCGACCGCCTTGGCGTGCGCAGCGTTCGCCTGTCGCAAGACGGCGCGGCCGGCACCTGCCGCGACGTGTCGGGCAAGTACCACGATTTCTTCCGCGCCGAAGGCTTGCAGGCGGTGTTGGTGCGGCCGGACTTCTACATCTTCGGCGGCGTCAGTCGCCTGAGCGAGCTACAGGATCTGGTCACTGCCTTGCGCAATGGCCTGGGTCTGGGGCAGAGCGGCACCGGCAGCAGCGCCGCTGCCGTGCATGCCATGGCGGGGGGGCTGTAAGCAGCCGCCATTTCGTTTTACCCACACGCAATACATGAGCAGAGCAGTGCCGGCATTGGGGCGCCAGGTGGCGTCCCGTGCCTGATTCGATAACAACAACAAAAGAAGAGAACCACCATGCACAACATCAAGGTGAAAACGCTTGGTGCGGTTTTGGCCGCCCTGGCAATTGTCGACGCCCATGCAGGCGACGCTGTCACTCCAGGCGAAGGCGCCCTGTTCAAGAGCGTTTTCGGAGACACCCTGGAACGCGATTACGGCATCAAAGTCTCCGGCCTGATCGACATTGGCTACTCACGCAACAACCGCTCCACCAGCGACGAACGCGAAGACGGCACCAGCAACCTGCCCGTCACCGGGCTCTCCGACGAAGGTCTGGAATTCGGAAGCTTTCACATCTTTATCGACAAGCCGCTCAAAGCCAATTTCGTACCCCGTGTCACTCCGCTGCCCGGCCCCAAACCCGAGCAGGCCGACTTCGGTTTCACCTTCGAATCCAACTACGGCCGCAACGCCCAGTTTGCCCGCACCTATGGCTGGGACATGGGCTGGAACACCAACGAACAGGACGCCGGCAAAGCCGCCCGCGACAAGAAACGCTTCCTCGCCATTCCCAATATCGCCGCCACCGGTTACGTGCCCTGGGGCACCGGCTTTACCGTGATGGCCGGGGTGTTCGGCAGCTCCATCGGCTACGAAATTCCGCCCAACGTGCGCGCCGCCCGCAACCCGTTACCGAGTAAACCCTATTCCTTCGTGTCCGGCCCGGCACGGTGGCCGGCGCCCTGCTCGGCACCCGCTTGATGAATAACGACAACGGCCTGCTCGGCGTTGAACTGGGCCCGGTACGCGGCTGGGAAAACATCCGCGACAACAACGACAGCACCTCGGTGATGGGCGCCCTGCGCTGGCGCAGCACAGACATGACCACCTGGGTCGATTACGAGTTCATCGCCGGCAACGAACAGAACGACAGCCGCAGCGATGTGCAAATGCCGACCTCGCGGATTATCTCGGCCGACAACCAGTTCAAGCAGCACCACTCCCTGAATGGCTGGCACAAGTTCGATGACAAGTGGTCGCTGGGCGCCGAAGTGGTATATGGCCGCCAGGAAGGCGACGGCAAACGGACCACCATCGACGTGCCCACCGGCCCAGGTTTCGACGGCGCCAAGTGGTGGGGCATCAACTCCACCGTGTCGTACAAGATCCAGCCGGACCTGACCTTCTCGGTGCGCGGCGAACGCTTCAGCGACCCCGACGGCTTTGTGCAATTCCCCACCACCTTCGGCGCACGCGGCGATTACAACGCCATCACTGCGGGGTTCCGATACGACCTCAACGGCCACGTCACCATTCGCCCGGAGCTGCGTTACGACTGGTTCGACGCCCGTGAACACGATCGCCCGTACGGCAATGGCCGCGACAGCGACCGCCTCGGCGCGATGATCGAAACCCTCTTCTACTTCTAACCGGAGCCTTGCCATGTCTACCGACAACAACAAATGGAATGCCCGCTACGAATACGCCGCCGTGGCCATGCTGGCCCTGGGTTTCGGCTTGGTGGGGCTGGACCGCTTTATCATCCTGCCGCTGTTTCCAGTGATGATGAAAGACCTCAACCTGAACTATCAGGACCTGGGTAATATCTCCGCCGCGCTGGCAATTGCCTGGGGTATTTCCTCGATATTCATGGGGCGCCTGTCCGACCGCATCGGCCGGCGCAAGGTGCTGATTCCCTCAGTGCTGTTGTTCTCCCTGCTGGCTGGTCTCTCGGGGCTGGCCACCGGCGTCGGCGCCTTACTGGTGATTCGCGCAGTGATGGGCATTTCCGAAGGGGCGTTCACCCCGAACGCCATTGCAGCCACGGCCGAGTCATCGCACCCGTCGCGGCGCGGGTTGAACATCGGCATTCAGCAGGCGTTCTTCCCGATTATCGGCCTGGGCCTGGCGCCGATCATTGCCACGCAATTGCTGCTGTTGGTGCCGTCGTGGCGCTGGGTGTTTGTGATCGTTTCGCTGCCCGGTTTTATTCTGGCCTGGGTGATGTACCGCAAGCTCAAGGAAACCGTGCCCGCCGTTATCGCCAGCAGCGAACCGGCGCCCAAAGGCCACTGGCTGGCGGCGCTGCGCTACCGCAATGTGCCGCTCAATATCATCGGCATGTTCTGCATGCTCACCAGCCTGTTCGTGCTGACCGTGATGATGCCCAACTACCTCATGGACTACCTGCACCTTGAAGTGCAGCAGATGGGCTTTGTGATGTCGGCCATTGGCCTGGGTGGGTTTCTCGGCCAACTGGTGATGCCGGCGTTGTCTGACCGCGTCGGGCGCAAACCGGTGGTGCTGTTGTCGTTCGTGGCCACCGGGCTCTCGATCTGGCTGCTGAGCCGTACCGGTGCTGAGCCCGTTACGTTGTTCACCCTGCTGTTCACCACCACGTTTTTCAACTTCAGCATGATCTGCATGACGGTCGGCCCGCTAACGGCGGAGTCGGTGCCAGCGGCGCTCACCTCCACCGCGACTGGGCTGGTGATTGGTATCGGTGAAGTGTTTGGTGGCGGTGTGGCGCCAGCACTGGCGGGGTATATCGCGCAGAACCATGGCATTGAAAACACCCTTTACCTGGCGTTGGGTGGCGTGGCCGTGGGGTTGGTGGTGGCGTTGTTCTTGCGCGAAACCGCCCCGCAGCGCGTTCAGCAAAAAGCAGAGGCGGCCGCCAAGGTCGCCTGATTGGATTCACTCTGCCTGCAGAGGACAGGACGTCGGAATGGGAGCGCCGGTCTCGGAAAGAACGGGCGCCCCTGTCATGCACAAGGCCGTGCATGCCACCGCCCGGTGCCACGAACACCGGGCGGTGCTTTTCCCCAGCGCTACAAGAGGCCCGCGCGGTCTGGCCACAAGCCAGGTTGGCGCGGGTTTTTACGTAGCATTGACGTAACGGCGCAGAGGTAGTTGCCATGACAATATTGCGTAATCTCAAGCTCGCGCCACGCTCGGCGCTGAGCTTTGGTCTGATCGGTTTAATTGTGCTGTTGCTGGGGCTGTTTGCCCTAGAGCGCGTGCATCGCCTGAGCATGCAAGCCGAGGTGATCGACCAGCGTTGGGTACCGGGCCTGCTGCGCTTGGAAGCCCTGAACAAAACCATGAACCGCGCCGGCGTGATGACCTTTCGTATGGTTGTGCTGCGCAGCCCTGCGGCGCTGCGAGACAACCAAGCCGGGCTGCAACAAGCACTCGCCGAAGCACAAACTCTGCAGGACGCGCTTGCCCAGCACCTGCGACAACCCGAAGAACGCGCCTTGTTCGAGCGCTACCAACAAAACGCCCAGGCCTTTGGCCGCGCGCGCCAAGCGGTAATAGACCTGGCCGCAACTGGCAAACTCGACGACGCCATTGCCGCGCTCAACGGCCCTATAGACAGCCAGGCACTGCAACTGGCCATCAGCGCCGAAGCCTTGGGCACCTACTATCTGACCAACTACCAGCAGGCCGCCGAGCAGGCTCAAGAAGCGCGGGCCTCTGCAGTGCTCGGCATTGTCATCGCCCTGTTGGCGGCCGCGCTGGCCACCTTGCTACTGGCCGTGCTCTACACCCGCAGCCTGCTGCAACCGTTGGCCGAGGCGTTGAGCATTGCCCAGGCCGTCGCCGCCGGTCAGCTGACGCGCCGCATTGACGAACAGGGCAAAGACGAGCCCGCGCAGTTGCTGCAAGCGCTTAGCACGATGCAGGGCAACCTGCGCCAGACCCTGCAACAAATGTCCGCTTCGGCCAGCGAACTGAGCGGCGCAGCCAACAATCTGCAACAGATAACCGAAGACTCGACGCGCACCCTGCACGCGCAAAATGCCGAACTGGAGCAGGCCGCCACGGCGGTGAATGAAATGACCGTGGCCGTCGATGAAGTGGCGCGCAACGCCGTGTCCACCGCCGAAGCCTCGCAGATCTGCGACAACGCCACCCGCGCCGGTCAGACGCAGGTGAGCAACACCCTGCACTCCATTACCCAACTCGCCGACGACGTCACCCAGGCCGGCGCGCGGGTACACGACCTGGCGGCCAGCGTTGAAGGTATCGGGCGCATGCTCGACGTGATTCGCGCCATTGCCGAACAAACCAACTTGCTCGCCCTTAACGCCGCCATCGAAGCCGCCCGTGCGGGGGAAGCCGGCCGTGGCTTCGCGGTGGTGGCCGACGAGGTGCGCGCCCTCGCCCATCGCACGCAGCAATCGACCGGTGAAATCGAGCAGATGATGGCCTCGGTCAGCACCGTCACCTCCCACGCATTGGGTGCGATGCAAGGTAGTCGCGAACGCGCCAACGCCACGCTGACCATGGCCCGCGGCGCCGGCGAAGCCCTGCAGCAGATCACCGCCAGCATCGAACAGATCAGCGCACGCAACCTGGTGATCGCCAGCGCCTCGGAGGAGCAAGCGCAGGTAGCCCGCGAAGTGGACCGCAACCTGGTGAGCATTCGTGACAACGCAGTCGAGTCCGCTAATAGCGCCGCAACGACCCGCATCGCCAGCGAAAAGCTTACCCAGCTCGCTAGCGGTCTTCACGACATGGTGGCGCAGTTCCAGAAATGACCACAAAACCTATTGCTGCAACTGTGATGACGGCAGAGCCAGCGCTATTGAGGGTCATACGCGGAACGACGGTCAGGTGGTTTCCCATAATTGCCAGCGCGCGGGCATCGTCACGTGCCCACTTCTCTTGAATGCGCTTGGCTGCTTCGGCCTGTTTAGGGAGCAGCGGAAGGTAATCATCGCTTCCAAAAACTGGTGCAGTCTCAGCGGAAACACCGGGATCGATGCCTCCAATGTGTTCCAGCGGATCGGTGAGGAACACTGACAGCGACACGTGGATCAAGCCGGAACATCTTCCTTCAAAGAAAATCTCCGCCAAGCTATCGAGCTGTTCCGCTGGCATACAAACAGATTCAGCACCATCTGAAGAATTGAACATTTGGAATACCTCGAGAGAAGTGGCTACTTCTTCAAGATATCCCGATGCCAGAAAACGCAAGCTCGATCCGAAGCGCCCCCCCCTGAAAGCCTCATTGCAGGACTGCTGGTCTGCATAGAGAAGTTACTTTCCCCAACGTCCCATCACCTTTGATCGACCAAGCAAGGCCACTTGCATACGGCAGTTCTCATGGTCAGATGAAGGTTGCCCGATTGGCGCGCGGGGTGTCCTCCATACGGAAAAGCACCTTTCCAACTGGCGACTCCAACGCATTCGAGTGCGCTCCTCAGCATTCAGATCCAGAAGCTCCGACCCTCGTTTGGGTACGAATACAGGCTTACCAGCGACAAATTCCGATCACGATGATCCAGCAGACATCGTTGAGGAAAGACTTACCCATGAGCAACAAACACAAGGCAATAGCCGACGGGATCGCAGCAGCTTCGTGCGTCCAGCCAGGAGCGCTGCGTTGGGAACGGCGATGAGCGCCGTGGTCGGTTCGGGCGACATGGACAAAGTCTCCGAAGAACAAATGGCGGAATTACTGGGTACTACAAAACGGGCACTACAAGCCCGGCGCGCGCGCGAACAAATCCCGGAAGGGGTTTGGATCAAAACCGGTCGCCACATTATTTACAGCAAGCGGAGATATGACGAATGGCTAGAAAGCCAATGGATATGCCCACCGGGGTGGAAGTTTTCCGCACCTCACTGCGCATCCGGTTCACCTGGAACGGACGCCGTTGCAGCGAAACGCTCCCGTATCCCGTCACGCCGAAAGGGATCGCAGCTGCATCCCTTCTTAGAGATCAAGTAACTCGTCTGTCCAAAATGGGCTTGCTGGACGACGCCAAGTACGCCGAGCTGTTCCCCAGTTCGACAATACCGGTGGGTGGTGTGACGTGTTTTGGGGAGTTCGCTCAGCTCTGGCTGGACAGTAGGGAAATAACGGACGGTACCCGCGTTAACTACAAAAGCATCCTCAACCAATATTGGATGCCGAAGTTAGCGCTCGTTCGGATCGACCTTATTACCTCAACGTTGCTACGTCGCATCATTGCCTGTACGAAATGGACATCCTCCGGCGTAAAGCGAAATGCGCTCGTCAAAATCTCCACCATTTTAAAGGCGGCAGTAGCGGACGGTGTGATTGAGCGAAACCCTGCAGAGGCGTTGGAAAAACCAAAACGCTCGCGCAAAGAGATCGACCCGTTCACCCAGGATGAGGCGGAACGCATCGTTGATCGGCTTTACCTACACGAGCATTGGCCGAGCTCAATCTACGCAGCGTTCTACGAGTTCGTTTTCTTTACTGGATTGCGCCTGTCGGAAGCTTTGGCTCTGCGCTGGGATGCAGTCGACCTAAATAAAAAGGTGGCGCATGTCTGTCGTACTGTCGCGCTGGGTGTCATTGAAGAACGCACCAAAACCGGTGGCGACCGCTTCGTTTTGCTAAACGAGCGAGCAATGCATGCTTTAACGTTTGCCAAAGCCTACGCAGAACGCCGGAACTCGGGGGTAGGAAAGGTGACAGAAACCCCCTATGTGTTCCCGCCGTCCAAAAACAACGAATACGTCAAGCAGACGTCCGACCTGCACCACCAATGGCGTCCGGTCTTGAAAGCACTAGGCGTCCGTTATCGGCCGCCGTACAACTGCCGTCATACCTATGCGACAATATGCTTAATGTCTGGCATGAACCCCGCATTCATATCCCAGCAGCTCGGCCATTCCGTGCAGATGCTGCTTTCTACGTATGCCCGCTGGATCAACTCAAGCTCCGATTGGAGCGAACTGGAAAAGCTTAATATCGGTATCAAATCGGTATCAGGCAAATCCTGACACCTCTAAGTTATTGATAGGTAAGCCCTTTGATCTCCACCGCTAACATCACCATGCAGTTCGGCGCCAAGCCGCTGTTCGAAAACGTTTCCGTCAAGTTTGCCGGCGGCAACCGCTACGGCCTGATCGGCGCGAACGGCTGCGGCAAGTCGACCTTCATGAAGATTCTCGGCGACGATCTGGAGGCTTCCGGCGGCCAGGTGATGCTTGAGCCGAACGTGCGCCTGGGTAAGTTGCGCCAGGACCAGTTCGCCTACGAGCAATTCACTGTGATCGATACCGTGATCATGGGCCACGAAGAACTGTGGAAAGTTAAGGCTGAGCGCGACCGCATCTATTCGCTGCCGGAAATGAGCGAAGAAGACGGCATGGCCGTGGCCGAGCTGGAAACCGAGTTCGCCGAAATGGACGGCTATACCGCCGAATCCCGCGCCGGTGAACTGCTGTTGGGCCTGGGTATTCCGTTGGAGCAACATAACGGCCCGATGAGCGAAGTGGCTCCAGGCTGGAAACTGCGGGTGCTGCTGGCCCAGGCGTTGTTCTCGGATCCGGAAGTGTTGCTGCTCGACGAGCCAACCAACCACCTGGACATCAACACCATTCGCTGGCTGGAAAACATTCTGACCAGCCGTAACAGCACCATGATCATCATTTCCCACGACCGTCACTTCCTGAACAGCGTGTGCACCCACATGGCTGACCTGGACTACGGCGAGCTGCGTCTGTTCCCGGGCAACTACGACGAGTACATGACTGCCGCTACCCAGTCGCGCGAGCAACTGCTGTCGGACAACGCCAAGAAGAAAGCGCAGATCAACGAGCTGCAAAGCTTTGTTAGCCGCTTCTCGGCCAACGCCTCGAAAGCCAAGCAGGCCACCTCGCGCGCCAAGCAGATCGACAAGATCCAGCTGGCCGAGGTCAAGCCGTCCAGCCGTGTCAGCCCGTTCATTCGTTTCGAGCAGACCAAAAAACTGCACCGCCAGGCCGTGATGATCGAGAATATGGCCAAGGGTTTTGACGGCAAAACCCTGTTCAAGAACTTCAGCTTCCAGGTGGAAGCCGGCGAGCGCGTGGCCATCATCGGCCCGAACGGTATCGGCAAAACCACCCTGCTGCGCACCTTGGTCGGCGAACTGACCCCGGACGCAGGCAGCATCAAATGGACCGAAAGTGCAGAGCTTGGCTACTACGCCCAGGACCACGCCCACGACTTCGAAGACGACGTCACCCTGTTCGACTGGATGGGCCAGTGGACCACCGGCGAGCAGATGATTCGCGGCACGCTGGGCCGCATGCTGTTCTCCAACGACGAGATTTTGAAGTCGGTCAAAGTGATTTCTGGTGGTGAGCAAGGCCGCATGCTGTTCGGCAAGCTGATTTTGCAAAAGCCGAACGTGCTGATCATGGACGAACCGACCAACCACTTGGACATGGAGTCCATCGAAGCGCTGAACCTGGCGCTGGAGAACTACCCGGGCACGCTGATTTTCGTGAGCCACGACCGTGAGTTCGTATCGTCGTTGGCCACCCGCATCATCGAGCTGTCGGCCAGCGGTGTGGTGGACTTCAGCGGTACGTATGACGACTACCTGCGTAGCCAGGGTGTGGTGATCTAAGCCACTCTTCGCGCCAAACAAAACGCCCCGCTTTTGCGGGGCGTTTTTGTTTGTGTGTCCTTCAGTTGGGCTTCGCTGTGCTCAACCCAACCTACGAATTGGCGTAGGTTGGGTTGAGTGCAACGAAGCCCAACATGCACAGCCCATTCGCCGTCCTTATCGAATCGTTAGCTGCCTTTCTTTCTCACCAAACTGCCGCCATCATGACCGCAGGTTTTTCGGTGAAGCGTACACATGCAAACCCAAGTCCCCAGCTCCATGGCCATCACGGGGCAGATTCTGTCCATCGTGTTCTATACCTTTCTCGGTTTTCTCTGCATCGGCATTCCTATCGCCGTGGTGCCCGGCTTTGTGCATAACGAGCTGGGTTATGGCGCGGTGATCGCCGGGCTCACCATCGCCTCGCAATACCTCGCCACCCTACTCACCCGCCCACTGGCCGGGCGCCTGGCCGATAGCCTGGGCACCAAACCGGCGCTGGTGTATGGGCTGAGCGGCATCGCCATCAGCGGCCTGCTTACCCTGCTTTCCACCGAACTCGTCCACCTGCCGCTGGTGAGCTTGCTGGTGATGCTGGTCGCTCGCCTGTTGCTCGGCGTGACTCAAGGTTTGCTGGGCGTCAGCACCATCAGTTGGGGCATTAATCAGGTAGGCGTCGAGCACACGGCGCGGGTGATTTCCTGGAACGGCATCGCCGCTTATGGCGCCATCGCCATCGGCGCGCCGGTCGGGGTGTTGATGGTCGATGCCTGGGGTTACTGGACCATGGGCTGCGCGCTCACGGCCATGGCGCTGCTGGGCTTGTTGCTGATTCGCAAACGGACCTCGGCGCCCGTGTTAAAGGGCGAGCGCTTGCCCTTCAGCACCGTGCTCGGCCGTATTGCTCCGTATGGCCTGGGCCTGGCGCTGGGCTCGATTGGCTACGGCACGCTCACCACCTTCGTGGCCCTGTATTTCGCCAGCAAAGGCTGGAGCGGCGCGGCGTATAGCCTGTCGGCGTTTGGTGTGGCGTTTATCGGTGCGCGGGTGTTGTTGATCGATGCCATCAAGCACTACGGCGGTTACACCGTGGCCATCAGTTGCATGGGCATCGAAACCCTCGGTTTGCTGTTGCTGTGGTTTGCCCCATCGCCGCTGTGGGCGATGGCCGGGGCGGCGCTGACGGGCTGCGGCTTGTCGCTGGTGTACCCGGCACTCGGCGTGGAAGCCATCAAGCAGATTCCCGACAGCAGCCGCAGTGCCGGTTTCAGTGCTTACGCGGTGTTTTTCGACTTGGCCCTGGCGATCGCCGGGCCGTTGATGGGCGCTGTGGCCTACGGCTTTGGCTACAACGGCATTTTCCTCGCCGCCGCCCTGCTCTCGGTGGCCGGGCTAAGCCTGAGCATCTGGCTAGCGCGGCGGGCGGCGCCTTAACGCAGCGACGCTTGGTGGTCGGTAAGGTCCGGCCCCAGCACGGTGCTGAAAAACTCCACCGCTTCGGCGTTCATGCGCCGATGGATCTTCTGCCGGTCTACGCCGTCGGCGTCTTTGCACAGCATCGGCATCATCTGCTCCTGCTCGGCCGAACACGGCGACATAAAGATAAAGTGCCCCGCGCCATCGAGCAGCCGGTAGTTCGGCGGCTGCGGCAGGCTGTGGGTCAGGGCCAAGGCGTTGGTTTCGATGGCCAGTAATTGATCGTTGTCGCCGGCATACATCAGCACCGGCATGCGTACGTCCTGCAGTTCTTCCTTGCCAAACATCAGGCCCAGCGGCGCGAGCAGCATCAGGGCTTTTACCCGTGGGTCGCTTTCGGGCACCAGGTCATCGCGGTCCACCACCAGCTCGCCCTGGGTGCGGCACGCGTCCTGATCGGTTGGGTGAGCCTGGCAGTAGTCGCGCAGCAGCTGCAGTTGCGGTTGAGCGCCGCCGACGATCAGCGCGGTTTCGCCGCCCGCCGAGTAGCCGATCATGCCGATGCGCTGTTCATCCAGAAACGGTTCCAGCCAGGGATCTTGCAAAGCATCGGTGATGGCCTCGGAAATCTGCATGGGCCGGCCGTAGAGGTTGCTGACCTTGCCCAGACGGCTCTGGTCGGCAGCGTTATCGCCTGGATGCACCACCGCCAGCACCACAAAGCCGTGTTTGGCGAGATAAGTGGCCAGGTCGTGCTGCGCCAGTGGGCTGCCGCTGTTGCCGTGGGACAGCACCAGCAGGGGGTAATGACCGGGGGCCACGGGCGCGTCTTCGCCGGCGGCAATATGGTACGGGCCGATGTTACTAACCGTGGCACGGGCGAAGGCTGGGTAGAAAGCCACTGCCTGCATCGGTTGCTGGTCGAGGGGGTCGCGCAGGGTCATCTGGTGGAAGCCCACCGTCATGCGCCCAACCGTGTTCGCCGCCGACGCAGACGTGTCCACGGCCACTAAACCGAGCAACAGCACCACTAAACGCGCGAAAAAGGTGCTCACCCTCACCTCCACAGCCGGACCCAGTCACGGAAAACGCCTGCACAGCAGCGGTGAGCATGGGCTTCAGCCGACTGCTGTGCAAACACATGTGGATTACAAGAGCATTACTTGTGCCAAAAAAAATCCCCGCCGAAGCGAGGGTTTTTTTGGGTGTTGCTTACTGCATTTACGCGGCCACGAACAAATCCGCCACTTGCTGATTGGCCGCTGCCAGCGCCTGTGCACGGGGCTCTTCGCCGTAGGCCAGGCCTTGAGCGCGGACCACTTCAATATCGGTGATACCGAGGAAGCGCAGAACCAGTTGCAGGTAGTCTTCGTGAGCGATGCCGCTCGCTTGGCCAGCGTGGATGCCGCCGGCGGTGGAAACGATCACCACTTTTTTGCCGCCGGCCAGGCCTTTAGGGCCGTTCTCGTCGTAGGTGAAGGTTTTGCCGGCAACGGCGATGCGGTCGATCCAGGCTTTGAGCTGGGTCGGCACGGTGAAGTTGTACATCGGCGCGCCAATCACGATGGCGTCAGCAGCCAGGAATTCGTTCAGGGTCGCTTCGCCCAGTTCGGCTTCGTGCTTTTGCGCAGCATCGCGCAGTTCGGCTGGGGTGCCGCCGGCAACCAGAGTGGCAGCGGAGAAGTGGCTGTAGGCGTCGTCTGCCAGGTCGCGGTAGCTGACCTGAACGTTGGCGTCGCTGGCTTTCCAGGCGTTAACAACGGCGCTGCTCAGTTGGCGCGAAGCCGAGTTGTCGCCAAGGATGCTGGAATCGATATGCAGAAGTTTCATGGGACGTTCTCCTAGTAGGAATGGCCGTTTGGCGTTAAGTCGAATTAGGGCTGAAGTTCGATGGGGGCAAGCCTACGGGTGAAACCAATAGCCCAGTAGTCAGCAAAAATGTGATAGTTCGTCCTACTGATAGGACAATGCCTACATACAAGAGCTGCCATGCAAGATCTCAACGACCTGTTCTACTTCGCCAAAGTGGTGGAAGCCGGTGGTTTCGCCGCCGCCGGGCGCGTGCTGGGCGTGCCCAAGTCGCGGCTGTCGCGTCGCATTGCCGAGCTGGAAGACCGCCTGGGCGCCCGCCTGCTGCAGCGCAGCACCCGCAAACTGGCGCTTACCGAGATCGGCGAGCACTACTACCGCCACTGCCAGACCATGATTCTGGCCGCCGACATGGCCGACGAAGCCGTGGCCACCCACTCCAGCGAACCGCGCGGCCGGCTGCGGGTGTCGTGCCCGACCGCGCTCGCCGAGTCGTACCTGTCGCCGATCATCATCGACTTTCTTGCCAGTTACCCGCAGGTGCAGTTGGAGGTCGTGCTGGTGAACCGCCGCGTCGACCTACTGGCCGAAGGCATCGACGTGGCGCTGCGCGTGCGCGATGAAGGTGATGAAGACCCAGCGCTGATCGCACGAAAACTGCGCCCGGCCTCGGCCGTGCTGGTGGCGGCGCCGACGCTGCTGGCCGGGCGGCAGATCGCCAATTTGCAAGACCTGCATACCCTGCCCGTGCTCGGCGCGCTGGACCCCGATCGCAAGGTGCATTTCCGTCTGGTGGACAACCAGGGCAACAAACGCGAAATCGCCCTGGAACCGCGCCTGGCCATCGAAGACTTTATGGTGCGCAAAACCGCCGCCCTGGCTGGGCTGGGCTTTTCCATGCTGCCGCTGATGAACTGCCATGAAGAATTGGCCGACGGCCGTCTGGTGCAACTGCTGCCGCAATGGAACCTGCCCGGCGGCTTTCTGCAGGCGGTGTACCCACACCGGCGCGGTATGCTGCCGGCCGTGCGTGCCTGGATTGAACACATTACCGTAGCCTTTCGCGGCGACTGGACCCAGCCGGTCTAACGCCCTTCACCCAGACAAGGAATGCCGATGAATAACGAACAAGTCGCCGCCTTTTTGCTGCAACTGCCCGGTGTACGCGAGGACATGAAATGGGGCGATAACCGGGTGTTCTCGATCATGGAGAACAAGATGGTGGCAGTGCTCAACTTTATGGGCGGGGGCCTGGCGTTCAAGGTCGATAAAGACCTGTTCCTCGGCTACGTGGACCGCCCCGGCATCCGCCCTGCCCCGTACCTGGCGCGTGCGCAGTGGATTCACCTGGAAAAGCCCGAAGTGGTGAGCTCCGCCGAACTGCAAGACCTGCTGACCCGCTCGCACCAGTTGGTGGTGCGCAAGTTGCCGAAAATTCGGCAGGTGGGGTTGTTGGTGGATATGCCGGGGTAACGCGATGCTCTTGATCTACCGCACCCAACCAACCAGATGCTTGCCGCCAAACACCAGCCAATCCAACCACAGCACCTGATGCACCAGCACTATCCCCCAGAACACCAGCTGGTAATCGACCTTCCGGGTTTTATGCCGGTACACCTGCTGCGCCAGCAGCGCGCCGGGCCAGCCGCCAACTAGCTCCATAAAATGCAGCGTACTTTCCGGCGTACGCCATTCACCAGCCATGGCGCGACGTTTGTCGTTCCGGTAAACCAACAACGTCAACACACTGGCCGCGGGATACAACGCCAGCATCCAGATCCAGTGGTGGTTTATAAAAAGCTGCACTGTGCCGATTGACGGCGCGGCACAGAGCAACGCGAAAGCCACCAGTTTGAAACCCAGTTGCTGCGGCACGGCGATGGACCTAATCGTAATCAAGCGGCGCAGAGTAATGGATTGCGCCCGAAGATCAAAAACTCGAGGCTGAAGCCTCTCCCACAAGGACCGTATTTCAATGTGGGAGAGGCTTCAGCCTCGATGCTTTTACGGTTCCCCGAACATAAAAAACGGCGCCGCTCTTGCGAGGGGCGCCGTTGTTTATGCAGACCTATCAGTTACCCGATTTGATCTTGTTCCACAGCCGTGTGCGGATGCGGTCGGTCGCCAGGGGCATGGCTTCCAGGGCAAACAGGGTTTTCATCGTGGCGTCGCTTGGGTACACCTTGGTGTCGGCCTTCAGGTCCGGGCTCACCAGGCTATCGGCCTTTTCGTTGCCGTTGGCGTAGCGCACGTAGTCGCTGATGCCGGCCATCACTTTCGGATCGAGCAGGTAGTTCATAAAAGCGTAGGCGGCTTTTTCGTCCGGGGCGTCGACCGGCATGGACACCATGTCAAACCACATCGGCGCGCCTTCTTTCGGAATCACGTAGCCGATATCCACCCCGTTGTTCGCCTCTTTAGCGCGGTTGGCGGCTTGCATGATGTCGCCGGAGAAACCGACCGCTACGCAAATCTCACCATTGGCCAGGTCGGTTACGTACTTGGAGGAATGGAAGTAGCGCACGTACGGGCGAATTTGCATCAGCGTGGCTTCGGCTTTCTTGTAGTCGGCCGGGTCTTTGCTGTGGTGCGGCAAGCCCAAGTAATTCAGGGTGATCGGCAGCACTTCCGGGCCGTTGTCGAGAATGGCCACGCCGCACTCGCTGAGCTTTTTCATGTTCTCCGGCTTGAGAATCAGGTCCCAGGAATCCAGCGGCACATCGCCCAGTACGGCTTTTACCTTCGCCACGTTGTAGCCAATGCCGGTGCTGCCCCACAGGTACGGGAAGCCGTGCTCGTTGCCCGGGTCGTTGGTTTCCAGCGCCTTGAGCAGTACCGGGTTGAGGTTGTTCCAGTTCGGCAGCTGGCTCTTGTCGAGCTTCTTCAGCGCCCCGCCCTGAATTTGCCGGGCCATGAAGTGGTTGGACGGAAACACCACGTCGTAACCGGATTTGCCGGTCATCAATTTGCCGTCGAGGGTTTCGTTGCTGTCGTAGACGTCATAGATCGTCTCGATGCCGGTGGCCGCCTGGAAGTTCTTCATGGTGTCTGGCGCGATGTAGTCGGACCAGTTGTAGACCTTCACGGTGTCGGCAGCCTGGCTGACCGAAGCTACCAGCATAAGAGGGGCAATAAGTTTGAACATGGAAGTTTTCTCTTGTTTTTGGCGTGTAGCGGTACGAGGGCTTGCTTGGCTTACTTGAAGATGAGGACGTAGGTTTTACGGACAGTTTCGCGAATGTCCCAAACGCCGAGGGTGTTGGCCGGCATCATCAGGGCATCGCCGGCCTTGATTTCCATGGTTTCGCCGCCTTCAGGGGTGAAGGTGCAGCTGCCGGAAATGATGTGGCAGAACTCTTGTTGCACGATCTGCCGACGCCAGACGCCGGGGGTGCATTCCCAGATGCCGGTTTCCACACCGTCGGTGCGCTCGACGCTGGTGGTCGAGGCCACGGCGACCACTTCGCTCAAGGGCACGGCGACGGGGAAGGACTCTTCGAGTACGGCGGTGGGGGTGTTTTTGAAGTGGGTGATGTTCATTGGGGGGCTCGCAATTCGTTCAAGTTAAGGTGATCAGGCCCCCTCGCCCACTTGTGGGAGAGGGTTGGGGAGAGGGAGCGGTGTTTTGCCAGGCGGAGATTTGTGTAACGGCTGGCCCTCTCCCCCGGCCCCTCTCCCGCAAGCGGGAGAGGGGTGCAAAGCAATGTGACTTTGTTTGCGCACGCGGGAGAGGGGTGAAGAGCCGTTGAGTTTGTTTTGGTAATTACTTCATAAAACCTTCCATAAACCCCGCCAACCCCCGGGCAAACTTCCGGCGCCACGGCGCGCTGCTTGGGTTGGCGAGCACTTTGTCTTCGTTCACAAAGCTGCGAATGATCGCGTTGTAGCCCAGCCAGCGGCACGGCTCCGGCTCCCAGGTGCGCAAGCCCTGTTTGATGCTGCTATCCACCTGCACCCACGGCTGACGGGTGAGCACGCTGGTTTCGCCGAGGATCAGTTCCGCCACGGTACGGCCACCAAGGTTGCTCGCCCCCACGCCTTCGCCGCCGTAACCGCCGGCCAGGGCTACCTGGTTTTTGCGGTCGCAGAGCATGGTCGGGTGGAAGCTGCGGGACATGCCCAGGTTGCCGCCCCACGAGTGGGTGATCGGTACTTTTTTCAGCATCGGGAACAGCTCGCCAAACAGGTAACGGCGCAGTTCCACTTCGTCGTGGGTCAGGCTGGCGTCGGGGCGCAGTTTGCCGCCGAATTTGTAGCCACCGCGGGCGCCGAATACCAAACGGTCGTCCTTGGTGCGCTGGCCGTAGGTCACTTGGCGGCTGGCTTCGCTGAAGGCCTGACCGCGTTCCAGACCGATCTCGGCCCAGGTGGAAGCTGGCAACGGCGCGGTGGCGACGATCAGGCTTTGCACCGGCAGCAGGTGGTTGCCCAGCGGCGGCAGCGTGACGGAGTAGCCTTCAATCGCCGGCACCACCCATTCGGCACGGACTTCACCTTGGGCGGTGCGCACGATGCCGGGGTACCACTGAGTCACCGCGCTTTGCTCAAAGATTTGCACGCCCATGCGCTCGACCGTACGGGCCAGGCCGCGCACCAGTTTGGCCGGCTGAATGGTGGCGCAATGGGGGGTGAAGATGGCGCCGTACGGTTTGGCGACGCGCAGCTGTTCGTTCAGTTCGTTAACCGAGAGCCAGCGGTAATCGGCGTCGGTATGGCCTTGCGCATGCAGATCGCGCAATTGCCCGCGCAAGCTGGCTTCCTGCTCCGGGTAGCGCGCGGCAGTGTAGAGCACGCCGGCTTTGCGGTAGTCGCAGTCGATGTTTTCGCGCTGCAGCACGGTGGCCACTTCATCGGGAATGCCGTGCAGCAGCTCATGGGATTCGTGCCGCGCTTCTGGCGACAGGTTTTCCAGCAGGCGGTCTTCACCGAGCATGGCGCCCATCAGCCAGCCGCCGTTGCGGCCCGAGGCGCCGAAGCCGGACATCTGCGCTTCCACAATGATGATGCGCAGCTCAGGCGCCTTGCGTTTGAGGTAGTAGGCGGTCCAGAGGCCGGTGTAGCCGGCGCCGATAATCACCACGTCGGCTTCCAGTGCGCCGATCAATGGCGCACGCGGGATCAACGGCTCATCGACCTGATCCATCCACAAACTCACATTGCGCCATGCGCTCATGCACCGCTCCAGAAACTGTTCACCAACGAATGGCGCAGAGACTAGTAGCTAGATTCAGGGCTTGTCTTGCGCGCGGGCCCGCGAAGAATTTAGCGGGCGGCGCGTTCTTTAAGGTAGGCCTTGGGCGTCAGGCCGGTGTGCTGGCGAAAACAGCTGTAAAAGGCCGAGAGCGAATTGAAGCCGGCAGCAAAGGCCAGCTCGTCGATGCGCACCGGAGTCGGTGAGCTATCCAGCGCCTTCAGCAAGTGCTGCAAGCGCGCCTGGTTCACGTAGCGGTAGAAGCTTTGCCCCAGCACCTGGTTCAGCAGGTAGGAAATCTGGTTGCGGCTGTAGCCGGTGGCGGTGGCCACGTGTTGCAGGTTCAGCTCGGCATCCAGGTACGGCTGGTGTTGCTGAAAGTAGTGCTGCAGGTCGTCGGCCAGAAACCCCAACTGGCGCGCCGACAACCCGAGGCGGCTGATGGCCGGACGGCTGTCACTGGCTTCGGGGTTGGCGCCGCTGGCTTCGTGCATCAGGGATGCGTATTCGTTCACCTGCCAGATCAGCCCGTCGCGCACCGTAATCGCCTCGCTGGTGCGAAACGACACCAGCCCTTCCCCGCCGCGCAAGGTGATGCGGTATTGAATAAAGGCGGTGTCGCCGTCCATGCGAATGCGGTCGCTGTGTTCCAGCGCCTCTTCGGGGTCACGGGGCATGGTGGCGCGTACGTATTCGCGCAGCTCGTCCAGATGCAGTACGCGGTTCTGGAAGAAGTCGTGGTACTCGACATCGGGGTGATAGAGCGCCATCACCCCGTCGAGGTCGCGGTATTTCCAGCACAAGTGATAACGCAGCACCACGTCGCGGGTGATGTCGGTTTGCTCCGGGCTGTCGAAACGCTCGGTGGGCGAAACCGGGAAGCTGGGGCTGCGGCTCATGCGGGCTACCTGACTAAACTACGTTCGGTAGCTTAAGGCTGAGCCGCGCTCCAGTCGATCCAGCCGAACTGCCAGGTGGCCAGAATCAGCAAACCGAAGGCAATACGGTACCAGGCGAACATCGCATAGCTGTGGTTGGCGATAAATTTCAGCAGGCCGCGCACGGCAATCATCGCGAAGATAAACGCGGTGACGAAGCCGATGGCGAATACCGGCAGGTCGCTCTGCTGGAACAGGTCGCGGTATTTATAGCCCGAGTACACCGCCGCGCCGACCATGGTGGGCATGGCCAGAAAGAACGAAAACTCGGTGGCGGTTTTGCGCGACAGGCCAAACAACAGACCACCAATAATGGTGGCGCCGGAGCGCGAGGTGCCGGGGATCATCGCTAGGCACTGGGCAAAGCCGACCTTGAGGGCGTCTTTCCAGGTCATTTCATCGACGGTTTCGGCATGCACCACGTGCTGACGTTTTTCCGCCCACAGCATGATCACACCGCCGATAACCAGAGCGGTTGCCACGGTGATGGGGTTGAACAGGTAGTGGTGAATCAGGTCGGCGAAAATCACCCCGAGCACCACGGCCGGGAAGAACGCGATCAGCAGGTTGCCGGTGAAGCGTTGCGCCTGGCGGTCATTGGGCAAGCCCACCACCACGTCGAAGATCTTTTTCCGGAATTCCCAGACCACCGCCAGAATGGCGCCGAGCTGGATAATGATGTTGAACGCCATGGCCCGCTCCCCGCCGAAATTCAGCAGGTCGGCGACGATAATCTGGTGCCCGGTACTGGAAATCGGCAGGAACTCGGTGAGCCCTTCGACAATACCCAGAATCAACGCCTGCGCCGCACTCCAAAGATCCATTCAACTTCCCCCAATGGGCGATGCCCCGCATCGCCAGATAATGTTGTCGACGAAAAGTGTCGGCAGAAAAAAAACCAAAGACCAACCGAGCTTCAGGCGCTTGGGAATGCCGCTTTGGCGCCGAAATGTAGCAGACAACTCCTACGGTTGCTGCTGCCTTTAAGCACATTTCACCTGTACTGTTGCAAAGCCATCACCAGCGCCTACCGTCAAGGCAGCACAACAACAAAAACGCCTGGAGTTCCGCCTCATGCAAAGCCTGCGCAAACTACCGATTCACAGTCGGCTGTGGCTGATTCTGGGCGTCGCCCTGATCATGCTGGTCAGCCTTGGCTTGTTGATGCTGCAACAGATTAACCACGACCTGTACACCGCCAAGGTTCAAAAGACCCAACATGTGGTGCAAAGTGCCGCCGGCGTGCTGACTTATTTTCAAGGCCTTGAAGCGGCGGGCACCCTCACCCGCGAACAGGCGCAAAAACAGGCCATGGAAGCCATCCGCGGCCTGCGCTACGGCAAGGATGATTACTTCTGGATCAACGATCTCGGTCCGAAGATGATCATGCACCCCACCAACCCCAAGCTCGAAGGCCAGGACCTCAGCGGCCTGAAAGACCCCGACGGCAAATTCCTCTTCAACGAGATGGTCGCCGTCGCCAAGGCCAAGGGCGCCGGCATGGTCGATTACCGCTGGCCGAAACCGGGCGCCAGCGACCCGGTGCCGAAAGTCTCTTACGTGCAGCTGTTCCAGCCGTGGAACTGGATTGTCGGCTCTGGCGTGTATATCGATGACATGCAGGCCGAGTTTCGCGAGCAGGCCATACGCGCCTCGTTGTTGGGCCTGGGCATCGCCGTGTTGATGACGCTGCTGGTGCTGACCATCAGCCGCAGCATTACCCGCCCATTGAACGAGGTGGTCGGTGCCATGGCCAATATCGCCAGCGGCGAAGGCGACCTCACGCGCACCCTGCACAGCGACGGCAACGACGAGCTGGCCGCCTTGGCCAGCCACTTCAACACCTTCACCAGCAAACTGCGTTCGGTGATCGGCCAGATGCTGCAGGCCGCCACGGCCCTCAATCAGTCCGCCGATACCTTGGGCGGCGTGGCCGTCAAATCTCAGCAAGACAGCCAGCAGCAAGCCATGCAAATGGAGCAGGTGGCCACCGCTATTAATGAAGTCACCTACGGCGTGCAGGATGTCGCCAAAAATGCCGAACAAGCCTCCGGCGAAGTGCAAGGTGCCGAGGCCAATGCCAAGCAGGGCCAGGCCAATATCGAACGCAGCCTGCTACAGATCGACAAGCTCTCCGGCACCATCGATGAGGCCGTGGAAGTCATCCGAACTTTGGCCCAGGAAACAACCCAGATCGGCGGCGTGCTGGAAGTGATACGCTCCATCGCCGAACAGACCAACCTGCTCGCCCTTAACGCCGCCATTGAGGCTGCGCGGGCCGGCGAACAGGGCCGCGGATTTGCCGTGGTGGCCGATGAAGTGCGACTGCTGGCCCAGCGCACGCAAAAGTCCACGGCCGAGATTCAAGTGATGATCGAACGCCTGCAGAAGAACTCCGAAGCGGCGGTAAACGTCATCAACGAAAGCAGCAAGGCCTCGCAACTGACCGTCGAACAGGCGCGCCAGGCGGGGGAAAGCCTGAACCAGATCAGCCAGTCGTTACGCAACCTGACCAGCCTGAATGCCTCCATCGCCAGCGCAACGTTGCAGCAGGCGCATGTGGTTGAAGACATCAATCAGAACGTCACCGACGCGGCTGGCCTGGCACACAACACGGCGATGGCCGCCGAGCAATCGAGCAGCGCCAGCCAACACTTGAACGAACTAGCCGACGAGCTAAACCGGCTGTTACGCCAATTTCGCGTATGAGGGATGCATGACGAGCATGGAACACCAGGAGATCAACCTCCAACAACCGGAAAACCAGGACCTGATCTGGGATATGGAGAGCATGGCCCGCCGCGAGCTGGCCGAGCGCTTTATCCGGTTGTTCGAGAACCGCTTCTGCGTGTATTCCGAGTCAGTGCGCCAGCTCTACACCAACTACACCTTGCACTTCCCTTCCGACCTGGGCCGCAAGATGGTCGTGCTGCCCAACGCCTACGCCTTCCACGACACCCTGCACGGCATCGACGCCGCCGCCGTGCGTAAAACCGGGTTATGCGTATTGCCGGGAGTGTTGGTAGGCAAGCCGGGGTTGCTGCTCAGCACCGAAATGAAAGACGACGGCAGCGTGCCGAAAACCATGCCCTTCAAGCCGGCGCTGGCAAAAATCATCAGCAGCCAGAAAAAGCTCGGGGATGTGTTTTTGCCGATCATGATGAAAGGCGACTTGCGCGAGTTTGATCAGCAGATGCCCTACATCCACCTGCACCGGTTGCAGGTGAACAAGCTGACGCATTTGTCCACGTTTGAGCGCGACGACATTCACCAGACCATTACGCGCAAGATGCTGATGCTTTATCGGCAGGCCGATAGCCTCGTTTGCTAGCGCGCCTTAACACGCCCTCAATCCCTTCCCGTCGTCCTCGCGCAGGCGGGGACCCAGAATTTTGAACGTGGCGAAATAGCCCGTCCGACGGAACATTCTGGATTCCCGCCTACGCGGGAATGACGGAGTTGGTTTCGCGTGATCCGGCGTACACGCGAATCCGCTGATGTTGTATCGGCAGGCCGATAGTCTCGTTTGCTAGCGCGCCTTAACACGCCCCTCAATCCCTTCCCCGTCGTCCTCGCGCAGGCGGGGACCCAGAATTTTGAACGTGGCGAAATCGTCCGTCCGACGGAACATTCTGGATTCCCGCCTACGCGGGAATGACGGTGTTGGTTTCGCGTGATCAGCGCGTGGGGCGAATATCCGCAAAGCGGATATCCGCCGATACTCGGTGTCAGTCCTGACTCACCGCCCCAATCTTGTGAATCGAAAGATCCGCCCCGTAATACTCATCTTCCTGGCTCAAGCGAATCCCGCTGGTGGCTTTCAACACGCCGTACACCAGCAAGCCGCCGCCCAACGCCACCACCACACCCAGCCCGGTACCAATCAACTGGCTAACCAGGCTCACCCCGCCCAACCCACCCAGCACTTCCTGCCCAAAAATCCCGCAGGCAATGCCGCCCCACACACCGCACAGCCCGTGCAATGGCCACACGCCGAGCACGTCATCAATGCCCCACTTCACCTGCGTGGCGGTAAACGCCCACACAAACAGCGCACCCGCTACCAGGCCGGTGATGAGCGCGCCCACCGGGTGCATCAAGTCGGAGCCGGCGCAAATCGCCACCAAGCCAGCCAGCGGCCCGTTGTGCAAAAAGCCGGGGTCATTACGGCCGACGAACAACGCCGCCACCGTGCCGCCCACCATCGCCATCAGCGAGTTCACCGCCACCAGGCCACTCACGCCATCCAGGGTTTGCGCGCTCATCACGTTAAAGCCGAACCAGCCGACAATCAGAATCCACGAGCCCAGGGCCAGAAACGGAATATTCGACGGCGCGAACGCCATCAGTTTTCCATCGCGGTAGCGGCCATTGCGCTTGCCGAGCAGCAGCACCGCGCCGAGTGCCAGCCAGCCGCCCATGGCATGCACCACCACCGAACCGGCGAAGTCATGGAAGCGCGCGCCAAAGCGCTCGGCCAACCAGTCTTGCAGACCGAAGTTGCCGTTCCAGATCAGGCCTTCGAAAAACGGGTAGATAAACGCCACAATCAACAACGTCGCGCACAGCTGCGGGCCGAACTTGGCGCGCTCGGCAATGCCGCCGGAAATGATCGCTGGAATGGCCGCCGCGAAGGTCAGCAGGAAGAAGAACTTCACCAGCGCGTAGCCGTGGTCTACGGTGAGTTCGTGGGTCGGCACCATAAAGGTCACGCCGTAGGCCACCCAATAGCCGATAAAAAAGTAGGCCAGGGCCGACATGGCGAAGTCGGAAATGATCTTCGACAAGGCGTTTACTTGGTTCTTTTGCCGGACTGTGCCAACTTCCAGAAACGCGAAGCCGGCATGCATGGCCAGCACCATCACGGCACCCAGCAGAATGAACACCGTGTTGGAGCCGTGAATAAGCGTTTGCACGGCGCTGTTGAGGTTTTCCATCGGTAAAGCGACTCCGGCAGCGAAAAAAGCACCAAAGCAGCTCAAAGCCCTGCAACCACGCACCATGATGACGCCGCAACGCACCAGTTCTGCTCAACGGAGCGAACCGATTTAGTACCAGGGAAACGGGCAGGAAAATTGAGCGATCAGTTCTTTTCTTTATTTTTCATTCGGTTGAGCAACACTGTTGCTACCGTATTCAAGGCGGTAAATGCGCGATTACGGCGCAAACCCAGCCTGTTACGCACCAGCACAATGCAAGCGCTATACCAGCGCGCCCCGGCCGTAAGGGCGGGCCGCCGAGCTGCCATTAGATGGAACCATCCATCCGGCTGCCGGCTCCAAACCCAAAGACCTCTACTCACACCACCTACCACGGAGATTCACTATGGTTAGCAAGGCCAACGAACGCGCTCAGGAAGAGCTTCTCGCCGAGTTCAACGCATTGATCGCCGACACCGAAAAACTGCTCGAACACACGGCGGCCCTGGCCGGCGATGAAGCAGACGAACTGCGCCTGAGCATTCACGACAGCCTCAAACGCGCCCGCGACACCCTGCAACTCACCGAATACACCGTGCGCGAACGCGCCGAAGAGGCCGTGGCTACCGCCGAAGCCTATGTGCAACAAAACCCTTGGCAGTCGGTCGGCATCGCGGCCGGCGTCGGTTTCCTCCTTGGCCTGTTGGCCTCGCGCCGCTGAGATGAGAGACGGAATGGACGCCCTACCCCCCCACCCCTGCAAGGGCGTGGCCCTTCGCCCAAACGTCTGACGGCGGCGTTTCTCGGCTTGCTGCATACCCATGTCGAACTGTTCGGCATCGAACTGCAGGAGCAGAAAGGTCGCACCCTCAACCTGCTGCTGTTCGCCGGCTTTGCGCTGGTGTTCGCCCTGCTTCTGTTGCTCGGGCTCTCGGCCCTGGTGCTGATGCTGGTGTGGGACAGCTACCGCATTCCCGGTGTGATTGGCCTGTGCGTGTTTTACGCAGCGCAACGCTGTTTTGCGCGGTAGCCCTGCGCAAT